>CAYFNV010000031.1:0-42396 GCA_964344595.1 uncultured Nitrospina sp. | reverse complement strand
CGTTCGGCGCGACCACCTGGCCGCACGGCGGAATCGGATCTACCATCGTTGAGCCCTGGGGCTCCACGTACCATGATCCGAAAACCGGCAAACCGATCCGCAGTGGTCCGGTTGCCGACATTCATGGAACCGAGCCTTTCGCTTACGGGCGTAATGGCAGCTTCCGTGAAATCGTTGTACAGTTGCATGACACGGTTCCACATACAGCACAGTTGGTGAGTGAGGGGAATCCTCCCGGACTGTCGCGTGAGAACGCGATTGCTGCCGGTCAGTCGATTTCTTTCCAGATGCCTTCTACCATGCTGGAAGTGGCTTTCCCACACCTCAATGGTGGAACGCACACCACAGGTGGTGGCTTCAACTTCCGTGCGGCTTCATTGTCTGCTCGGTTGAAGTCAAACTCTGATGCTTCTAAACTGTTCAGCAGTAAGACCCACAGAGATCCGGATACCCCGATGATTCGGGCGTATGTCGGTGACAATGTGGTGTTCCGTATGTTGCACGGTATGATGAACGAAACCCATGTATTCTCCCTTTCAGGACATGGGTTCCGACCAGAGCGTTATGACCCAGATTCACGGGTGACCAACGCTCTGCATATTGGTATCGCTGAACGTTATGACCTGGCGACCACCGCTGGTGGTTATCAGGGTATGGCGGGTGACTACCTGATGTATGACGGTCGTACTTCTCATCTGTCTGAAGGCAGTTGGGGTATCTTCCGCGTACACAACAAAAAGCAGAAAGACCTTCAGGTTCTTCCTGGCAACGAAGACTTTGCCAAGAAGCAGAAGAGGACCCTCTGCCCGAAAGGTGCACCGGTTAAGAATTTCAGTGTTGTAGCTATTAACAAAGCTCTGAAGTTCAACCCAAACACTGAAGATCAGATCGAAGTAGACTTCGAGCGTAAACTTCTTCTTGCCAATGCGCAGGGTAAAATCTTCGCGCTGGAAGGCGAAGCCAGGCAGGCCGCTTCAGATGGGCGTATGCCTCATCCGTTGACCCTGCGTGCCAACATCGGCGATTGTATCAAAGTTAAACTGACCAATCGTTTGAAAAAAGGTAACGCTTCATTGCATGCTAACAACATCGCGTTCGATCCTCTGGATTCCCAGGGCATCAACGTCGGGAACAACCCGGGCGACCAGACGGTAGCACCGGGCAAATCGAAAACCTACACGTTCTATGCGCATGAGGATTACAACATCAACGGTGCGTTGCTGTGGGATTTCGGTAACCTGACGACGAACGTGAGAGATGGACTGTTCGGCGGTATCATCATCGGGCCTCGCGGTTCGGTGTACCGTGATCCGGAAACAGGGAAAGACATCTCCCTGGGTAACTCCTGGAAAGCGGATGTTATCATCGACAAGTCTTATCCAGAGAATTCCCATCTTGAAAACTACAGGGATTTCGCCCTGTACTTCCAGGATGAGGACAACATTCTGGGAACGTCGTTCATGCCTTACCTGCAGAACGTAGCAGGCTTGACGGGCGTGAACTATCGCCTGGAGCCCTGGACCTATCGTGAAGACGAAGGTTGTGAACTGGGTAATATGTTCACGGCTTGTGTTGCAGCGGACTCTGATCCGGCAACGCCAACGATCAAGGCGCATGCAGGCGATAATGTGATGATCAACGTGTTTGGTGCTCATAACGAGCAGAACCAGATGTTCAATGTAGATGGACACCAGTGGCGTCGTCATCTGAATCAGGAAAATTCAGATATGATTGACGTTGAAGAGTTCGGAGGAGGAGAATACATCCAGGCCTTCTTCAATGCTGGTGGAACCTACAAGAACCCCGGCACGTATCTGTGGTTAGATGCCCGTACGCCTTATCAGCAGGCGGGTCAGTGGGGTTATCTGAAGGTCTTGCCTTCTGGTGACCGCTCGATCCTTCCGTTGGGTAAAGCGACGGTTAAAGGGGTGAAAACCGCCTCTCAGCCGGATGAAGCAGAGAAATCTGCTTCTAACGAAGCTGGGGACGATAAGTTGTCCATGCGATAACGGATCGTCAATAAAGCTGTAACAAGGGCAGGGGGGACCATTCGGTCCCCCCTGTTTTATTTCCGGCGAAGCCACCGGTGGCAATGTGCAATGTCTTGGTCTGCTTACGAATAGTTGACACGGCTTAATCAAGTCCTTTCTTTTCCCTCATTTAAACTCTTCCTTTGAATGTCATCGCAAGCCGCAAAGCTGAGTGGCCGTGATATTCTTCCTTAGCCTTTGTGCCCCGCAGGGGTAGATCCATGGTTTTTCTTGTCATGCTGAGCTTGTCGAAGCATCTTAGTTTTTATACTTGTCACGGATATAGAAATCCTCATTCAGTTGTGACAGTCTGATGGGATCATATATAATGCCTCAGTTATTAAATTAATTAATCTGTTTTTATGAGGTCAAAATGACTGGAATGAAATCTTTGGTTGGGTTATTCATGTTTACCTTTTGTCTTACCATTGCGGTCAATGCCGGTGCTGCTAGTGAGGAGTTTAAAAAAATTGATGTAAAAAAAGGAGATGGCAAAGAAGCAGTTACCGGTAAGATGGTGAGTGTCCACTATACAGGCTGGTTGTACGACAAGTCTGCTGAAGAACATAAAGGCAAAAAGTTTGATAGCTCACGTGATCGTCCGGGTAATTTTACGTTTCCGCTTGGTGCTGGCAGAGTTATCAAGGGTTGGGATCAAGGTGTGCAGGGAATGAAGGTAGGGGGACAACGGACTTTAATCATTCCTCCTTCCATGGGCTATGGAGTACGTGGCGCGGGAGGTGTCATTCCACCCAACGCTACTTTGATTTTTGATGTTGAATTGATGGAAGTTCATTAAAAGATACCTTTGGTGGTAACTATTGCTGTCATCGTGAGCCGCAATGCAGCGTGGCCGTGATATTTTTCCTTAGCCTTCGTGTCCCGAAGGGGTGGATCCGGGTTTTATTTTGTAGCCAAGAAAAGGCTAAACCTCTTGACTTTAAATGCCTGTGTTGCAGCGATCGGTTGAAACCGCAGCCATAAGCGGACACTACAATTATGTTCCATAAACAAAAAAACAAAAAGCCCATCCCGTAAAAACAGGATGGGCTTTTTTAGATGTTCCTGGATTTTTAATTTACCCAGGCACATATAATCCATGTAGTATGCATAACATTGCCCCCTGCCTTATTGTCTACCGTTGCAGTCCAACCTGAACCATCAGCTAAGGGTCTGGATATAACCACTTCTGTGTGCCTAAATGCTTCAACTCCTCCACCAAGAACCTTCTTACCTTTTGGGCAAAATGATACAGTAGAGAGTATTGTTCCATGACCATACCAAGTGCTTCCTCCTGGTATAACTTCATAACCACTAATTCCCGGTGACCCTGTGGCTCCTGTAGCACCTGTTGCTCCCGTATCTCCTTTCGTCCCCTGTGGTCCTGTGTCACCCTTAGGTCCAGGTGGACCAGCTACCGTACTGTCTGCACCATCATTACCTGCCGGACCCTGTGGTCCTGTATTACCTTTCGCGCCTGTTAAGCCAGTATCACCTTTGGATCCCTGCGGACCCGTCGCGCCAACTGCCCCGGTATCACCCTTTGGTCCTTGTGGTCCAGTAGCTCCAACAGCACCGTCATTACCTGCTGGGCCTTGGGGGCCTGTGTCACCTTTCGCTCCAGTTACACCTGCGGCACCAGTAGCTCCCGTATCCCCCTTTGGTCCTTGAGGGCCAGTTGTTCCTGCGGCACCAGTAGCTCCCGTATCCCCCTTTGGTCCTTGCGGACCTGCAGGACCCATATCGCCTTTAGGTCCGGGAGTAAGTTCAATGGAATCAATCTGACTTTGCAAGTCAGTAGTTTGTAACTCCAGGGCGTCGACCCTATGACGAAGTCCCTTTTTACCTTTATCATCGTCTTTATCTTTATCCTTGTCTGACTTCTTTTTCTTTTGCGCATATGCCACATCAGAAAATGCAGGGTCAGCGATCAACACATTAGTAGTGAGACCAAATATGAAAAATAGAACTGTAAAAAGAGAAACAACCACAGGTAGACGTTTCATAATCTTTCTCCCCTTATGCTTATTAAGTATTTTTAAGTTGTATTGGAAAATTGTTTTCAACATTATGTAATGCTGTGAAATCGGCATATTTGGTGGCGGTCCCTTAAGGTTCGTACTGAATCAATAACAAACTCTATACAAGGAGTTTTTATTTTTTGTTCATAATACAATACCTAACAGCACAACCTCTGAAATCGATTTTTACATTTCGGATATTCAGAATGAATACCTCGGTGGAGGTATTCTGCGTCCTTTAAGATAAGAAGGGTTAAATTGGTGGGATTATTACTGGTCTATCCCACCCCCCGTCGATTGGGAATATCGGATTTTAATCTTGGTTTTATCTTGAATTTATGTAATGTTTTGTCTGCAAAACAGAATAAAATGGTAAGCTGAGTGTAATTTCCACGCTATCAGGTTTGGGTTCATTCGACGTTTAGAACAAGCGAGGTAGCGAATGACAGATAATCCATATATCGAATCCCTTCCCGAAAAGGATTATTTAGCCTTATTCAATCTTATAAAATTACTCCACACCTGTAAAAACAGAAAAGATCTGCAAGAATGTTTCAAAGAGCATATGCTTCCCTTTTTCGGGGCCCAAGCCACGGTGAGTGCCTGGACCGATCCGGACTTTCAAACTTTCCAGGTATTAGACTGTGTGGGTTTTAAAAAAGAAGAATATCCAGTCATTCAAGAATTTTTACACTACGACACTAATGTCAAGTTACTTCTGAACCAAAGCCGTCCGGTAATGGCAAGCGACATTGATGCGCCCCGGGAAAATATTAAAAGGGACTTCGCTAAATTTTTTAGTGAGAATCCAGAGTTAAAATCCATCAGCGAAAAAAGTTTTGACCGTCTGGAAACAATAATGATTACCTATGATTCACCAGAAACTACAAACGCTATCGGTATCCACCGTCACTCCCCTCACAATAAACCATGGACGATGCGAGATGTGCGGCTTCTTGAATTATTACGTCCTTCCCTTTTGCAAACCATAAAAGTCATTGCTTTGAATGAAGAATTGAGCAAATATAAGTCCTTCGCAGAAACTCTTACCAACTCTGATACTGCAATGGCCTTTGTGAGCAAGGATGCCAGGATCATTTTTCAAAACAACTCTTTTACAAATTTACTTGAACTTCAATCAGGCGGATATTTGCCTAAAAACATGATCGAGATTATTGAACGCGAAAGCAAAAAATTTGAACCTTTTACTGAAAGTCAGGACTCAACTATTGAGCTACCATTTATCCAACTCGCAAAAGGTGATTTCAGATTAAGTTTAAGCTTAATAAATTCACAAAAAGATTTGGATGAAAATTGTTGGTTGTTAAAAATGAAACCAGCCATAGAACCATACTCCAGGCTAAATCTAACAATGCAGAAGGCAGGTCTCTCCCCACGGGAAATGGAAATCGCATATTTGGTAAGAGATGGTCTCGGTAATAATGAGATCGCAAACAGGTTATTCATCAGCTTGCATACTGTGAAGACTCACCTGAGAAACATGCATGAAAAATTAGGGATCTCCTCACGGACAAAACTGGTAGCACTGTTAAACAAAGTATATTCTTAATTAGTACCTGGCAAATGTCTTCTTCTGGTTTGTATCTTTACGGGATACCAAGTGAGGATACTGAATTATCGTAATGCTATTGGATATAACTTTGCCTGTCCCCGCATGGGGACTATTCGTCGAGCCAGAGGGTGAACCAGCTGGAGACGGATTTTTTGTTTCCGGTTTCTTCCTGATATCCGTCCCATGCGTTGAAAGCTATGGGGATGGGTTTGCCGGTGTGGAACTCGATATCACCTTCATCTTCTTTGAAAGTCCGTTTTAAAACGAGTGAATATCTGCCATAGCTGAAACTGGCTTTGGATTTAACTGCCGACTCTTCCTGATAAACCAGTCCATCTATTCCATTAGCGTGTATTTCTACGGCTTTATTGGTGTCGGTTGACCATTTCCAGAGATTCACCTGGTGATCGGAATCACCATTTAGAAAATAGGGGGTTTGAGTATCAAGAGTTGATGGGAATTGCACTGCAATAGCATCGGGATATTCCGGTATGACAGGCTCCAGAGGTTCCTCTGGTTCCTGTCCTTTCATGTGTTCTGGTAACGGCGGAGCAGGGGACTCTTTAACACCGATGAACTCTTTGAGAGCTGGATCGAGGGATGGATCATCCCAATGAATATATAGGGCGACTTCTTTATTATTGTGGACTGCCCGTACTGTAAGATTTCGAACAGTTGGGAAATAGGATTTGGGGTCTGACTGTAGTTGACCACCTAAAGGAATGAAACTGGCTTGTGCTTCTTTCCATACAGGATCATTAGGGTCGTCTGAAATTTCTCCCGCTACTTTTTTCGCATGAATGGGGCTTTTCATTTTGGGCTGAGTGGGGGGAGCAAGAGTTGTGACAAAATTGACGATATCCCAAATTTGTTCATTTTTAAATATTCTTTCTGAAAATTTAGGCATGGCACTGGTGGATAACCCTGTGCGTAGAGTCTTAAAAATATCTTTCCGTGTGCTGCCACGGCGAAATGTCCAGGGCTGACTCAGGTTTCTTGGCCAGATAGCGCTTGATGAAAAATCCACAATCCGTTGTGTAGCCACACCATCTCCTCTCCCTTCGACACCATGACAACCGGAGCACTGTGTCATGAAAAGATCTTTACCTCTTTCAATACTTTCCGGGGATAAGGGAGGCACTTTGCCTACTTTTGTTATCTTATGTTTTTTGCCTCTTTTTTTGAATTTAGCAAACTTTTTAGAAAGGGATTTTATATAAATCAACAGGCTCTTCCGATCATTTTCTGGAAGGTGTTTCCAGCCGGGCATGGTGGTGCTTCGCAGTCCATTGTTGATGACGTTCATTAAGTCATCATCGGTTGGAATTTTACCGAACGGTGTGGAGCGGATTTTTATATGTCCTTTAGTCAGGTTTCTCGGTTGCGGCATTGAATAATCCGCAGCTGGCCCATCTCCCTTACCTTTTTCTCCATGGCAATAAGCACATTTATCCAGATAAACCTGCTTTCCCCTTTCCAGAGATGGTGGTTTTTGTTTTCCGGGCTTGGCATGTCTTTGACCGGCGGTATCATAAATGTAGGATATGATTTTCCACGCTTCTTTTTCGCTCAGGGTGTCCTCCCAGGCTGGCATGGCAGAATTCCATGGCTCGTATTTTTCAGGAAGCCCCTGTCCCCCTTTCATAATACGCCAGAAGGTGTAGGCCTGAGGTCGCGAAAGGATAGAGTCGAGTCGGGTGAAGTCGGCTGGTGGAGGGAAAAAACTTTTTCCAAACAACCCGTTGCCATCGAGCAAATCTCCATGGCAGAAAAAGCAATGTTTTGTGTATAAGGTGCCGCCCTTTTTAATGACTTTAGGGTCATCTTTGAAGGGGTTGGTCAGGTTTTTCAGTGTTATGGTCTTATCTTTATAGACAAAGTTCTTGGGGACATCTTCTGAGGGTGGCGGGGTGAACCCCCATACTGGAGTTGAAATTGACAACAGTAAAAAAAGGTATAGGAGAGATACACCACACCTGATTGTAGAACCGGGCTGTATCGTTAACTTCAAACTAGCGCCCCAATTCTTTACCTTTAGCGGTTCCCGGAATGACCGCATCTTTTTTGATTCGTCCTGATTTGATGGTTTCGTAGAAAGGCCGCTCAACCGCATCCCCGTCAAATTCAAAATTCAGGTCAATTGTTTCACCTGCGGCAATTTTGATTTTCCTTTTTTGTGGTTTCATCAGGTAGTGCCAGGCATTTACCACATATTCCCCCGGTGGGATATCGCCTATATTGAAGTTTCCATTTTCATCGGTTTTGAAGTAATAGGGATTTTGTACTCTATACCCCCAGGTTTGCATGAACTCATGCATTCCACAAATCATTTGCATGATTTTAAAATTCTTTTTAAAAGTAACTTGTCCCTCAGAAACCTCTTCGGCAGGAATGGGGATGTTTAAAATAATCTTACCTCTTTCTTTCTGATAAACCTGGCTGTTATGCATTACGGCATCTTGATTATCTACCTGAAAAGTTTCTCCCTGGCGGATGAGGTTTACATCCGGGAAAAATTTGCAGTTTTCAGAAAGAATGTTAATAGGTTCTTTGTTGAAAGGCTTTCCTGCTTCAACATGCTCCAAGGCGATGACAACATCTCTGAGTCCCCCGTCTGGTGAAATTTTAAAGTCATCGAGGACTCGGTTCATTTCATCGTCAGTATCAACTTCCGCGCACATATCAATGTTGGGAAACAGAATCAAGTGATACACACGAGGATATGGCATTTTACCGGTTAACTTTGCGTTTCCCTTTATCGTTCCTCCGTTCTGCACATTTATTTCCTGATAGGCAAAAGCCTGAAGGGAGAAGGTGATTAGGGTAGTCAAGGTAACCAAAACTTGGAGCAATGTCTTTTTCATTCTTAAAACCCTCATTTCAAAAGTTAGCAGCTTGAAGGGAGTGATAATTACTTATAATTATATCATTTGAGAAGTAAGTGGGATTTTATAAAAACCTAAGTCCGATTTTTCGTTTATAAACTTTTTCCCAATTCCTAATACGATCGTCAGCAGTGAACTTAACCTATTGAAATAATGAGTGTTCTAAGGGTTCATCTCCAATAGCCGGGTTCCTATCAATACTTTAAGAATCGAACACAAATCTTAGAGCAAAGTCTAAGAGAATTAAAGGATTACACCTGATTTTTAGTATAAAACTCTTAGCAAGTCAAGGGAGAGTTTTAACTCAAATAAGGTGGCATTTTTGTCATTTTTAAATCCCTTTCAAATCAGTTTTGCCTGATCTAAAATGGAGCTAGAGATGAAAACTCTCCCTTTTTTAAGAGCAGTTTTCTCAGCTAAATATTCCATGAAATGGAGTGTGTCATGCGAAAAACAATTCTTTTACTGTTGGTAATGGTTTTTGCGGTGGTTCCTGCTTTTGCCGGAGCACCTTCAGCGGGGGATCAGGCTCCGGGGTTTTCCTTGAAATCCATGGACGGACAACAAGTAGCATTGTCGGATTTTAAGGGTAAGGTTGTTGTAATAGGTATGTTCCATATTTGTGTACCTTGTATGAACCAGGCCATGGAGTTTAATAAGGTCAGGAGCCAGTTTGATGAAGGAGAAGTTGTGGTGTTAGGAATCAATACTAATGGTGATTCCAGAGAGGCGGTAGCGAAATACCTCAGTAAATTTCCAGAAAAGGTGCAGTTTCCTTATCTAATTGACCCCGTTAAATCGGTTTACCAGTCTTATTTGCAAAGAGACATGCCAACCGTTTTAATCATTGACCAAAAAGGCATTTTAAATGCACGAGCTCCTGCTGTTAGTGCTGATCAATTAGTTCCATACATTAAAAAAATGCTTTGATGGAGAGACTCGTTTTAGCCCAGTGCCGCCAAACAATTTCCTTTTTATTAGGCGTTATATTTTGCTGTTTGGTATTTCCTTCATCTGCCATGGCTTCGGGTTGGGTCGTGCAGTTGGGTTCCTTCAGTGAAGAAAAGAATGCGAAGGCTTTTGTATCCCGCATCAAAAAGAAAGGCTATACACCTTTTGTGATTAAGGGTGAAAATTCTAAATGGCATAAAGTTCGTGTGGGGCCTTATCCATCCAAAGAAGAAGCGCGGCAGGTTGTCAGCGATTTGAAGAAAAGTCAGGATATTTCTGCCATGGTTATTTTTTCCAAGGAAGCTCCTCCTGATCAGGATGACTCAGCAGACGCTATTGTTTCCGTAGATGCAATTGATATTGTGGTCTCACAACTCTTGATTTGGTTGAAAGCCTGGGAGGAGGGTGAGATCGATAAATATCTATCCTTTTATTCAGAAAACTTTAAAGCTCCAAATAAGTCCCGTAGTGCGTGGGAACGTGGGCGCCGTTATGTTTTAGGCCGGAACTCAGGGACTACAATCCAGATAAGTGATATGGTAATGAAGCAAAATGACGAAACCATAGAAATGTCTTTCACCCAAGATTTTAAATCAGATAGGATTTCTGATATAGGACGTAAGGAACTTACCTGGAAAAATGAAGGAAATGGTTGGAAAATTATTAAAGAGTCCTGGAGCCCTTCCTGAATAGTTTTAGATCCGCTTTCAAACGTATAGCCTTAATAAATTGAACAAGAAACTCCTAAAATCATTACTCCTGATAGTGTTTTCTATCCGGTTTTGTTCCTTTGCATGGGCACTTGATACAAGTGCTGAAGGCAGATATGTAGCGGGTAGCTTGCTTTTTTTTGATAGTCCACCCTTTCATAAAGATTTTGACAGTGAACTAGAATTGCGAGTTGGTCTCTTGGGAACCCTGATGGAAAGGGAAGAATGGGTCCTCGATTATGAATTGTCTGCAGATATAAGGCAGGTAGATGGACCGAGCGTACAGTCAAGGCTTCAACCGGAAACGGACTTGGATTTTTTCCGTGCCTGGATTCGTCTGGATAAAGGGAACATCAAAGTCAGGGGTGGAAGGCAAAAGATTCTATTTGGAGCCGGAGCCATTTACCGGCCGCTTGGTTTTTTTGATACCCGGAATGTAACCGGTGTTGTTCCCCAAACTGAGGGAGTGGATAGCGTGCGCGTTACTCAGTTTCAATCGGATACGGCTCTCATAGAAGGGTGGGTGGTTCCTGCAAAAAAAGATGATGCCATGATGGTTGGTCTACGCGGTGAAATGTTGTTTGAAGGGGCAGAAGTGGGAGCGGTGTTACAATACCATCCGAAAACTGATTTGGATGATTTACCCGGTTTTAACCAGGAAATGATACAGATTGGATATCATATAAAGGGTGAAAAGAAATTTGGTTTTTGGAATGAAAGTCGGCTAGATATTGAGATGAAACCTTCTTCTCCGGTCCGTTTCGATACAGTTTTTGGAGCGGACTATACTTTTGACATCGGTGAGGGATTGCATTTTCTTGCCGAATATTTTCTCACTACCCAACAAAATGAATTCACTTTGCTGGATACAAAGGGGCATAGAACTATTCAACAGGTAGGCATTACTTTTGACCAGCCAGTGGGGATAGATGTTAGATGGCAGATATTTGGAATCTATGATTTGAGAGACAAAAGTTATCAATGGATCCCGCAAATAGAATATGCCTTGTCAGATAATTTGTTTCTTTATGCTCATGGAAGAGTGGGAGGGGATTTGAAGACAGGCAAACAAGATGGACGCTTATTTCGTGAGACCGATTCCTTTAACGGCACAGAATCTTTTATTGGATTGACATTGGTAGGTTTTTTTTCCGAGGCACTTTTATAATGAGTGAAACATTAATCACCCTTGAACGCATATGTAAGGTTTTTCAGGTTGGTGAAGAAAACTTTACAGCCTTGAGCGATGTTAGCCTGGAGGTGGGCGAAGGGGCCTTCATGTCCTTTGTTGGCCCTTCGGGATCAGGGAAAACTACGCTTCTGAATTTAATAGGTGGTCTGGATAGACCAACTACCGGGAGCGTCTTTTTTAAAAAAACTTCTCTGGAAAACATGAGCCGCGATCAATTGGCAGCTTACCGCAGGGAAAATATTGGTTTCATTTTCCAGACCTATAACCTTCTTCCGGTTTATTCGGTTTATGAAAATGTCCTGTTCCCGTTAATTCTTAACGGTGAAAAAGAAAACCATGTCCGGAAACGGGTAGAGGAAATGGTCGCCAAAGTGGGATTGCAAGACCAGATGCATAAAAAACCAGCGCAATTGTCTGGTGGACAATGCCAGAGAGTTGCTATAGCCAGAGCTTTGGTTAAAGATCCATTGCTGATTCTTGCTGATGAGCCGACTGCAAACCTCGATAGTGAAAATTCGTGTCAGATTCTGGAGTTGATGAGGGAACTCAACCATGAATACAAGGCGGCTGTGATTTTTTCTACTCATGATGAAAGAGTGACTCGATATATCCGGAGAGAAGTTCGGCTGGAAGACGGCAGGATAAGTTGGGACAAACGCAGGAATGGGTCGGAGATAGAATCTTGAATTGGGACATAGCCAGCAAGAATTTCTACCGCCAGGGCCTGCGCGCTTTTCTGAATGTATTGGTGACGGCATTATCTATCATCGCTCTTATTTTCATGTTGTCTTTATTGAACGGATTCCAGGCCCAGGCAACACGTAACCTGGTCTCGACGGATGTTGGGGGCGGCCATTACCGGGTTCCCGGTTTTGATATTCTAACTCCTACGGAATGGGAAGATTTCACCATGATCGTACCGCAGGTTTTGAGTAGCCTGCCGAAAACGGAAAAGGCAGAAGTGTTGGTGCAGCAGGGCCAGCTGTATCCTAACCGGCGATTATTTCCGGTGCAGTTACGGGGGATTGAGATGGAGCAGTCCCTCCTTAACCTGCCGTTGGCGGGATTGAAGTCATATGACAATAAACCGGGAGAGGTGATTCCTGCTGTAGTGGGTGTCAAAATGGCGCGCAAGGCACATTTGAAACAGGGAGATACCGTGGTACTGAAATGGCGCGATAAAGGTGGCGCGGTGGATGCCCGAGATGTTTTGATCGTTGATGTGGGGGATATCATCAATCCGAGAGTTGATGACGGAGTTATCTGGTTGCGGCTGGATCACTTAAGAGCTATGACAGATCGGGATAGTGAAGTGAGTTGGGTTGCTGTGCAGGAATTTATCGGGCCTGTTGAAGGATCAGAATTTCATGGAATAGAGTTGCTCATGTCCGATTTGCTGGCTCTTTTGCGCCAGGATCGAATCAACTCAAAAATTCTTTGGGGGATACTGATGGTTCTGGTCTGTACCAGTGTGTTTAACACACAAATCCTGAATATCTTTAAAAGGCAGAAGGAAATTGGCACCTTGATGGCAATGGGTATGGAACCGAAACGCATTGTGAGAATATTTACCCTGGAAGGTGTGCTTGCGGCTATATGGGCTTTGGTGTTGACCGTTGTTCTGGGTGTGCCTTTTTTCATCTGGTTTCAGGGGATTGGTTTTGATGTGACGCATTTAAGTGAAGCTTCTTTTCCTATCCGGGAAACTATTTATCCTGATTACCAGCCTCGGGAAATTCTGGTTTCTGTGCTCATTGTCTTGGTTTTGATCATTGTTTCAGCCTGGTTGCCGGTGAAAAAAATTATCCGGCTGGACCCGACTCTGGCTTTGAGAGGGAGGGCGATCACATGATCCGCTTTTGGTTTCGTGGATTGTTGCGTGACAAATCACGATTCTTGTTTCCATTTTCAGTGGTAGCAATTGGAGTGGCATTGGTTATTGCTTTGGTCGGATTCATGGAAGGGGTTTTCATGGGAATGATCGATATGACCGCCAATCTGGATTCGGGTCACTTACGCCTGGCAAATAAACCGTTTTATGATGAAGAGCATTTGCGGCCATTGGACCGCTCCCTTGCCAACCAAAAGGAAACCCGTGACTGGTTGATGAAGCATTCCTGGAAGGGGTTGGACTGGTCGCCGAGAATTAGATGGGGAGCAATTCTGGACGTTCCGGATGAGCAGGGTGAAACACGTTCGCAAACCCCGGTAATGGGTATGGGGTTGGATTTGAAGTCCTCGGATTCAAGAGAAATAGAACGCCTTCGATTAAAACCCTCATTAATTGAAGGAACTCTTCCTGTGGGAATCAATGAAATGCTAATGGGAAATCAATTGGCAGAGGTATTGGATGTTACGGTCGGTCAGTATGTCACGTTAATTGGTCAGTCTTTTGATGGAGGGATGGTGGCTGACAATTATAGAGTTTCTGGTCTGATACGGTTTGGCGTCACTGCCATGGATAAAAAAATGGTGTTGATTGATCTGGCTGATGCACAAAATACTTTTTATATGGAAGATATGGTGACCGATTGGCTGGGTTATTTCCCGCGCAGTGTTGACTTCGAACATTACGAAGAAGTTAAGCAAAGTTTGACCAAGAGTCTGACAGGCTGGACGCCACGTCCAAAAGATTGGGCGAAAGATGATTTTCCCATAGTACTCAGCATTCGCGACCAACAGAACATTGGCGCGATTATGGATAAGTTCGTAGTGATTAAAGGGTTTGTTGTGGGTATTTTTACTTTCCTCATGGTGCTTGTGCTCTGGAACGCCGGAATTTTGAGTGGTATCCATCGTTATGGTGAAATGGGGCTTCGTTTGGCTTTTGGTGAACCGCATTGGAGGCTGATTGTTATTCTGGCTGTTGAAGGTCTTTGGATAGGCTTTCTTGGCTCAATTGCTGGATCAATAATTGGCGGTTCTTTTGCGTGGTACCTGCAGGAAGTGGGATTGAATATGGGCGACAGTTTCGCCCAGACAGGTTTGATGATCAACGATGTGGTTCGGGCACGTGTAACGGTTGGTGGATTTGTACAGGGTATTGTGCCGGGGATTTTCGCCAGCGTTGCTGGAACACTTGTAGCCAGTATGGCTATATACCAACGATCGGAATCCAACCTGTTCCGCGAACTGGAAGCGGGATGAAAATAAATGTTATGAAAAATATAATTGTTATTGCTCTAGTCTCTTTTTTTACTTTTTTTACTTTTTTTGCTCCTGCTCCTGCCCAAGAAATAGACGCCCAAAAACTTTTGGAAAGGGTGGACGATAATTTGTGGGCCAATACCAAATTCATTACTGGCCGCCTTATCATCGATAACGGACGTAAGGTTCGCACGCTGGTTCAGGATTCGTGGATGGAAGGAGTGACTCGTTCTTTTAGCCATTACAAATCTCCAGCCCGGGAGAAGGGCACTAAAATGCTCAAGATCGGCGGCAGGCTGTGGATGTACACACCGCGAACAGACAGGAAGATATTGATAGCTGGTCATCTTCTCAGGCAGTCGATGATGGGCAGTGATCTTTCCTATGAAGACATGATGGAAGATCATAAATTGAGCAAGTCTTATTCCGCAACATTTGAACGCTTTGAGGATTTTGGCGGTATACAGTGTGCTGTTTTGCATTTGGTCGCACGGGATAAAAAAACAACCTACCAGACCCGCAAAGCCTGGATCGATAAGGATGCGGAAATCGTATTGAAAGAAGAACGCTTCGCTAAAAGCGGAAAGCTGTTAAAGAGAATTATATTTGAAGACTACGAAAAAATTGGAAAACGTCTGTTCCCCAGAACATTGATCTTCCGGGATATGCTTAAAGAAAATACTAAAACAATTTACAAATTTGATGTTATCAAGTTTGACGTTGAAATCCCCGCCAAATATTTTTCACAGAGTATTCTTAAACGGTAGATTTATTAAAGCTTCTGTTAATTTTTGAGTGACTTCCAGTAGACTGTTTGTTCTTTTTGTATGTTGTTCAAACTCTTTCCATTCTCCCTTGGGTCCAAAAAGGATGAGTTGCTTTTTGTATTCCAGGGCAAGCTCAATTTCAGAACGTGTTCCTGAGCCTCCAGGAAGGGCGAGCACAATATCAGCCGATAAGACGATGATGTGGTTGCGGCTGCTTGTCATTTTCCCTTTTGTACCTGAATCGGGAAGGTGAGTTTTCAGGGCGATTTCTGTATAGGTGTTGGGGTAACCGGGTGGGGCCTGGTAATCAGCCCTGTTTTCTGTTGAATCACAGGTGCTAAGCGCCGGGATCACTCCAATGACCTTGCCTTTTCGGTTTTCTACTTCTGAAAACGCACGGGCTGTTTCTGCCATGACACCACCACCACCACCGTTTATAAGATGAAACCCGTTTTCGGCCAGCCACTTTCCAAGAGGGCGGGAATATTCACTATGTTTTTCTGTTCCCGAGCCTATCACGGCAACGACAGATAGCCGATTCATGAAAAATATCCTCTCATTTGTTTAGTCTGTCGCAGCGGTAACTTCAGATTGCATTGTCTGCTGAGGATCGCCGCAAAAAGCCAACAGGTGCATAAGCTCCAGCAGATGTGCTTCTGAGTTACCAAAATCTGTTTGGCTTTCTTCTGTTTTTAAGCTCACTTCATGGCCCCTTCTAATCAGGTGGTAGATCAGTGACGCGGCTTCGCTCACTCTGTTTTCCAAAACTTCTTCTTGAACCAGTCTGTTTGAGGTGGGATCGGTCAATGTCAGGAATACTGTGTAACATTGTTGGCTTTGACTTTGAAACTCTTTGACTCTCAGGTTCCCTGTTTTGGCGGAAGATTTCCAATGAATGGAACTCAAGGAATCTCCGGGTTGAAACTCACGCACTGCGTGCAACTCTTCCCCTTTTAGCTGTAGTTTTCCTTCGCCTTCCAGTCCCGTTTCGGATTGTTTGGGGAGTTTTACAGGTCGAATAAAAGGGAAAACTACTGTTTCCAATAGCAAGGGTATGGTTTTGGTTTTGTAAAAGAAACCAAAAGGAAAACGGGTGGCCAGACGGCATGAGGCAATTTTTAAATGTCCTCTTTTTACAGCTGTAAGCATCACTGGTTTTTCAACGGTTGATCTGGAAGGTATAAAAAAGAAATAAGGTTCGGGTTCTATTGTGAAAGGTTGACGGGATTGAGCCGGTTTTAAACGAATAGAATAAGAAGGACCCCATTTTTTATGATTGGTGAGTTTTAGTTTCAGGTGCCCGGGTTCCTTTGCATAAAGGTATGAGGGTGCTTCTCCCTGCATGCTGATTTTTTTAAGTGTCATTTCAGATAACATGCCTGAAACTACGATAAAGCTGCAACACATAGCCAGAATCAAATATAGAAGATTGTTGCCGGTGTTGATCGCGCCGAGTCCCACTCCAATCAGAATCATAATGAATCCCAACCCCTCCCGGGTTAGTTGGAGGGTGCGATTTTGTAAGGAGATGGTAAAGCGGGTGCCGTTCATTTCAACACATGTTAAACGGGAACAGAGACTTGTTCTAATATCTGATGAATGATGGACGCAGTGTCTGCAAACCGTCTTGAAGTTTTATGAGATTGAGGTATGACCCTGTGGCACAAAACTGGAACAGCAAGGTGTTTCACGTCATCGGGAGTGCAGTAGTCGCGTCCTTTAACCAAAGCCCAGGCCCGAAGTGCCTGTTGAAAGATCAGTCCTCCACGGGGACTCACCCCCAGTGTCAGGTCTGCACATTCTCTTGTAGCGGTAATTATGTTCAGGATGTAATCGGTCAGGACGGGCTCTATTTTTATGGAATCCACCAGGGCTTGGAGTTTTAAAACTTCTTCTTTCTCCAGAACAGTTTTTACACTTGATGGAGAGGGGCGTTCGGTCTGCTCCTGCAGCAATCGTCTTTCATTTTCCTGGGAAGGATAACCCATAGACATGTAAAACATGAACCGGTCTAATTGTGATTCAGGTAGAGGGTACGCCCCCTGGCTTTCTATCAGGTTCTGGGTAGCAATCACCATGAAAGGTTCGTCAAGAATATAGGTATAGTTATCGGCTGAAACTTGTTTTTCGTTCATTGCTTCCAACAGGGCACTTTGGGTGCGTGGTGTTGACCGGTTGATTTCATCAGCCAGAACAATGTTTGCGAACAGGGGGCCTTTTTGAAAATGGAAACGCTTTTCTTCCTGATCGTAAATTGAAACACCTGTAATATCTGTAGGTAGTAGATCGTTGGTAAACTGAATACGTTTGAAATCTAATTGAAGCGAATTGGCAAGGCATTGCGCCAGAGATGTTTTGCCCACACCGGGAACGTCTTCAATAAGCAAATGTCCTTTGGCCAGAAGGCAGGTGATAGCCAGGTCAATGGTTTCACTTTTTCCAAAAATAACCCTCTCAATATTTTCTCTAAGCCGACTTAGTTTTTCCTGGGCCAGGTTCATTTCTTCAACTCTTTTAAAACTTTTTTCATATCTTCATGCACGGCCCGGCGGTTTTCCAAAGTGTAGAACCGGATCAGATAAGAAGGGTGAAATGTAAGCATCAGCTTGATGCCTGCATACTCGTGCCAGGTGCCTCTTTCCTTGGTGATGGGCACATTTCGTCCCAAAAGTGTTGATGATGCGGGTTTACCCAGCGCGACAATGACTTTTGGATTTATAGCCTTCAGTTGCTGGACCAGAAAAGGATTACATGCTTCAATTTCATCAGGTTCCGGGTCACGATTTCCCGGTGGACGGCATTTGACTATATTGCAGATGTAGGTATCTTGTTCCCGGTTCAGGCCCATTCCCTTTTCGATGATCTCTGTCAGCTTTTTACCGGCCCTCCCAACAAAGGGAAGACCCTGTTCGTCCTCATCAGCTCCGGGCCCTTCTCCCACAAAAACAAGGTCGGCGTTTGGATTTCCGGAACCAAAAACGATGTTCTTTCTGCCATTTGAAAGTTTGCAACGGGTGCAATCGCCCAGATCTTTTTGGACTGCTGTCAGGGATTTATTGTTTGCCATTTTGCTGGTTGATGCCGGGCCTGTATTAACGATTAAATCTGTTTCGCAGGGGATTTCTGTATATCCCATGTCTTTTAAGTGGATGAGATAGTTTCTTAGTTCTCTTATCAGGGGTCCTCTTTTTGGTGTTTCCATATCAAGTGTCAGAATAACAAACAGTTAATAATAAAACAAACCATAAAGAATTTCAGTTCTGGGGAATAAAAATCGTTTAAAAGTATCTATTTATGGATAAGTGTTTAAGGCTGTAAATTAGTATTGGGCTTTTGAAGGTAAGAGGGCATTAAGGCAAACTTGACAACTTATTGATTTATGGTTGAATTATATAGATAAATGGGTTTAAATGCCGTATCTTTGTTGAGTAAGTATATTTTTAGTTGTGTGAACCTTATGGATTTTCGGTTGAAAACCAGATGCTTTCAGGTGTTGTTTTTGGTTACTGTTGCTCTGTTATGGGCTTCTTTGGCATATGCTGGACCGTCACACCACCATCATCATGCTGATGTCGTATCCCCTTTTGACAAGCTTGATAGTGTAAAGCCATTGCATTGTGTTTTAAACATGCATCAGCATACTCATAATAAACCTTGCCCTCATAAAGTTCATGGCGAGGCAAAGGATTATTATGAGTTTCGCGCTGATTGTGGCAGCCATAAGGATTCTGCCAACTCTTCAAGTAGTTCTTTAGGCTTTGACTTTTATAAAGATAATAAGCAAGTAGTTCTCATACCAATACAGCTTTCTGAAAAGTTAGAAAGTTTTGTCTATTTTGAAAAGCAAAATCTCCCTCGATCTATTGACCACCCCCCACAACTCGTTTGACATTTAGACAGGTTGAAGTTTAAGAGTTGCGCTCTGCTTGAGTGAGGACTCCGTTTACCTGTCAGTTCGTTCCTTAATTTTTCCGTTATTTTAAATGCTGCTTTCTAGGAGGAGCTACATGTTCAAGCGTAAAGTTTTATTGTTTCTTAGTTTGATAATGATGGTTTGGGTCTCAGCGGCCCAGGCTTATGTGGGGTTATGCTGTGCCCACTGCGGGGGTAATATGCCTCTGAACATTTTTGGTGGTGGAATACCTGAACCCCAGGAATTTCGCTTCAAGGTCAGTCAGATGATCATGCAGATGGGCCCGCTACGTGATGGAACGGATGATATTTCCAATGATGATCTTGTAGGCGGTGCTACGGGAACCACATTCCCGGCTGTTCCCAGTAATATGCAAATGTATATGACCATGATTGGAGCGGCTTATTCCTTCTCAGATAACTTTGCTTTGATGGGGATGGCAAGCTACATCGAAAACACGATGCACATGGATACCAGTTCCGGAAATAATTTCGTGATGACATCCGGTCATGTGGGGGATGTTACCCTGCTTGGTAAATACCGTGCTTATACCGACGACAATCTGGTTCCAACAAGCCAGGTGTCAGTTTTGTTCGGGTTGTCTCTGCCCTCCGGATCCATTGAGAGGAAGTTTAGCAACAACACTACGGACCTTTTTAATGGAACGCTTCTCCCTTTTAAGATGCAGACAGGGAGCGGAACGGTAGACCCGATTATTGGTGTGACCTACCAGGGCTCACGAGATCCTTACTGGTGGGGAATCAATACACAACTTGAGGCTCATGTCTATGATAACGAACAGGGTTACCGTAGGTCTCAGGAACTGCGTTACGACCTTTATGCCATGAGGCAGGTTCATGACAAAGTGGTTCTTCATGCACAGTTAAACGGCTGGTACGAAGGAAGCTTCAGTAGAGAACCATACGATGGCAGGGTTTTGGGCGCAGGCCATGCTGGTTTGAACCCGAATAATAATTATATCAGTCCATTGTTTGATCCTCGAAATTATGGAGGGCATAAGGTGGCAGTTGGTTTGGGTGTTCAATTTCAGCCCATCCCATTGCACATCATGGAAGTGACTGCGACCTTGCCCATTCATCAGGATTTGAATGGACCACAACTGCGTGATGACTGGATGGTTCAGTTTACATATTACGTCGAGGTTCCTACAAAGAAAAGCAGACGTTATAAAGGGTTTAATCCACCCAAAGCACTTGGTTTCTAATAGTGCGGTTTGGGTTGTTGTTGACAATTTTTGTAGCGCTATTTCTGGTGGCCTGCGCCGGGACTCAAACGATTCCCGAACCGGAGAGTCCCGGTGCCAGGCTTTATCAGGAGCGATGTACCCTGTGCCACGGCTTGCCAGGTGTAACAAGGCATACGCCTGAGCAATGGGACCATCTTTTGGTCATGATGGAAGGGTTTATGCGGGAAAGAAATATTGATTTTCCGGATCAGGAAAAAAATCTGATTCGGGACTACTTACATAAAAATGCTAAATGAGGAAAAAATTATGAAACCCATCAAAATGTCATTGCAGATAATTTTGTTGTTTATGCTGGTCCATGCAACGGCTTATGCGGAACATTCTTCTTTTGACAAGATGGGAGTGGTACCTCCAAAAACTTCTCAACCGGCACCTGATTTTGCGGCCAGGAATCTTAAAGGACAGAATGTCAAACTTTCTGACTTTAAAGGGAAAGTTGTTTTACTGAATTTCTGGGCGACTTGGTGCGGAGCTTGTATTGAAGAAATGTCATCCATGCAAAAGCTGTACTCGGCATTAGATGGGGTAGAAGTGGTTGCTGTTTCCATTGACCGGTGGAACGAAGACCGAATTCAGGAATATGTTAAAAACAATAAACTGACATTCCCGGTGCTTCTGGATCAAGATCAGAAAGTCAGGAAGAAATACCATGTTATGGGACTGCCCACCAGCTACCTGATTGATGCCGAGGGTAAAATCCGGGGCTATGCTTCCGGTGCCCGAACCTGGGACAGTCCTGATTCACAGGACCTTTTTATATCCTTAAAGGGTGATGGCTTTATGGAAGACCTCCCTCCTGTGGAACGTATATCCCTGCGCAAGAAGTAGGCTATCATCAATCGCATGCCCGTAATGCCTTCACTGTTTGCTCCTCTTCTTATGATTCTATTCGTAAGTCCTGCCTGGGGCGAATCTATTGACTCTGTCCTCTCCCGCTTAGACCAGAATTATTATTATCCCCAGAACCAGGGTTTAAAGAATCTTACCGTTAGAGTTCAATGGGAACAGTTGGATGTAGCTTCCAGCTCTGGAAAGTTTCTACACAACCCTGACTTTAACTTTGTTTGGAAGGCTGGATCTCGAGATGGATTGGGACGCTTTGAGTTGGCAAAAGGCCAACAACACGTCTCAAAAGACCGGGAACAAGAGTTGATCCGTCAAATCAGTCAGTTTATTGAACCCATTATTCCTCTAACGCTACAGCAAAAGTTTTCACGGTTTTCAGGTCAGGTCGATGCGTTGTCCAACAAAAATCTTGTTATAAAGCTAACTCAAACAGCCTCTGACCAACACTACAAACTTCTTGTGGATACCAAAAGGTGGGTCATAAGCAGGTTGCGATTCAAACAATCTCGTGAACCCAAAAATGTGCAGGGAGAGTTTAGCTATCTAAAACTTGGAGGTAAGCTGGCAATTTCTGAAAGCCGTTCAAGGTTTGAGTTAGATGGCAGGAAGTATTTCGAGACCACTCGTTATTCTTATAAAGAAGCCAGTGGAATTTGGTGGGTTCATCGAATAGATCAGACCATCAAGCAGGAAGACCAGGTTTTGCAAACATATGTTTTAAAATTATCCAACTTTAAACCCGTTCTAACCTCACATTAACAATAAAACCTCCCTGCTTTATAGAATGCTTAAGACCTTTGGTCTAATGACTATTGAGTCTGCATGATTATTCCTTTATAATTAATAAGTTAATACTTCTTTGAGGATGGATATGTCAGGATTAAAAAGTGCTTGGGAACTAAGTTTGGAACGCTCTGACAAGATGGCGCCTGAGCTGAAAAATCAGAAAAAGCTGACTAAAAAACAAAAACAGGAAATTGCAGAGATTCGAAAAGAATATGCTGCAAAGATTGCTGACCGGGATGTAAGTTCTCAAGATAAAATCCGCCGATTACCAGACCGGGTACCTCCCGAAGAAATTGAAGCCCAAAAAGCAGAACTGGAAGAGCGTTTTAGATTGGACAAGCAAGCCCTGGAAGAAGAAATGGAAAAAGAAGTGGAAGCTGTTCGCAACGGGAAAAATTAGTCTTGTTGCCTGCCTGTCGTCTTACCCCTGTTTACCCCTATTATTCACCGTGTAATTAAGTAAAGCCTGAATGAAAACCGAGATCAAACAGATAATTAATGATGCCTTGGAAAAAGCCCAGCAGGCAGGCGAACTCGAGCTTGCCACGTTTCCTGAGATTGTGGTTGAAAAGCCCAAGGATGAGAAGATGGGAGATTTTTCAACCAACGTAGCAATGACGATGGCAAAAAGCGAGCGCAAAAGCCCGAAAGTGATAGCTGAAAGCGTTACTCGCTATCTTAAAAATGGTGAGCTGAGTCAGGTAGAAGTCGCAGGGCCTGGTTTCATCAATATAAAGATGTCCCCTGAGTTTTTTCTTGAACGATTGAGAAATGCCGTTTCTTTGGGAAAAGATTTCGGTAAGTCTGACGCGGGTCAAGGTACAAAGGTTTTGATTGAATTTGTTAGTGCGAACCCCACAGGTCCTTTACATGTAGGGCATGGAAGAGGTGCGGCTGTCGGCGATACATTGGCAAGGATATTGAAGAAAGCCGGTTATGATTTGAGTGCCGAATATTACGTTAATGACGTAGGAAACCAAATGAACTTTCTCGGGCATTCCACATGGTTGCGTTATCGTGAATTGCTTGGAGAAGCTATTGAATTTCCAGAAGACCACTATCGAGGAGACTATATCAAGGAAATTGCACGTGAAGTGGTTGACCAAAAAGGCGATGAATTTTTAAACAAGCCGGAAGAAGAATGTGTGCCTTTTTTCAGGAATTTTGCAAAGGATAATATCTTGAAAGGAATTGAAAAAGACCTTTCGGATTTTCGGGTCAGTTTTGACAACTGGTTTAGCGAAGCATCCCTTTACGAAGATAAATCGGTAGAGAAAGCTATTGACTGGTTACAGGATAAAGGCCACATCTATGAAAAGGATGGGGCTGTCTGGTTAAAGTCTTCTGCTTTCAATGATGATAAAGACAGGGTGATTGTCAAGCAAACTGGTGAAAGAACCTATTTTTGCTCAGATATTGCCTACCATCAAAACAAGATTAATCGCGGGTTTAAGAAACTCATAAATCTTATGGGGGCTGACCATCATGGTTATGTGCCGCGCATGGAGGCGGTTTTGGAGGCGATGGGCTATGATAAGAAAATATTCAAGATTCTTCTTGTGCAGTTTGTCAGTCTATTAAGGGCGGGTGAAAAAGTGTCTATGTCTACCCGGGCTGGTGAATTTGAAACACTGGCAGATGTTGTGAGTGAAGTTGGAGTTGATGCGGCTCGTTATTTCTTCCTGATGCGTAGTTCAGACACGCATTTGGATTTTGATCTTGAACTGGCTAAAAAGGAAACTCCGGATAACCCGGTATTTTATATCCAATACGCTCATGCCCGAATCTGCAGTATATTTCGAACTGCTGAAGAAAAAGGTGTGGTGTGGGACAGGTCTTCCAATGTAGACCTCTCTCCTTTAATTGATGAAGAAGAGTTTGCGATGATTCGGGCGATACTGGCTTTTCCTGAAGTTGTGGAAAAAAGTGCCCGGGCTTTGGAGGTGCATCGAATCTCCCATTACTTGTTGGATCTTGTTTCCCGGTTTCATGGTTATTACAGCAGACATCGGGTCATTTCTGACGATAAACCGCTAACACTGGCAAGGTTGTTTTTACTGGATGCTTTGCGGATCACCATTCGAAATGGTTTTGAGTTGATGGGAATTTCATCTCCAGAAAAAATGTAATCACCAGGTGTGGGGACAACTTAAAAGGATGTATAAGCTTATTTTATGAAATTTTTTCTTGTATTAATTTTTGTTGCCGGCTCCCTTGCGGGATTACATTTTTCAGGAGTTATCAATGAATTCAAGGAAAGTGATTTCCCTAAAAAAGTAAGGGCTGTCAAACCTGAATCCATCCGCAAAAAAAAGAAAGAGCCAGCACCAAGCAAACCGGTTTATACTTTTTTTGAGACTTTGAATGATTCCACGATGACCCAATATGTGGATCTTAAAGGCAGGTTAACGCCAACTGCTTTGTCATCTGAGAAAAAATCACCATCCAACGTTAAAGTTAAGGTCACACCCCAGCTTATTAAGGAAACTGAGAAACTGAAGCCTGTTGTCAAACCTGAAAACAAGCAGGGTTCAAATCCTGTGAGCAAAGCTTCAAAAAATACAGAACAGGCTCATTTTGTTGTTCAGGTGAGTTCGTTTAGAGACGAAGCACGTGCAGAGTCTCTGCGCAGTCGACTGCAGAAGAGTGGGTTTGATGCATTCTTAACGCAAACAGAACTCGCCGACCAGGGTGGGATCTGGCACCGGGTTTTTTTGGGAAGGTATGTGGATGAGCAAAAAGCCCAGGAAGCTGCCAACCTCGCCAAAAGCAAGTATAAGCTAAATGGAGTGGTGCGAAATACTAACTAGTTGGATATTCAATAGCGAGATCAATTTTCCCGGGCTTTATAATTGCCACAAAGGTGGTCTTCGTCACAGTAGGCTTGTAATTCTTCTACCGGGTCATCGATTCTCGCACCACCATAAAATTTTTCTTTACTGTCATACCAGGTGTTGAATCGATAGCCTTCAATGTCGTCGTGGTACAGCTTCCGCTTTTCGTCTTCCCCTTTGAAATCGAAATTTATACTCGCTTCTCCTTCTTCTGGAATTGTGACAGTCCCTATTTGTTTTTCAATATAGGGATGCCAGGCAACCACTTCATAGGTGCCGGGTGGAATATTTTCGATGCTGAAGTTTCCCTCTGAGTCGGATACTGCGTAATAGGGGTTTTGCACCAGATATGCGTGAGTTTGAAGGAAAGGGTGGAGGTTGCATTTAATTATATAATTTTCCGCATCTTTGCGGGCAAAAATGCTTCGCACCTGGCTTGACTTAGGGGGTACGGGTCGGTTGCTGGTTTGGTCCGAATAAATGTTTCTGACTTCATACGTTGCGATTTCATGTTGGATAGGATCTGTGTTTTCCACCATGACATTCTCACCATTTTTTGTGCCAATTACGTACTCGTTGGCGCGGCAACGGTCGATATGGAATACCTGCATCTTTGGTGAAAAGGGTTTGCCTTTTTCAACGTTTGCAAGGTGAATGATGGTGTCTTTCAGTCCCCGGTTTTTAGAAACCGTAAAATCGAACAGCAGACGGTGACCCTTTCCATCTGATATTCTTGAGCAGTATTCTATATTTGGGGCGTGGATCAAGTGAAAAGAACGTACTCGAGGAACCTGTCCGGAAAGTGTGACGCGGCCTTTTAAGGTACCTCCATTATCAACAGTAATTACAGTATAAGAAGATGCAATCTGGTCGAATAGTTTTTTTGAAAGTTTGTTGTTCCGTTTGAATAGAGCTTCAACCTTTTCCAGTGCTTTCTCTCTTTTTCCCTGCAGGTTATACAAAACCCCGAGATCATATTCGGCTTTTACCATCCGGTGGTCCATGCTCAGGGCTTTTTCCAGTTCCTGGACGGCCTCATCCAGTAAATTTACCCGGGCAAAGGAAACACCTCGGTTGTAGCGCAGTCCGGGAGAGTCATAACCCATCCTTAAGGCTTTTTCAAATGAGAGCAGGGCTTCCTTATAAGACCCTGTCTGACTGAAGGCAACGCCAAGATTCGCCTGAATCAGGCTGTCTTCTGGAGCAAGCTTGGCAGCTTCCTTGAATTCTGCTATAGCTTGATCCCACACTTTTTGCTGACTCAATTTAAGGGCTTTTTGATAATGAGTTTTTGCTTCCTTATTTGGGGTGGCAGAAGCCTGGTGGGCAAAAAACAGGGTCAAAAATATAAATATTGAGCCTAATATTTTATGGAATTTAAAAGTTTTCACTTTGGTAAAATATTCTTAAAAGAAGAACTTTTTAATTTAACAAGACTTGGTTAGAGTGTCAACTTTCGGTTTTATTTGTACCGGTATTCTCAAAATTAAACAATTGTAAGATACTCGGGAGAGGTTAAAAATTCCATCGAGTTAGAGTATGTCTGCCTTTGACCGGAAAAGGAGCGAGCTTGAAAAACAGGCATTTTATGGAGACATTTGAAGCCCATTGGGGTGTGCCGGGAGGTATAGCCCAAACCATTGTTGGCTCTCAACTTCGAAATCAAGAATTGCCCAACCCTTCCAGAATAAGGCATGAATTGAATTTAGACGGACAGGGAATGGCCGTTTTATACGAGATAAAAGCCAAGGATGAAAACCTGCCTGTAGTATTGTTAGCACATGGTATGGGAGGCTGCTCTGAGTCGGGTTATATGAAACGTATTTCCACGAAACTCTGGATGCGAGGTTATGGAGTATTCCTGATAAACCATTTGGGTTGTGGTCCGGGTATGGGGTTGAGCCCAAGGTTATGGAATGGTGGTTCCAGCGATGACCTGGGTAAAATGATTGACTTTGTGGTTCAGAAATATAGTGAAACATCTCTGATTCCAGTTGGTTTTTCTTTGAGTGGCAATGTGCTTTTAAAATATTTGGGAGAAGGTCAAAATATTCCCAAAAATATTATAGGAGCTCTGTCAGTGAATCCGCCTGTGGACTTAAGGGTTGCGAGTGACATCATATCGAGAAAGTGGAGTTGCAAACTCTTCAACCAATATTATATGAGACTGATCAGGAATCAAGCTGTGGCTCTGGTAGAGCAGTTTCCGTCTGCAATGAGTCCACTCAAAAACCTCAAAACGATTTGGGATTTTGATGTTAGCTATACGGCTCCTGCCGGTGGATTCAAAGATGTCGATGATTATTATGATCGATCGAGCTCTAAACATTATTTAAAAGGAATACAAACTCCAACAGCCATATTGACAGCCGAAGACGACCCGTTTGTTCCCGGTTATTTATTTGACCTGGTAGAGAAGAGTGAAAAGGTGATGTTATACAAACCGAAAAATGGTGGTCATATGGGATATATATCAAGGCGCAATACGACTTATGGAGACCGGCGCTGGATGGACTATGCCGTGCTGGAATGGATTAAGGAGTTGCATGAAACAGGAGGCAACCCATAATGCAGAGCAGTATTATTTTGAAATACAGGTTGAAGGCCCTTGCTAATGCTTTCAAAGGATTTGGTCCAAAAAAAATAATACGTCCATTTTCAATTTTAATGTTGGGGATGCTGTTTGTAATTGGTGTTTATTGGTTTTTCCATCGCGTAATAAGGTATTTGGACGGATTTCCTTCCAGATTGGGAGATGAGTTGATCGTGCAACTGGTCAATCTGGTATTCATCACTTTATTTGCGATGGTTATGTTTTCCAGCCTGATTGTTTCTCTATCCGTATACTACTTATCCAGGGATATGGAAATGCTTCATTCGCTACCTGTTTCAACCCGGTCAGTGATAACAGCCCGTTACTTCCAGTGCCTGGCAAACAGTTCGTGGATGGTTCTTTTATTTTCCCTGCCTATGTTTACGGCATATGGTAATCACTTTAAAGTTTCATGGGACTATTATCTGTATCTGATTTTCAACCTAATTCCTTTTATTGCCATTCCCTGCCTGCTGGCTGTATTAGGAATCATGGTGCTGATGAAGTTTTATCCCACTCACAAAACTCATCAGATTTTGACATTTCTGGGTTTGTTTTTTCTGGTTGGAATCGTGGTGTATTTGCGGTTTCTGTCTCAGGATAAGTTTTTTGGTCAGGATGTGTCAGATGAACAGATCAAAGCGTTTGTCGCGAGCCTTAAGGCTCCTGACCATCCATTCCTTCCCAGTAACTGGATAACAAGAGGCCTTGCAGGGTGGATAGAGGGGCAAAGGAAAATGCCATTGCAACAGACATTCACATTATGGGGGATGGCCGGTGGATTGTTCGCTGTGCTAATGTGGGTGGGGTCACGGATATATTTTGAGGGGTGGTGCCTGGTTCAGGAGGTTCGAAGTTCTCCGTCAGAGAGAGGAGGACTGAACGTCAAAAGAAAAAGTTTTATTCAAAGTTTACCCTTGTCGAGCCACGCCAGGGCCTTGCTAAGCAAGGATGTTAAGGTTTTTGTGCGTGATCCGGAGCAGTGGTCGCAACTCTTTATATTATTCGCCCTGGTGTGTGTTTATATTTTTAATATCATGCACCTGCCTTTAGAAAATAAAGTTTTAAAAGATGTGGTTTCGCTCCTGAATGTCGGTCTGGTAGGGTTTGTCATGGCGGCCTTGATATCAAGGTTTGTGTTTACTTCTGCCAGTGTTGAGGGTAAGTGCTTCTGGTTGATCTATACCCGGCCAGTGACGATGCAGAAATTTTTAGCGGGTAAATTCTGGATGTTTTTCCCGCCACTTTTGTTTATTGCTGAGCTGTTGGTTGTGGTGTCGAACCGATTGCTGGAGGTGGATGACTTTGTGATGAGGACTTCTATTATAGGAGTGTTTTTATTGACTTTGGGGTTGACCAGTTTGGGCTTGGGACTGGGCACTTTATACCCTAAATTTGATCACGAAAATATTTCAGAAATATCTTCCAGTGCAGGCGGTGTGTTGTTTATGATTTTAGCATTGAGTTATATAGGCTTGATGGTAATGTTGGGGGCTCGTCCGCTTTATGTTCATTTGAATGAAAAATTCCTGTTGAAATCCATTGGCGGTCCAGAAGTTTCCGTATGTTATGGATTGATATTTGTCCTCACCTGGGTTGTCAGCCACATCCCTTTAAGATTAGGTGTTCGTTCCCTGAACACCAGAGATTTTTGAAGATAGTAGAAAGTTAGTTATGGAATTATTTCCTGATTATGAAAGACCAACCGCGCCCTTGGCGGATCGCTTGCGACCTGATAATTGGGAAGGGTTTGCCGGGCAGAGGCATCTCATCGGAGAAGGATTGCCTCTGAGAGAGTTGGTGGAATCTGGTTCGAAGCTGTCTTTCATCTTATGGGGTCCACCAGGTACGGGAAAGACAACCTTGGCGCGGATTGCGGCCAAGCTGACCCAAAGCGAATTTCATGAGATCAGTGCGGTGAATGCCGGAGTTGCTGATATCCGGAAGGTCATTGAAAGTGCCCGGAAGCTCTGGAAGACACATCAAAAGGGAACAATAATATTCATTGATGAGATTCATCGGTTCAACAAAGCCCAGCAGGATGCGGTCCTTCCTCATATTGAAAATGGAACAGTTCGTTTGATCGGCAGCACCACAGAGAATCCTTCTTTTGAGGTCATACCTGCTCTTCGATCGCGATGCCAGATTTTTCGACTCGACTTTTTAGAACGTGAACAAATTCATGGCATCCTGGACAGGGCAATGAAGGATACTGAAAAGGGTTTGGGCGGGAAAGATATTGAAATTTCTCAAGGGGCAATGGATATGATTGTCAGTCATGCCAATGGAGATGCCCGCCGTGCACTCAATGTTTTAGAGGCGGTGCATGATGTAGGTAGTCAGAAGAACTTAAGTCAGATTGATTTAAAAATAGTGGAAGGGGTCATTCAAAAAGCGGCTACACTGTTTGATAAAAAAGGAACTGAGCATTACGATCATGCCTCAGCCTTCCAGAAAAGTTTACGTGGCTCCGATGCCGATGCAGCAATTTATTGGCTGGCAAAACTGATTGCTGGCGGTGAAGACCCTCGTTTTATAGTCCGCAGATTGTTGGTCACTGCAGCTGAAGATGTGGGAAACGCTGATCCTCAGGCATTCATTTTGGCCCAGGCGGTTGCAAACTCAGTGGAAAAGCTGGGATTTCCAGAAGCCCGCATACCTCTTGCTCAGGCAGTGATCTATGTGGCCCAGGCTCCGAAGGATAACTCTGCGATTGTGGCTATAGATAAGGCTTTGGACGATATCCAGAATAAGGGGCACTCCTATCCTGTCCCGGATCATTTGAAAGATACGCATTATAAAGACGCTAAATCAAAATATGGATTTGGTGTGGACTACAAATACCCGCATGACTTTCCGGGCTCTATTGTTGAACAGGAATATCTGCCCAAACCTTTAAAAGACCGTAAATATATACCTGGAAAAAAATGAATTGGTGGGTTGTGTCCTTCGTGGTATAGAACACAACCATGGTTTTAATTTGAGGAAAATGAATGAACAGGAATACCAGATTTGAAAATGTCGAACAGATCTTTGAAGGCCGCTTACGGGGCAATCAACTTATGCTGAGTGGAAAAGGGCTTAGCGCAGAAGAATCTCGTTTGCTGTGGCAGACTCCACGAATGAGGGAAATTAGTTGGTTGGATTTGGATGATAATAACCTGGGAGATGAGGGAGTTCAGTTGTTAACCGAATGTGAATTTTTAGAAAATGTCCAGTATCTGAACCTCAACCAAAACAACCTGAGCGATGAAGGCTTGAAGCTCCTTGCCAATGCCAAATATCTTGGTAAGCTCAAGCGTTTGCACCTGAAGGGGAACCCAATAAAGGGTGAAGGTATTATATATTTGTTCAATTCTGAAACACTGGTCAGTTTGGCTACTTTTCAGTTAAATGAAGGCTGGACATGTAAAAAAAGAGAGGGGTGGCGTTACAAGCCGCAGATCTGATACATGTCTCTTTCTTCCAACCAACTGCATATTCATATATCAGCACAAGATCGTCCTGGGATTCTGGCTGAAACTTTAGCATTCATAGTTCAGTCCAATTGTAATGTGGTCGATATCAAGCAATTTGTTTTTAACGGATTGTTAAATTTATCCATTTTGCTTGACGGGTGTGATCAAACCCAGGTTCAACCTCTTCGAGACGCTCTTTCGGACTATGCTGAAAAAATGAATTTCAAAGCCACAGTGTATCCCTGGGAAACAGCGATAAGACCAGAGGCCCCCTATGTTCATCGTTCTGTTGTGACCTTGCTATGTGATTCCATGCCTTCCATGGGATTTTTGGAGATCACAAGAATTTTTGCTGAACTTGATATCAATATCCTGCGTATTGAGCAATTGGATTCAGGAGATGTTCATGCACTGGAGTTTATTATCGGAACTCGCGAGGTCCACTCATCGGAGGATGTGTTGGATGCCCTGGTGAAGTTTAAAGAAAACTACAGGGTTGATATTGCTGTGCAGGAAGAGACCTACTTTAGACGTAATAAAAGGTTGATCGTGCTTGATGCTGATATGACTTTCCTGCAATGTGAAGTCATTGACGAACTGGGAAAGTTGGCCGGGGTAGGGAAGGAGATGGCTGGAATTACACATCAGGCTATGAATGGCGAAATCGACTTTGAATCAGCCTTACGTAAAAGAGTTAAGTTGCTAAAGGGTCTATCTGTTGAAAATCTGCATCAACTCTCCAGTTTATTACCACTGACACCAGGGGCAGAATCTCTGGTCAATATTTTGAAGCGCCTTGGGTATAAAATTGCTCTGGTCAGCGGTGGCTTTCAGTTTTTCATAGACAGGATTCGCGATAATTATGGTTTGGATTATGGTATTGCAAATCAATTGAGAATAGAAAACGGTAAAGTTTCTGGTGAACTTGAAGGGCAGATTATTGATGCGGAGGCTAAAGAAAAGACATTAATTTCTCTGGCTGAGAAGGAGGGCTTTTCTCTGCGCCAAGTAGTGGCAGTTGGAGACGGGGCTAATGATATTAAGATGTTGGCAAGAGCTGGGTTGGGCATTGCCTTCAATGCAAAACCAATAGTGCAACGCCAGGCTAAGGCAAGTATCAACCAGTCTGATTTGAGATTAATCCTTTATTTTTTGGGCATTAATGGAAAAGAGCTTCAGGAATTAGATGAGCTTTCAGGTGGGGAAGGGGTGCAGTCCTGGCCTTCAGAATGATAAAAACTGATCAATAAATTTGGGCAGGATATTTGGATTTATAGGCCAAGTCCCTAATTGAAACAATTCCTGCGATCTCATCATTCTTCGTAACAGTTAAATGGCTGATATTGTAGTCCTGCATCAGAGTTCCTGCCTCAGAGATAGTGGCATTCTTATCAACAGATAAAATTGATTCCTCCATGATTACGGAAACTGGAGTGCTTTTTGGATCCAAGCCTTCACTTACCAGTCTGTGTGCTAAATCCCTTTCCGATAGAATGCCTACATAGCCTTGACAACCTTTTATTAGAAGAGAGCCAATTCCTTTTTCCTTCATCAATTGAGCCGCTTCTTGAGCAGTCGCTTCAGAATAGATGCTTATGACGGGAGTGGTCATTTGAGAACTGATAGTTTTCATCATATTTCTCCAAAAAATTATACCTTCTTACTTACCCTACTATAATTTTCACTATTTGTAAATCAAATGGGTGTGGTTTATTAAATTTTCTTTTACAGATTATTTCTTTATATTGGTTAATTCATTGTATTTTATATTCCAACTCCTTTTTTGGGCCTCATCTTGTAATAACTGGCCTGACAATGCTTTTTCTATTGGAATAGCGCCCTCAGGTAAAATTTTATGGGCAGATAGAATAGCGACCATACTGGCGTGCCATCCGGTAAACTTTTCCATGGCTGTGAATCCGGTTTTTTCATCATACGTTTCATATAAATCCAATGTGCAGGTCGATTTTTTTCCATTAGACTCGCCATCGCAACGTGTTCGTATTACACAAATATCGTTGACTTGATCGCTTGAAATTTTGGGTTGCAAAAGGGAGTGAAAAATTTCTCTGGGGCTAAAACTTTTTCCTTCTAAAATTGCAGGATCTTGGGAGAATAAACCCAGTTGCTGATAAGCTTGAAAAGTTTGCCAGTGTCCGGGATAACGCAGGGTCTTATTTTCCAGGCGCTGTAGTGTGCCTGCAAAAGTCCAGGGGGCAGTTGAGAGACCACCGGCAGTGACCGCTGCTTCAAGCCGCCCCAAAGGAGCTGGAAAATCCAACTCCTCTATCTCACTCAGACAGTCTACTTGTATGGGCTCTCCATCGCGGATGAACCATGCGGGTCCCTCATATTCATTGGTTAGGCCGTTAATATTAAATGTAGAGATGTAGTTCCATGGTGGAACTGGATTGAGCGGCAGTCCCCCATCCCAAATAAACAGGTTGACGGGTTTTTCGACCATGCTCATTGCTAGAATTCCAAGGGATATATTGAGCCCGGGCCCCATGCCGCAGTCAGGAACTATGGTAACGCCAGAAGCTTTTGCTGATTCATGAAGTGCTAATTGTTTGAGAACCGTTTCGGTATGACCACCCAGATCACATAAGTTGGCTTTGCAATCGATTGCTATTTTGGTGATGTGTAAGTTATGTGTAAAAGGAACCGCACTGATTGCCGAGTCGACTCCTTTTAACGTCTCATGAAGTTGTTGGTGGTTGCTTGCATCGAGGTGGACCGGTTTGAAAAGATTGGAGCCTAGTTTTTCTGCTCCTTTTATTGCTGTCTCTAGATTGATGTCGCAGAGAAGTATTTCCTCGGCTGACCCAAAACGGGCCAGATCATAAGCGGCAGATAGCCCCTGTCTTCCTGTTCCTATGACTGCATAGCGATAACCCACGGGCAATTAAGTTTGAGAGGTGATGCTTTAAAAAATGGTTATTAATCTATAAGCACCAAGCCGATAGCATGGGTTGGAGTACAGGGGGTCTGTTTGCCTAGGTCGCCCCAGCCATTATTGTGGACGGTTTCATTCACATCAATTCCGCAGGCTTGCAGAGTTGGCCGGGCTTTTTCAGGATATTGACAACAAGTTGTAATGGTGCAGGGTTCACACAAGTCACATGGAGTGGCAGATAAAGCAAAAGCCTTACTGAACCCTTTCTCTTTTAAAAGATTTTCCAACTGGACAACAATTTCTCTTACGTTTGTTTCAGGACTAGCATTTATAAGCAGGGCTTTTTCGTATTCTTGAAGGACTTCCGACATTTCTTCTGTATCTGGAGCATAGGGAGGGCAGGTTAAGAGTGACCCATAATGAGAGCAGCCATATTGGCATTGTAACTTCATCCAATGAGCCATGGATATGGTCTTTGTTAAAATCACTTTTGCTTTGGTGCAGCCCAAGCCAATTGCTTCCTGAATCAGTTCCTGATTCGAGCGAATACTTTGAGGCAGGGTTTTTATGTTTTCAGAAGTCATGATATTTACCGATGATACTTGATGTTCTGTTATTATTTAGTGGATGAAGCCTAGGGTCAAGAACATACTTTCCTGAACTGCCAAAGTGTGCTTTCACACATCCGCAAGTTTTAAGTTTATCATTTTAATCATTGATAGTTAAGGCTTTATCGTTTCTAATGGGTTGTCACTGGGCTCTCATATCTTACGGACTGCAATACAGCAACAACGGGTGAGAAAATGGAATTTCCTTTTAAAGCAATTGGTTTTGACTGGGCATACACTTTGGTTGATTTGGGAGAGGAGGGCGACCGCCTTCCATTAGAAAGAGTTTTTTCCTTCCTGAAGGCAAAACAAATTGCTTTGCCTGATTTTGAAACTTGTCTGGCAAAATCTCGGGAACTGTTTCAGCCTATGATAGTTCAATCCCGGAAGACTCATCGAGAAGCTCGTTACGAGGAGGTTTTACAGTATCTACTTTTCTATTTCAACATTCCATTTAAGGGAAAGGTCACTCTTCAAGAACTTTTACAGGTTTATTATAAAGAAGTATATAAAGAGAGGGTGGTTTTCCCCGAGGTCAATGGAGTTCTCCAGAAACTAAGTCAGTGGGGTGTTAGAATGGGAATTATTTCTAACACCACCAATCCGGTTTTTATGAAGGAATTAGAGCTTGAAGGTACTGGCTTGAAGAAATATTTTGACTTTGCTATTTATTCCTCAGGGGTTCCTTTTCGTAAACCCCATCCATCCATTTTTCAGCTTGCGATTGGTCAATTTCAATTAGAGCCTTCTGAGATTTTATTTGTGGGGGACAGTCTTTCAATGGATATTTTGGGAGCACGCGGGGTTGGAATGAAGACAGCTTGGATCAATCGTGAGAAAGAAAAATCAGATATCGTTCCTGACTATGAGTTTGCGTCTCTGGAAGATTTGTTACGGATTCACTGGGTAGAGGCATGAGTCACAAGTTTTTTGTGCCTGAAGAACAAATTGTCAGTGATAGAGTTACGCTCACCGGCTCTGATGTCTCGCATATCAGGACTGTACTGAGGTTGAAACCAGGGGCATCTATTAAGGTAATAAGCGGATCGGATAAATTACTCACAGTTCGCCTGATAGAGGTAAAAACAAAAGCGATTCATGGAGAAGTCATTGCATCTGATAAGTTTGAGGTAGAATCTCCTTTAAAGGTTCATTTGGGCCTGGCATTGACCAAGGGGAACAAGTTTGATTCAGCCTTGAGAAAATCAGTGGAGTTAGGCGTTCATACTGTTACCCCTTTGATTACAGATCGATGCGTGGTAAAAATAAACCAGGCTGAAAAGAAAACTGAGCGTTGGAAGAAAATTGCATTAGAAAGTTCAAAGCAATGTGGACGTACTAAAATATCTTTAGTAGCTGATGAAATTGATACTTTGGAAAAGTTTTGCAGGAATAATAATGATCGAGACCTTAAATTGGTTTTTTGGGAAATGGAGGAAGACAATTCCATAAAAAATCTAAAGCTGGTTGAAGCACCCCATTCAATAGGGGTATTGATTGGTCCGGAGGGCGGGTTCAGTGCCAGTGAGATCGAGAAGGCCCAGGGTTTCGGTTTTCAAACTGTAGGATTGGGACCTCGCATTCTTAAAGCTGAAACGGCTCCTGTGGTGGCGTTAGCCCTTTTGCAATCACTATGGGGAGATTTATAAAAAATTAAGCTTGGTAACAAATCCTGTTATTATTGAAATCGGCCCTTAAGTAGAAATTCTAGAATTAATGAGTTGACCATGGTTTATCAGTGCAAGCTTGACATTTTTGAAGGTCCTTTAGACCTGTTGCTCCATTTAATCAAGGAGCAAAAAATGGATATCTACGATATCCCAATTGCTCAAATTACCCGGCAGTACATGGACTATCTTGCAATGATGCAAGAGCTGAACCTTGAAGTGGTCGGAGAGTATTTGGTGATGGCAGCAGAACTGGCTCGTATCAAGTCAAAAACTTTATTGCCTGCCCCGGAAATTGATGGAGATTTTGATGAAGGGAGTGGGGAAGACCCGCGTGCGGAGTTAATGCGTAGACTGAAAGAATACCAGCGATATCGGGATGCAGCCTTCGAATTAAGGCTGAAAGAACATGACCGGCAGCAGGTTTTTGCACGTGGTGGACAAATCGAAATTGATGATAGCTCTGAAGAGAGGGAACTCGTTGATGCATCGGTTTTTGATTTGTTGAAAGCGTACCAGAAAATTCTGGATTCGAAGTCATTTGAGAAGGACTATGAAATTGAAATTACAGAAATGTCTGTTACGGGGCAGATTCAGCACATTATGGAAATTCTTAACGCGTCTGAAAGTGTTACGTTTGAATCCCTGTTTACGGTGTTAAATACAAAGCAGGAGGTTGTCGTGACTTTTCTGGCAATTTTGGAGTTAATGCGTCTTAAACTTTTACGCGTACAGCAGACACGCCACTTTGAAACAATCCGAATTTATAAGTCCGCAGATGAAGAAACTCAAGATGCCATTTTGGAGGAGTATCACCGCTCACTGGACTCTGAACCCTCAGAACCATGAGGTGTAAAATTATTTTTTGCTGAGGTTAAAAACACCATCCCAGTTTTCTTCGGGAGGATTTAGGATAAAGCTTTCGCACCGATCCAGATAGACTCTTGAAGGACCATCGTTTGGTCGAGCTTTTAATGCATTTTCAAATTCTTTTTTTGCTTTTTCCCATTCGCGGTTTTTATAACTTTTTAATCCCTTGTAATAAAGTGGCATTACCTTTTTAACAGACTCTTTGATTTCTCCTTGTTTGCCTAAAAGCTCGAATATTTTTATGGGAGTTGATCTTCCGACTACTCTTAAAACATCCAGTTCTCTTACCTCAATAAATTCTTTGGCCGCTTCGTAAGTAGATTCGCTAATCAGGGAATATGTTCCATATTGTTTGTTGGCACCTTCAAGACGTGCGCAAAGATTAACTGAATCACCGTTCATTCCATACATCATCCGCGTGTTGGACCCCATGTTTCCAATCACCATTTCACCTGTGTTGATGCCAACACGCATGAACAACTCCGGTTTGCCCTCCTTTTTGAGTTTCTTACGCAGTTCGTCAAGTTTGTTCTGCATATCTATACATACCCAGCAGGCCCTTTTCGCGTGATCTTCGAAATAGACTGGTGCCCCAAAAAATGCTTTGATCGCATCGCCATCATAGCGGTCCAAAGTGCCATCGTATTGCAGAAGAATATTTGTCATTTCAGTAAGATATGTGTTCAAAAGATCAACCAGTTCTGTTGGGCCGAGTTGTTCAGAGAAGGTGGCGAATCCCTCCAGATCAGTAAAGAAAGCTGTGAGTTCTTTTTGTTCCCCTCCCAGTTTTAATTTTGAGGGGTTATTGAGAAGTTCTTTTACAACTCTGGGAGAGAGGTAGTGACTAAAAACTTTTTTAATAAATTGCTTCTGATTTCTCTCTTCTGCAAAACGGCTGATAATGATTGTTGATACAATAATTGTATTTTCAAAAATAGGATAAAAATCAGTTATCCAGACTCCCTTATTTATAAAGAACCAGTGACATAAAAAATACATGCAGGCAGTACTGACAGCCCAGAACAACAATGACCATAAAGGTGGTATGCGTGAATAAATGATGGTCAAGAATATTCCCACCAAGAATAAATAAACCAGCTCGAAAGCTGGTATCCAGGAAGGCCGGGAGAGAGAATTATTCCTTAAAATGTTATCTATAATACTGGCGTGAATTTCTACTCCCGGTAGCTTGGGGTCAAACGGAGTTACCCGTATGTCTTCCAATGCTGTTGCTGTAGCTCCAATCAAAACTATCTTCCCTTTAATTTTGTTTTTTAAACTCAAACTTTTTGATTTATTCAGCAGATCACTGATGGAAAATTCCGGGAACGTGCCTTTTGGTCCCAGATAATTGATTTCAAGCTCTCCTTTGGAATTAGTTGGAATCGTTATGCTGGTTTCGCTGTCTAATATTACTTCTTCCATCCCGGACTCGCTGACTCTGAAAAGCAACGTTCCTTGCAGATATTGTTCAAGGATCCTTAGGGAAAGGGGAGGGAAGTAATATTCCTGTTTAGTGACAGAATCGTAATATTTGACAAGAAGTGGCAAACGCCTTATGGATCCATCATTTTCGATATTAAAAGTGAAATATCCCGAGCTCCTCACGTTTTTTGAAAATAATGTGATGTTTGATTCCACGGCATAAGCTTCTGGGAATGGCAGGAGAGACAAATCCAGCTCGCTTTGCGACTTTAAAAAACCTTTAAATTGAGACGACCTTATATCTTTAAAATACTGGTTACGTAATTCAGGGGTAAGGTGATCTAGTCCTGAAGGTGAAAAATGGAAAAAATAACCGAGCACTGCCTGAGGGAATTTGGATAAAACTTTTGCAAGCTCAGCATCAGGGTTGGACTCCCTGAGGAGTTGTTGCATGAGTTCTTGAGCTGTTGAGCTTTTTGACAAGGTATCGGAGATTAAGTGATTTAACTGTTCGAGCGGTTTCTGATGAATGCTGGATTGAGGTGAGGAAAAAATAATGTCAAAACCAATAGTACTGGCTTCATAATTCAAAAGTTTTTCTGTCAGCATTGCCATGATTTGTCTTGGCCATGGCCAACGCCCTAATTCATCGATACTTTTTTCATCTATTTTTGCAATGAGGACTTCAGGGCCAGGCGCAACCGGTCCTCTTAAACGGAAATGGGAATTTTGTGAGAGATTTTCAAGGTTTTGAATCCATGATAAGGAATAGGTATGGGCGACAATTGTTAAAACAGTAATACCTAGACCAAATAACCAATGCGAATATTTTTTCAGGTTTTCGCTCAATTAGATTTGGATCCTCCATTAAAATTAAATTCTCCATGTCTCATTTGCTGATTCCATGGGGAAATTCAACCACCTCACTTTATTTTAGTAAATTCTGCTTGTCAAACCATGAATATGTTATGAGATGGGGTGTGGATCATTCTCAGTCCGTCATTTTTTTTGGTCGACAGAACCAGGTTAATTGTTATTTGGGTAGGCCAGTTCAAATTAGTTCCTTACTTTGCAGAGAAGGAATCATTAAATAGATAACCTGGGCACTGGTCGCATCCTATCCAGGTCGATCTTCAAACAATTTTGAGACTGCTCTTTCATATGATAGGGCTTTGAAGTTTTTCTATTTACTCGTGATGAAACATACCAAGTAAAATCTTTCTTAAATAATGGTCGTAGAATGACAGGGAAAGAGTGTGAATTGAAAGCTTTGATTTTCTCAAACTATCTTTTAAATAGTTCAATGGGAAAGCAAAATACTTCATCTAAACTTGTAATGTTTTTGATACAAAAATGATGTGATATTTTATTTTTCCTGTTAAATAACGAACTTGCAATAGTTATCCCCATAGGAATAAAGTTCTGTGTTTTTGGCCTGCCCGAATTTGGGGTTCAGTACGCCTACTATTTTCGTATACTACTAAAAAATAAGTGGAAATACTTTTTTCTAAAGGTAAACTCTGAAATGGGTCATGTTGGTGCACTTCCTATGGACAACACAGAAAAACTGAAACAGTTGAAGAGTATCGATTTTCTAAGTTTTTTTGCCGACAAAGGTAGACTTGGAAACAGGAAAGTGTGAAAGGATTGAAGTTTTTCTTAGGATGAATGATACTGAAAGCGGAATGTTGTTTCCTGACGAATTTCTCCCAGTTGCCGAGAAGAGTGGTTTGCTAGTTCCAATTGGGGACTGGGTTTTTCAAACAGCCTGTAAACAAATAAAGACTTGGCGACAGCAAGGTTTGTCGTTGTTGCCCTTTTCTCTGAATCTGAGTCGGATTCAATTGCTTCAGGAAAATCTGGTAGATAATGTTGTAAACACGATAAAAAGTCTGAATTGGAACCGGGTATGTTTGAGTTTGAAGTTTCTGAATTATCTTTACTTCAAACCTCTGACCAGATGCATGAAAACTTAATGGGGCTTCACAAAATTGGATCAAAGCTGACTTTGGATAAATTTGGTATGGTCTCTTCACTGAGTACTTTGTCACGTGTACCATTTAGTGCTTTAAATATTGACTCCAGGCTTGTCCAGGACTCTACAAGCGGAAACAATGCAGTAGTTGCTAAAACGATTATAAGTATTGCAAAAAGTATGCAGATGAAGTCTGTTGGCATTGGCGTTGAGACAAATGAACAAAAAGAGTTTTTACTCGAAAGCGGCTGTGACTGGGCTCAGGGGTATCTGTTTGCAAAACCCTGCTCACCAGAAAAATTACAGTCATTTTTGACTTAGGAAGTTTTTTGGGTAAGAAAAGGTTTGCCTGGTCAATTTGGTGTTAGCAGGTAAAAAGCAGGAATGGTTTTTTTGAATGGAAATATTTTTGAGAACTTTAAATAAAACTCCTGACTGGCGACAGGTTTCAAAGCCTTACATCAGGTGGAGTGGTGTGACTCTGATGCTTGTGTTGGTGGCAATTTTTCTAGTATCAGCCAGTACGGATAATTCGCAGGTAAGTCGGGCTGAATTTATAACTATGATTTCTCAAAATCAACCCGATCATCCATTTCTTCCAAAAAATCATAAAGAACTTTCTCAGGAAGAGTTATATGAAAAGACCGCGAGAATTTTAAAGATTCGCGGGTTCAAAGTTTTGAGTGATAAAGAAGGAAGCGGGGCTATGACCGATCAGGAATTTGTAAGGGTCACCTACGCTCTTGCTGGTCAGCCACCAGGCAAAAACCTTTTTGAACAAAAGCAATTTTTGAAACAGCAGGGAATTGTCAAATCGGCTGATATTGGCATTACGACGGGTGTTGAAGGAAAAATTCTTCAGACTCATCATGGACAGAAAAATTCAAGTGATGTCAAACTGGCTTCACCGGTATTCATGAATGACCATATTAAGACCAGGCAAGAGTCTAAAGCCACTTTCACCTTCGATGATAAAAGTTCATTAACCCTGGGAGAAAATGCTTCGATCAATATAAAAAAGCATATTTACGATCCTGAAAAAGATCTTCGCAAAACAGTGGTCAAAGTGGCTTTGGGAACTGTCAGGTTTGTGGTGACAAAAGGAAAAGCCAAAGGTTCAGCCTTCGAGGTTTTGACACCCACCGCTGTAGCAGGGGTACGGGGTACAGAATTTGTAGTATCAGTTTCTCCCAATGGCAAGACATCTTTCATCAATATTGAAGGGAGTATTGATACCGCTCCACTACTTCCTAATGGAAAGCGTGGACCACAAAAAATACTTACCAAAGGAAAAATGCTGGGGGTTCAAAAAAATGGAGTCGTATCCAATATTCAGAACCTTCCACCTCTTCTGGTTGACTTGGCGGCAAATGATGCGCTTCCCCCAGGACTGCTGGCGATGGCTAAAAATGGAACTTTTCCTCCAGGTCTTTTGAAAAAAGCTGAGTTAGGGAATTTGCCTCCCGGACTGATGAAACAGGCTGACAAGCAAAAGGGACCTCCAGCTAAAAGAGGCAAAGCTGATAGAACAATGACAAAAGTCAAAGCTAAAGGTGCCGTTAAAGGAGGAGTTTTTGCAAAAGCAAAGGACCGAACTGCAAAAGCCGGGAGTGTAAAGGGAGGAGGTAGGAATTCATCAATAACTGGTGGCAAGGGATCAAAAGGGCAAGGAAGAGGAAAGAAATCTAAAGATACTGTTAAAGGTCCTGGTGGAGGAGGAGTACTGTCTAAAAAAGGTAGTAGTCCCACTGGAGGGCTAAAAGGAAAGAAGCCTGGGAGATTAGATAGCCTTAGAGCGAAAATTGGTGGACCAGCAGGCACAGGACTTGGGAATATTAGTCGGCCAGGGTCGGGGCGGCTGATAAAGCCTGATCTTGTCGATCTTCCTAAGATAAGTAGACGTGGCAATCCCGGTGGTGGTCTTGGCGGCGGTGGAAACCAAGGCGGTGGAAACCAAGGCGGTGGAAACCAAGGCGGTGGAA
>CAYFNV010000030.1:0-43065 GCA_964344595.1 uncultured Nitrospina sp. | reverse complement strand
CAAGTCCCGATTTAAAAACATTGCTAAAAATGACCCCTTATGCAAAGGTCTCCTTAGCAGGGGGAGGCAGATAGCAAAGCCTCTTTAAGTCGAGATAAAATTCTTATAGCCAATTCAAGCTATTGCTCGCTGGCCCCACACCTAGTGGGGCTGATGGTTGAAACTACCGGGTGCCCCTGCTATAAAGAAATCCTTTGAACCCAATTAGGAAGAACTTATTAGTGACCGTATCTTCAGTCTTTATAAAGTCCACTGCAGAACTCCCTCTGCTTACTGATGTGGGGCGCAGGTTTCTCGGTTTGGAACATTCCAAGTCCCCGGAACTGGCTCATCGAGTTCAAGCGGTATTCAGATTTTTGAACGGCAAACTGGGGTTCCCGGATACCGCGGTAGGTCATGAAAACCAGGAGGTTTTTAATCTTCTTGTTTGTATGGCATATCCAGAGATCTTGATCGATATTGCAGACTTGTTATACGTTCAACATGAGCGTCCTGCTGTATTTCTTAATTTTGACCACATCCATATGAATCTGCGAAAGGATAGGACGACCTTGTCTCAACCTCTTGAACAGATGAATGAAAAGCTTTCAGCTCTTTTTAGTGAATTGACTGGTTTGATTAAGAAAGATCCTGTTCTTTATAATGATCCGGAATGGGTAACTTTACTCAGTGAGAGCTATAGTTATTATTTGTATCAGACCGGGAACTTCCCCTGGGACAACCCGATGGAGCTTGTGCCCCATGACCTGAAATCACCGATGATGGATGTGGCAACAGGGCTGGCCGGGTTCCGTCTTATCCATGACTGGCCGAAAGACTTCCCCCATCTTATCCTCGCAGACAACATGCCTTTTATCATTAAAGGATTAACACATTTTGCAAAACTATTGGGTAAGGATAACATTGAAATTTTGAATGTCGATTTCCCGGATGGCCCTCTTGGCAAGCACTACGGTTGTATTTTGGCCAATAAGTTTTTGCACCATTTGCAAAGGACAGAGCGGCAGCAGTTTTTACGCTGGGCCACAGAAGCTTTGGAGCCTGGAGGTTTATTGATGATTTTGGATACTGATTTGGAGTGTCAGATTTTAAAACGTGCCCAAAGTCTGGAGTACAGAAAAAAATTAACTCGTGGTTATTATGAAACGTTGGTTGAGATAGAAGATAATTTTTGTGAAACCCTGATTCAGGATGTCCGTCAGATTGGTTTTGACGTTTCCCATTTTGATTTCCACGAATATGAAGATGAAACTGACGCATATAGCCAGTTACCCGGAGAGAACCTGTCGATAAAGTTTGTCGGGTTGGAAATTGCAGCCTCCCGTCCCTCTAACGAGGGAAGCAAAGTGCAATAGGGCTTAATTGGAGAGTAAATGAGCTGTTTCGACTGTGGGTGAAGATTTTTTGGGGTCTTGTTTTAGTCATCTTAGCGAGTCATGAAGTTGAGCGGCGACCCATTACTTGGCAGAAAGAGCCATTGCACGCTGGCCTTGCGATGAGTGGCTAGATTTCGATGTAGAGGCCGTCTTCTTCAACGGAAACTTTATAGGTGGGAGTGGTGTCGGATCTGTTGAATTTGCAGTAGCCTTTTTTTATATTCCATCCGCATTCCTCTTTACTACAGAAGGCAAACATTCCCTTCAACACCCCCTTACCCAGACTGCCTTCGCAACAACGGCAAAGGTCTGTGAGACAATAAAATTTACCTTCGACCTGGAACAGAGCAAGCACATAGTCGATCTCCGTGTAGTCGTGTTTGAAGTGAATTTGTTTTCCGGTCCCTTCTGTTGGGACATCGGCGAGTTCCGAAACTTTACATTTCGACATTTTCAGTCCTGAGGCAGGTAAGGTCCGTAACGGTCACGATAATATTTTTCCAGATCCCAGCGGAATTTTCCCTTCAGGTGAGGGAGTTCTTCTGCAACCTTGTGGTCATAGGCAACATAGTCCTGCGATTTCTTTTCGATTTCCTCTTCCCTTTTGACATTGGGGTCCAGGTAGGAGTCGCCCAGTGCCGAAGTTCCTACAATGAGGTTCTGGCCTCTTTTAATCCATCGGCCCAACATGAGCCTTTCTTCATCTGTTCCAGGTTCTATAGGCATAACAACGTTTCTTTCAAGGAAAACAATATTTTTGAACTATTTAGCCCCTCTAAATCCCACCGGGCGTGATGCCGATTAGCGTTAGCTTTTTTGCTCTCTAGCAACGATATAATCGACCCAAATAATCCCTTGCAAGTTGCCTTTCCTGCCAAGGGGCGGCGAGCAGTTGCATTATGAGGGGGCAATAAGGTAGCATAAGTACCAATCCATTTTCAATTTTGTCGTTAACAGACTAAATATTCAGGAAGGTTAGAGGTTATACATGTCGTCAGAACAACAAACAGAAAAAACTGCGGAAGAACATTTCAAAGATGGCCTGGCGTTCAGCAAGCTTGGGGATGACCGCAGAACTTTTGAATCCTATCAAAAATGCATTGAACTGGACCCGGATCATTTTCTGGCTCATTTCAATCTAGGTATACGCTACGGGAAATTGCGTATGAACCTTGAGGCCAGTAAATCCTTTCGGGAGGCATTGCGTCTTAAACCGGAAGCCCCGATGGTCCATTACAGTCTGGCTGTAGTCAGCAATCTCATTGGTGAGATGGATGAGGCTTTCAAACATTATAAAGAAGCCTTGCGCATCAACCCGGATTTTGGCAGAGCCCACAGCAACATTGCCATGCTCTATTATGGGATTAAATCCGGCAAAGAGACTATTCACCATCTTGACAGAGCCGCAGAGCTTTTCAAACAGACCGGCGATGAGTTCATGGAAAAAAATGCCCGCGATCTCATTGAGGAGTGCGGAAGAGAGTTTAACTTGACCCCTGAAGACTGCAAAACTCTCTGAAATTTATATGGATTTTGATGTCGCGATCATTGGCGGAGGGTCTGCAGGCTATGCTTCAGCCTCTACCGCCCAGTCGCTGGGTGCCCGGGTTGCCATCGTAGATCCAGGTCCTTTAGGTGGCTTATGCATACTCAAGGGTTGCATGCCGACCAAAACGATTTTGCGTTCCTCTGATATCATGTCCCTGATGCGCCGTGCTGAAGAGTTTGGCATAGATCTAGTAAACTCAAGTGCCCGGCTATCCGCCATCAACGATCGAAAAAATAAACTCATTAAAGAATTTGCCGATTACCGTATTGAACAGTTAAACGACCCCCGGTTCACCCTCTTCCAGGAAAAAGCAGAATTCATCTCACCCCATGAAATCCGTATCGGAAACAAAACCCTCAATGCAAAATCCTTCGTCATTGCCACCGGCTCCGTTATCGCAGACTATCCGATACCTGGAATTGAAGAAACAGGGTTCATCACCAGTGATGATGTTTTAGAAATGCGCGAAGCTCCAGAGTCAATCATTGTCCTGGGGGCAGGAGCGGTAGCAGTAGAGCTGGCCCAGTTTTTATTGCGAATCGGTGTCAAAGTAACACTGTTGCAGCGAAGCCCGCATATTCTTTCAAAAGGTGATGAAGATTTGGCAAGACCGGTTGAGACGAGGTTTCGTGAAGAAGGTATGGAGCTTTACACCAGCACAAAAATTCTTCAAGCTGAGAAAGTAGAAGAGGGTGCAGCAGTTACTTTCGAGCATGAAGGACAAAAAAAACAGGTTCACGCCCAACTCATCCTGCAGGCTTTGGGGAGAAAACCCAATATAGATGGCCTTCAACTGGAATCAGCACAAGTCGAGACACTGAGAGGCAGAATTCCAGTAGACACTAAAATGAATACCAATCAACCACATATCTTTGCTGTAGGTGACGTGAATGGAATTCATGAAGTGGTGCATATTGCCATCCAGCAGGGAGAAGTGGCCGGTTATAATGCTGTGCATTCCGGAAAAAAGAAGGAGATGGATGAACGTCTCAAAGCCTCAGTGGTTTTTACCGACCCGGCAGTTGCCAGCGTTGGCTTGAGCGAAAAAGAGTGCAAAGCCAATAACATATCCTATTTATCTGCATCACATCCATTCGATGACCATGGCAAATCAATGTGCCTGGGAGAAACACATGGGCATGTTAAACTACTCTGCGATCCTGTTTCGGGAGAAGTGTTGGGAGGGCATATTGTTGGACCGGAAGCGGGAGAGCTGATTCACGAACTCATTACACTTATGCACTTTCGAGGTACGGTCAAAGACCTGGCAACGATACCGCATTATCATCCTACACTGGCTGAAATCCTGACTTATCCCGCGGAAGAACTGCTTGAGCAATTGGATGGCAATTGACAACGAATCTGCATGTTGTCAACCAATAGTGAAGAATAGCTTCGGTCACATGTGCAATGCAACTTCTTCCCTGATCGGCTTTCGTGAACGGGGACGGACAGTAACTTTCACATCTACTTGTTGATTGAATTTGTTCAGGATAGAAATGAGGCGATCCGATGTAAAACGTCCTAGCTTAATGTTGCGAATGCGGGAAAACTCACTGGCTTTCACCCCTGTCAGGCTTTCCGCTTTTCGGACAGAGAGTTTTTGTTTATCCAGAACGTCAATGATTCTGGCAGCAAGAATACATTTCAGTTGCTCTGTATCGGCATTGGAGTCGCCAAAATCCCGGAAGACATTACCGCTGCCCTGCATAACTTTAATCTTTTCATTTTTCTTCATTTTAATAATTCCTTTAAGTCTTTAATTCTTTTTTTAATCAAATCTATATCCTGTTTCGGTGTTTTAATGCCTGTTTTTGATTTTTTCTGAAATGCATGGACGACCCAAATGGCTTCCCCAATTTGCAAAGCATAAACAACCCTATAAGCATCGGTCCGGTATTTAAGGGCAATTTCAAAAACTCCTGATCCGAGTCCTTTCATGGGCTTGACGTTATCGGCTTTTGTGCCTTCCGCCGCTACTGTGAGAACCCGCCTGATCTCCGTTTGTGTCCCTTTGGGAAACTTCTGGTAATCTCTCAAAGCTCCCTTGATCCATGAAATCGGCCTTGTGTCTCTAACCATCACAGAATGTTTACAAATTTGTCAACATTTGTCAATTTTTATTATTTTGATTTCGACAATGGGGATGTTTCTAAGGAATGATAAGGGACAATTGGGGTTGCGGGAATTACCTAAATGATATTTTTATATCGGCATTACAAATCCCCAAATGCTCCAGAGTATGAATGATATTTTTTTATGGCAATCCGCATTATATTTTGTATCGACAAAAAAATTGGCAACAGGTTTCCACTGACCATCTTTTTCTGCTATTTCATGCCGTGCCTCGTCATTAATGAAATACTTATCCCTTTCAGAAAAATTATAAACTGTCAGCTTATTTTTGACTAAATAGTTTTTCTCTATGCCCAAGTACTTTAACAAGTTCACCTTTATCACAAGCATTTTTGCCCCTTTCATGAAACCTTTTCATAATCCCGAGATCCTTCGACAAGCTCAGGATGACATCTAAAAAACCACCGCATAAGTCATGCTGAGGTTTTCGAAGATGTAATAATTAGCCTTAGTTTTAGTGTCCGGAACGGGTAATCTCGCTTTTCTTATTTATCTACTTTTACAAAGGTCTATCAAGGGGTAAAGGTCAGTATAAGGGGGAGGTATGATGATACAGGCTAAAGTACTTCCAGTTTGTCTGCGAGGCGGTCCATTTCTTCGCGGGTATTCAGCTCAGTCACACAAATCAACAGGCAGTTTTTCAGTTCCGGGAAACAGGATTCCAGAGGGTAACCGCCAATGATGCCTTCCTGTTTCAAAGCGTTTAAAATTTCTTCCACGGGTCGGGGGCACTCAAGGACAAACTCATTAAACGTATCAGCGGAGAAACGAATATTGAAATTTGGAACATGAGCCAACCGGTTTTTTAAATAGTCAGCCTTTCTCAAGTTCAGGATAGACAGTTCACGAAAACCCTGTTTTCCCAGTGTAGACATGAAAATGGCTGTAGCCAGTGCACACAGTCCCTGGTTGGTACAAATGTTAGAGGTGGCCCGTTCCCGGCGGATGTGTTGCTCCCTTGTGGACAATGTCAGGACGTATGCCTGTTTCCCATTCTGGTCCACGGTTTCACCTGCCAGACGACCAGGCATTTGCCTTAAAAACTTTTCCCTTGTTGCGAAAAATCCTACGTAAGGCCCACCATAAGAAACAGGTAGACCGAGCGATTGCCCTTCTCCCACAACGATATCCGCACCATGAGTTCCCGGTGCTTGCAAAATTCCTAAAGATATTGCCTCTGCCACTACAACGATCAAAAGAGTTCCATTTTCAGCCAGCTTTTCTTTTAGTGAAGCATACTCTTCTACCACTCCCAGGAAATTTGGCGATTGCAGAACAACGGCAGATGTATTATCGGACAGTCTTTCTATAATAGTTGAAAGGTCTGTTTTCCCTTTTCCGTCAAAAGGGATTTCTTTAAGGTCAAAATTACTGCCCCTTGTGTAGGTCTCTGTAACTTTCCGGTATTCAGGGTGAACCCCTCTTGAAACAAGAAACTCCGTTCGGCGGTTAACCCGGTTAGACATCACCACCGCTTCAGCAAGAGAGGATGCCCCGTCATACATGGAAGCATTGGCAATTTCCATCCCGGTCAACAGACAGATCATGGTCTGAAATTCATAAATGGCCTGAAGAGTTCCCTGGCTGACTTCAGGCTGGTAAGGTGTGTAGCTGGTGGCAAATTCACCACGAGATATCAGGTGGTCAATCAATATAGGTGAAAAGTGATGGTAGGCCCCCGCTCCAAGAAAAATGGAGTGATTCTCAGCAGTGGCATTTTTTTTTTGCAGTCGTTTCAGGTAGTTTGTCAAGTCGCTTTCGGAAAGGCTCTCAGGCATTTCCAGCAGATTGTCTCCCAATTTTAAAGAATCGGGAATGCTATCAAAAAGCGCATCAACATTCTGCACGCCAATCTCAGCGAGCATCAACTTTATATCCTGCTCTGTATGGGGGATATACCTCATAGGACGGGGAAAAGGATTTTACTCCATCTCCTTTTCACATTGTTCGGTGTATGCATCTGGATCAAGAAGAGATGCAATTTCACCCTCATCAGAAAGTTCTATTTCTATAATCCATCCATCTTCGTAAGGGTCATTGTTGACCTTTTCCGGGTTCGTCTCCAGGTCCTTATTTATTGCTGTCACCTTGCCACTTGCAGGTGCATAAAGGTCGGACACTGTTTTTACAGACTCCACTACTCCAAAGGGGCTTTCCTGTTCGATCTCACTACCTAGTTCTGGCAGCTCCACAAAAACGATGTCTCCCAACTGTTCCTGGGCAAACTCTGTAATACCTATGACGGCCTTTTTACCTTCTATGCGAATCCATTCATGCTCATGTGTATACTTTAAGTCTTTGGGGACCTCCATGACGCCTCCGTTGTTTTACGATTAATCTTTTTTGACGCGAGTCGGTAAAAAAGGCGGTTTGACAACCTCCGCCGGCACGTTCAACTTTCTGATTTCTATTTCCAGTTTTGTTCCCGGTTCCGCATATTCAGGGGATACATAACATAATCCGATCCCTGTATTCAAGGAGGGGGAAAAAGTACCACTGGTCAGTTCACCAACCGGGGTTCCATTTTTTAGAACCTTATAATGCGGACGTGGGACTCCCCGGTCCAAAAGGCGAACCCCTACCAGTTTACGACTATTTCCCGCATCCTTTTGTTTTTTAAGCTCTGACCGCCCTATAAACTCATCCTTTCCCAACTTGATAACCCATCCCAGTCCAGCTTCCAGAGGCTTTGAGTTCTCGTTAATTTCATTGCCATAAAGAGCATACCCCATTTCCATCCTCAAAGTATCCCTGGCCCCAAGACCAATAGGTTGCAGGTCAAACTCTTTACCTGCTTCAAGGATTGCCCTGAATAATGGTTCAGCATGGTTCTCATTTACATAAACCTCAAAACCATCTTCACCTGTGTATCCAGTCCGCGCAATGACTCCTTCAAAATTGTGGATTTTTTCTTTTTTAAAATGGTAATATCTGATCTTGCTCAAAGGGCCTTCACATAATTTTTGCAACAAGGCCTCAGAGTGTTTCCCTTGTATCGCAAGTTGAGCGGTTTCGTGACTGGTATTGCGAACCGTGGCATCAAAGGACCCGGCATTTTTTAAAATCCATTGAAAGTCTTTTTCTGTGTTCGCGGCATTCACACAAAGGAAAAAATGATCTTCGGAAAAACGGTGGACCAGCAAATCATCCACAACACCTCCGTGCTCCATGCACATCAAGGTATAAAGAGCCTGGTTGTCCTGCATTGAGTCAATATCATTGGTCATCAATTTTTGAATCAGGCTTCTGGCAGAGGGTCCCCGGATTTCTATCTCACCCATATGACTGACATCAAAAATACCAACGCCATCGCGGACACATTTATGTTCAGGGATGACACCCTGAAACTGGATAGGCATCTGCCAACCTGCAAAAGGGACAAGCTTGCCCCCCAGTTCCTTATGAATATTGATTAAAGGGGTGGTTTTAAGTCTTGAGGAAGTTTCTTGAGACATGTTCTAAAAATCTGGTATTTTGAATATGAAGAACGTAAGCCTTGTGTATAACCAATTTCATTGGAGAGCGCAAGGTATTATAATAAGTAGAAACTTAAAGAGGTTTTTTTTGCATGAGCTCAACGAAGGGTCATAAAAAATATGATGCCATCCTTGTGGCAGGAGAAGGGAACTCCAGCTACAAAGTTCTCCATCAAAATAAGGCTTTTTTGACCATCAGTGGAAAGTGCCTCGTCCATTACATTGTTGAAACTCTACAACAGGTTGAATCCATTCAGGATATCTACATTGTAGGCCATAAAGAAAAGTTGCAACAGGTTTTTCTATCAGGGCACGTTGACTTAAAGTCTCCTAAACGCATTCATATTGTTGAGCAAAGATCAAATCTTTATGAAAACGTCTGGCATACATTCCTGCAATCTTTAAAGGATGAAAATGGAGAAGTACCAAATACCGAATCTCATAGCGATCGTGCGGTCCTTATCGTACCCTGTGATGCGCCGCTGATGACTCCTCAAGAGGTGGAATATTTTATTTCCCATGCAGACATGGAAAATTATGACCACGTTTTAGGGCTTGTTTCTCGCGAAAAACTTAAAAGCTTTTATCCTCGGGAAGGAAAACCGGGAATAAAAATGGCCTATCTCCACATTAAAGAAGACAGCTATCGGATCAACAATTTACACATGGTTAAACCGCTAAAGATTGAGAACCGGGAATATATCCAGAAAATGTATCAGTACCGCTATCAAAGAAACTTTAAAAATCTATTGCTTTTTACTTTATCAATTATTGGGAAAGCTGAAGCCAGGTATTATAAAAACTATATCGGCCTGCAATTATGCCTGTTTTTTTCCAGCCTCAGACTTGATTTTCTGGTGGACTATTTTCGCAAGTTAAATCCCAAAAAATTATTGGAAAAAATAATTTGCGCCATCATGAAAACACGCTTTATGGCTTTGGAGGTTCCCTACCCGGGAGCAGCCATGGACATTGATAATGCCAAGGACTATGAGGCCATGAAAAACCAGTTTGATGAATGGCGAAGCTATTTACGGGTTCAAGAAGATTACCAGACCCTTACTAAAGACTACAACAAGGTTTCCCACACCACTTTCGATAAAAAAGTGGCTAGACCTTCTCCCACGCACTGATTACAAGCCGCAGGGACTACTAACACAAGCTTGATTAAAAATAACGTTGCTAGTATTTAAAAGCTTTTGCTAATTTCTAGCAGAAATTATTTTTACCAGCAAACAATCTCAAACAGGTTGAGAGTACATTTTGGATATTAAATAAACATGACACAGGACCGTTTAAGAAATTTTTCCATCATTGCCCATATAGATCACGGCAAATCTACCCTTGCCGATAAGCTGATATTGGCCACTTCAGCGATCCCTGAAAGAGAAATGAAGGACCAGGTACTGGACAATATGGATTTGGAACGCGAACGGGGAATCACTATCAAAGCTCAAACAGTACGCTTGAAATATAAGGCCGAGGACAAACAGGACTATATATTCAACATGATTGATACTCCGGGTCATGTCGACTTCACTTATGAAGTATCCCGCAGTCTGGCTGCCTGTGAAGGAGTACTGTTGGTCATAGATGCAACACAAGGCATCCAGGCTCAGACCATAGCCAACCTCACACTTGCCATGCAGCATGATCTTTCTGTCATACCTGTAATAAACAAAATCGACCTGCCTAGTGCCAATACGGACTTCATAAAAGAACAACTGGAAGATGTCCTGCAAATAGAGTCGTCCGATGCAGTCCTGGTCAGCGCCAAGGAAGGAATCGGAATTGATGAGTTGATGAAAGCAATAGTCCGGCAAATTCCTGCACCTACTGGAGATTCGTCCAAAAAATTACAGGCCTTGCTTTTCGATGCATGGTACGACTCATATCGGGGAGTCATCGTCCTGGTAAAGATACAGCATGGAGCCCTCAAAACCGGCGAAGAAATAATGATGATGGCAACAGGTAACAGGTTCATGGTTGAAGAACTGGGCACATTCAATCCCACGCAAGCGAAAGGGACTGAACTCAAGGCAGGTGAAGTGGGCTACCTGATCGCCAATATCAAAGAGCTGGACCAGACCAAGGTAGGAGACACCATTACCCACGCCAAAAATCCATCAGAAAATCCTCTGCCCGGTTATAAGGAAGTCAAACCGATGGTATTCAGTGGAATGTATCCTATTAGCGGTGACAATTATGAAGACTTGCGCGATGCACTAAAAAAACTAACATTGAACGATGCCTCGTTTTCTTATGAAGCGGAAACCTCCACAGCCTTGGGTTTCGGTTTCCGTTGCGGGTTCCTTGGGCTACTGCATATGGAAATTGTAAGAGAACGAATTGAACGTGAATACAAAGTTGACCTTCTCACTACCGCGCCTACCGTTGTATATAAAGTCGTCACAACCGATGGAAAGACACTGATGATCGACAATCCCTCCAAACTACTTGAGCAAAAAAATATCGACCATCTGGAAGAACCTTATGTTCTAGGAACCATTATTGTTCCGGAAGAATATATAGGAGTGGTGATGGCACTAGTTCGTGAACGCAGAGGAGTCCAGAAAAAAATGGAATACATGAATCCGGAAACAGTGCTGCTGGAATATGAGCTGCCATTTAATGAAATCGTCCTGAATTTCTATGACCGCCTCAAATCAGGAACCAAAGGATATGCATCGTTTGATTATGAATTTATAGATTTCAGGACATCCAGTCTGGTAAAGTTAGACATTCTGTTGAATGGAGAGTTAGTCGATGCGCTTTCTTTAATCGCCCATAAAGACAAGGTGTATTATCAAGGCCGTGAGTTGGCGAAAAAACTAAAGGACCAGATACCGCGCCAAATGTTTGAGGTAGCCATTCAAGCTGCAATAGGCAGTAAAGTTGTTGCACGTGAAACCGTCAAGGCACTCAGAAAAAATGTTCTCGCAAAGTGTTACGGAGGTGATATCACCCGTAAACGCAAACTGCTGGAAAAACAAAAAGAAGGTAAGAAAAAAATGAAACGGGTAGGTAGCGTAGAAATTCCACAGGAAGCCTTTCTAGCAGTATTGAGGACCGATGACAAATAAAGCGGATCAGAGCACTCCGACTCAAGAAGTTGAAGTCAAAAAAAAGAGTATTGCCCGCGAATACACGGAGGCCATTTTAATAGCCCTGCTACTGGCTTTGTTGATTCGCACGTTTATCATCCAGGCATTTAAAATCCCCTCAGGCTCCATGGAAACCACGCTCCTTATCGGCGATCACATTCTGGTTTCCAAATTCACATATGGCACACATATCCCAAATGAAATCCCATTCCTGAATATCAAACTTTTTGACGATATTGTTTTATTCTCTACAACCCCGGAAAGAGGGGACATTATTGTTTTTAAGTTTCCGAAGGATGAAAGTCGGGATTTTATTAAACGTGTGATTGGCCTGCCAGGAGATCTTCTGGAAGTTCGGCGACAAAAAGTTTATATCAATGACAAACCCTACGAAGACACACATGCCCGGCACACAGACTCGCCTGGAGACAGTCCACTGGTCCCAAGGGATGACTTTGGCCCTATTCTTGTTCCGGATGGCCATGTCTTTGTGATGGGTGATAATCGGGAAAACAGCCAGGATAGCCGCTACTGGGGTTATCTAGATATAAAAAAAATTCGGGGGAAAGCACTTATAATTTATTGGTCGTGGGATCGAATTAAAAAATGGGTTCGGTTTGAGCGGTTTGGAAAAATTCTGGAATAACATTGCATGACTGAACTTTCAAATTTAAAAAATAAACTGCACTCTCTTCTTGCAAACTGCAAGGCCGCAATCCTCGACTTTGACGGATTAATTGCCGATTCAGAACCTTTCCACTACCGGGCTTATAATGAAGTTTTTGAACGATACGGGCACACTCTCGATAAGGAAGAATATTGGGTAGAGTGGACTTCCAAGGGAAAAGGCATAATCGGCGAGATCGAGCGCCACAACCTCAAACTGGATGTAGACCCGGTTGACTTGAGAAAACAGAAGTTCGAAGTGTATTCCGGGTTTTGTCAGAGAGGAGAAATCAAGCTGTTCCCGCAAGCTCAAAGTATGGCAGAAGCTTTATCTATCAATCACAAACTGGCTATCGCATCAGGATCGTGGGTCAAAGACATCCGTAATATTTTAGAAAACGCTGGAACGTTAAATCTTTTCCCCGTCATTCTAGGGAAGGAATCTGCCCCAAGAGAAAAACCACATCCGGATATATTTTTGAACGCCGCGGAAAAACTTGGGTACTCATCCAGTGACTGCTTTGTTGTTGAAGATGCTCTGAAAGGGTTAAATGCGGCCAAAGAAGCCGGGATGCCCTGCATTATTTTAAGAAATCCCTTAAACAAGAATATTGATTTTGATGGTGCAGAACTTATATTTGATAGTCTTGCAGATTTTGTTGAAGTGTTGAAAGGCTGAACTCAAGATTTTTCTTTTTCCAACTCCACTTTGAATCCTGCAAACAAATTTTTAATTGGAGGGATAATTTTTTCTTTTAACTCATCTGGAACCCAATTGATTTTTTCCACCGGCCAGTTTTCCAGATTACGGATATCAAGACCCGCTTTTTTGAAAGGTGCTTCCAAACTTTCTTCAAAACCATATATCAACGCATTTTTAAAAACCATCTCATAGAGATCAATAATCTCTTCGGGGTCGTGTAAACCTGCCATAAACCGTTCCATCATTTTTTCGATGATCGGGTTGGCATGCTCCTGAAAATCCTCAGTACAGGCATTTTCCAATGTTCGGTAAATAATAATTATGTCTTGAAGAAGGTATTTAATATCTTTTGGGTCTCTTGCAACCGGACCTTTTGACAAATCAAAAAATTCCTTGTATTCCTTAATAATCCTCACAGTATCGCTGATAATCGACTCTTCCCATGGAACATGGTTCCAGACGAAGAACGCCCTTAGCCACCTTACCGTATCGGTGGCATCTTCCATATGAAGAGTTAAACTGGGCTTTGCAGAATTGCTGAATGGGAGACGCCCACCCCACATCTTTAGCTTTAACTCCAACTGAGGTGAAAACGCCTCTGTGAACACATCACAATATATTGAGACCAGCCTCTCCAGGTTCTGGTGTTTGTCCAACAGAGTGTTTTGCGGAAGATTGACAATACTATAAAGCCTCCAGATACGCCTTCTGGATAAACCATTCGGGTGGGCTATCAGATAAGTTCCACCCCAGATCCCTGAAGTCATAGGAATATCCATCTGGTGGGATTCTTGCATACGTCGAGAAACTTCCGTAGCAATATTCTGATACAACTCATTCAGGTGGTACAAGTTGAATAAATTGTTCTCTGCGAAGACTGGTGTTTTTAACAATTCCGTCATGGTGACCTGTAAACCTGTAAAACTAACGGATCAAGTTCAATCGTGCTTAATACAATCTTAGAGAAAAAAAAACAAAAAAAATTCCACCTCCAAACTGGAGGTGGAATTTTACTTCAAATCAATTATTCCAAAACAGAATTACTTTGCATGCACCACCCGGACAGTCACAGAATCCGTAACCGGAGGGTTATAAGGAACATGATTACCCTGTGCAAAAAGAGCGGTTATTGTGTGCTGGCCTTTGCTCAGGTTAATGGTTTTACATTTAGAGCCATCGCCCATATGAATATGGTTGCTGTCTTTTGCAATAGGCTTGCTCAAATCTTTAGGAATGTCCACATCAACAAGCAAGTGATGGTGGCCTTTACCTGGGTTTACACCATTTTTGGCGGGCTCTACTGTATAACCATTGGTTGCCATGCAAACCTGTAAAGGACTGCTGACATTAGAAAGAGTTGCCGGTGAAGTGATTGACAAAGCTTTTCCAGCACTCGAAGTTGTAGTAGCAGCACCACCTCCGGTCTGCGCCGCACAACCTGCAAATAAAACCATTACCAATAATGCCAAACCTCTTGAAATGATCTTCATAAACTCCTCACGAAAAAATAGATGAAACGTTAATGAATAAACACAACTACTCGACGAAAATCAAAATGAATTCACAGTCTAAAACCAGACCGAATAAATTTATTGCAGCCTTTTTTGCAACCCAGAAGCAAATCTAATCAATATGTTCCGTGAAAGGTGGATCAACCCAATATAGAGGAAAATCTGGGTGAAATCAATCATCCCTTTGAAAAAAATCACTATTTGTGCAAAAAATTCAGTGGTTTCTCCTTCAGCCCCCATGAAGAATAATGAGAATTTCAAGGACAATATCTAAAATGAAGGCTATAATTTATTTTTCTATAACAGATTCAGTTTTCTCAATTTTGATGAAGACCTGCACTTTTTACGCATGATTTTAAGGTAGATAAAATATTGAAACGTCTTCAATTCCTGTTTATCCCACTTTTAGCTGTGCTAATTTCAATATCACTGGAACTCCGTTTGGGTGCCCAATCTACAAAATTTGGAGAGACTTCTTCATGGAGAAATCTTGAGCGAGGTCTGGATATAGGCATCTTCAAGGCCCCTAAAAAATCTGCTTTGGGTGATTCTTTAATTCGCATTTTAAGAGCTGATACCAATTTCTTTGGATTAAGGTTGCTCAATGCATCGGCCAAAGGTCAAGGCAGACGCCGGTCTGTAAAAGACTGGGTAAACAAAAACGGTCTGGTCGCCGCTATCAACGCCAGCATGTACCAAAAAGACATGAAGTCCAGTGTCTCTTATATGAAAACCCGGCAACATACCAACAACACCTGGGTCTCCAAAGATAAAACCATCCTCGCTTTCGATCCCAATGACAAGAGTCTGCCTTCAGTGCGAATCATTGACCGGGATTGCGAAGATTTTAATAAGTTGCGAAAATTATATGGCACCCTGGTACAAAGTATTCGAATGATCTCCTGCCATGGAAAAAATGTGTGGGCACCTCATAAGAAAATGTGGAGCACCGCAGCGATAGGATTGGATAGTAAAAACAGGGTATTGTTCATTCACGTCCGGTCGCCTTATACCACTCACGATTTGACCAACATGCTCATAAAACTCCCTATAGGACTGAAACAGGCAATGTATGTTGAAGGTGGCGCCGACGCCCAATTGTATATAAACACTGGAAAAGAGAGACACGAATTCATAGGTAGCTATTCCACTGGTTCCAGAGAACACGATGAAAATACTTTTTCTCATCCGATCCCAAATGTGCTGGGCCTGGTGCGCTTTGAGAAATAGGAGTTGTGAAATTTGTCAGAAAAAAAGAACTGTTCAGTCCGCCCCCGATTCAGGATAATGACCGGAGATTTAATAGCTCTTGGACCAGGAAAAGTCGATTTACTGGAGTCAATAGACCGTGAGGGGTCCATCTCTCAAGCGGCCCGGGAAAGGAATTTGAGTTATCGACGTGCATGGAACATGGTGGATACCATGAACCAGTGCTTCAGGGAACCTCTTGTTATCAGCATAACAGGTGGCAAGGGAGGAGGAGGGGCCAAACTGACCGCCGCGGGAGAAAAGGTCATTCAGCTTTATCGAAAAATGGAAGAAAAAGCCAACAATGCTACCCGACCAGAAGCAATGTCCCTGAAAAAACTCCTCCAACCCGAATATTAGATAAAGGAAAGTTCACATTGTTTGTGCAAGGTTCAGGATTAAACCGTCCTATTTTCGCACAGTTTTTTTCTGGAGGACTTGGACAATGGGCCGCTCCAACAAACACCATTACAACTGGGACCTTTCACCATATTGCGGTCACCTATGACCGCACATCACCTGACAACGATCCTGTGATGTATATCGATGGAGTGAAGCAAACTGTGTCTGAAACTACTCCTAGCGGTACGGCAAACTCTGATGCTGGAGACAATTTGCTGATCGGTTCGCGACCAACTGATCGATTTTTTGATGGTAAGATAGATGATGTGGCAATCTGGAACCGAATTCTATCTGAAGCCGAAATCGAAGATATTTATGGCACCAGTGTGCCGCTGAAACAGCCTTAGTGTTATAGCTACTAGGTAGTTCTTTTTCATATGACAAGGAGAGGGGGATGCCTGCGGGCACCCCCTTCTTCATTGTTGGTAGACTTCACAATTCTTGTGCTAAGCTGTTTTTAAAATGTAGATTCTTTTAAAGCTGAAAACCGACCAATTCTACAATCTTTATCAAATGAATAAATGTTATCCCGACCCACTGGGTTCAGCGTCATGCTAGTGGTCTCACGCCGAGTGCTCATTGATAGGAGAGGCAGCAAACTTGTTCATCAGCCGAGAAAAAGTTGTTCTCGATTTATTAACTTTATGCCCCATTGGCCCTACGCCGAGTAGGAGGTACATCATGAGTTTGGATTTAAGCAAAAAAGTGGTGACTGTACGACCTGATCAAACGATAGCGACGAAGCAAAACCTGCCCTATTATGTCGGTATTTCCACTGAAACAGCGGGAGCGGTTGGGCTTTCAATGAATCTGGTGGTGATTCCTCCCGGAGGTTCTCCTAAAGCGCATTACCATAAAGATTTTGAGACGGCGATCTATTTGCTTAAGGGCAGGGTTGAGACTTTGTTTGGAGAAAAGCTTAAAGAATCGGTTATCAATGAAGAAGGAGACTTTGTTTTTATTCCGCCGGGGGTGCCTCATAAACCCGTCAACTTATCCGACAGCGAACCGGCTCTGGCTATTGTTTCACGCAACGATCCCAACGAGCACGAGAATGTTGTGCCCTACGAGTCTTGAAAAATTCATTCCGCGTCAAACTATCCATCAAAATTGATTGATTTTAAGATGGTTGCTGATTTGTCGAACGTTAAATGTTTGACGTTTTCTCCCTGCTTCGAACGAACTATAAACTATTGAAAATCTTGACAGTTTTTTGGTTTTGCGTATAATGGGTTTCATTATGAGCTCAAAACTCGACACAGAAAGTTTAGGGATTGTTGGAGAAAGTCTACAAATTCGTGAGGTTTTTGACATTGTTTCCCGTGCTGCGGTCTCTCAAAGCACGGTTATGATTTATGGTGAAAGTGGAACGGGGAAGGAACTGATTGCCAGAGCTTTGCACCTGAACAGTCCTCGAGCATCCAAACCATTCATTGCTGTCAACTGTGCCGCAATTCCACACGATTTATTGGAGAGTGAGTTATTTGGATATGAAAAAGGCGCATTTACGGGAGCGGTGAATACCCGTATTGGCAGGATGGAACTGGCTAATCACGGAACCATTTTTCTCGATGAAATAGGAGATATGCCACCGACTTTGCAGGTCAAGTTGTTGAGGGTTCTGGCTGAAAGGGAGATTGACCGGATTGGCAGCACCAAATCCACGCCAATTGATATCCGGGTGATAACCGCTACACACCAGAACCTCGAAACTGCTATTGAGGAAGGCCGGTTCCGGGAGGACCTGTATTACAGGCTCAATATCATTCCTCTGAACCTTCCTCCTTTAAGGGAACGGAAATCAGACATACCGCTTCTGGCCAACCACTTTCTTAAGCAGTTCAATGGGTCGGGAAGTCAGAAAACCATTGGCGATGAGGCGATGAATGTATTGGTCAACTATACATGGCCGGGAAACATTCGCGAGTTGGCTAACTTTGTTGAACGTATGATCGTGCTGAGTGTTGGACCTACTATTACTCCGAGAGATTTACCGGAAAAGGTGTTGGGTGAGGTCCCAAAAGAAAAATGGGTTTCTCTTGAAAAAGGGCCTGAGCCTGAGGGGAATCCGGCTCAGATTCTGCAACAGTCTTTAAAGCAGTCCTTTCATGTTGGCATTCCCGATGAAGGCATCAATCTGAAAAAACTTGTAGAAGATTTCGAGAAAGAACTTCTTATCGAAGCACTGGAAAAAACCGGTTGGGTCAAAAACAAGGCAGCCGCTTTACTGAATCTCAACCGTACCACCCTGGTAGAAAAACTCAAAAAACTAAAGATCACCAATCCGTTGGCGTAGCCGCCGGAGGCAATGGGCAGTTTCTAGGTTGGGTTGGCAGAAATTCTTCTTGGTTTGATGTGTGCTGTTGTAGAGGCAAGGGACTACACTTTCTCTGGCGAGAAAAGATGTTGTCAGTACAATGGGTATTGCCTATTTGCCCGTCCCTGCTAAGGGACTATTCGATGCGGGCGTTGGCAAGCTCTTGTGCTACTTTTGTGATGTCTTTTACAAACTTTTCGAAGGCTTTGTCATCATCTTTATGCTGAGTTTGCTTGCGGATTTGTTCCCCATTTGCGTCAATAACAAGGTCCAGGACATTGACCCCGGGAGTCACGTGATGTTTTCTAATCTCTACTCTTATTTCATTGACTTCCATTAGGTTCTTCTCCAAATTCAACTGAAATAGTGTTTAATGATATTTAAATAATTCTCAGGGAGAGTATTTAATATCATCTCAGGCTGGGTCGGTCAAGCCCCTTCAGCCGAGACTAACGGTAGCCAGCTCAATCAGGTTATTATATTGAGTCCAGCGTCACGCTGGTGGCCCCACGCCGAGTGGTTAGATGGTGAAGTCCAGCAGGCGGGATCGATTTTGCTCGTTTTGCAGTTGAGATGCCAGAGAGCGGATCGATGTTTCAAACCTGAGCAATCCCTGCTGCAGATTCGCGATCTCTTCAGCAATGTCTGCATCGGCAAGGCTGGATTCGCTCTGAATCAGGTTTTCAATTTGAATATTCAAATTGTTAGAGGTATTCACCAAGCGATTGCCAACGGCCCCCACCTGGCCTCGTGCTGCATTAAGAGTTTGAGAGGCCTGTTCAAAACTATCTACAGCCTGCAACGCTCCCTGCGAAGTTGAAATATCTGAATTAGCGATTCCCAGGGATTGGGTGCTTGTGCTTTCTACTACATTGAGATTGATCTGGTTATCTGGACCTGAGCCTTCACCAGCCTGAATATTAACAGGGTCTGCATTTTGTCCCAGAGAACCATCAAGAATGTTCTGGCTATTGAACTCTAGAGAGCCTGTGAGCCGGTCGATTTCATTCTTGATTTGGCCGAACTCCTGATTCAAGGCCTGTCTCTGGGAGTTGTTCAAGGTGCCATTGCTTGATTGTATAGCTAACTCCCGCCCCCGGTTTACCAGATCGGCAACTCCGGCCAATCCGCCTTCGGCTACGCGAATAAAGTTTGCCCCTGACTCTACATTGCTGACAGATTGTGTCAGGGCACTTATGTCAGACTTTAACTGTGCGGACAATGCGCTGGCGGCGGGATTTGTCCCAGCCCGGTTCAGTTTTCGCCCAGATGAAATACGCTCTAAAGAGTCTCTTAAGCCGGAACGATTCCGGTTGATTGTATTGAGTAACCGGTTGAATGATTCACCGCTTACAGGGTCGACCATATTGATTCCTCATGATTTATGGATAGCTATTCCAAGATAGATCCATTCCATCTACTTGTCAATAAAGGCAAAAAAATACTGTTGGTTGCAATGCTTGCCGATTAGAATTACCATGGATTTTATTTGAGGAGAGTCAATGAAAATTTCCATCAATGGGACTGAAACGCAAGACCCTTCTTTCAAGGGCGAAACCCTGGAAGAAGTGTTGAACGCGATATTAAAAACCCGCCAGGATTCTTATGTAAGAAGAGTCTGGCTGGATGGACAGGAGGTTTCCTCCGGTACTCAGGAAACTTTAAAAACTTCTGCTGAAAGTGTTGGTTTGCTGGAGTTGGAGTTGGCACAGTTGAAGGATCTGTTGGCCAATAACCTGGCTAATGCGAAAGAATATCTTGAAAAACTGATTCCCGGTTTTCAAAAGGCCGCAGACCTGTTTCGTATGGGTAATGAGCAGGAAGCCAATAAGTATTACCTGCAAATTATTGATGGAATTGATTGGTTCTCTCAAGTTGCTCTAACGATTATTAACGCCCAGCAACATATACTGGAAGGGCAAAGCCTGGAAGAACGACAAAAAAAACTGAACGAACTTATGGGTCAGATGCTTGAGGCAAATAAAAATCAGGACTGGGTCTTAATGGCTGATTTACTGGAATACGAATTGATGCCTTTCTATGAGGAATGGCAAAAAGTGCTCATGCAAATTGAGAAATAATGAAGGAGGGGGGCTCCAACATTTTCAAGCAAATATTGCAATACTTTGATACTTAGGGCTTTATTTGATTTCTCCAAGGTTAGGCTAGGTGGTTTTAAAAGGTGAGAATCTTTTTTTAAAAAAAACCCGAATTAGAGCTAAAGTTTAAGGAAATTTAGCCGATAAGATTACCGAAGGCCTCTATTCTCTGGATATGAGGTAAATATATTGCAAATTTTTGCAGGAAATGGATTCTTTCTAGTCTTATATCTTAGCGAAAAAAAATTCTAAAACTTTAGTAAAGAATTGATTTTTCTGAGAGTGAAGGCAAGGTTGTCAGGTATGAAACCCCCCAGGGATTGGGCCAAGAAATTTGGAAGAACTTTGACAAGGGGGAAGTCATGGCCGAAGATGTTAATTTTCCTTTAGATCAGACGCGAAATACCAGCGCATTCCAGGGATTGCGTGAAGTTACCCAAGACGCTTCTATTTTAAGAAGGCGAATTGAAGATGAACAGCAGGAGGAACTTAACAACCCCGAACAAGCTCAAGGAGAAACAGAGCAACAACCTGTTAACGAAGTATCAAGTTTAGAGTCCCGCGTAGAGATTTCCCAAGGGGCACGCCAGCAAATTGAAGCGGAAATTCAAGAACCCACCGAACGAGAAAACCAGGAAGAACAACAGGATATAGCTGAAGCTGAACGACGTGAACTTCAGGCTAACCGTCAGGAAGTATCAAATGATGCACGTAGAGAAATTCGTAATCCCAGGAGTCAGGGACCTGCGGGAGGTAACGAGTTGGCACGGGTTTCAGAGGGCTTTGTTCAAGACACAGATGAACGCTTGGAAGAAGGTTTTAGACTTGGCAATGATATTTCTAATCCAGACCGGATTGATGAATTCCAAAATGGTGCCCAGATAAATAGTGTGGAAGAAGCGGTTCAACGCGGTGGAGAGGATGCGCTTGCGGCTCAGGAACAAGACTTGACGAGTGAGCTGACGGATGAGCCCAGTATTCGTGATCTTGCACGAGAAGGATCAGCTGTTCAGGACCGGGAAAGTTTTAGAGAAATTATAGACCCTGAAACTCCAGGACCAGAAGATACTGCCAGAGAGGAATTACAGGGTAACCGGGTATCTGTTCAAAACCCAAGAATTCAAGAACTGGTGAATGAAGATAATGCGGCTGAAGAAGCAGACAGGCTAAGAAATGAACCGGCGATTGAAACGCCAGATCAAACTATCGAACCCATCGAAGCTCAGGAAGAGCCGATACAGGAAGGTTTGGACATTAATCCGTTACGAGGTCCCAGGCCTTCAGAGTTGAGAGATGAGTCTGATGCCTCGGCTGTAGAAACCGAGCGCGGCCAGAATATCAGTGATCTAATTTAAACGAACCGCCCCGTCAGCAACATGATTGGGCTTTAAAAGGAACTCATCAAGAGGAGACAAGCTAGAACCGGGATAACCCCATCGCACAGAAGAGGATCTCGAAAAATATTGGCATGGTTTGCGGCCTGGTCCAATAGTTCTCGAAGGTTCGGTTTTCAACTTGAAACCCTTTTTGGGCCCATGTCATATCGACTCGGCCTTTGGCCTTACGGCGAAAGTCCGTCCGAGGTGACAGCACACGGCACCAACGAGGCGGGCGTTTTTAATTTTTTCCGGTTTAACAGCACGATTCCATCTTGATGTGTTTATCGACATTTTCGACTAAACACTTTAATGGCGTAATGAGTTTTTTGCGCCAGACCGGAAAAAAATCGTGCAGGTCCTCAATAACGTCAATTCCACGTTTTTTCCTCTCAACTCCACCCGTTCGACCAGTAATGACCTGAATGTTCGACTTGCTCGTGACACCATAAACCAATCTGGTACTCCCAGGGAATCCAAACAGGAAATTCTGTTTGACTCTGTTTTTATCAATAAGAGAAAGGTGCCCCATTTGGAAGCAAGCGGCCCTCTGGCTGCTTTTCGTGTTGTAGATGCTATTTCTCTCCTGTCAAGTCAGACGGATGTCAGAAAAGTTCCGATTATTGAAGATCTGGTAAAAAATGAGAGATTTACCCAGATCAAACTTCGACAGCTGGACGACCTTTCCACTTCTTTAAAAACCCTCAGCCGGACGGTTTCCAATTTACTTGTAGACGATGCTTTGAACCCCAAGAGCGCATCTTCCAGCCGGTCAGAACTGGTACAGGCTGTGGCAGGAAAAGATGCACCTCGGGATAATTTTCGGGTAACTCCGGTGAGGTTGTCTCAGGCGGCAATCCTGGCTTCCGATGAACAATCCACTCCCCTGGGAGCCTTGGGACTGACAGGAAGTTTCTTTATCAATGGCACAAAAATCACGGTTGAAGCCACCGATTCGATATTTGAACTGAAAAATAAAATCAATTTTGGAGAAGACCTGAACCGTAACGGGATTCTCGATAAAACGGAGGATTTCAACAACAACGGGACGTTAGATGTCATTCAAACTGACAACTCCGAATTTGTACCGGCGGTTTTCATTGCAGAAGACCTTGATGGTGATGGCGAGATTGACCCGGATGAAGATGTAAACAATAACGAGCAGTTGGATGGCGGAAGCCGGGAGTCAAATGTTTTAGCGCTGATTCAAGATAATCGGTTGTTTCTGGTGGGGCTGGCAGGTGGACGAACTTCCATCGACTTGCGGGATGACGATAATGTGCTTTTGGGTCTCGGGTTCTTTGAATTAAACAGCAAAGGATTTCCGGTTCAGAAAGAGTTTCAGTTTGATTCTGATGACTTGACAGTCAACCTGATTCAGGAACCTCAAACCGCAACGGTTAAATTAAACGGGAAACAGATACCCAGTGACAGAAACGTTTTTTCAGGAGTGATTGAAGATACCGATCTGGAAATTAAACGTAGCTCGGAAAAGGTCGCTCAGATCAATATTTCTATAGATGCCGCATCATTTTTCTCGCAGATCAGAACCCTGGTTGATCAATTCAATAATTCTATAACAAAAATTAACGACCTTCTTGGAGTCTCCCGGACTTTTAAACGTGATGGGGACATTCAGGATATTCGAAATGACCTTACCTTCCAACCCCAGGCAAGAGTACGTGAGCTGGATCAACGCAATGAAGATATAGACACTTTGAGAGGGCGGCCGGGGAATCCCTTTGCGACAGGCGTTACGGTATCCAATACAGAAAAAAACAGTTCGCAGGAAGTTGCGATCTCCACTGTGGCCCAAGCCATTAAAAGTGGAATAGTCCGGGGTTTTCAAAGTGGAAACGACAATCTTCTACGAAGGCTGGGGGCGATTGGTATCCGCACCCTTTCTGACAATACTTTTGCTTTGGATGAAAGAGAGTTTCGTCGAGGCCTGAGTTCCAACACAACAGAAGTTTTTGATTTGTTCACCAATCCTGAAACCGGAATCCTGCAAAGTCTTGCTGACCAATTAGAGATTATTTTGAGGGAAGAGTTAGGAGAATTGGCTTTTGAAGAAACTGAAATCAAGGTGCAGTCCAATTCACCAAGGTTTCTGGCGGAAAAATTTCGCAGGTTAACTGAAAACACAAACCTGGAAAACACAATACAAACCTTAATTGCAGTGGTGTGAACTTGAATATGGAAAAAAATAAAACTGAAATTATCAAGCTTCTAAAGCAAAAGCAGGAAACCTGCTCCAGGCTGCTCGAAAAAATGGATGAGCAAATGAAAGCTGTGGACTCTCAGGATGAGCCAGGCCTGATGGTGATCATCGAAGGCAAGGAGGAGTTGATTGCCGGCCTCAATGAGACAGACAAAAAAATTGCAGACCTGGCTAGTGATATGGATTGCAACATTATCGAATCACTGGGTCGTGAACATAAAGGACTGGTTCAAAGTATCGAATCTGATCTGGAGAAGATCATTGAGCAGGAAAAAATTTGTCATGAGAAATTAAGTCTCGTGAAAAACGAAGTGCTGGAAAAAATCAAAGCCGTGAAAAAGGGGCAGGCCCTTTTAAAGGGCTATGGAGTTTCTAAAAGGGTGAAACCAAATATTTCTAAAAACGTTTAATAGAAAGGAAAAAAATCATGCAAGTATCAATGGTTACTGTCAACCGGGTTTTTAAAACCTATCAGGGCCAGGCACGGATAGCAGAATTGAACAGCAAGAATCCGGTTAAACGGGTCCAGGGTCAACGGGATCGCGTTAGTATTTCGAATGAAGCCAGAATGATGCTCAAGGCCAATCCAACTGGTGATTCTTCGCAATCAGGCTCCCGGAAAGTAGAAGCTCAGCCTGTAGAAACTGCTGAATTCAAGCCGGATAATTTTGCGAATGATGCAGCTGAAGCTACTGCGGTTTAAAAAAAGAAACGTTAATTTCTTCATCAATAGCTCATCAAGCCTGAATAACTCTTTGCCAGCCTAACCCGGCTGTTGCAAATTGAGTCCAGCCTCCTTGCAGGAGATCTTTGTATAACCCCGAGATCACCCGTGCCGGGCACGAGAGCTTAGGTAAAATATCACGCCTTCGGGAGCCTCAGGATGACACCCTTAGAACTGTTGGTTTTGTCATGCTGAGCTTGTCGAAGCATCTCAATTTTATATATGCAAACTTATGCAAATAGCCATAGCCTCTTCAGCCGAGATCACTTCCTTTTTGTCTATAGTATAATTGCTCGTTGGCTCCACGCCCCTCTATCGAGGGAAGCAGATAGCAAAAAGTCTTAACTTTGAGAAAACCCCTTTGCCAGCTTAACAAAGCTATTGCAAATTGAGTCCAGCGTTACGCTGGGGTGTGGTATGATCCTTCCTTTGATTTAAAAATACTAAGCTTACCGATTTTTTATATGATTTGTATTCCTATTGTTGGTCCATCCATGTCCAAAGCTCGGGAGCAGATGGCCTCTGCTGTATCTCTTGCCGATGTTCTGGAATTACGTCTGGATTTGATAGAAAACCCCGACCTGCAGGAGTTGTTGGATTCAGCAAACCTGCCGGTTATTGTTACCAACCGTTCCAAGGTTGATGGCGGACAATTTAAAGGCCCCGATGAAGACCGTGTTCGGTCTCTTCGCGAAGCTCTAAAAGCGGGCGCCGATTATGTGGATATCGAAGTCTCCACTCCGAGAGAATTTTTACAACCCTTTCTTGAAGAAGAAGACACTTCAAGAATAATTCTTTCTTATCACGACTTCTCGCACACCCCTGAAGATTTTAATCCACTCTATGAAACCATGTGCGAACTGCCCGGAGAAATTGTCAAGATCGTTACTTATGCCCGGGACCTCAGTGACAACCATAAAATGTTTGAACTGCTCAAGCGCGCAAAAAGGGAGAACCGTAAGTTGATAGGGCTTTGCATGGGCGACCTCGGTGAGATCAGCCGGGTGTTATCTCCATTGTTTGGCGGGTTCCTGACCTTTGGCAGTCTTGAAACAGGACAGGAAAGCGCTCCGGGCCAGATTCCTGCAAAAACCCTCAAAGATATTTACCGGGTTAATGCAGATCGTGCTGAGTTTAATATTTATGGTGTGATTGGCAATCCGGTTTCAAAAAGCATGGGATATCTGGTGCATAACCGTGCTTTTCTGGAAAAGTCGTCTCCCGATATCTACGTTTCTTTTCTGGTTGATAATGTAGAAAAGTTTTTTAAAGATTTTAAAGGTTTCTTTAACGGGCTGAGCGTTACCATGCCCGCCAAGGAACAGATCATGCCTGTGCTGGATAGGGTGGACGAAACGGCCCGGAAAATTGGAGCGGTCAATACAGTAGTGAAAGAAGGCACAGACTGGGTAGGCTATAACACAGATTGTTCAGGTGCTATTTCTGCCCTGGAAGAATGCACATCGTTAAACGGGAAAAATGTATTGATACTCGGTTCGGGTGGAACTGCCAAGGCCATCGGATATGGTGTGAAAGAAAAAGGCGGCAGGTTGACGGTCACCTATAATAAAAACAAAGAACGTGGTGAGAGTCTGGCTAATGAACTGGATTGTGAACTGGTGCATGCGCGGGATGCGGGAACCCGCCCGATAGATGTATTGATCAATTGCTCACCGGTTGGCATGAGCCCGAACATCAACGAAACCCCTTTCATGGCAAGAGACTTAAAAGAGGGTATGGTGGTGTTCGACTCGGTTTACAACCCACTGGAGACCCGGCTTTTGCGCGAGGCAAAAACTGCCGGATGTAAAGTCATCCCCGGTTATGAACTGTTCATCAACCAGGCCGCATGCCAGTTTGAACTTTGGACGGGCCAGACAGCCCCTGCGGATGTCATGCGGGAAGTGCTGTTAAAACAATTGAAGGGCTAATTTGCGGTGATTTTTTCAGAAATTAATTGATGGAGTTTCTGGAAGTCTGAGGGTTGTTCATTTAATTCCAGTTCTAACAAGCTTTTAAGTACCTCTTGTGTTTTTCTAGGGCCTTGCAGGTTCTTTCCTTTCAAGTCTTTTACTCTAAAACATTTGTCTATGATGGTAGGTAATGCTCTGCTTCCCTGAATTAGCTCAAGCCATTTTCCAGTTCCTATTTCTAACTTTTCCTTTCCTCCCGTCATATTATTGAAAGTTTCTTCAAACGCTTTTTCGATTTTCGTTTTTTTTAATTTTTCTGAAACTTTCTTCTCTTGAGTTCCAAACTCTTCTCGTTCTAAAAGTTTTTTTAATGCCCTATCCTTTGAATTAAACCCGGTAGTTGTGTCAAAAACTTTGATCCAATTCCTCTTTAGGCTTTCACGTGTCTGTGTGATGACTTGATTAGCAATATCAAAGAAAATATAATTCTGGCAGGTTTTAACAAGGCAGGACTCCAATTTTTTCCTGTTGACAAATAAATACTTTGATTTAACTAGATAGTCAGGATTTAAAAAATAATTTTCTATCTCACGAAGTTTCCAAATAAGTAAATTGTTGTTGCTGGGGTCAGGAAAATTTCTCCAACATTTTTTTATATCACTATCCGTACTGTGGTCTCTGTCTATCAGGAAATAATAAAATGGGTGTTCCCTATATAAAGCTTCTGCTACACTTTTAATGTGATAGGAGGGTCCTAACGGGGTGATTGTTAGTGCTGTTGATTCTTTAAGTAACGCTCTCAAGACGAAAGGATCGATCGGGTCGTTTCCAGAGCCTTCAACGAAAAGCACGTGTTTTGCGCCTTGTTTGACCTCCTCAGGCCGAGCACCTTTGATAACTTTCATCGTGCTCTAGCAATAGCTTTCTTAGGTTTTTTTCGTCTAATTGAAGCACCTGGTTCCAGAAGAACCCGTTTCTCTGTGGGGGCGGACTCAAAAACCTTTTCAGAATGGGTTGCTAGGATATATTGGTTTTCAGGAGCCATTTCATATAATTGTCGGATAAACCGGGAATGCCATTCGTAGTTTAGATGGAGTTCTGGTTCGTCAATGAAAACGATGCTGGAAACTTTCCGGGTGTGTTTCCAAATTAAAAAGAGTGTTGAAATAATTTCTTTTTGCCCAGAACTCAAGCCATCGAAGGTAAAGGAGTCATTTCCTTCCAAATTGGCGATCCTAACATCAACAGTATTATCCTTGGAAGGCCTTAATTTATCAATGACCCCTCCAGCAAATTCTTTCAACAAAAAGTTTAACTTTTCTAAGGAATTCTGTGTTTCTTTGACATCTATATCTTCAAATAAATTTGCTTGACCCATCATTATGGATCTGAGGATTTCAAGCTTAAATGAACTGACAGGTTTTTCCCATGATAATGGTCGGGGTCTTCTCCTGATAGGTTCATCTTCCACCATCATCCCAAACTCTGGTTTGCCCTCAACTACTTTTCTAAAGCTATGGCAATATAATAATGGTGGTGTCAACATGGGGTCGGGACTCATTCCTAAGAAAGGTTCCCAAAATCGGCTTAACATGGCACGACGATTTTCTTGTAGCGACAATTCTATACCATTGGCAGAAATATCTTTCTGAAACTTCTGCAGGATTTTTGTGTCACCAGTGAATACTATTTTTCCTGATCGACCAATTTCAATTCGAGATAATATTTCCTTGTTATTAATTAAAAATGCTCCTTCGATAACGGCTTTGTTTTTCCCTGCTCTTACCAATAGGTCAAAGATATTTATGTCTTCAAAAAACCTATGAATAATATGAAATGGCTCGTGTCCCCAAATGGTGCCTAACAACAATAGTGTGCAGGACTCTAAAACGGATGTTTTGCCAATACCGTTTTTGCTTCCCATGACAAAAACGTCAGGTTCATCTCTCATTACTGGCGAGGGAAAATCAAGTTCAAGCGAATCAATAGCTTTAAAGTTCTCGATCCTTACTGTTCTAAGCTTGATGGAAGGCTTTTTGTTGGTTGTCACGAAACTTTATCCTCATTCTAATAAAATCTAATCTTACCACATAACTTATTTAAAAGTTGATGAAGGTAAATATCTAACCTGAAGAGCGATAGCGAGGCACAGTGGGGTCTACGATTTGGGACCAGGCATCAATGCCACCGACCAGGTTGTGGACGGTTTTAAATCCGCATTCGACCAATTCGCTCGCAGCCATTTGCGAACGTTCCCCGTAGTGGCAGATCACCACAATCTCTTCTTCAAAAACAAATTCCTGTTGACGGTCAACGACCTCTGCAAGTGGAAAATTTTCTGATCCTTCAATAGCGGCAAGCGAAAACTCCCAAGGCTCTCTCACATCAAGCAGAAAAATATCTTCCCCGTTATCAAGTTTCTTTTTTAACTCAATCGGTTGCAGTTGATGGACCATGGCTATTGAAAACCGATCAGGGGCCAATAGAACATGAGGAGAAGCAGATAAAAAGCGAGTCCAAGCAGACTGAGAATGCTCCCTGACCAGATCATTTCTTTCAAAGACAGAAACCTTGATGAGTAAGCTAGTGCCGAGGCCGGGGTGGCGATCGGTAAAATGAAAGCGAAATTACTGGGTATAATTACTGTCATGGTGGCAACCGCAGGATTAATTCCATAAGCCGAGCTCATACTTATAGCCGTCGGTAAGAGGATTGCAATGACAGCCGAATTGCTCATGAAGGTTGTGAACAACGTCGACAACACCGCAATGACCAGGAGGAAAACCGTTCCGGATTCGACCAGTCCTGAAAATAGTTGTTGTGCCAGCCATAACGCGGCTCCCGATTCGGACATGACTTCACCCAGACAGATGGCCCCTCCATACATCAGGACAATTGCCCAATTGATATGGGCTTCAACCATTTTCCAGGTAATAAGGTTCAGCACAAACAGCAAAACGATAGAGATGATAGCTATATTGGCGATGCCCAGCTGGTCTCCATATACGAACCAGCAAAAAAGTGTGGTTCCCATTACCAGGGCGATGCCTTTTTCCTGAAAGGTCAGTTTGCCCATGACAACCGCTTTCTGCTTAAGGGCTTTTCGAGCGGGCTCTATGTTTTGAATGTCGCTTGGGAACAATACTTTAAGGGCCATCCATCCTCCTGCAAACAGCAGTAACACCAAAGGAAAACTCAATTGGGTATATTCAAGAATGCCTATAGTTTGTTGTCCTGCGTTGGCTTTTTCCAGCATCTCCACTGCGAGAGGCACCCGTCCACCACCAAGAACGGTCATGGAGCCTCCGATGATGCACCCCCATGCCATGGCGAAATACATGGATTTCCCGAAGACAGAATTATCACGTTTTAAATTCAGGGACTGGGCAATTTCATGAATGATGGGAAACAGAATGACAGCCACCGCATGCTCAGACATGAAGCAGGAGCTGACCGCTGCAAAACAATACGTTGAGGTGACCAGTCGGCCCGGTGTTTCGCTCCAGTGTTCCATGACCCATATGGAAATACGGGTACTGAGTCCACAGGCGATCATTGCCGCTGATAAGATGAAAACCCCGAGAATAAAAAAGACTGCTTTGTTCCCGAAATAGCTATAAGCCTGGGTGGCTTCCATCACCCCCAACAGCGGGACTGCGGCAATGGCCAACAGGCTGGTGATAGATAGTGGAATGAGATTGGTTGACCAAAGACAGACACAGAGAAAAAAGAGGCAGAGGACTTTATACCCTTCCGGTGAAAGGTCGCTGGGGCCTTCCAAACCTAATAACAATACAAAGACTCCGAAAAACAGGGCCAAAAAAATATACCGGCGTAGACGGTCAAAAAGCACAATCCATATTGGACGTCTGTCGACAAAGATCTGCGGGTTCTGTGAATGCGAATCGGTCATGTTTACCTGAAAAGCTGTTTCCTGAAACAAGTGCAACTTGGTGATGATAACCTGTTGATAGTTAAAGAGCTACAAGAAATTTTCCGGGGTGGAAAGATATTTGAACTGATTTTTTGGATGAGGCCTAAAGTCAGTCGCCTTTGACGTTGAGGATTTGCTTGAGGGTATGAGCCACATCCACCAGATCTTTCTGATCAGCCATCACATTGTCGATGTTTTTGTAGGCGGAGGGTATCTCATCGATAATTGCTTTTCGGCGCGACATTTCAACGCCTTGGGTTTGCTTTTCTAGGTCACGCATGTTGAATTCCTGAAAAGCCTGCTTTCTGCTCATGCGCCGTCCCGCTCCATGCGAACAGGAGTTAAACGATTCGGGATTCCCCTTTCCCTTAACGATATAGGATGAGGTTCCCATTGAACCGGGAATGATGCCCCAGTCATTTTCCCTTGCCCGGATGGCTCCTTTTCGGGTGACCCAGACTTCTTCTCCGTAGTGATTTTCCCGCTCAACATAATTATGATGGCAGTTTATGGCAGATTCTTCGACCCGGATTTTTGGAAAAAACTGCTCCAGTTGGCCGAAGATGAGGGTGAGCATGAGTCGGCGATTGAGCGATGCATATTCCTGTGCCCAGCCTACGGCCTGTACATAATCCTCGAAGTGTTGTGTTCCCTCCCTCAAGTAGGCCAGATTTTTGTCAGGTAGATTTGCGAGGTGAGTTCTCATGTCTTTTTTCGCCCTTTCGATGAAGGCCATACCTATTCTGTTTCCGATGCCTCTTGATCCGCTGTGCAGCATTACCCAGACACCATCGTTTTCATCCAGACAGATTTCAATGAAGTGGTTGCCGCCGCCGAGTGAACCGAGTTGTTCCCGCCAATTTCTGGTTTTCACCTGAAACCGTTCCTCGGCATCTTCTTCCAGGAAGGTGTTGATATTTTCCTGGGATATAAAACGGTTGTTAATGCCCTCCAAATTCACAGCTTTTTTATGGTGGGTTCCCGGCCCAAGCGGTATGGTTCTTTCAATGCTGTCGCGGAGCTTCGACAAATTGTCCGGCAGGTCTTTGGCTTTGAGGTTGGTTGTGGCAGCCATCATACCGCACCCAATGTCGACCCCAACGGCTGCGGGTATTATGGCTTGATGGGTGGGAATGACTGAGCCAATGGTGCAGCCGATGCCAAGATGCGCATCGGGCATTACCGCGACATGGCTGTAGATAAAAGGTAGTGACGAGATATTACGCAGCTGTTCCTCAGCTTTTTTGTCGAGGTCTTTGGTCCATACTTTGACTGGTACCCCCTGAGGCGCCTGATAGGTTTTCTTAATGGTCACAATGTAACCTGCTGATTTTTGATTAATGAGCAGGTTACCACATTACGAGAAGCGGAAGGTATATGCTGGTTTCTTTTATTTAACCAATACGGGGTTTTGCAGGTTTGAAGGTTTGGCTGTCGTTAGCTCAGTATCGGAAGGAACCTGGTCAATCGTCCATAAGTCACAAGATCCGCAGGTATCGCGGTAGTTTTCACGGAAATGGTTGAACTTTTCATTCTTCCATATATTATCCAAACTTTCATTGAGAAGGTTTCCCATTTTTGAGTTCGGCAGAAGACAGCAGGGTGTGACATTGCCTTCACGGGTGACATAGGCATAGTTGAAGGTTTTCAGGCAATATTTTCCTGACTGATGCAATTTTTTTCTCAACAGGCGGTAAAAGAACCGTGTTAAACCGTTGGAAACAGAATATTGCAACCAGTCTAGTTGAATTCCGCAAGTACGTGCTATTTCATCAGCTTTCAGGAAGATAAAACGCTCTTCCCTGGAGTCGGGACGCTTGAGATTGGGACGGAATTGCCTGTCCAGTCGACCGACATTGATAGTGTCGCATCCGATCCTGGCCCCGTAACGGATAACATCGTACAGATCATTTTCGCAACCCATATGAAGAGTGGCTTGAAGTCTAACTCCCAATTTTTCAAGGTTTCTACCTTTCACAACGGCTTCGATATTTTCATAAACCTTGGTGCTGGTGTGCCCCTCGACTACTGTTTCGTTGCCGTTAACGCTGTCGATGGAGAAGGTTATTAAGTCGAGTCCAGAGTCCAGAATGTCAGTGACCATTGATGGTTTTGTGAAAAGCCCGTTGGAGGTGATCATCACCCTGTGACCACGTTCCTTGCAATATGAGATCATGTCAAAAACCTGAGGGTGAACAAAAGGTTCTCCCCACCCAGTCAGGGTAATAGCTTCACGATGGTTTAATTTATCCACCACAGCGGTAAAATGGGACCAACTCATATGTTCCAGTTCAATCCCGAGATCCTCCCTCTGGCACATAGGACAATCCATATTGCATCGATTAGTGATCTCGATTTGGACCTGTCGAGGTCTTATGGGGATTTTGTAGCGAATCCGGTCTAGAGTTTCTTTGATGAGTGTGATCATTTTATTTTCTGAGTTGTTCAAGGCTTTAAAGATCTATTAAGGCCTGAATAAATGTATTTTACGCAAAAAAAGCAGGTAAATAAAAATTTTATATGGTTTGGCTGTTTTCAATGGTATCTTAGCTATTCACAACCTTTTCGGCAGTTTAAAAGTAAAACTAAAGCAATGGTTATAATCCGCTTTGATGAGGAATTTGTTTAATGGGAATGACGATTACAGAAAAGATTTTAGCCGCGCATGCGGGCAAAGAGTCAGTTCGTCCCGGAGATAATATCTGGGTGGATGTGGATGTGTTAATGACCCATGATGTTTGTGGGCCGGGAACGTTTGCTATCTTTAAAAAGCAGTTTGGCGAAAACGCAAAGGTTTGGGACAGGGACAAGGTGGTGATCATCCCTGACCACTTTATTTTTACCAAGGACACCCATGCCAACAGGAATATAGACATCCTTCGGCAGTTTGTGAAGGAGCAATCTCTGCCACATTATTTTGATGTAGGCACGGATCGGTATAAAGGGGTTTGCCATCTCGCTCTGGCTCAGGAAGGTTTCAACCGCCCAGGGGATGTTTTGTTTGGTACAGACTCGCACACCAGTACTTCAGGCGCTTTCGGCATGTTTTCCACGGGTATTGGTAACACCGATGCGGCATTTATTCTGGGTACTGGAAAGCTCTGGGTCAAAGTTCCAGAGTCTATGTGCTTTGAGTTCACCGGCACATTTCCGGAACATATTATGGCAAAGGATGTAATTCTCAATGTTATCGGTGATATTGGGGTGGATGGTGCGACTTACCGGGCAATGGAGTGGCGTGGCGATGCGGTCATGAAACTTTCGATGGAAGAACGCATGACGCTCTGCAATATGGCAATTGAAGCAGGAGGTAAAAATGGCATCATTGAAGCCGATGACGTGACCCTCGACTATGTTCGGCAGAGAACCGATGCGCCTTACAAAATTTACAAATCGGACGAAGATGCAGAATATTTTTTTAAAAAAACCTACAATGCCAGTGAGATGGAACCAATTGTAGCCCAGCCACACTCACCCGATAATAAAGCCAAAGTAAGTGATTGCGAGGATGTGAAGCTTGACCGGGCTTACATTGGGTCTTGCACAGGTGGCAAGATCACCGATTTCATGGCAGCAGCAAGGCTTTTGAAAGGTAAGAAAGTAAAGATTGATACTTTCATAGTTCCCGCCACCCGCGAAGTAGAGCAGGACTTACATAAGGAAAAAATAGAGGGAGAAACACTGGTAGATATTTTTAAAAGCTCTGGAGCTTATCTAGGCGATCCCTCATGCGCGGCATGCCTGGGTGGACCGCAAGACACATTTGGTAGGGCTAAAGACAATCAAGTGGTGATCTCAACAACGAACCGGAACTTTCCGGGGCGTATGGGTTCCAAGCAGTCTCATGTTTATTTAGCTTCGCCATACACGGCGGCAGCTTCTGCCCTCACTGGGCACATTACGAATCCAGCTGAATTTATCTATAATTAAAACCATAAAAATAACATGAATAAAGTGATTGAAGGTACGGCCTATGTTCTGGGCAATGATATTGATACGGATCAGATCATTCCAGCCGAACATTTGGTTTATAGTTTGAGTGACCCTGAAGAGCGTAAGAACTATGGAAAATTTGCTTTGTCAGGTGTGCCAGCTGACCAGGCAGGTTTGCCAGAGGGGAAAGTTCCTTTCACTGAAGATGGAAAGAGTCAGTCAAAATATTCCATCATTATCGGTGGTAAAAACTTTGGATGCGGATCTTCTCGTGAGCATGCTCCGGCCTGCATGGAGATTGCAGGAGTCCGTGCTGTTGTTGCTGAATCTTATGCGCGTATTTTTTACCGGAATTCGGTGGATGGTGGCTTCTTTATACCTTTTGAGTGTGTTAAACGCCTCGTTGAGGAAATCAAAACCGGTGATGAATTGATCATTGATTTGAATGCGAATACCCTTACCAATCGCTCTAGCAATAAAGCTTATGAATTGAAATCTCTCGGTGAGGTGATCGAGATTATCGAGGCGGGTAATATATTTGAGTATGCCCGCAAATCAGGAATGATCCCATCTATGTGATTCCGGTATGGATTTTTTTGTATAGATCGTTTCTTGATGCGGTGGATGAAAATGAGTTTTAATGCAGTCCTTAAAGTTAAGTTTTGGGTATTTTTGTTTGCGCTGTGGGGATTTGTTGTTTTAAAGGGTGAAGCAGGGGAAATGGTCCTGGTTCCTGAAGGGCCCTTCATAATGGGAAGCTCAGATGAAGACATTCTCTGGGCGGCAAAGCAGTTCCATTCAGAATCCCTTGACTGGTATCGAGATGAAACCCCGGCACATACTGTGACCTTGCCTGCATTTCAAATAGATAAGTATGAGGTCACGGTTGCGGAGTATAGATCTTATATTGAGTCAACTGGCAAGTCGGCTCCACGCGAATTTGAAAACACTAGATTGAATCACCCACGTCAACCGGTGGTGAGCGTTTCCTGGCAGGATGCAAGGGATTATTGCCTCTGGGCTGAAAAACGCCTGCCAACAGAAATGGAGTGGGAAAAGGCGGCTCGAGGTACGGATAAGCGGCATTATCCATGGGGAAACGAGCCAGACCGTCTTAATGCCAATATTCGAGGTAATGGAGACAGCTATCGAAATACAAGCCCGGTAGGAAAGTTCCCGGAAGGAGCCAGCCCATACGGGGTGATGGATATGTCTGGGAATGTCTGGGAATGGACTGAGAATTGGTATCTACCGCATCCGGGAAACGGTTATCCCAATGATTTATACGGGCAAAGATTCAAAGTGATCAAAGGTGGTTCATGGGACTCGAATCTGGATCTGGCTCGACCGGCGATTCGCGGTAAAGCATTTCCAGATCAGAAAAAAAACTATATTGGCTTTCGTTGTGCAGTTTCGAAATAAATAAGGAGAATATTATCGTGCCGATTTCTAAAAAAGTGGTGCTGGGGATTATGGTGTTAGGTTGGCTGGTTTGGTCTTTACCTGCAATGGGAGCTGGAGAGCATTCTCCTCATACAAGTCAGCACACAGGACATGGTGGCTCTGGTGGTCATGCAGGAGCGGCAAAAGGAGGGCACGGTGGTGGCGGAAAACATGGGCATGGTTATGGTCGTCGAATGGGACCACCTGCAGATATTCCAGCTCACATCAAGCAAAGATTGGATCCCGATGGCACAAAAATTAATTTGAATCGTTCTTTGATTGGTGTGAAAGGAATGCGTATACTTGCTGATATGCCGGAATTAAAAAATGTGAAGTCTATTGCTTTGCAGAATAATAAGCTTGGGGATGAAGGTGTTCAGATTCTTACTGAGTCCGCAACATTCAAACATACAGAAAAGCTTTCTTTGTGGGGAAACAAAGTTTCTGCCCAAGGGGCAAAGATGATTGCTGAGTCTCCAAACATGAGGAACCTGAAGGAACTCAAGCTGACCCGAAACCAAATAGGGGATGAGGGAGTTGAGGCGTTGGCGGCATCAGAAAATTCTACTGCCCTGACTTACGTCGATTTGAGTGCAAACCAGATCAGTGATCGAGGTGCAAAGGCGATAGCAAATTCTCCCCACTTTACCAACCTTAAAACTCTGGACCTTTATAATAACCAGATTACTACTGAGGGAATGGAAGCCTTATTGCAGTCGAAAAACCTGAAGAGCTTGGAGATGCTCATTCTAGTTCGCAATGAGATTGACCTTGAAAAAGCGGATACCCTAGCCAAAAACCAGAGTTTGCCTAATTTGAGAAGGCTGGAGTTACAGTAAAATAACTTTAACAAAACAGGTTATTAACGGTAGCGGCGTTCATTATAAAGGTCCAGTTTTTCCTGCACTTGCCGGGCTCCCCGCATTAGGGCATCCAGTATTTCCTTCAGTGACTCGATTTCTTCCTCTTTGGATTTCGCCATCTCCAGGTTTTTTGTTTCGATCTTTACTTCCTCAAAGATGGTGTCTATTTCTTTCAACAAGTCCATAATTTTTAACGAATTTGGTGTTTTTGTTTGTTATAGAATTTAGATTGTCTGTTTAAAAGGTGCAGGCTTGTATGGGAATAGAACTTCATGCAAAAGCCAACTTATGTAAAAAGTTTTATCCTTATATGGCATTATTGTTTGGTTTGTTTTTAGATTCAAAACCTATCGGAAAGTTTTAGAAATACTCTTATTAAAACAGGTCTTTTTTATAATGAGGAATTAGGATGGGTGGGGTTCCAGAATGTCGCGAACTTCTTTTAGAAAGTCGTTTTGCTCAAGAGATTTTTTTTCAATCAGTTTTTCCACACCTCCGTTCAGGCGCAGTCGATCTGCATGGGTGAGATCTTTTGAAGTGATGACCACGATGGGAATAGACCTCCATTTCGGTTTTTTTCGCAATTCTTCGAGAAATTCAAATCCATCCATAACCGGCATCATAAGATCCAGGAAGATAACGCTTGGAGGCTTTTTCTGCACTTCGTCCAGGGCAATTCTGCCATTTCCCGCTTCAGCAACGTTCAGACCATAATCTTCCAGCATTTTGGATAACATTTTTCGGGTACCTGAGTCATCTTCTACTACGAGAGCCGAGCCGCTATCCCATTTGTACTTTTTCATAAGAATATGAATCCGGGTCCGGTCTATAGGTTTTGTGAGATATTCTGAAGCACCCAGGGAATAGCCCTTGTTTTCATCATCCACCATAGAGATGACAAACACAGGTATGTTTGCCAATTCAGGATCGGCTTTCAACTCTGTCAAAACGGTCCATCCATCCATCCCCGGCATTAAAATATCCAGGGTAATGAGTGAAGGATGAAGTTTTCTAGCCAAACTCATACCTTCTTCGCCATCTGAAGCCGTTACGATTTGATAACCTTCCTTTTCAAAAGAGCGTTTCATTTGTGAGTGAACCATTGGATCGTCATCAATCACAAGAATTATGTTCTCTTTTTTAGCAGAGATGAATTCATTATCTTTCTGTGTGGTGGCTTTTTCTTCTTCTGGAGAGAGGTGTGTTTTTGTTTCCTCTTCATCCAGGGTTATTACTGGAAGATGAACAGAGAATGTTGAGCCTTCTCCCGGTTTACTTTCGACAAAAATGTCCCCTCCCATTATTTCGCAGATCCTTTTGCTGATAGCAAGCCCCAGACCAGTGCCCCCATACTTAATAATATTCTGGTGATGCACCTGGGAAAAACTTTCAAACAAGCCCGCTATTTGCTCAGGTCCCATTCCAATTCCGGTATCACGGATGGTCAGATTTATCCAATCTGTTTCATTAATTGTTTTGCGTGAGACAATGAAGGAAACTTTCCCGTTTTCTGTGAACTTGCTTGCATTACTGAGCAAATTGAAAAGAACCTGGCGGAGACGGGTAATATCTACAGGCATAAAACCCAAAGTACTTTCCCACAGGACATCCAGAGTATTGGAGTTTTTATCGATGATAGGCTGGACAGTATTTACAACCTCTTTGACCAGAGCTTCCAGATCACAATTCTGATTGTAAAACTCCATTTTTCCTGCTTCGATTTTCGACAGATCAAGAATATCGTTGATGATGGCTAGAAGGTGTTTGCCTGAGGAGTGGATTTTCAGGAGGTCTGGTCCGATCTCTTCATCGACGTTCATTTCATCTGCAACTTCCCCTAACAATTCGCTGTAACCTATGATGGCGTTTAGGGGTGTTCTTAGCTCGTGACTCATATTGGCTAGAAAAGTGCTCTTTGCCTGATTAGCGGCAGAGAGCTCTTTGTTAGACTTTTCTAGTTCGGCTATGCGCTTTTGAAGAGCTTCTATCGAATTTTCACCAGTTTCCATTTAATTTGATTTTTGTATGACAGTTCTGGAATTTATCCGGAAAATGAAGTGCATATATAATAACATTTTAAGGTTTTCAGCATTCTATACTAAATCCCTGAAATAGACTACTTACAATATTTTAAGAGGAACTAGTTTTATTTTTTGTCACAATACTGTAGCAATTAGTCGTTTGAGTTAGGAAATTATCAAGAATATAGTAGGAAAACTTTTTCTAGTGTCGAAAATGTTGAGCGAGTTAAGTAAAACTACTCTATTTTTGCTCAACAAATTGTGGGTGCAGGCGATTTCTGCCAGATTTTTTCGCATTATATAGGTTGTCATCCGCTTCTTTAATGCATTCTTCCATCGTTAGCCCTTTTTTGTAACAACTTATACCCATACTGATGGTAATGGGGATGATTTGCTGGTCGTATTTAAAAATTGTTTTTTCTATTTTTTCACGGATTTTTTCTCCTGAAACAAATCCTCCTTTTAACTCAGTGGCTGTAAGAAGGAATAAAAACTCTTCACCTCCCCAGCGGAATACCATGTCTGTTTTTCTGGAGTTGTTTCTAAATATACGAGCGACCTCAACTAAAATATAATCCCCGACGTTATGGCCGAATTTATCATTGATGCTTTTGAAATGATCAAGGTCACACAAGATAATGCAGAAGGATTCTTCCGTTCGTTCAAAACGTGCGATTTCATTATTGAACCGCTCTTCGCAGCTTCTACGGTTTAATAGTTGTGTCAGAGGATCAGTCCAGGAAAGTCTTTTAAGTTCTTCATTAGATTGCTCAAGCTCACGTGTCTTTTTTTCAACTTTCTCTTCCAGTTTGCGGTTTACCTCAACAAGCTTTTCGTTAACTTTTTTTAAATCCTTGCGCAATAGGTCGCTGGTTCTTAATTCATCTTTGAGGTTTTCTGACAGGCTTCCTGCCCACCCTGATAAAATCAGGAATCCTCCCCAAAGAGTGAGGTCTACATTGAAACCATATTGACTCTTGAGATTAAGATAGGTCTCATTGTTAGCTAAAATCAGTCCCCAAACCAGAAGGACGATAAAGAAAGCATAAAGAATTGCCAGCCTTTTGCCCAACAAGTATCCAGCCAACATGATGGGCACATAATAAAGATTTAGCAGTGATAGTTTGAATTGAAATAAAAGGTGGGAAATAGTTACCGAAACAAGAATGAATAGAATAAAGATGTTTTCCAAGTTCTTGGAAAGATAGCTTGTTATTTTTTGATTTGATATGGTTTCCTGTTCCATTTATTAATTAACATCAAATCTATTAGTTGGTAATTTGATGTAAAAATTATATTGGAAAATACGAATTAGTCCAATTAAAAATGGCTATTAGGATAATTTGCTCTCTGGTTTTAGAGGAGGAGTTATAATTTAGGGAAGACAGGCTTGATCGAGTTTATTAGCAGGTTATAAGGGTCTGTAAAACAATTCTGTGTTTTGATGACGAAATCACTTCTTGTTTGTAAAACCCTAACAAGGAGAATTTCTGATGAATCAAGAAAACAAGTTTCTTTTCGATCCCGAAAAAGTAAACGAAGCGTTAAAATTGGCAAAGTGTATAGACGATCTTTTTACCGAAAGAGGCGTTCTTCAACTCATGCTCAAAAACTCAATGGAGACGATGCTCAAGGCTGAACTCGAAGATCATCTCGGCTACCCTCATCGTGATTCAAAAAACAAAAGAACCTCAAATTCTAGGAACAGCAGCTACAAAAAATCTGTGAAAACAACGACTGGAAAGGTTGAGCTTGATATTCCGAGGGATCGAGATGGAACTTTTGAACCAAAGGCTGTACCGAAATACGAAGGAGTTAGCTCAAAACTCGAAGAACAGATCATTTCGATGTACGCCAAAGGAATGACGACTCGTGATATTGAAAGCCATGTAAAAGAGATTTATTTTGGCTTGGAAACTTCACCTACAGCAATTTCGAGCATTACCGATTGAGCAACGAGTCGAACTGGACCTCATTTAAAGTCTCTTGGGGCTGGGGCATCGCTTCCTAGCCCCTTCAAAAGGCCAAATATTGGGACTTCTTCGCAAGAAGCAAGAACTGCGTTATTTGATAGAAATTCTAGCTACTTTTCAACTGGCTCTTCCGACAGAATCGGTATAATTAGCTCAAGAGAGGCAGCAAACTATCTGTTAGATTATTTTTATTGGAACAAGATATGAAAGTACAACACGAGCATCCACTAAATCATATAGGGCAATTAACATCGTTTGGTTTATTTGTCATAATTTGGGGGAGTGACTCATTCTATTTTCGTTGGTCTACCTACTTATCTGAGTTTATCCCACTCGCGGTTCGTGTTAGTTTTTTAGTGGTTGCTCTCTCTTTGGCAGCCATTCTCTTTAAAGGTGTTATCTCTGCTTTTCCTGGAGGTAATGGTAATATCAGTAAGGTCTTATCATCTGGGCCATTCAAATATCTGAGGCATCCCATGTATACAGCTTGTGTGTTATTCTATTTCGCATTAGCGGTTTCGATCTTTTCTCTCGTGTCATTAGGACTAACCATGGGGATTCTTATTTTTTACAACTATATCGCTTCTTATGAAGAAACCTTTCTTATCGAGAGGTTTGGCGAACAATACAGTGAATATCAACGGAAAACTGGTAAGCTATTTCCGAGATTTCACTTTTGAATAACATATCCAGAATATCTACGGTTTTTCTTTCTACAGGCCATTCATACGAAAAAGTCGGGGTGAAAAAACCTTGCCCCGACATGAAAAATTGGCTAGACATGTGGGAGCAAGAAGCGGCGTCGCTCACTCATACACAAAATTTCTTACAGTCTTGGCTATAAAGGTTAGAATACTTTAGTTAGACCACTAATAATTTCTGCATTTGCTATTGTTCACATTTTTCCCAACCTGTATATTCTCCTTTTTGAAAAAGTAAAAAAATATACCAGGAAATAATGTGTGTAAATTTACCGTTAATTGTTAAACTTATGCTCCATGTTATTAAATACTTTCTTACAAAAATAATGATTTACAGCTATTTAATTTTGGATAAATCGTTGCAAGAATTTGCCACGGCATACCTAAATATAGGTGTTGCTTCTGTTTCTAGCTGACGGTACTATTGCCGTAATCCTATTTAAAATATTGAGTTAGGGATGTTTCCATTTCTAATGAACATTGAGTAATTACAATATTTGAACTGTAGGAATATTTATTGTTTTTTGAGAATGTTTTTTAGATGGCGAAACACTTCTAATTTGAAAGGGTGCCAAAAATAGATGTCAATTGTAGAAGCTCACCCCACCTTATTACTGAAAAAAATCCTGATCGTCTATTTTGTTTGTATTTCTCTACTGGTCTCGAATTCCAGTGCTCACGCCAGTAAAAAATCTTTTGAGATGATATTAGAGCTTCCCCTGACAGAATTGATGGAATTGGAAGTGACTACCCCATCCAGTACCCCTCAAAAGCTTCAAGATGCACCTGGAACAACTATAGTGATAACCAAACAGCAAATTGAAGAAAGAGGGTATGTGAACCTATTAGATTTGCTACAGGACCTGCCGGGTGTAGATGTCAACCAAAAGTCTATTGAGGAGTTTTTTAATCAGGTTGCGATTCGTGGGAATGTCGGAAACAACAAAATAATAATCATGCAAGACGGTATGAGGATCAGTTCTCCTACTGGTGAGCCTATACCTATTAGTTATAATTTCCCACTGTATCATGCCAAACAGGTGGAAGTGGCTTTCGGTCCAGTTTCTGCAGTCTATGGGGCAGATGCTTTCACAGGAGTGATCAACATAATTACTGAAACTGCAGAAGAACTTGACGGACTGAAAATGTCAGTCACTGCAGGATCGGACGACTATTATCACAATTATTTGAATTATGGAAAAGCCTTAACACCAGCCATCGATCTGAAATTTGGAGGGCACTGGCAAAGCTCTCAAGATCCTGATCTTTCCAAAACATACAAACGCGAATTCCAGAATGTCGATGTTCTAGACACATCCAACAATGTATTTCGCTCAGCTAGTGACCGGGAAGCATTTGTAGCAGGTACAAACAGC
>CAYFNV010000029.1:0-45274 GCA_964344595.1 uncultured Nitrospina sp. | reverse complement strand
AAACACGATGGAATAAAAATCTCATTCCTACAACTTGACTTTTAACACAGTTGCTCCGGGCTTGTAATCTATAACGGTTTTGGGATCGCACAACGCAATCCCCAAGAAAGGAAACTGTGGTAAAGAGTCATCATCACCGACATACGGACTCTTCAGATCTTCTGCGTGACTGGGTTTCTGAGTATTGAGATTTAATATTGTACCCGCAGGATCGGTATCAGGATCAGCCCAGAGGAAATCAGGTTGTTTAACAGTTCCACAAACAATAGTTTCGCCATTCCTTCTATACCAGTTGGTAGTACCCAACCCGATAACCGGCCAGCTATCGTCAAAATTTTTCAGATCGTTTTTAATGCCTTCAATTTTTGAGAAATGGAAGAAATCCCCTTTTAATAACCGTTCGACTGTGTTGTAGGCAAGAATAAGTGACCGTTTATCACTGACTATCTGGACCAAGTCATTTCTCCTTAAAAATAAGCTATTATATTCTATTTTAAGTTTTGAAGAATGAATCTTGTCCTTACTTCCCCACTCCTTGATATTCGGATTATCCTGGCGCCTAATATCAGTTCAGGCGACCGATATTTATCAAATCAGCCAGACTTTTCTTATATCTAAAAACTGTTACAATTTCGTCACTTATTGCCCATTTTGCTCTTGTCTAAATTTCAAGGACTTCTATTCAATAGATTATGTTGTACTATTCCCAAAGCTGAACTTTCTAGATTCCGAATTTCATCCTGCGCTGGCAGGTTAAGCAAATTTATAAAATATCAGTTTAAATCTTTAAGGGGAGAAAGATTATGAAACGCCTGCCTGTAGTTGTTCCCATATTTACAGTTCTATTTTTCATCTTCAGTCTCACTACTACTGTGCTGATCGCTGATCCTATGTTCACAAATGTTGCCTACGCGAAAAAAGGTGACCGTGATAAAGACAAAGATTCAGATAAAGGAAAAAAGAGAGGACTCCGTCATAGAGTCGATGCCCTGGAAACACAAACTACCGATCTCCAAAATCAGATCAATACAATTGAATTGACTCCCGGACCTAAAGGAGATACGGGTCCCGCTGGTCCACAGGGACCAAAGGGCGATACAGGTGCCACTGGTGCGACAGGCCCCCAAGGTCCCAAGGGTGACACTGGTGCAACAGGTGCAACCGGACCACAAGGACCTAAAGGTGATACGGGTTTAACTGGAGCAAAAGGTGACACAGGTTCTACTGGTCCACAAGGACCAGCAGGCAATGATGGTGCTGATGGCGCAATGGGTGCAACGGGCCCTCAAGGGCCTAAGGGAGATACTGGCCCCCAAGGACCTCCAGGGGCGGATAGTACAGTAGCAGGCCCTCCAGGTCCTAAAGGCGATACCGGCCCTCAAGGCCTCCCGGGGTTTCAGGGGCCAAAGGGTGACACAGGGCCACAGGGGCCAGCAGGTGCTGATGGAACGAATACCGTTCCTATTATATATTCAGGCTTCTGTTCCAAACATGGACGTGCTGCCGGTTGGTTAAAATATTGCACAGACGGTCAAAATTTCAACACGGCCACGAATCATCTGTCTGTAAACCCAAACGGCGACATCTACGTTAATGTCTCGGGTTATTATCGAATAAATGTATGGGCTATATCCTTGGTTCCTGACTATGCACGTTTACAATTGATAGTTAATAGTACAACAAAGCACCATCACCTCGATTGGTCAGGAAACCATTGGGTAAATAATAATATGGACGTGACATTGCCATTAAATGCTGGTCAAAGATTCTGGCTATTATTTTATAGTGCAAGTTCAAACGGTTATAACTACCATTTGGGAAATCAGTTTGGAATACATAGCCGGATTCAAGTTTCCTATGTTGGTCCATTGCAATAACTAAGGGAAGAAAAAATATTATTAAACAAAACCCATCCCGTTTATGCGGGATGGGCTTTAAAGAAACTAATTTTTATATAGTTAAGCATTCAATAAATTGAGGGGAGAAAGGTTATGAAACGCCTGCCTGTAGTTGTTTCTCTTTTTACAGTTCTATTTTTCATATTCGGTCTCACTACTAATGTGATGATCGCTGATCCTGCGTTCACAAATGTTGCCTACGCAAAAAAAGGCGACCGTGATAAAGACAAAGATTCAGATAAGCGTAAAAAGAAAGGACTTCGTCACAGAGTCGATGCACTGGAAGCACAAACTACCGATCTCCAAAATCAGATCGATACGATCGAGTTGACTCCCGGACCTAAAGGGGATACAGGTCCCGCTGGCCCCCAAGGACCAAAGGGCGATACAGGTGCCACTGGTGCAACCGGTCCTCAAGGTCCAAAGGGGGATACAGGTTTAACTGGAGCAAAAGGTGACACGGGTGCAACAGGCCCTCAAGGGCCTAAGGGGGATACTGGGAATACGGGACCCCAAGGACCTCCAGGAGCTGATAGTACAGTAGCTGGTCCTCCCGGCCCCAAAGGGGATACAGGACCTCAAGGCTTGCCGGGGTTTCAGGGGCCAAAAGGTGACACCGGGCCACAGGGACCTTCCGGTGTATCTGGGTTCTATACTGTAGAAAGAACTGCTCCTGGTTTTTTAACCCAGAACATAGGAATGGCTCATATCCCTGGAATGGCTATTAGCTTTAACTTAAATAAAACCTCCAGAGTGTATATGCAATCAAGAGTAACCATTAGATCTCATCCAAATGATGCTTTTCATGTAGGATTTGATTTTGAAATTGATGGGACACGTCAGGGAGAGCCAACCTGGGGGCTCGGTATAGTGATGGACCCAGCTGGCTCATGGTGGGAGACGGCAACAATTGACCATACAGTTGTTTTAGGCCCCGGCCCACACCACATCCAGTTCACAGGCAATCAAACTCTTGCAAGTCAAGGTGTATATATAGGAGGAGAATGGGGAGGAAGTATGCCTCCGTATGCTTATGGACGAATGAATGTCTGGGTAATGGATAACTGAGGAGGTTGACTAATGAATAAAAAACTAAGCACAGTATTTATAATTTTATGTTTCCTGTTTGTCACTTCATCCGTGGCCTTTGCAAAAAAGGGTGATGATGACAAAGATAAAGATCGTGACAGAGGTAAAAAAGGACTTCGGCATATTGTCAAAACCCTGCAACAGCAAATCGCTGATCTTCAATCACAGATAGATAACATTCAACTGACACCAGGCCCGGCAGGGCCTAAAGGTGACACCGGTCCTCAAGGACCAGCAGGTGCTGATGGTACTAATGGCACCAACGGTGTAGATGGAGCGCAAGGTCCCAAAGGAGACACAGGGCCACAGGGAATTGCAGGCCTTGATGGCACTAACGGCATTGATGGTGCAGCCGGACCTAAGGGGGATACTGGATCAAAAGGTGACACCGGTCCTCAAGGTCCTCCGGGCAATGATGGTCAGGATGGTGCGGATAGCTTGGTAGCTGGTCCACCCGGTCCAAAGGGTGATACGGGTCCTCGAGGGTTAGATGGTTTTCAAGGTCCTAAGGGCGACACTGGAGATGCCGGTCCACAAGGCCCAGCAGGTACTCCGAAGGTTCATTATGTGACTGGTCATGGCCTTGACGAATCTAAAGATAACGGCCAACTCACTACAAGATCTTTGACTTTCACAAAGGAAAGCAACACTTCTGACCTGATGGTCACTTACTCAGATAATTTTAGGGCTCATCACCCTTCAATAGGGTTTGCCCAAGGTATGTGGCAGGTCTATCTGGATGGTAACCCTACTGATCTAAGAGCACCTCTACATACAAACAGAAATTTGAACTCCAACGTCCCTTCTAACAATATTCACCGTCAAGGAACATTAGTTGGTTTTCTTAGAGGGGTAGCTGCTGGATCTCATAACATTTCAATAAGTGTTCATCCTATAGGCACTCCTTCTGATTTACATACCGGGTGGGCTGATAGCACCTTTTCTTTGGTAGTGCAAGAGTTGGATTAAAAAAATAGGGATAAACACTGCCCATCCCGTTTTTGCGGGGTGGGCTTTATTTCTTCTCTCCTAACGATAACAGCCTCAATAAAAAAATGTCTTTCTGGGAGACAGGCTTGTGCCTTGGCGGTCTGGGTAAAAGGCAACCATTCCGCCTCTCCCTGCTTCTCTAATAAAAACAGAGCCTCTCTTGAGGCCCCGGCCTGGCTGCCATCAATACCTTGGTCTGGGCTAGTCCGATCTGCAACATCGAAAAGGTCAGCAATTGAATGAGGAAATATTTAATTAATTATGAATCACACAAACCTTATGCCGGGTTCGATTGCATTTTTAACAATATCGGTCTGACAGACTATTCCAATGAGTTGCCCGTTGTTGCAAATCGGCACACGGGTAATTTCATTTTCAATCATAACTTTTATTAAGCTATACACCGTTGAACCTAGTTCAGCTGTAATAATGTTATTTGTCATAATCTCCTTTGCAACTGTCCCGCTTGGTTCCTTACCTTGACAAATTGCCTTCATAATATCTTTGATGGAAATCATGCCAATAACTCTTTCGGAGTTATCTACTACGGGCAAACCTTGGTAACGATAGGCCATCAACTGGTCCACAATCTCTTTCACGGAGGAATTCTGGTGAGCGCAGGTAACGGGACTTACCATGATCTGCTCAACTTTCAAGTCTTTGAAATAGTTTATGGAGTTCATAAATCCTTGAAAAAAAATCCGGTTTACTCTTTGAAGCTAATTCTAACATATAACAGGTAAATCATCACAAAATCCAGCCAGCATTCAAAATAACAAGAGAAACCTTCTCTTGACAAGATGCTTCATTGATAACAAACCTCTTTGACGTTATATTTATGCTCCATTCATCCGATAAGAAAAGTAGATAAACAATTCGCAAGGAGGCGATCATGCTTACCTCATTGGATGAGACAACTACCAATTCAATACTCAGCAAATCCAGAACATCTAAACTCTACTCTACCAAATTAGAAAAAAAGCTCATGATAGATAATCTAAGACTGGCAGTGGATTATTATGGAAAAGACTATCTAAGGAAGGTTTTTAAGATCAGGAAACACAAAATAGTCCATGATTACACGCGCCATTGATGCCTGACTTTGAGAAATCAGTTTTTCGCAAATTCGGGACACAAACTTGTTTAAATAGCTTACCAGTAATAATAAGGCCAATAGGGGCCGTAATAAAAAGGCCTGTACCAGGGGTTCCGCAAATAGTAGGGAGTAGAGTAAGAAGGATTAAGTTTCGACTCGTCCAGCAAATGTAATTCTTCAACTTCAATCACCGGAAAATTATAGGGGTAATCGCCAACCTTCCCTGACTTTTGTCCAGTCACTTTTCCGACACCAACGAGTTCTCTTCCTGATGCATAAATTTCCGGCTCCAGATAACCTTTGTTAAAAAAAAGGAATCTCCCGCCTGAGTAATCTCCTGCCTCAAGTTGTCCGTAGGAATCGAGATTCTTCTGTACGATTTCAAGCTCTGTCCCATCTTTAATATTACGGGTAACAACTATCACCCCTCCAAACAATACGCGTTTCCCAATAAATGGTTTGGGATCCTCAACCAGGGACTCAAATTTAATATCGGGATCAAGTCCTTCACGTATTTCCTGGGTTACTGGATGTGCGCAACCCACTAAGAAAACAGTAATAACAAACCCTGCCAATATTTTATAGTTGAAGCTCATAAACCATCGCCTCTCATCTCATATTCCCTGTATATAGAAAGTCGCTCAGAGTTTTCCAGCCTTACAACAAAAAACAATCTTGTTAAATCACCAGCTCCCGCATTTGCAATTAAGATTGAACAACCGAAACTCATTCGTTACCATAATAAATAACAGGCGTGCGTTTTTAATCGGGCGTTCCCTGCTTAATCCTGGCAGGGAGTGCCTTTCAACCTCCAGGGCTTGACCGATTCTCCTTAGCACGTATTTACAATGAAAAAAGTAGCCACCCTTATTATAACTTTATTCCTTTCCACAAATGTCTATGCAGAAATCAACTGGGCAAAGAGATACTTTGAACAGGCTGTAGAACACCATCTAACCGGCAATAACGATGCGTCAATCAAAGCATTTAAAAAATCCCTTCGCTATAACAATAAGGATGCGACCACACATTATTATCTAGCACTTATATATGATCTAAAGAATATGGGAGCAAATGCAATAGTGCATATGTTAAAAGCTGAGAAATTATTTGCGGCAGAGGGACGGGATTACTGGAAAGACCGATCAAGAAAAAATATTGAACAATACTACCATTTGTACAAGTATTCTAAGGAAGAATTTGAAAAAGAGGATTGAGGGTTAGGACCCACGGAAACGGTATCAAAAAATATTTAATCGGTGCCCCTTTTTGCATTAGCTGTATGGTTTCTTTGATCGAATTTTCTACGATCATCTTTGCGCTTATCATTTTCAACATCCAAATCTTCTTTTCTTCTTTCACTCAGTCTTCTACTCCATGGATTTCTTCTTTCGCCCTGTCTTCTTATCATCTGCCTTCCCTCTTTAGTTCATACCCATTACAAACTAGTATATCCTGTTTTTTTCTATTCAGCCAATAGAGGCTGTGCCATTGAAACAGCGAATTCCCACCAAAAAATAATAAATGTTATAAACAGGTCAGATCAAACCGGGTGTTTGCGATGGGTATAAAATGTCAATCATTTTTATCATTATCACAAGAAACAGCAAAAAACTCCGCCATCAGCTCACTGTTGCTTTTGCCTGAGTTTGTTACTTTCTCATCTTTTATCAGCTTATCATTGTTATCATTACAAACCGATTTGTCCTGATTATGGTTTTCAACTGAACTTTTCAAAACAATCTCCTTGATAAAAAAATTTCCTTTTAATAATTTTAAAGCTTTAACAATCAATAGGTTGTCACAAGTCTGTCACAACACAACCTTGGTGCCTTTAACGAATCGCGTCAGCTCAAACGCCTCCGCACACAACTTATCGTCCATTTCCATCCACCCATTAAGGGTATAAATAAAAAGGATAATAATGGTCAAAATATCAAGGTTTTTAATCAGCGTTTTTTATTTCGATTCTTTTAACTGGCTTTTGACATCAAACTATGGGCGTACTATGATGATATCCAAAGACAAACAAGGTAATCAGGAGACAAGATATGATTCGGGTTCGAGCGAGCCAGATTTTCACACATTCCATGGAAGAAGTCGTCGCGGCAAAAAAACAATTGGATAGCGGCACCCCTTTTGAAGAGGTGGTGGCAAAATTCAGTACCTGCCCATCAAAAGAAAACGCTGGAGACCTGGGCTGGATGCCCGAAGGAAACCTGCAATCCATTATGGGCAAAACTGTTTCTGAAGCGGACTTAGGAAATATTATTGGGCCCGTTCACTCTCAATACGGTTACCACATTCTGAAAATTTCTGAAATTGAAGTGGAAAAAATTGAAGGACCGTTCAATGCCGAGGTCTCCATGGCAACGGCAAACCAGATTTTTCCGGATGTCCATACTGTACTTTTCAAAGAGTTTCATATTGGAATGCCTGTGACTCCTTATAAGGAGGAAGATACCCTCGCTTCTGTATGTCAGTCTCAAGGGAAAAATCTACAGGAGGTCATCAACTGCTTGAACAGGGAGTATTCTCAAAAGAATATCGCTATCGTCACCTGTGAGGAGCTGAAACAAAAAATAGATTCCGGTAACAAGCCAACCATGCTTGATATTCGTGAAAGCTGGGAGAGAGACATAGCAAAAATTGAGGGCTCACACATTATCAATGCTGAAAATAATGAACATGTTCTGGGGACGTTTGAAAAAGATCGCGAAATCGTTTTGATCGACTGGAAGCAGGATAGAAGCCCAAGCTTTCAGAAATGGTTGAGCCAGAGAGGATTCACAAACATAAAATGCCTGGAAGGTGGAATCGATTACTGGTCAGAGAAAATTGATACCCGGCTTAACCGTTACGACATTGATGAGGATGATGGTTACCGTTACGAAGACATCCTCGAAGAAAATAATGAAGGCCATGATGACCACGAGGGTCATGACCACTCCTGAAACGTTTTCGACAATCCTTTTCAGAAAACACCTTCATGCATCCTCTTCTTGAAATCGAAAATCTCAGCACTTATTTTCATACCGAAGAAAACATTGTTAAATCTGTTCGAAATGTAGACCTTAGCATTGACAAAGGTGAAACCCTGGCACTGGTAGGAGAATCTGGTTGTGGAAAATCCGTCACCGCGCTAAGTGCCATGCGCCTCATCCCCACCCCTCCGGGCAAATTCGAATCGGGCCGTATCCTTTTTAAAGGGGAAGACCTTCTACAAGCATCCGAATTGGAAATGCAAAAAATCCGTGGTAACGAAATCAGTATGATATTTCAAGAACCCATGACTTCTCTCAATCCAATATTCACAGTTGGAGATCAGATAATGGAAGCCATTCGTCTGCATCAGAACAAAACAGAGTCCCAGTCCCGGGAACTGGCACTGCACGTTCTGAAGCAGGTGGCGATCCCCTCTCCTGAAAAACGACTTGATCAGTATCCACACGAGTTGTCTGGTGGTATGAAACAACGCGTGATGATCGCCATGGCAATCGTCTGTCAACCTGCTCTCCTTGTGGCGGATGAGCCGACCACTGCTTTGGATGTCACCATTCAGGCACAAATTCTCGATCTGCTTGATCAACTGAGAAAAGAAACCCAGATGTCCATTCTGCTCATCACCCATAATCTGGGTATCGTGGCCCAATATGCCGACCGGGTAGCCGTGATGTATTCCGGAAAAATCGTGGAGCTGGCTCCGGTTGAAGAATTGTTTTCATCACCAGCACATCCTTATACCCGTGGGCTGCTCAACTCATTGCCAAAAGATGGAACAAAGCTGGAGACGATACCCGGCTCCGTTCCCCATCCTGCCTACCTGCCCGAGGGTTGTGCATTTTATCCCCGCTGCGCTGAAAAACTCGACCGGTGTATGAAGGATGTTCCCCAACTGGAAACTTTTGAAGAAAAAAATTCGCATCAGACTGCCTGCTGGTTGTACGAAACAACCCCCACCACATGAAGAAATTATTATCCGTTCAGTCTCTTAAAAAATACTTCCCGGTATATGGAGGCCTTCTATCAAGAGAAGTGGGACAGGTAAAAGCCGTAGATGATGTGTCGTTTGATATCCACGAAGGAGAGATTTTGGGACTGGTCGGCGAATCCGGCTGTGGCAAAACAACCGTGGGACGCATGAGCCTGCATCTCTTGCAACCCACATCCGGCGAAGTTTTTTTTGAAGATACCGATATATTCAAACTGGATAGAAAGGAACTGGCAAAGTTACGTCCCAAAATGCAAATCATTTTTCAAGACCCCTACAGTTCTTTGAACCCCCGGTTTACTGTTGAGCAAATCATCGGGGAGGCTCTATCAGTACACTTTCGCATCAACGGTAAAGAATTGCGCGCAAAGGTAGAATCTCTCATGGAGAAAGTGGGACTTTCACCTATGTACCTACAACGGTATCCACACGAATTTTCAGGAGGACAGCGGCAACGCATAGGCATTGCCCGGGCACTGGCTCTGGGTCCTCGTTACATCGTTTGTGATGAGCCCGTTTCCGCCTTGGACATTTCGATCCAGGCTCAAATCATCAATTTGCTGCAAACACTTCAACAGGAAGAAAACCTCTCAATGCTTTTTATTTCTCACGACCTCAATGTCGTAAAGCATCTGTCGCAAAGAACAGCAGTCATGTATCTGGGTAAGATTGTGGAAATAGCCAGCACCGAACAGATAGCCAGTAATTCGGCCCATCCTTATACCCAGGCATTGCTCGCCTCCAAACCATCGCTGGATCCCAAGTCCCGTAACCGTCCAATACCATTACCGGGGGATGTCCCCTCCCCGCTTAATCCCCCTTCAGGATGTCATTTTCACCCCCGTTGCCCAAAAGTGATGGACCGGTGCAAAACCAAAGTGCCCAAACAGATTCAATTGGAAGAAGGTCACCAGGTTCACTGCCACCTTTATGATGAATAGGCATTTGGTCAGCCAATAAACTTTGTGGTCACAAGAAGCCAAACAAAGAGTCACCATCCCATAACCGTATTTACCTCAAAAATGACTCAAACTGATTATCTGGAGTTCCAAATATTTTACTTCTGCTATGGGTTGGGTGAGGTTAAGGGTAGGACCTGCACAATTCTTATTTATTGGACAAACCAACTTCTCACATAAAAAGCCTCAAACTTGTCAATAAAACCTGAAAAAAACCAATAAATTTTTGAATTTACACTAATTATAGCCACGCAACCAACCGTTACGAACAAAAATGCGTAGAAAACAGTTGGAAACCCGGCATTTATGCACCTTTTGATTTAGATCGGGCATATTTTGAGTCGGGACGAACCAGGCTAACTAACGGAAAATATTGCAGAAATAAGGGTAAAGTGGTAAATTCATCACATCCTCATTTCTGTGAAATTTGATTAAAAAAAGGGCTGAATTTTGGATATAGCTTCTTTAGCAGGGATCATTTCAGGTCTCGCCCTGATCGTTTCCGCTATATTTATTGGTGGTGATATTCAGACATTCCTGAATATCCCCGGGCTTATGATTGTTGTCGGGGGTACTTTAGCCGCTTCACTCATCACCTTCCAACTTGACGATGTCAAATCTGCATTTAAAGCCGCTATATTTGTCTTCTCATCACCCAAAGAAGACTCTAATGACATGGTTTCTACAATGGTTGAGCTTTGTACTTTAAGCCGCAGACAAGGTATCGTGGCTTTGAGCAAATTGGAAATCGAGTCGGACTTTCTCAAAAAAGCCTGCAATTTGATCGCTGATGGTTCCAAAGAAGATATGATGCGGGACACGCTTAATATTGAAATTGAGTCCATGAAGCAAAGGCATTTCATTATCCAGGACGTTTTCAAGAAAATGGGGCTTTACGCGCCTTCATTCGGAATGATAGGTACCCTGATCGGTCTGGTTCAAATGCTGACCAAGTTAAACAATCCAGAAACTGTTGGACCTTCCATGGCAGTAGCCCTGTTGACCACTTTTTACGGGAGTCTTCTGGCTTCACTGATATTTAATCCAATTGCAGGTAAACTACGGGCAAGAACCCTTAGTGAAGTTATAAATCTTGAAATTATTTTTGAAGGGGCGGCATCTATAATTCAGGACAATAATCCCATGCTTGTATACGAAAAGCTCTCGTCCTATATTCCAACAAAACTGCGTCGTCCCATGCAGCAAAAAATGATGAAACGCTAGACCCGGTCGGCTGGGTTTTTCATCCAATAAATTTTTTAACTGGCAAGTCAAATGAATCCTCGTGATAGCGTGGAAATGGTCAAGGAGCAACTCCGAATGCAGGCCAAGGAGTTGAAACGGCGTGATGCAGAAAAGGCAAAACATGACGCCAAGATCAAACACGTACTAAAACTCAGCCAGGAAAAAATTGAAGTCCTCAAGACTACCGTTCAGGAAAAAGAAGAAGAAATCCAGAACAAGCAGTTCTCGTCAGGTCCCAAAATTGCCTTTGATGCCCCTAGTGAAGCAAAAGCAGAATCTGAAGAAGAAGTAGCTGAAAGAGCAAAAGACCAGGAACTGATTAAAGATCTAAAAGCACAGTTAGATCAAGCTAATAACGACAGGGAAAAGCTCGCCAAAGACCTTAAGAAAGCCTCAAAAGCCAAAGATACAGCTGCGGCAGAGAGGGTTGTAGAAACCAAAGAAGTTGTCAAAGAGGTTAAAGATCCCAAGCTCGTCAAAGCACTGAAAAAGCTAAAACTGAAAAACCAGGCTTTGGAAGACCGTCTCGAGCAACATGCCAGTAATCAAAGCCAGAACGACAAAGAAAAGGAACTGCTGGCCCAGGAAGTTCAGCGCCTGCGCAAGCAACCAGATTCAGTAGCGGAAATTAAAAAGAAAATAAAGCAACAGGAAAAAAAACACGCGGAAAGTATCAAATCCTATGAAAAAATGATTAAAGAGAAGTCAGACCTGGTGGCTTCTTATGAAAAGGTCATGTACGAGAACCAGGACGAATCTGGGTCTACAAAGCTGCCTTCTGAAATAATAAAGGAGCTAAAAGAAAATATAGAAAAAATTGACAAAGAAAAAGAAAAACTTGAACAAGACCTGTTGCGTGAAAAGAAAGAGTTTGACAATAAACTGTCAGCAGAAATCCAGAAGATTGAAGAGGCGTGGGAAGATAAATTAAAGAAGCTTAGCTCCAAAGATAAAATTGTTGCAGGTGAAGGACAGGCAATGGAAGACGAAAGTGCCCCTCTTTGGATGGTCACTTATGCTGATATGGTTACATTACTCCTGACCTTCTTCATACTTTATTATTCCATTGCATCTATGAATATGCAGAAATTCAAAGAAGCTATAATTGGCGAAGAGCAGGCAAGTATCGGATTACTTGAACTTTTAGATAGTGCCGAGGTCAAGGAAAGCATTCAAAATTTGACAGGCATGAAGTCTAACGATATATTGAATGATATTACAGAGGTCGCTGAAGAGACAGAACTGGATGTTGATACCAGCGAAGCGAAAGTTGTAGTTCGAGTTCCTGGAGCAAGCCTTTTCAAACCTGGCGAGGCGGATCTACAGTTATCTGCGCGGCCTGTACTGGATGAAGTTATCCGAGTTGTCAATAAATACCCGGATTACAAAATCCACATACAGGGCCATACCGATGACGAACCCATTTCCACAGAAAGGTTTCCCACCAACTGGGAGCTTTCAGCCGCCCGAGCTACTGCTGTTTTAAGATATTTCTATGATAAAGGTGCAGAGCCTGAGCGAATGACTGCAACAGGCTATGCAGACACATTTCCTTTGGCAACGAATGACACGGCGCCAGGAAGAGCTAAAAACAGGAGGGTAGAATTTGTTCTGGAAAAAGAAAAGTAAAGATACCGGGAAAAAATTGTTTAAAAACCCTACTGAAACCAGAGGGGCTTTTAGAGTTTATCCATCTAAAGAAAGCCCGATCGTTATCAGTGTAGGTGGAACTCAACTTAAAGCCGTGGATATCAGCGCCGGTGGAATTTCATTTGAGAATAAAAAGTTCAAATTGGGAGCAACATACCCTCTTGAACTTACCTTACCAAGAGGAAAAGGGACTTTTAGGGTAAAAACCGAAATTCTCAAAATAGATGACAAGGATATCTGTCGCTGTAAAATAGTTGGCCTGAGTGACGATCAGGAAGATCAGGTGCATTCTTATATCCTGGCCCGTCAGAAAGAAGAAATAGCACAAAAGAAAGGCATTAATTAAGGTCCGTAATCCTAAGCTAAGCCACTCACCTCTTTTAAAGTATGAGTGAAACCGACCCTACCCCACCCTCTTCTCCTGAAGACTGGCAATTAAAAGACTTGGAAATGATCAGCCATGTCGAAGTGTTTCTAAACAAGCCCGCGATACTGAAAAAAGTTGAAAACCGTTTAACAAAACTTAAAGACGCTATGGTTATTGAGCTACTTTCCTGCGCACATCAACTACCATCAGGCACTAACATAGAAAAAGGACAGATTGCCAGAGGTGAAAACCACAACGGATTCCCCTTTTTATCTCTAGATATTCCACAAAACTTTTCCAAGTCTGAAATGTATACATTTAGAACTCTGTTCTGGTGGGGACATTATCTAGGATTTTCCATGATATTGAAAGGTGACAAGCTAAATACGTATTTTCAACGATTAGCTACCAATTGCATGGAATCATCTTTTCTGGATATATACCTTTCTATAGCTCAGAATCCATGGGAGTGGCGTATGGACAAAAAGTATTTCATACCAGTAAGTGAACACCAGACCCTGGTTGACCAATCGACTAGTCTGGACTATATGAAAATCATTCGAATCTACCCTATCAGTGATGATTCATTTAAAGAGTTAGACTGGACCCAAGCTGGAATTAAATTCTGGAAAGATGTGGCACCTGTTTGCCTAGAGTAACCTTTCTTATAAATTAAATTTATCTTATCAGTCATTATGCACATGCACCAGAGGATGTTTCCAAAGGATTTTGCTTTCCGGGATCAACCTCAATTTTCCAGAGTTAACAAAGTCTTTAAACAGTACGACTTGGTGCAATGATGGGGCAATGGGAGAGACACTGCTACCCGGAACATGCATAGGGGTTGGCACCATAAATACTTTTCGCTCACGACCTGCGCTTTTTGATTGATTTTCTTTCTTCATCAATTTCCCTAAAAAAGGAAACTCTCCTTTAACCCTAACAACATAAATATTATCTAACCCTTCCACATCCGACCTGGAGAAAACTGCAAGGCAGTCTTGCAACAAAACTGAATTGTCAAAAGTGCTTTCAATTCGAACCCCATAGCATGAATCTGGCAGTTCCATTGACGAACATATTCTGGTATAACTATCAGAAAGAAAAAAAAATTCGTCAGTCTCACTGTCGGGCTCCCTCCTTTCCCGGCCGGAGGAAAATGAGACCAGAGGAATTATAATCTCGGAATCGTTCTTCATAGCTTTATTCTATAGGATCCTGCGCCTTTTGGGCCCCCTGAATTTTTCCCAGATAAACCTGATTTCAAAAAACAGATTTTCTTTAACCCGCTAACTCTTGGATTTTGCTTTTTTACATTTTCTAAGTGCTGATTTTTATCTGCATAATTAAACTCTTGATAAAAAATCATTTCAGATTCACTACATTAAAAGTTTTTAATAATTATGAATACATCTAATTATCAAAAAGCCATAGACTACCTTTACAGTCTTACAAAAAGTGGAATTAAGCTTGGACTAAATAATACATCCAAACTACTTAAACATTTTGGTAATCCCCAATTAAATACTCCCACCATTCATATTGCTGGCACCAATGGTAAAGGATCTACTGCAGCAATAACAGAGTCTATTCTTCGAGCATCAGGACTTAAGGTCGGACTTTATACATCCCCTCATTTCCTGGATTTTCGGGAGCGCATACAGATAAATCGAAGAATGATCGAAAAACAACAAACCACCGAGTTGATCCACAGAGTCAAATCTGCTGTTGAAAAATTGAAAACCCCGGTCACGTTTTTTGAGTTCGGAACTGTTTTAGCCTTTCTTTATTTTCACGAACAAAATACCGATATAAATGTTATCGAAGTCGGTCTGGGAGGTCGACTTGATGCCACCAATCTTTGCAAAGCCGAAATATCCATTATCACCTCCATATCCAGGGATCATACTCAGTTCCTTGGCGAAGATCTGGAGCAAATCACCTTTGAAAAGGCTTCAATTATAAAGGAAAGCGGTACAGTTTTTGCTGATATTGGTAATGATGAACTATTTCAAATTGTCAATGAATTGGCCCTTAAAAATGCAGCCGATCTATATCGACTGGGAGTGGACTTTCAGGTAACCCCTGAAGAAAAAGAAAAAGAAAAAAACAGCTTTAGTTACAAATGGGGCATTCAGGTGCTAAACGACCTGAACATCCCTCTAAAAGGCCATTTTCAAAGGGGTAATGCGGGTTTAGCTTTATCGGCATGTTTAGCATTAAGAGAGCGCGGTTTCAAAATTGAAGATAAACACCTGAAACAAGGTGTGGAAAGTGTTTCCTGGGAAGGCAGGCTGGAGACGGCTTTTTCACGCCCAAAGGTGGTCTTGGATTGTGCTCACAATGAAGCAAGCGTCAGAAGTCTGACGATGGAATTGCGTGAAAACCTCAAGTTTTCCAAGTGTTTCATCGTTTTGAGCCTGATGCAGGACAAAAAAATTGATGAAATCATCAAAATTTTATGTCCCTTGGGAGATGAGTTTTTTTTAGTCTCGGTCAACCCTCCTCGTGAGGAGATGCCTGAAAAACTGGCTGAGAGACTGAAGGTCTATAACAAGCCATCTCAGTGCTTCGAAACCGTTTTTGAAGCGATGCAAGCAGTTAAAAGAATTGCTCATCAGGATGACTTGATATGTATCACCGGCTCCATTTTTTTGATTGCTGAAGCCAAAAAATGTTTTAACGATGAAAATACTTTTTTTAATTCTGGGAATACTCTTCACTCAAACGAGTGAATCTTTTTCCTATGAAAAAATCAAACCGGGAATAAAGTCTCCAGAACCTACTCAGGAAAGAATTAGAAATTCCCCTGAATTAGATAAAGTACCCCTCAACCCTCGCGCTCCAGAAATTATCTGGATGTGGGGAAATAAAAAATTACTATCCAAGTCCGAACAGATATATTTAGAAGTTCAAGATGATACCCCTATAGCCGATTGGCAGTGGGGAAATGCAAAACAGTTGGATTCGGATGAAAATTTAGAAATGCCTCGCCAACTGAGCTACCCCACTTGGGTCAAAAGTGACAACAGCCCTATAACAACTCCTACGCCAAAGAAAAAAAAGCAAGCTGAAGGAGGAACCTTTCTCACCGCAGATCACATGACTCATGACAATAAAAGAAATATAGTCTGGGCATGGGGAAAAGTGGTCATAGATATGGAAGACAGAGTTATAAAAGCCGATAAAGTTAAAGTGAATAACAATACCGGAAATGGTGTAGCAGTGGGCCATGTCGTCATCATCCGAAGTGATGGAACCCGGCTCAGAGCTAAGAAAACACGTTTTAACATCGATAACCATCAAGGCCGTATCTTTGAAACTCGAGGCCGAGTTGGTAAGCAGTATTATATCAAGGGAAAAGAAATTACACGGTATTCAAAAACACATTTCAAAGCTCAAAAAGGCCACATCACAACTTGTGAAGGGAAACTGCCCGATTGGCTTTTTCAAGCAAAGTCAATGGATATCGTAATGGGTGATCGGGTGCTTTTTAAGAATGGTATCCTCAAGATAAGAAACATCCCTATCCTTTACATTCCTGTAGGATATCTCCCTATCGATCAGGAACGTAAAAGTGGATTTCTAACCCCTTCCTGGGAAACGGGCGGCAATGATGGAGCGGTCTTTAACAATGCTTATTATTGGGCTATTAACGGGCACTCTGATGCAACTTTTGGTCTGGACTATTCACAAAATCGTGGTTTTAAACCAACGTTTGAATACAGGTATACACCAAATGGACACACCTCGGGCAAAATATTTGCTTCATTTATTGATGACAAGATAACCAACTCGACATTTTGGCAATTGCAAGCCAATCATGGCCAAAATCTCCCGTTTGATTTCAATTTTAATGGGGTTCTTGATTTGAGAAGCCAGGATTTTAATAGAAACTTTACAGATAACTCCAGCGTTCGATCAGTTCGCCAAACAGATTCCTACGCGAATATCACAAAATCCTGGGAAGGAAGTTCTCTAGATGTTACGACCCGGTATCGGGACAGTTCTCAAGCAGGAAGCGACCAAACCTTTGCACAACTGCCTCAAATAACCTACAAAACACAAAGGCAGCCTGTTTCGAAACTTGTGAAATCTTTTTTAAATAAAGATGAATGCGACCCTAAAAAAAATGAAGATAGTGAAATTGAAAAACCGTTAAATGATAATTTTCAAAATCAACAAGCTGACCCGTTAAATGACCCCTGCAAAAAACGTGATTTTTCCAGGAAGGGAACAGAACTTTTATTCAATCAGGATTTAAGCTTCGCATCCTTTCTAACCGATCTGAATTCGGACCCCGATAAAGATGACAATTATTCAGTACAACGTTTCGACTTTCACCCTCAATTCTCTTATCCAATGAGAGTTGCTTCCTGGCTCAGCTTCGCCCCTACTCTGGGGTTAAGAGAAACCATTTACAGCAAAGGATTAGACGCTTCGAACAACAATAAACGCCTGGACTTTTTCACACGAGAATCTTTTGATATAAGCGCCAGTTTGGAAGGGCCAAGATTTGAAAAGGTTTTTGAGTTCAAAAGCAAATCCGTCCCTAAAATTAAACATCTTTTAGAGCCTCGCATAACTTATAATTATATTCCCGATATAGATGAAAATGATCGCGGAAAGATTAGAGTTTTTGATGGCAACGATACTTTAAACAGGCAAAGCACCATTACTTATTCTCTAACTCAGAGACTGTTGCAAAAAGAACGTGTAAAGGGAGAAAATTATAATACTAGAGAATCCCTTCGCTTTGACATCAGCCAAACGCTTGACCTTATCGAAGCAACAGGGTCAGAAGAATCTGCAAATAAACGCCCATTTACAGACTTACGTTTTGACTTGGACAGCAGATTGCACGATAATCTGGAATTGAATTTTGACTCCACTTTTGATATCTACGATAAAACCATCAAAACATTCAATGTTGAGGTGGGGCTCAAACCTATCGATTCGCTTTACCTTTATCTTCAAAGGCGATTTACCAAAGACTCTACAGAATTTTATGTAGGAACCATAGACTGGACTATTGCGAAAGGCTGGAGAATGCAGGGTTCAGCCCGTTTTGATGCGAAAGCGGGAGTTTCCCGAGAAAATAATTTCAGCTTGACGTACGATGATCCATGTGAATGTTGGGGGTTCCAGTTTGCTTTAATTGACAGGGTAAATTTGTTAGAAACGGTAGATAGCGAGAGAGAAACTAAATTTATATTTGGTATTACATTGAGAGGAATTGGCTCTTTAATGTTAAGGGGTGCAAATGAAGAGTTATTCCACAGAGAATTTCGGTCTATAAGATGAAAATTGCAGAAAAAATTGCACATATAGCGTTAGAAATCGGAGCTATCCAAATCAATGCCCAAAAACCTTTCACTTGGGCTTCTGGCTATAAAATGCCAATATATAATGATAATCGCCTACTATTGGGAAATGAAAACCACCGCTCTTTAATAGCCAGTGGTTTTCAAGATCTATTAAAAAAGAATGATGAGAATGTAGATGTCATAGCTGGCACTGCAACTGCCGGAATTCCACATGCAACCACTCTAGCTGATTCGCTTCAACTTCCTCTGATTTATGTCAGGTCGTCAGCCAAATCCCATGGAATGGGTAACAAAATTGAAGGTATTCTTAATAAAAATCAGCGTGTGTTGGTTATTGAAGACCTGGTTTCAACCGGTGGAAGTGCGATCAACGCTGTAAAATCAATACGAGAAGCCGGAGGCATTGTTAATCATTGCTTCAGTATTTTCAGTTATGGTTTCCCCGAGACATCAGAAAAATTCAACAACATATCTTGCCAATTCCATTCGATTCTGGTTTTTTCCAAACTACTGCAAGTAGCTCAATCTACTGCAGATATCTCTCAAAATGACATTGAAATACTGCTTTCCTGGCAAAAAAACCCTTTTGAATGGGGGAATAAGGTTGTTTAAGAGTCGTATATGGATTTATTTTGAAGAATGCATCCTCTTGCAATCCCTGACATGAATATTATTGACAATACACCCTCATTAATAATAGTATGACCGTTTCTTAGCGGGGCTTGCCCCAAGATGAAATAAATAGATGGCTTGTTTTAAAATCCGCATTTCTTATCGTTTAGGTTAATCCGAATTCCCTATTAAAGGGTACTGGTTTTAATTTGCAAAATATTCATTGGAGATTAGTTTAGATGCCCAAACTAGAGTTAGGTCCTATTGGTTTACTTCCCGCTTCTGCAGCAGCTCAGGGAATTTTCCAGCCTGAGAAAGATTCAGGGTTTGATTTGGTTGAAGGAGAACATGTTCCCACTGATGAAGCCATTACTAAAGCTGCGCATGAGATATTAACAAGACGCAATCCAACTTTGTTCCCGGGGCCAATGATTGTTTGGGGGTGGACTGAAGAAACAGATCGTAAAGCAGAACTGGCGATGGATCTGGTAAAAGAGGTTCCCGGCATGAATGTAATCACTATGCCTGATTACCGTCCTATATATCCAAAGATTGATCCCGAGACAGTAATAAATCCTTGCCACCCCAATTTAACGATCCAGCATAATAAAATTGAAACCTGTATCTTGATAGGAATTCACTGTCACTTTGCTAACATAACGCTAAAAATGATCCGCGCTAACACCAATTGTTACACGATGGCGTTTTGTGCTTATGATGGCCATGAAGATGCACTGCTCTCCTTAAGAGACTTGGACGGCACCAAGCTAATCAGGGTGACGGAAGCAGTTCGTAAAGCTAAAAAAGATGGTGTTGAACCTTGGGCATACACAAAAGAAGGAAAAGAAGAACTTGAAGAAATAGCTGCACGAAAAAAGGCTGAAGCAGCCCCCGCTAAAGAAGACACCGTTTTATTTATGGGGGAATTAGAGCAAGGTCTGGACGAACACGCAGAATAATTACGGCCCCAATATTTGGCCAACAGATTTTAAAGCCCGCTTGATCTAAGCGGGCTTTTTTTTGTTTAATTTCCTATTATTCAGATAAATAGTATTCTGAAAAAAACAACCTTTTGCGTTGACAGAATCAGATTATCCATTATTCTAAAAGAATACTGATCACAAGCGATTGCAAAAAGTGTTACCTAAATTGCCTACTATTGGTCAAATTATCATATTTACACTGCAAAACCGAGGTGGATTTTCCCTCTTGCTTAAAAGGAGGTTTTTGTGCGTGCACTTGTAATTGATGACTCAAGAGCTATTAGATTAATTCTGGGGCAAATTCTTAAAGCCCTCAAATTTGAGATTTTTGAGGCAGGCCATGGCTTGGAAGCTCTTGAAAAACTAAAAGAAACAGGACCTTTGGACTTGGCTTTGGTGGATTGGAATATGCCAGAAATGAATGGTTATGAGTTTGTATGTGAAGTCAGGAAAGACGATCAATACAAAGACATGAAACTAATGATGGTTACTACTGAGACCGAAATGTCACAAGTGCTGAAAGCATTAGAGGCCGGAGCGAATGAATATGTCATGAAGCCATTCACCAAAGACATGATTGTGGAAAAATTAACGCTCATGGGCATTGATGTTGGTTAAACCGCACCACCGATCTAATTCTTCAAACGACAACTCTGGATAAGGACTGTAATGGCCGTAAACCCTGCAGATTTTGAATACATCAGTAAAATTGTAAGAGAACAATGTGCAATTGTACTGGAAAAAGGCAAAGAATATTTGGTTGAATCCAGAATTATGCCCCTGGTTCATCAGGAAAAACTTGAATCTATCGAAAACCTTGTATCCCAGTTAAAGAAAAACCCCCGTGGAAACCTTAATGATGCAGTCATTGAGGCCATGACGACAAATGAGACTTCTTTTTTTAGAGATATCCATCCATTTGAAACATTAAAAAAAGAAATATTCCCAGAGTTGATAGGAAAACGTACGACCAAAAAGGAGTTGAACATCTGGTGCGGTGCCAGTTCAAGCGGACAAGAACCCTATTCGCTGGCTATGTTGTTGAAAAACGATTTCCCTCAACTTAATACCTGGAAAATTACTTTTTCCGCTAGTGATCTTTCAAACCAGATGCTCAACCGGTGCAAAAGCGGCATTTATAGCCAATTGGAGGTTAACCGTGGTCTTCCAGCACCACTTATGGTGAAGTATTTTGATCGCGTTGGAACTGAATGGCAGGTAAAAGAAGATCTTCGTAAAATGATAGAGTTTCGAATCATTAACCTTTCCGAAAATTGGCCAATGATGCCACAATTGGACTTGGTTATGATGAGGAATGTTCTCATCTATTTTGATGTGGATATGAAAAAAAATATTCTGGCACGAATTCGCAAACTCCTCAAGCCAGATGGTTATCTTTTTCTGGGAGCAGCTGAGACCACACTTAACCTGGACGAAAACTTTGAAAGAATGCCTTACAAGCAATCAGGTTGCTATCGTTTAAAACAGGGATAAATGCCATGCAATTATATGAAACCGAAATTTGCGAATACACAGAAAGTATTTGGAAAAACATACTTGACCTGGACGTAAAAAAAATAACCGAAGAATATTGTCCTCCCGAAGGGGAAAAAATCCTGGCTGGATGCGTTCATATCTCAGGAGAGTGGGAAGGTACAGTAGTCCTTGATTGCCCAACTGAATTAGCCAGAAAAGTGGCGTCCATCATGTTCGACCTTAAGGATGATGAACTAACTTTAGACCTTATTCAGGATGCCTTGGGAGAGCTAACAAATATGACTGGGGGCAATCTAAAATCACTATTACCCGAACCCTGCTACCTTTCCCTTCCAGCAGTCACCATGACTGAAATTGGTTTAAAAATACCTGGAAGCGAACTCACAACCGCCGTTACCTTCAAGTGTTGGGGTTTTAAGTTCAAAGTCTCTATTTTAAAGAAAAAGGAAGATATTGATTCTGAAGAATAGTAATTTATTTTTTTCAAATATATTTAAGAGCACAATCATGCAAACATAGCATTACTGTAGCTAATAATCTCTTTATTTAGTTGAGGTTTTCCTGTGCAGTTTCTCGAAAAAGAAATTCAGCATTGCACTCAGTTAGTCTGTTCAACATTGCTGGATTTCGAGGTTCAGCCCTCTCCCGGTTACTATAAAGCTTCCCCTGCCAACACGATTACAGGTAGCGTCCATATTACTGGTGAATGGAATGGAACTATATTGCTCTCCCTGCCCTCATCACTGGTAGGTAAATTAACTGAAAAATTGTTTTCCATTGAACCGGGTAAGTCCTCAAAGAATGACAAAGAAGATGCTGTAGGCGAACTGATAAACATGATTGGGGGAAATATCAAGGCACTCTTACCCGAACCCAGCAAGCTCTCAGTACCTATTATATGGGATAGTTACCATTTGCATGTGCAAAGTTTGTAAAATGATTTTGAGCTGACTTCCGGATGTCATCGCGAATGACCGAAGGGAATGCGGCGATCCAGTTTCTTTCTGGATTGCTTCGTCACCTTTGGTTCCTCGCAAAGACAGCTGCAAAAGGATTTTTAAATATAAATCCTTGCCGTGGTAGAGCCTGTTGACCCTGTGTGTAAACTGCGTAGCAGTTTTCCACAAGCCAACAGGCAGATCAATGTGGATTCTCCTTTTTTCTAGTTTAGAAAAGTTTTTGCAAAATTTGTAAACACAAATGTAGCTTATTGCATATTATAGCAATGGAAGCTCATGACCTTCATTTCCCATCTACAAAAGAAGTGACTCATTGTCAGTTTGAATACCAGAATGAGCAATTTGGTTTAACACTCTACGAGCAAGTGTAAAAAACGGCGCTATACCTAAAAGAAATCTTTAACACAACTTCAGAAATAAATTCGAAATTTATTCTTTTCTCTTCAGCCCGGAATGCTCACCTATTTCTTTATCAATCACGTCAATATCCTTAGAGTTATACCGTACCAGGTTTTGTAAATGTTCGTAACTTTCCAGTTCTACCTCTAAAAACTCCACACAAAGGTCTTTATCAGTAGTCCTGCCAACCTTTCCCTTCATATCAACATGGATGGGTGGATCCACCCCTTCCAAGAATACCGAAATTTCACACAAAGTTCCCACAGGCAAGATTTTGCCTTTATGCAGAAACGATATTCCTACCATACTCAGGTCGTGAGTTTCATGGGTCTTTATAACGGTATCATCTGCACGAACTTCTACCCAAACTTTAATGGGAACTCGAGTGAACTCTCTGCCCTCACGTTTTATTTCTGCCATATTTGAATAACCTAGAGTTAGTGTCTACGCAATTATAACGCATAAAGAAAGAAAAATAAGGTAAATTTATGACCTTTAACGACCACTCACCCCTAAAACAGCATAACCTGTTTATTTTAAGAAGCTTATGACTATGAGACATGGAAGAGTATTAAAAAAATGTTAAATAAAAACCCCTATAAGCAGCTTGACATTGTCACTTGCCAATCTTATCTAACAAACAGCTTTGCAAATAGATAACACCCATTTACTCAAACCGGTAAATTTCAAATAATTTTAAAAATTTAGGAAAGGATCAAATCTCATGGGAAAAATCGTAGGAATAGATTTGGGAACCACAAATTCAGTGGTTGCCGTTATGGAAGGTAGCGAACCCAAAGTCATCCTCAATGAAGAAGGAAGTCGAACAACCCCATCCGTTGTCGCCTTCACCAAAGAAGGTGAAATATTGGTAGGTCAGGTGGCAAAAAGACAGGCCATCGCTAACCCTGAAAATACGATTTTCTCCATCAAACGTTTCATGGGTAGATCTCTAAATGAAGTGGCAGAAGAAATGAAAATGGTTCCTTACGAGGTTATCCAGGGGTCCAAAAATGAGGTGCGAATTAAAGCTGGTGATAAATCTTACACTCCCCCGGAAATATCGGCCATGATTCTGCAAAAACTTAAAAAGTCTGCCGAAGCTTATCTTGGTCAACCTGTTACAGAAGCTGTCATCACTGTCCCAGCTTACTTTAATGATGCTCAGCGCCAAGCTACCAAAGATGCAGGCAAGATTGCCGGACTGGAGGTGAAGCGTATCATCAATGAGCCTACAGCGTCTGCATTGGCTTACGGACTGGACAAGAAAAAGGACCACACCATTGCGGTCTATGACTTTGGTGGTGGTACTTTTGATATTTCAATCCTTGAAGTCGGCGACAATGTCGTTGAGGTTAAAGCCACAAATGGTGACACCCACCTGGGTGGTGATAATCTTGATCAGCGGGTTATAGACTGGCTGGTAGATGAATTTAAAAAAGAACAAGGCATTGATCTTTCCAGAGATAATATGGCCCTCCAGCGACTCAAGGAAGCCGCTGAAAAAGCCAAGATCGAGCTCTCAACCACTAATGAGACCGATATCAATCTTCCTTTTATCACTGCGGATGCTGGAGGCCCCAAGCATCTCAATATCAAGATTACCCGAGCAAAATTTGAAGGAATGATTGATGACCTGCTGGACCAGTCCAAAACTCCCTGTCTCCAGGCATTGAAAGATGCTGGGCTAAAGGCAGATCAAGTTCATGAAGCAATTCTTGTCGGTGGTTCCACCCGGGTCCCGAAAGCTCAAGAGTTGGTTAAGAACCTTTTCGGCAAAGAACCTCATCGAGGTGTAAACCCTGACGAAGTAGTCGCTCTTGGTGCTGCTGTTCAGGCAGGCGTTCTTTCTGGTGATGTGAAAGACATCCTCCTTCTTGATGTCACCCCACTTTCTCTAGGAATTGAAACTCTGGGAGGAGTTACCACTAAACTTATTGAACGCAATACCACCATTCCCACCCGCAAAGCAGAAACGTTTTCAACTGCTGCAGATAACCAGCCTTCTGTTGAAATCAATGTACTCCAGGGCGAACGTGAAATGGCAAAGGATAACCGTTCCCTTGGGAAATTTCATCTGGATGGAATTCCACCTGCCCCCAGAGGCGTCCCTCAAGTTGAAGTGACCTTTGACATTGATGCCAACGGTATTTTGCACGTAGGTGCTAAGGATAAGGGAACCGGAAAAGAACAAAAAATTACCATAACAGATTCAACCGGTTTGAATGAGGACGAAATCGAGCAAATGGTTAAAGACGCGGAAGCAAATGCTGAAGCTGATAAAGAAAGAAGGGAAGGTATTGATGTAAAGAATCAGCTCGATTCTGTAATTTACAATGTGGAAAAAACCCTGAAAGAAAATAAGGAAAAAATCAAAGAAGAAGACATAAAAGAGGCTGAAGAAGCCATCGAAGAAGCCAAAAAGCACCTTGAAGGCGATATTGCTGTTATGAAAGAGCAAATCGAAAAAGTCAATCAGGTTGCACATAAACTGGCTCAAACCATGTATAGCCAATCTCAGGAAGCTGGCGGAGAAACGCCTCCTGAAGGCGATTCAAGTGCAGGACCTGACAGCAAATCAGACGATGATGTAGTCGATGCTGAATTTGAAGATATTGGAAAAAAATAATACTAATTGCGTGCCTCCGAGTTCTTCGGAGGCATGAATTCTTTCCCAACAAACTCGAAATACTTCTATGGCAAAAAAAAAATCAAAAACATCTGTTAAATCAAATGAAGAACCCGTCATTAATATTGTTGATAGAAGGTCTGCACTCCTCGAAGAAGATGCTGTGGACGATGCCAACGCCAACATCGAAGAACGACTGCCTACATATGTAGAAAAACTGAAACTGGAGGCAGAAGAAAAAGACAAACGTCTGCGCGAATACATCGCCGCCTATAAAGAGAAATCAGGAGAAAATGATGATTTCCGTAAACGTCTGGAGAAAGATAATGACGTTCGCCTTGACCAGTTTAAGGCGAATTTGTTCTCTCGGTTGACCCCAATTCTTGACAATTTAAACCGGGCTATTCAAACCACCCGTTCAAGCAATGACCTGGAAGCCCTTCAACAAGGTGTAGAGTTGGTAGCCAAACAATATGCCCGGGAACTCAAAAATAATGGGGTAGAACAAATCAACACCCAAAACAGAAAGTTCGATCCGAATACTGACGAAGCAGTCATGACAGAGGACACCACTGACCCTGAAAAGGATAATATGATTGTTGAAGAACTTGAACCGGGGTATATTTTCAAGGAAAAACTGATCAAGGCTGCCAAAGTAAAAGTAGCACATTTAGTAAACTAAGGTGCTTTCATCCCATAGGGCAGGTGGTAATAAAAAGAATTAATTCTATCTGGAAAAAATCGACTTATGAGCCAACATGACTATTATGAAGTACTCGGTGTTTCTAAAAATGCGAATGAAAGCGAACTGAAAAAAGCTTACAGGCAAAAAGCTCTCCAATACCATCCTGATAAAAATCCTGGTGATAAAGAGGCAGAAGATAAATTCAAAGAAGCTTCCGAAGCTTATGATGTTTTAAAAGACCCTGAGAAGAGGCAAATCTATGACCAATTTGGCCACGAAGGACTTAAGGGGCGTGGCTTTGGTGGATTCAGTGGATTTGATGACATCTTCTCTCAGTTTGGAGACATTTTTGGTGATTTCTTTGGAGGGGGGGGGAGACAACAAAGAACAGGGTCGGATTTGCGACTCGATATTTCCATCACTTTTGAAGAAGCAGTGTTTGGCACAGAAAAAGAAGTCGAAGTCAGCAAGCATAATCCCTGCGGAACCTGTAAAGGCTCTGGAGCTAAACCCGGCTACAGCCCCCAAGTCTGCCGAACCTGTCGAGGAACTGGTCAGGTAGTCCGCGCGCAAGGTTTTTTCAGTGTCCAGTCCACTTGTCCTGATTGTCGAGGAGCCGGACAAACAATCACACACCCTTGTCCCGAATGTCATGGAGATGGGCGGGTTCTTAAAAATAAAAAAATATCAATCAATATCCCAGCAGGCGTTGACGATGGTTCCCGGCTCAGATTAAGGGGTGAAGGGGAACCCGGCCCCCAGGGTCTTCCACCTGGAGACCTCTATGTCATCATGCACGTTGCAGCACATGAGTCATTTCACCGGGAAGGCCACGATGTCCATTGCCGTCTGAAGCTGACATTTTCCCAAGCCGCCCTGGGCGCTGAAATACAGGTACCTCTTGTCGACAACGGGAAAACACAGGTCATATCTGTTCCAGCCGGAGTACAAACCAACGAAACTTATCGTATTCCAGGTGCTGGTGTGCCTCAATTGCGGGGACACGGCAGAGGCGATCAAGTCATCCACTTCATTGTAGAAACACCCAGAAACTTAAACAAAAGACAAAAGGAACTCTTCAAAGAGCTATCAGAAATAGATGGCAACCCCATCAAAGAAACTTTAAAGGGATTTTTTCAGAAATTACGGATGTAAAAATAAATCACTTAATCCTGTTGAGGTTTAAAAACTTTCCCTCCCTTTTCAGGATCATTGCTAATTAAATATATATCCACTTCGTTAGCCCCCTCCTGGAAAGCTATCTCTGGCAACAATGACAGGATGCTATCACGATCATCAATATTGGTGATAGGCGATACAGCCCGAAAAATATTATTCACTGCAATTAAAATTGTCCATTTTGCTTTATCATCAATTCCAGTTATTTTACCCTGGACGATTGCAGGTAAAAAACCCGGCTTAGTCTCAATATGTGAACCTGAGTCCAGTTGCACCTCAATATTTGACATCGATTGAGTCACAAATTCAGAAACAGGTTTATCCATAAACGACCGGCCCTTCTCATCGTACAATCGAAATTTTTCCCAGCCTTCAAATTTGCCAAATAAAGCCTGTTTCCTTTTCACTCCATCAAGCAAAGATTTTTTTAAATCGCTGGAAACAGGAAAAGGTCTAATTATAGAATCGTGAATAATTCTTTCGCGTGTCCCTGACGGGTAGTTCAATAATGAATTTCCTGCTAGTTCCCATGGAACTTCAACTCCCAGAACATCTTTCAAGGTCGGAAGAACATCCAATAAGGTAGCTGGTAAATCACTAATCGTTCCCTCCTCCTGACCTGGAAGTTTAATAAACAGAGGTATAGATGCAATATCACCCAAAGACTTGACCCCTATCTCCCGGCGAAACCCTCCCTCTTTAATGGATACACCATGGTCTGCAGCCAAAATGAACAAGGAAGGATCTAACAGATTGGTCTCTTCAAGGCGGTCCAGTAATTTTCCTACCAGATAGTCTGTATACCCCAATTGATTGATAAGTTTTTGATTTTGAAAAGAAATTAGAGCTGTATTGTTAGACCACATCCCCCCTTTAGGATGCTCTTCATTCATCCCAATATTGTCAAATTCTCCACTAAGATCATACTTTTTCCCAGAAGATAAAAATCGGTAAGGATTGTGAGGATAGAGAATATGTAAGAAAAAAAAATTCTTTCCAGTATTAGAGTTGAGGCTTTCCAAAAAATGCTCATATATATCCTCTCGGCCATCTACCTGACGTTGTTTGAATTCAGGAGCAAGAAAAGGAATTACAAAATCTTTTCTAACAAAGCTCACTTTCTCATTGGAAACAGTATTTTCCCTTCCCCAAAAGTTTTTATAACCCTGAGACACTCCCGGAACATTAAAACTTTTTGGCTGTGGAAGAATCAGGTTCAGATAAATGGCAGCAATATCCTTCCAGAAAATCTCATTACTTTCCGTCTCTTTGGATCCTTGATGGATCAGGCAAATGGTTGGTGGACATAGTCTGAGAGCTGATTCGTGGGCTTCAACCTGATAGTTGTTCCCTAATAAGGTAAACAGGTTATTAGGAAAATATTTGTATGTCCCAAACCGTGAATTATCCTGCCACATTCCCGTCAAAACACTTCTTATTGAAGGGCCTGTAAACGCATAGTTGGTTGAAGCATTTCGATACCAATATGATATTTTCGAAAGCCTGTTGAAGTTTGGGAAAGCTTGCGCATCAATATTCAGGCCCTTGTCCAAAATCGGGGCAAGAGGAAATTCATCAAACAAAATAAAGACTACTGGAGTGTTAGAAGGAATTGATATTTTCGGATAGTCTGCTTCGGTATACTCAGGAACAGCAAGCACAAATATTTTAGGTTCAAATAAAAACAAAGTTGGGAAAACGAGGATTGCCGGAGAAATATAGTTTAAAAAATATTTTGGGACCTTAAAATTCCCATAAAAAAACGAAAATGCCAGTCCTATCAACATCGCCGCTAAAATTGATCCAAACACACTTTCGCCCATCACATTTTTCACAAACGGAAGAAGGACTATAACTGCAAGAGGAGCTACAAAAACTCCTTCGAAAAAAACTTTATTTTTAGTGAGTGGATAAAGTATAAGAGACACTATTAAAGCTATAACAATTGGAAATACAAAAGAAATCATACCAATCATCAGGAAAAAATCGACAGGCTCCGAACTGTGGGCCAAAAAGAAATTGGGCTCTTTTGAAAGGACACCATATAATGGAGATAGTGCAAGCCCAGCAAGGACAAAAATATGAAAAAATATTTTTGGAAAGTCATTCATAAAAGAAACAGTCCTGACAATACTTCCGATTCATTGTATGATTATCTGACAGCTTCAACAAGCAGTAATCCCGGAGCTTTAGCCATGAAATACTTTTTCTTTTTTCTTACTTTTTTCTTTATTTATGTAGAACCCGCATATTGTTATCTCGACCCCGGAGCAGGTAGCATGTTAGCTCAATTGATCATGGGTGGAGTAGCTGGTGTAATGGTAGTGTTCAAACTCTATTGGAAAAAACTAAAAGGTTTTTTTAAAACGAATTTGAATCCTGAAAAGGATGAAGCATCTCATAAGGAGTGATCCCCATTGAGTCTCATTCCCGACTCTGCTTCTTTTCGTGATCCTTGCGGTAGAGTTTTTATAAAAGACAAACGAGTTTTTCGACTTATTTTTGAACAGGGCGCAAAGAACTACCAGATTGTACGAGACACAAAGTTTGTCTCAAGCATGGCAAAGCTTGGTAAAATCATTGAAACAACCGAAGTAGACCTTTCCACATTTGAGTCACCCGAACTTCACCCGGATTTTGTAGTTGAACATCCGCTTTTACCTTTTATCTCCTATCCCTATGAGTGGTGCTTTCCCATGCTTAAAAAAGCAGCCTTGTTACACATCGACCTCCAGTCCCAAGCCCTGGAAGAAAACCTGATGTTTTCAGATTCAAGTGCCTATAACATTCAATTCAAAGGCTCACAGCCAATCTTCATTGACAGCCTTTCGATTCAACCATACCAGGAAGGACAGGTTTGGGAAGGTCACCGGCAATTTTGCGAACAGTTCCTGAATCCACTCTTATTAAGGTCCCTATTGGGAATCACCCATAACGCATGGTATCGAGGAAATTTAGAAGGAATACCCTCAGACGAGTTCTGCAAAATGATACCCTGGCACAAAAAATTTTCTAAAAATTTCTTTCTACATGTCGCTCTTCCATCAAGATTAAACAATCTTGCAAGAACTGAAAAAACTGATTCCTTATCAAACATCAACCAAAAACTGCCACGCGAAACCCTTGCCAGGATTTTTAAACAACTTTATAACTGGATTGAAAACTTAAATCCACTTTCCGCTTCTAACACCACATGGGGAAATTACAACTCCATACATTGCTACGAACCTGATGAGATCAAACAAAAACACAACTTCATCACCAACTTCATTCAAAAGACCAAACCCGAGACAGTGTGGGACCTTGGCTGCAACACCGGCGAATACTCTGAGCTGGCCTTGAATGCAGGAGCCAAACACGTTATAGGGTTCGATTTCGACCAGTCAGCACTGGAAAAGTCATTCAAACGGGCTGAGAACAACAACCTTAATTTCTTGCCGTTATATTTTGACGCTGCTAACCCAAGTCCAGAACAGGGGTGGAATTCACAGGAAAGGAAAGGTCTATTGAACAGAAGAAATGCCGATGCAGTACTAGCTTTAGCCTTCGAACATCATCTTGCTATAGGTCGCAATATCCCATTGGATCAACTAATCGGCTGGCTTATAAACATTGCCCCATGCGGTGTTGTGGAGTTCATTCCCAAAAAAGATCCCAACCTCAAGTTAATGCTTAGCCTGAGGCAGGATATCTTTACAAATTATAATGAGCAATCCTTCCGTAATATTTTAGAAAAGAAATGTCGCATCATTAGCTCACAAGAAATATCAAAAACCAAACGAATACTTTACTGGTTTGAAAGAACTTAAGCATTAAACCTCTCGACCATAACCTTCCCAAATGTTCCGCACCAGACAAACAAAATCACACTCCTATTTATCAATCCATCAAAACAACATTAAGGATTTTTAATTTCACATTAATGGACATTTAATTTTCAAGTTTTATTCTTATTTCAACGCTATTGATCAACATCGAACGCATATTCACGTTTACAAATAGAGTTGGAGGATTTCACTCATGAAGCAAAAACTAAAATTTCGAATAGCCTTTGCCATGTTTATTTTGATGGTCCTGCCACTTTCTTATGGAATAGGGACATCAGGTTTTTCCACTGTGGACTCTGCTTTCGGATTAAGTACAAAAGCAAATCCTGTAGGCACCAATTTGATTGTGGACATTGCTAAAAGCAAAAATCCTGCTGTGGTGTTCGTCACATCAAAAACAAAGATTCAACCTGCAAAAGGAAACGGTCCTTTTGGACAGTTTGCCCCGCCCAGGGGCAACAGACCTTTCGGACAGTTTTCCCCTCCTCATAGAGGAAGGAGCCCTCGCCCGGCACCAGAGGGAGGAACTGGCTCAGGATTCATCATTGACCATGAAGGGTATATTCTGACCAACAACCATGTCGTGGAAGGTGCCGACATTATAAAAGTTACGCTTCATAATGAAAAAGAATATGAAGCCCGGCTTGTAGGTTCTGACCCCAAAACAGACATTGCACTGATCAAAATTGTAAAGGAGAGTGGCGAGAATTCATCCTTCCCCTACTTGACCCTGGGTAATTCAGAACGAGTAGAAGTAGGTGAATGGGTGGTTGCTATCGGCAATCCTTTTGGGCTGGATCACACAGTGACCACAGGGGTCGTCAGTGCCAAAGGAAGGAACATAGGTGCCGGCCCTTATGACGAGTTCATTCAGACAGATGCTTCCATCAATCCTGGCAATAGTGGTGGCCCATTGCTTAACATGAATGGTGAAGTCATAGGAATTAACACCGCTATCTTTTCCGGAAACGGTGGGAATGTAGGCATTGGTTTTGCCTTGCCCATAAATATGGCAAAAGATATCCTGGACGATTTAAAACAGAAAGGTAGTGTTACACGCGGTTGGCTTGGAGTCATGATTCAGAGAATCACTCCGGAACTGAAAGAGTCTTTCAAGCTCAAGAATGCTATGGGCGCACTGGTTAACGATATCGTTCCCAATGGCCCTGCCGCCCAGGGTGGGATGAAACGTGGTGATGTCATCACCCGTTTTGATGGAGTAGAAATCGCATCCATAGAAACACTGCCTAAACAGGTTGCTTCCATAAAACCGGGAAAAACTGTCAAGGTCGAGGTTGTTCGAGAAGGAGTGACCAGGGTTCTTGAAATTAAAATCGAACCTATGAAAGAAGAAAAGCCAGCATAATTCCCCGAGCCTGCAAGTAGCGGGCTAACCTCCGAAAGGGGACTGTTTTGTCAAGGGCAGTCCCCTTTCCCTTTTTTTCTAATGATTATTTTAAGAACTGGCTGTGAGGAAGCTGAGTCTCGCCCATAAGATAAAGGTCTACTGATCTTGCTGCTTCTCTACCTTCAGCAATAGCCCAAACGACCAGTGACTGCCCTCTTGTCATATCTCCTGCCACAAAAACTCCATCTACACTGGTCATTTTCTTATTGTCACAGGCCACATTTCCTCGCGCATCCAAATCCATCCCCAATTCCTCAAGCATACCTTCATGGATAGGATGTACAAAACCCATAGCCAAAAGAACAAGTTCGACTTCAAGTTCAAACTCAGAGCCAGGCACTTCCCGCATTTGCGGACGACCTGTTTCAGGGTCTGGTTCGCCAAACTCAATTTTCACAGCATGAATTCTGGAAACCTTGCCATCCTTTCCAGAAAACTTTTTAGTAGAAACACAATACTCCGTGACTTTTTCCTTACCTTCACGTTCATTGGCTTCTTCATGAGAAGATGAAACCCGGAAAATTTTAGGCCATTGCGGCCAAGGGTTGTCATCACTTCTTTCTTGTGGAGGTTCGGGTAACAGTTCAAATTGGTAAACATTTTTAGCACCCTGGCGTAGAGAGGTCCCCAGGCAATCTGACCCTGTATCACCACCACCGATGATCAATACATTCTTGTCCTTTGCAGTGATAGATATATCCTCAGGAATCATATCTCCTTCATTTCTCTTGTTCTGTTGCGGAAGAAAATCCATAGCAAAATGGATACCATCCAGGTCACGCCCCTCTACAGGAATGTCACGAGGTTTCTGAGATCCGCCGCAAAGCACCACCGCGTCAAATTCATTTTTCAATTCTTTGGCTGATTTATTAACCCCTACATTAACTCCAGTCTTAAAAATTACTCCCGATTCTTCCATTAACCTGATTCGACGTTTTACAATCTCTTTATCCAGTTTGAAATGTGGGATGCCGTACATCAAGAGCCCACCAACACGGTCTTCTTTTTCAAAAACCGTAACCTCATGCCCAACTGAATTGAGCTGTTCAGCACAAGCCATTCCGGCTGGTCCTGAACCGACCACCGCTATTTTTTTTCCTGTACGGGTTTCCGGTTTCTTTGGCTTGATGAACCCTTTTTCAAACCCTACTTCTGCGATCATCTCCTCAATGTTACAAATTGTCACCGCTGGCTCAGTGATACCCAGCACACAGGCACCCTCACAGGGGGCCGGGCAAACTCGTCCGGTAAACTCAGGAAAATTATTGGTCTTCAGTAACAGTTCAACTGCCTCACTGTACCGCCCCCGATAAACCATATCATTCCAGTCAGGAATCAAATTTCCTAAAGGACAGCCAGATTCACTCTGGCAGAAGGGAACACCACAATCCATACAACGTGCTCCTTGTTCCTTGTACTTTTCTTCAGGAAATTGAGCGTAGCACTCCTTTTGATCGTTCAGCCTTTCCTCAACCGGGCGACCTGGCGGTGTCTCCCGCTCGTACTCCATGAATCCTTTTATTGCACCCATTTGCGCTTTTTATATCCTTTCTGGTGGAGATCCTCCGCAGATAAATAGCAATAACCTTCAGTTTAAAAATACGAACACAATCTCAATGACTATTACTATCTGCCTACTACACTAATGAATCAGGCAACCAACATTTCATTTCGTCTTTTACGTTCTTCAAGCACCCGGCGGTAATCCATCGGATAAACTTTGATGAATTTGGGTAATGTCGCCTCCCAGTCATCAAGTACCTTTTTGGCAACACTACTTTGAGTGTACTGAAAGTGTTCTTCAATCAAGCCCTTCAACTGCTGAATATCTTCAGGTTCTTCAACAGGAACCAGATCGACAATGCTTTGGTTACAGTGGATGGGAAAATTGTTATTTCGATCTAGCACATATGCCAAACCACCACTCATACCAGCAGCAAAGTTTCTTCCTGTTTCACCCAGAACCACAACGGTTCCTCCAGTCATATATTCACAACCGTGATCCCCTACCCCTTCAACTACTGCATGGGCTCCACTATTACGAACTGCAAACCGCTCGCCGCCAATGCCTCTGAAAAAAGCTTTACCCGAAACAGCTCCGTAAAGAACTGTATTTCCGATTAGAATATTTTCTTCTGGAACCAGAGTCGACTCTTTTGGGGGATAAATAATAATCTTGCCACCAGATAGGCCTTTCCCAACATAGTCATTGGCATCACCCGCCAGATTAAATGTCACACCGGGAGCAAGAAAAGCACCAAAGCTTTGGCCTGCAGAACCTTTAAAGTTCAAACATATCGTGTCGGAGGGAAGTCCTTCTTCACCATATTTTTTTGAAATTTGATAACTGAGCATCGCTCCTGTTGCACGGTCTGTATTAGTGATAGGAGTATCTCCCAGAACTTTTTGTTGGTTCTCCAACGCCGCCTGGCTCATCTTGATCAAGCAATGGTCCAGAGCATTGTCCAGATCACCACTCAAATCCTGAGTGCAAACATTGTGTATCGCAACATTACTACCCACATCCGGTTTATGCAGAATACGACTGACATCGACACCGTGTGCTTTCCAATGCTCGATTGCAAAACCAGCCTCAAGAAGATCGACCCTCCCTATCAGATCTTCAAATTTGCGGATACCCAGCTCAGCCATAGTCTCTCTTACTTCCTGAGCTATAAACCGAAAAAAGTTTACGACATAGTCAGGTTTACCATTGAACTTCTCGCGAAGAACCGGATCTTGGGTGGCAACCCCTACCGAACAGGTATTGAGATGGCATTTGCGCATCAAAATACATCCCATCGTCACCAGTGCCGTAGTCGAGAAACCAAACTCGTCGGCCCCCAAAATTCCTCCTATCACCACATCACGCCCTGTTTTGAGCTGACCGTCTACCTGGACACGAATTCGTCCACGCAAATCATTAAGTACAAGAATTTGCTGAGTTTCAGAAAGTCCCAACTCCCAGGGTAGCCCGGCATGTTTTATGGAAGTTTGTGGTGAAGCACCGGTTCCCCCATCATGACCGGCAATCAACACCCCTTCGGCGTGGGCTTTTGAAACACCCGCCGCGATGGTTCCTACACCCGCTTCTGCTACCAGCTTGACGCTGACTCTTGCATTCGGATTAGCGTTGTGCAAATCAAAAATTAACTGTTGCAGGTCCTCGATCGAATAAATGTCATGATGCGGAGGCGGTGAAATCAAACCCACTCCCGGTGTTGAATGGCGAAGCTTGGCAATGTATTCACTAACCTTATGCCCCGGTAATTGTCCCCCTTCCCCAGGCTTGGCACCTTGAGCGATTTTAATCTGCATTTCATCAGCATTGGCCAGATAGTAACTGTTCACTCCAAAACGCCCCGAGGCCACCTGCTTGATTTTACTGCGGCGTGAGTCACCATTTGAATCGGGAGTATAGCGGGCGCTATCCTCACCCCCTTCACCGGTATTGCTCCTTCCACCCAGTCGGTTCATAGCAATCGCGAGGGTTTCATGCGCCTCTCGGGATATAGAGCCAATCGACATAGCACCCGTACAAAATCGTTTGGTGATTTCTTCTACCGATTCAACTTCATCAATGGGAATAGACTCGGCTTCTTTAAATTCAAACATCCCACGCAAGGTACATTGCCGTGTGCTTTCATTATCCGCTTCTTTTGAAAACTTTTTAAAAGTGGAGTAATCATTTGAGCGTGTTGCGTGTTGTAATAACCCAATAGCGTTAGGATTGAGCATGTGTTTCTCTTCACCACGACGCCAATGATAATGACCTCCCAGTTCCAAAGCTGAAATGACTTCTTTGCCAAACCCCTTTTTGTGGCGAATCAAAGCTTCTCTGGCCAAAACATCCAGTTCAGCTCCGCTAATACGTGAAGGCGTTCCTGTAAAGTAACGATCCACCACTTTTTCACTCAAACCAACCACTTCAAATACTTGTGCACCGCGATAACTCTGTATGGTAGATATCCCCATCTTGGCAATAATTTTAAAAAGTCCTTTTCGCGTAGCTTTAATAAAATTTGAAACAGCGGTTTCAGTATCAAGCTTTTCAATGAACACACCTTCGCCAGCAATTTGAGCCACAGTTTCATAAGCCAGATATGGATAAATAGCTCCGGCTCCAAAACCAATCAGTAATGCAAAATGCATCATTTCACGGGCCTCACCTGTCTCAACCACCAACCCTATTTTTGTGCGTGTCCTTTCGCGCAAAAGATGATGATGTACTCCCGCTGTAGCTAGCAAACTGGGGATAGGAGCATTATTCTCGTCCATTTCCTTATCAGAAAGAACTAATATCGTGGCACCATTTTCAATTGCCTGGGAAGCTTGCTCACATAGCCTATCCATAGCTTTTTCCAAACCAGCTTGTCCCTCTGAAACCGGAAATAAAATTGGAAGCACCTTTGTTTTCAAGTCCGCCTGATTAAGGCCACTGATTTTATCCATTTCGTGACCAGTAAGAATAGGATGTTCAACTTTCAGCTTACGACAATGCTCTGGCGACTCGTCTAGTAGGTTTCTTTCTTTTCCAAGAGTTACCTCCATAGACATGACCAGTTCCTCGCGTATCGAATCAATAGCCGGATTAGTTACCTGAGCAAACAGTTGTTTGAAATAGTTAAAGAGAAGCTGAGGTTTTTCTGACAATACAGCCAAAGGAGTATCATTACCCATTGAACCAGTAGCCTCGGTAGCCGATCCAACCATTGGAGCAATCAAAAATTTCAAATCCTCAATGGTATAACCAAAGGTCACCTGCCTGTTCAAAACGGTCTCAAAATCAGGTTTAAATTGAAAGTTTGTGGAAGGCAGGTCTTTGAGGTTAACCTGATTCTCCTTAACCCACTTCGTATAAGGTTTCTGGGTTGAAATTTTAGCTTTGATTTCTTCATCTGAGATGATGCGACCTTCTTTGATATCCACCAAAAACATTTTTCCCGGTTGTAACCGCCCCTTGTACTCAATATTAGCCTCATCTACCGGAACAACTCCCACTTCAGAAGCCATTATCACCAAGCCGTCTTTCGTCACATAATATCGGGAAGGACGTAGACCATTACGGTCCAGCACAGCCCCGCAAGTCTCCCCATCTGTAAAAGCAATTGAGGCAGGACCATCCCAAGGTTCCATCATGGAAGCATGGTACTCATAGAATCCACGTTTATCATCGTCCATGGTCTCGTGACCACTCCAAGGCTCAGGAATCATCATCATCATGGCATGCGGCAGGGACCGACCTGTCAGGAACAGCATCTCCAAAGCCTGATCAAAATCTGCTGAATCGCTACCACCCGGAGCAATAACTGGCAGAATCATGTTGATGTCTTCAAATAAAGGGGACTCAAACATCGATTCACGGGCGCGCATCCAGTTCTGGTTTCCCCGCACTGTATTTATTTCTCCATTATGCGCAATATAACGAAAAGGCTGAGCACGCCCCCAGGAAGGAAATGTGTTGGTGCTGTATCGGGAATGGGCTAACGCCAATGCCGAGACCATGTTCGGGTCCTGTAGATCCAAATAATAGGTCTCTAACTGCGGAGCCATCAACTGACCTTTATAGATCAGAGTCTTGCTTGAAAGACTGCAGGCGTAAAAATTTTCATTATTATCATTGAGTCCAGCCCTTCTAACCCCCCAAGCGGTACGTTTGCGAACACAATAAAGCCTACGTTCAAATGCCAGTTGGTCTTTGACATCGGGTCCGGCACCCACAAAAACCTGTTTAATAACCGGCTCAACGGAACGGGCCGTTTTACCTATCGTTGTGTTATCAACTGGCACATCACGCCAACCAAGTAGTTCCAGGCCTTCAGTCAAAATCGCACGTTCCATAATCTCCTGGCCCTGCTTCGTATCCTTGCCAACTGGGAGAAACACATTTCCTACGGCATAGCGTCCGGCCTCAGGTAGATCAATACCCGCTTTTTTGCATTGCTCTTGGAAAAACCGATGAGGAATCTGAATCAGAATTCCGGCACCATCGCCAGTAGCAGAATCAGCACCACAAGCACCACGATGCTCCAGTTTCTTTAGGATCTCTAAACCCTGGGTTATGATTTCATGGGACTTTTCCCCCTTCATATTCATGACAAAACCCACTCCACAACTGTCTTTTTCGAGAGCGGGATCGTATAGACCCTGTTTTTTTGGAAAAGCGTGCATATCAGTTAAACCATTGATTTATAAAAATAATTTAAAACCCTCAAGCATCGAAAATTCAAAGATTTTCAATGCGGAGTGTGGATTAAAAGCAAGAGTCATGCCCATAGTAACCTCTTGATTTAGATAGCCTTAAAGCAACACCCAAACAATAAAGAGTAAAAAATCTACACAATATTAAGTGTATTTTACACAATATTTGTAGGGTTTGGCGTTTATAAGTGTAAAGGGCTTACACTTTCTTGCCAGCACTCGAGTATCTAGAGGATCTTTCGCATATTATAGTTCAAACACCCGTGAATGTGGCGAGTTTCTTCAAACTCTATTTTTAAACATGCACTTTTATCTTTTGAGGGCACAAGAGTCGAAGCTTAATTAACTATTTATGTTTTTAATGTTAGCGTTATAATGGCTGAGTTTTAGAAATCACATAAATTATCAATTCTATCAAATCAGGGCCAAAATGATCGTCGATGAAATAATGACCCGCAAGGTCATCACTATTAAGCCTGGTGACACTCTTTTTAAAGCGCAGGAAATAATGGTCAAGAGCTCTATCCGTCATTTGCCTGTTATAAATGGCAAGGAACTTGAGGGCATTATTACGGAAAGTGATATTCGTGGAGCCTTTATTTCCAAGGACTCTGGTTCTTCAAAAATAAAGGTCTTCGACCCGAAGAAAATGAAGGTTTCGGATTATATGACCCGCAATCCACAAACTGTCGCCCCTGACACTAACGTGGAAGATGCGGCCCTCCTGATTTACAAAAATAAGATTGGGTCGCTCCCCGTAATAGAGGACAACAAGCTGGTAGGCATTATCTCAATCCTTGACATGTTGGGATTGTTCATTGACCTGATGGGCATTATCCACTCCAGTTCAAGAGTGGATATCATAATGGGTAAAGAACCTAAAAATTTTGAAACCGTGTCAAAAATCATCCACGACCAGGGTTTGAATATCATCAGCGTTGGCATGGCTCCGTATGCAAAAAACAAAAAGAAACAGGTCTATTTCTTTCGGCTCGATTTATGTGAAACTGCCCAACTGGTCAAAAAAATCGAGAAAGCCGGGTTTAAAGTATTAAACGCCATAGACTGACCATTTTCCTCTTGGTTGTATCGGATTTAAAAAGGGCGGCCCTCAGGATTTTTAATAATTGTAATTTGGTGGGTAATTCGTTTAAAATAGCAAAATTACTTACAAAATTTTAACAGGCTTGAGAAAATGTCTTACCATTCTAAAAAACAATTCTGTTTGCCCTCTTGCCTGGACCTACGCCTACTTTTAGCCCTGCTATAAGGGCGAGTCTTCACTCTGAGCTACCAGGCTCCCCTAACCAGTTTCTTATAGCTCCAACTTATTCACATTCAAATTGGATTCCAGGGAAAAAGCACCTCTGGTATTTAATTGGATACATCTTATAATACTGAAGGATAATTTATTTAGTCAGGAGGCTTTTCAGTCATGCAACCCGAGAAACTCATCATCTTCGACACCACTTTAAGAGACGGGGAACAATGCCCCGGTGCCAGCTTAAACATCAAGGAAAAACTTGAGATCGCCCGGCAACTAGCTCTGCTTAAAGTAGATGTTATCGAAGCCGGATTTCCGGTTGCTTCTCCAGGAGACTTCGAATCTGTCAAGCAAATTGCTGAAGAAATCCGTGGGTCAAAAATTGCGGGGCTTTCACGTGCCCTGGAAAAAGACATTGAAGCTACAACTCGGGCTCTGGAAAAAGCAGAATCACCGCGAATTCATATTTTCTTGTCTACTTCAAAAGTACATAGAGACCATATGGTCGAGAAAGCCAAAGGAGAGATTATTGAAATGGGAGTGAAGGCAATTCAATTTGCCCGCAAACATTTCGATGACATTGAGTTCTCTCCCATGGATGCAACTCGAACTGAAAAAGATTTTCTCGTTGATGTAACCCGAGAAGTCATTACAGCAGGCGCCACAACTGTAAATATTCCAGATACTGTTGGATACACGGTTCCAGAAGAGTTCGCTGAACTCATCCGGCACTTAAAATCCAATGTATCGAATATTGACCAGGCTGTCATCAGCGTGCATTGCCATAACGATCTTGGACTCGCGGTAGCCAACTCAATTGCTGCCGTACAAGCTGGCGCAAGACAGGTTGAATGCACCATCAATGGCATTGGTGAGCGTGCTGGAAATGCCGCCATGGAAGAAGTTGTCATGGCTGTCAGAACAAGAAAGGATTTCTTCAATTCTGTGTATACAGGTATCGAAACCAAACATATCCAGCCTTGCAGTAAACTTGTAAGCAGTTTGACGGGATTCTTTGTACAACGCAACAAAGCTATCGTCGGGAAAAATGCTTTTGCACACGAATCGGGCATTCACCAGCATGGTTTTCTAAAACGAAAGGACACTTTTGAAATCATGGATCCCGCAGATGTTGGCGGTGAGGAGTCGGAACTGGTAATGGGCAAACATTCGGGGAGAAATGCACTACAAAGTAAAGTACAAGAATTAGGATACACCCTGGACCAGGATGAATTGGATAAAGTGTTTCAGGAGTTCAAAATTCTTGCTGATGAGAAAAAGGAAATTTTTGAAGACGACTTCCACACTCTCATTCAGAAACAAAAATTTTCTGTCGAACAACAAAACACTTACGGACTCAGCTCTCTACGCTGTAAGTTTGAATCCGGGGAAATTCCAGAGGCACAAGTTGTTCTGGTCAGTATTGATAAACAGGAACATAACGCAAGTGCCAATGGCGATGGCCCAGTTGATGCAATTTATAATGCCATTGATAAAATCACAGGCCTCAGCTGTAAACTCCTGGATTACCAGGTGATGGCTAAAACAAAAGGGCAGGATGCGCAGGGAGAAGTAACTGTTAGAGTCAAGCACGAAAAAAGGGAAATACTAGGAAAAGGCGCTGGAGTCAACACTCTCGAAGCCAGCGCATTGGCTTATTTAAATGCGATCAACAAACTTCTTTTAAAGTCCAAGTCTGGCCCGGTTGAAGGAAGTGAACTTCCAGGGCCATAGTTAATAAATCTTTTATCCCCTTCCGGTTTTCCGGGAGGGGATTTTCTTTTAACCTTTTCTTGCCAGGTGCACCATTTCCAAAAAAGACACATTATTTAAAAAGGGAAATACCAGCGGGCGTTTTGAGTTCGATAAATCCGTAGCAAACGTATTTGATGATATGCTGGAGAGAAGTGTTCCGATGTATCACGAATGCCAGTCTTTAGCAGTGCGCTGGTGCGCAAAGTTTGCCAAAGCAGAAACTTCCGTTTATGACTTGGGGTGTTCCACAGGAACCTTACTTTTTAAATTGTCACAATTATTAGATGCGAATAAGAGTATTACATTACATGGAGTAGACAACTCTCCGGCTATGTTGGAAAAATCCAGAATAAAACTCAGCCACTCTCGAATTCCCTGTGAATTTCATGAAACGGATTTGAATCAGGAAATTCCCATCCAAAATGCCTCTGTGGTGGTGATGAACTACACACTTCAGTTTGTATTGCCGGGAAACAGGATATCTCTGTTAAAGAATATCTTTGACGGACTGGTTCCTGGTGGATCGCTCGTTCTCATTGAAAAAATAAAAAGCGGAATTCCCGAACTGGACAGAACACTCATAGACTTTCATCATCAGTTCAAGCGGGACCAAGGATATTCAAACCTGGAAATTTCCCGCAAACGAGAAGCATTGGAAAATGTGCTCATACCCCTAACTGTTGAAGAAAACCAGGATCTCATAAAAAAAGCTGGTTTCAAGGTCATAGACCTGTTTTTTAAGTGGAACAACTTTGCCGGATTTATTGCTTTGAGTTAGAAACTATTGTATTCTTAATAGCTTCAAGAGAAACACCGGTTGTTTTAAGCGAGTCAGGAGAACTTAGCCATGCCCAATTACGATCATACTTGTGACAAATGCAAAAAAGATTTCGTGGTCGAAATGAAAATTTCAGAAGTGGACAAAAAGAAAATAACTTGCCCTGAATGTGGGTCAAAAAAGGTTTCGCGCAACGTGACTAACAACACATTTTGGAGCGAAAGCATAGACCGTTATAATTATTCCAAAACCAATAATTAACTCCCTCAATTACCAAATCATGTTGACCCAGGTTCAACCCGGCATCCAAAAATTTCCCGGTCGCTTTGGCGAACTGGTCCAGCTTCCCTTGCAACGCATACATATTGAATTGACCAATGTTTGCAACTTTGACTGCACATTTTGCCCCAAGCAGGAAATGACCCGCCATTATGAATATATGGATTTTGAAAGAGTCTGTGGGATCATTGACGAGATAGCAGAATATAACATGGCAGAGAAGATCACTTTTCATGTGATGGGTGAACCCTTCATGCATCCCCGATTCTTTGAAATTCTCGACCATGCTGCTCAATTAGGTGTAAAAACCGGAATCACTACTAACGGGACATACCTTGACGAAGAGATGGCCATCAAACTTGAAAAAGTAACCGCATCACAAGTAAACATCTCTCTTCAAACACCAGACGAAGAATCTTTCAAAACCCGAAAATCCAGGCGGATGAAATTTGATGAATATCACAATCGGATTTTAAAATTCATCGAGGGTTGCCTGAAACAGACCAAGCCTCCAAAAATAAAGGTTCACTTTCTAAATACTTCTATAAAAACCGAGGTGCCGGGAGAAGACTGGAATGTAGGGACCATGAGCGTCATCAACAACACTAAAGAATTGCGCAAAACTTTTCGCTATTGGGCTCGAGAGGTTCATAAAATATGTCCGCCACTCAATGAAGAGAAGCGACAGGAGGTTGAAAATAAGATAGACAAACTCTCTGCTTTCAAATGGAATGTTGTAGAAATCGCGCCAAACATTCACTTTGAGACCTATATTTTAAATACCTGGGGTAACGCATTTGCAGAAGGAGACAAGGTGGTGCCCTCTAAAACCGGATATTGCAGTGCACTGACAGACCATTTTGCGATTCTTTGCAGTGGGGATTTAATTTATTGCTGTGTGGACTATGATGGCAAGACCAGAGCGGGAAACGTATTTGAAAATTCTATTACAGAAATCATGAATACCCAGCCGGTTATTGATGCGGTAGAGGGGTTTCAACACAATAAAGTCATACATCCGCACTGCCAAAAATGTCTGGGGGGAAGCACCTGGCTTAAGTCTTTTATAAATAGAGTCGGTTCAATCATTATCTGGAAACACCTCAAGAAATTCTTTTACAAAACAAGCTAAAACAGTCGGGATGTAGCGCAGCCTGGTAGCGCACCTGCTTCGGGAGTAGGGGGTCGGAAGTTCAAATCTTCTCATCCCGACCAGTTTTTTCAATACCTTACACATTTTCCCCACCTCAAAATTTCCCAAATAGTAGCGGATTGGTAGCGAGCATTTCGGTTAAATACTACTAAATCAATACTTTGAGAAATTCCAAAGAATAACGCAGGTCGTATTTTCCCTTTACCGCTATTCCTGTTAGGCAACACTCCATCTTTTTAATTAAAATTATAGTATTGCTTGAATCATCCTCAAAAAGGACAATTCTCAGAGCAAACAAACTTATTTATAGAACAAGTACTTACATCAAGAACAAAAAAAAACAGTATGTATCGGACTGCAGAAGTAATTTTTTTTTAATAATTTAGTTGTGATTGATTAGGGTTATATATAAGATTGCCCCGACATAATAATTATCTAAAGAAAATTTTTACTTTGATTTTTTCAAGAATAACTTTCTTTAGCTTAACACCTTCCAATTATTTTTATTTTGTCATAGCCAAATCTTTCTTAAAGCCTTGTTATAAAAATTTGAATTTCGTTTAAGAGATGTCTTTCACCAATCACTTGAGGGTTAGAGCATTAATAGCAATTCTTACTATCTGCCTGACTTCTTGTGCAACTGACACAAACAAGTCCCCTGTGTTTGGCAAAGAAGAACTCACCAAAATAAATGAAGAAGATCAAGCCCTTTTTACACAGGCCCTACAAAACTCCAAAAGTAATTCTAATCAATCCATTGAGAACTGGAAGTCATATATAGAAAAACATTCAAAATCATATGCAGCCTATAACAATTTAGGCGTGGCTCATATTTACAACAAAAACCTAAAGTCAGCTATTAAGTCCTTCAAACAATCTATAAAAATACACCCAAACAATCAAGCCAAGCGAAACTTAGTATGGGCTGAAAGACGCTGGGCAAATATCAAGGAGTTGCAAGAGCAACCAAAGACGGCCGAGGAAGAAGTTGGCGAGCTAAAAACCTATAAACCTATGGAAGAAGTTCTTCAAGATGAAAACACCATTGATGAAG
>CAYFNV010000028.1:0-45530 GCA_964344595.1 uncultured Nitrospina sp. | reverse complement strand
TTGTCATGACTGAAGTTTAAACCATTTTCTAAGGCTTTAACTAGTCATGAACCTTGAAAAAATAGATCAAAATTTTCATGAACTATCATATGCCTACGTCTCCAACCATTAAATTTTAAAAATACCTGAAGTTAAAAAAAGAGGTTCGCAGAAAGTATTTCTACACTTATAGAAGAGGTGGAGAAACTTTTTACCAAAGAGTTCGTAAGTTTTTAACTCAATTTAGGAGCAATAGAAATTCAAATCCACAATACATTATCCACAATATTTTGACATGCCAAATATAGCTTATAAGTTAGTGTATATAACCAAGAAGGGAAATCGTAAGTCTGGGAAACTGGCACCCACCAACGACAGAAAGTTCGAGCCAGTTATTCAAGACTTTAGATGGGATAGTTACCATTTGCATGTGCAAAGTTTGTAAAATGATTTTGAGCTGACTTCCGGATGTCATCGCGAATGACCGAAGGGAATGCGGCGATCCAGTTTCTTTCTGGATTGCTTCGTCACCTTTGGTTCCTCGCAAAGACAGCTGCAAAAGGATTTTTAAATATAAATCCTTGCCGTGGTAGAGCCTGTTGACCCTGTGTGTAAACTGCGTAGCAGTTTTCCACAAGCCAACAGGCAGATCAATGTGGATTCTCCTTTTTTCTAGTTTAGAAAAGTTTTTGCAAAATTTGTAAACACAAATGTAGCTTATTGCACTTTAGAGGATTGGAATACTGATTTGCCGAACTCTTCGCTGGCCCAACCCCCGTATCCCTATTTTTTATTCATCCAGCTTTCTTCTCAAAAGTCATCATCTGAAGCATACTTAGCTTGTTTAACAATAGGATTGTCGCGGCTGATGCGCTGCTTATCTTTTCCTTAGTCGTTATATGTGACGAACGTTACCCTAATATTTATTAACGAATTTATTTAGCTCTTTGACAGATGTAACCTGATAAATTTCTTTTCCTTTACTACGCAACTGTATCTCATTAAAAAATTCAGGCGTCCAAAACTTAGGCGACAACCTCAAATACTTCCAGCTTGCCAACGTTCCTTTCCAAACAGAACTACCTTCAGGCCAGCCTGCAGGTTTTACCAAGAAACTATTTAGTAGCCTTTTTGTAATCCACCAATAATGAACACTATAGGGCAGGTCAACAAAAATAAGGGTGTTCGCTACTTCGATACGTAACCAAAAGGATTCTAATGTTCCCAGACCATCAATAATCCAGCTTTCAGAATTTAAAAGTTTTTCATGAGCATTGGAGTATTCTGAGAGTGGCACTCTTTCACCATTTTTTTTATATTCAATTAAATCTAATGGATATAGTTCAAGACCGGTTGCTTCAGCCAACTTTTTACTCAAGGTAGACTTTCCTCCCCCCTGGCTTTCCGAACACAGCTACTTTTTTCATAAGCACACTCTTTATAATTGCCCAAAAAGATACCGAAACCTTATCTATAAGATGACGATCTTTACAAATGATATAACCTTTCATTTTTTTAAATATTGCAGCGGCAGATGTTTCTATTTCATCAGAAGTTTTTTCCTTCGTCTTTGTTTCTATCCCCCATTCGAGTCCAAATGAGTCAGACACACTTGCCAATCTCTCACCCCAGAACATATCAACAGGTGCCAGTCGATATGGAAATTTGAACATCTACTTTTACACTTTAAGCATTTGCCTAAAACCAGTACCCCGATGGATAGACCCGACCAAGGCCATTCATAATAGCGGAAAGTATTATTTCTGGTTTTCTAAACGAAATTTTTCGAACCACTGGAATCCCGCACAATACCTAGCTTTTAGCTAACTTGAAAAAACATGAACAAGAAAGGAACCTAAAAGCAAGAAACCTCGAACCTAAAATTTCCTCTTATTTCTCAAAGGCTTGGGAGGGGTAAAAAAACTGGCGTCCCCAGCGGGATTCGAACCCGCGTCGCCGGCGTGAAAGGCCGGTGTCCTGGGCCTGGCTAGACGATGGGGACATCCAATCTTAAAAGAAAAAGAAATGAGCCGCGAAGGGATCGAACCTTCGACCACTTGATTAAAAGTCAAGTGCTCTACCAACTGAGCTAGCGGCCCATTCTTAAATCAAAAGCAAGAGGGAAGAAACTATCAGACCCATTTTAACATGTCAATGCATTTATTTGGCTTGATTTTATGCCTAAGGCCCAATAATATCTAACTTTACACTATTTTATCCCTTAGTTCTCATTACCTGCTCAACAAAAAGAGGTTCTCTTGGAAAAATCCGAAAAAATCTGGCTGGATGGCAAAATGGTTCCTTGGCACGAAGCCAATGTTCATGTTCTCACTCATACACTGCATTACGGGTTCGGTGTCTTCGAGGGTATTCGGTGTTATAACTCCAAAGACAATGGATCATCCATATTCCGTCTGCAGGAACATATCGACAGATTATTTCAATCAGCTGTTATTCTCGGTATTGAAGTCCCTTTTACCAACGAGGACATCTTTCAAGCTACCCTTGATGTCGTACGTCAAAACAAACTTGATGAATGTTACATTCGCCCCATCATATTTCTTGGCGACAATAAAATGGGACTCAATCCAAAAGGCGTTGATGTCCGTTGTGCCATTGCCGCCTGGCCCTGGGGCACATATCTGGGGGAAGATGGGCTGGATACGGGAATCCGAGTCCGCATGTCATCCTTCACACGGCACCATGTCAATGTCACCATGACTAAAGCAAAAGCATGTGGTTATTACATTAATTCAATTTTGGCTAAAGCTGAGGCTGTTCGAGATGGTTACGATGAAGCTATCCTTTTAGACCCTTCAGGTTACGTCTCAGAAGGGTCGGGAGAAAATATATTCATATTTGCCAAGGGGAAATTACACACCCCAGTTTTATCTAGCTCTAATCTGGACGGAATCACCCGCAATGCTGTAATAGAAATTTGTGCCGAGCTGGGGATTGCTCTGGAAGAAAGAACCATCACTCGTGATGAATTATATATTGCTGAAGAGATCTTTCTAACCGGAACCGCTGCAGAAGTCACTCCAGTTCGGGAGGTCGACAATCGAATCATCGGGTCGGGCAAAAAAGGTCCGGTTACCGACCGTATCCAAAACACATTTTTTGAAGTGGTTCGTGGGGATCATCCCAAATTCAAGAAATGGCTCACCCGGGTCTAATCTTAAAATCATGGTTGTGCCTTGCCATTTCTGTTTTTAAATCATATTTATTAAATCAAACTACTGCAAACGCTGGAGATTTTGAGCTATGCCGATTTACGAATACGAATGCGACAAATGCGGAGCCATTTTTGAGGCCATGCAGGGCATTTCCGCGAAACCCTTAACAACCTGTAACGGATTGGGTTGTGATGACAAAGACAACGGAAAAGTACACCGTTTAGTATCAGCTTCCGGGTTTATTCTTAAAGGTTCCGGATGGTATACTTCCGAATACCCATCAGAAGCACGCAAGAAGGGATGGGAAAAGGAGAGTAAACAAAGTAATGCAGGCATAGAAGCGCCAGCATCTACGCCTGCACCCGTTGCAGAAACCACTACCACCAAAGCACCTGAGCCTGTAACCCCGGCTAAGAAACCCTCGCAAAAAAATCCTTATTCAGGGGGTAAATCCAAGAAGGCAAAAGGTTCCAAATAAATTGGAACTGACATCATGACTGATCACCTCCACCAAAATATTTTTTATTCCATTCTGGAAGGGGTTTTGCTCGTTTCCCCTTCAATGATCATTCAGGAAAGCAATCTTGCCGTTGAGGACATGTTCCATCGGTCACGCGAATCGTTTATTCATCGCAATATTGAGGAGTTATTTCCCCGTCAATCTCAACTCATCGATAAAGTCCGCAAAGTTCTGGTAACGGGTGCCTGTTATCACGATGTAGAAGCAGAGGGAATGCGCAATGTCCCCTCCTCTCGATTTCCAGCTAATTTAACCTTGTCACCCTATATGGAGGCCGATGACTCCATTCAAGGTGTGATCATACTTGTCAAAAATATGACCCTGATTCGAGAACTTGAGGAAAAACAAAGACCCTCAGACCACCTCAATAACATTGGAAAGCTCGCAATGGGGATGGCCCACGAAATTCGAAATCCATTAGGGGGAATTCGCGGATCGGCTCAACTACTGCGTCAGGAAATCAAAAACAAATCGCATCAGGAGTATCTAGATATTGTGGTTTCCGAAGTAGATCGGATAAACAGGATGGTCAAGAGAATGATGGACCTGACCAAGCCTTTGGACCTGAAACTCGAGAACATCAATATCCATAAGGTGCTGGAAGAAATCCTGTTGTTGGAAAAAGATACGCTTACACGGAAAAAGGGTCGGTTTGAACAAATTTATGATCCCAGCCTGCCTCCTATTCAGGCCGATGAAGACCAGTTGAAACAAGTGTTTCTCAACCTCATAAAAAATGCCATCGAAGCATCCCGGAAGGGAGGTAAAATCCAGATCATCACCCGAATCAGTTCAGGTTATTCGGTAAAAACCGCATCTTCTCCTGTAGCAAAACAAAATATCGTTGTCGAAATCATTGACTCAGGAGAAGGTATGGATGAGGACACACAGAAAAAACTGTTCACCCCCTTTCACACCACAAAGAAAAAAGGAAGTGGTTTGGGACTTCCTATTTCCCTGAAAATTATCAAAGACCATAATGGGCTTATCAAAGTCACCTCCGAAAAAGGTTTAGGCACCACAGTGCAAGTATTTCTCCCTATTGCCCAGAGATGATAAGATAAAGATATGACAAAAAATCAGAATAAAATCCTCATTGTAGATGACGAGCAAAATATCCTTTGGGTTCTGAAAAAAGGGCTGGAAAAGAAAAACTACCTCGTTCACACCGCTACCTGCGCTGAAGAAGCCTTGAAGCAACTGGCTGACAACCAATACTTATTAATGTTTACCGACATCTTCATGGGGGAAACCAACGGATTACAGCTTCTCGAGCAACTCCGTCAAGTTTCACCGGGATTGAAAGTGGTAATGATGACCGCTCAGGACTCCATGAACAACACCATTGAGGCAATGAGACTGGGAGCCTACGATTACATCACCAAGCCTTTTGATTTCGATGAAGTTTTCCGTTTGATCCACAAGGCAGAAATTGCCCAGTCTGTATCTGCGCCAACCTCTGAACCATCCAGTCAAAATCAGGATGCCCAAGATACAACCATCACGTCTGCAATTGTCGGCAAAAGCAAGCACATGCAGGAAATTTTCAAGACAATCGGAAAATCTGCAGGTTCAGACCTGCCTGTCCTGATCACTGGAGAAAGCGGTACAGGCAAAGAAATGGTCGCCAGCACCCTCCATCAATATTCACATAGAAAAGACCAGCCCTTCATTTGCATCAACTGCGCCGCCATATCGCGTGAACTTTTGGAGTCGGAGCTTTTCGGTCACGAACGTGGAGCTTTCACAGGAGCTATAGAGACCAAAGTCGGCAAGTTTCAGCAAGCTGATGGCGGCTCACTGTTTCTTGACGAGATAGGTGATATGGAGTTACCCTTGCAAGCTAAAATTCTTCGCGTCCTGCAAAACAATGAATTCTACAGAGTCGGTGGCAAAAACCCGATCACCGCTGATGTCCGGATCATTGCCGCTACCAATCAGAATCTGGTAGATATGATGAACCTGAAACAGTTTCGCGAAGATCTGTATCATCGCCTTAACGTAATACACATTGACATGCCTCCATTAAGGGAGCGGCTTGAAGATGTTCCTTTACTTGCAAACCATTTTATAAACCGCTATGCAGACACCCTGGCGCGAGGGGAGGTATACCTTTCGCCGGACGTCGAACGTATTCTGAGAGGTTACCACTGGAGCGGAAATATTCGCGAACTTGAAAATGTAATTAAACGAGCCCTGATGCTGGCTCTTTCCGGCCCAATCCTGCCGGAACACTTACCTCCGCATCTGCAGGAAGATGACACAACGGATAATGATGGACAATGGGACGACCGCTTGAAGCAGTTGCTGCAAGACTTTCTCCTCAACAATCATAATGAGGATGGAAAAATTTATGATTCACTCATACAAAAAGTGGAAAAACACCTTTTTGAAATCCTGTTAAACAAAAATTCAGGAAAACAGGTCGCTACCGCAAAAACTCTGGGCATTAACCGCAATACTCTTAAAAGGAAAATCGACTCCCTAAAAATTTCTCCTAAAAACCATAAGCCCAACGGCTCCTGATCCTGCTTTTTCATGCAAAGCCAGAGCATTCTCACCATACAAACACCCGTAGGACCACCAGTAGAAATCATCCGCCACACATACTCCTCACAAACATCCAAGTCAGCAAAACGTATCTCACTGGTTACCGGACTGCACGGTGATGAACTGGAAGGATTGTATATCTGCCATCAACTGATGCAAACTCTGGAAAACCTGGAAAAACAAAACTCCCTGAAGGGGGAAGTTCATATTTACCCCGCTGTTAATCCCCAAGCACTCGAAACAGGAACCCGGCTGTGGCCCTTTTTTTCAGTCGATATCAACCGCACATTCGGAAGGACAAGCCCAGCATCAATGCCCTCAGAAGCCTCAAAAATGCTGATTGAAGATTTGAAAGCCAATTCCGATCTGGTCGTTGATATTCATTCAAGCAATCTTCACCTTATGGAACTGCCACAAATAAGAATTGTTAAGGGATTTGAAAAAAAACTGCTTCCTCTTTCCAGGCTTTGTAATGTCAATTTGGTCTGGATTCACCCTCACGCCGAGATTTTTGAGTCCACTTTAGGTTTCAACCTGAACCAGTCCCATATACCTACGCTTGTCATTGAAACTGGAATCTGCCTGCGTATCAATAAACTGCATTGTGAAAAGATTGTGCTGGGTATCCTCAACCTGCTTCAACACAGTGGTGTTATCAATACAAGTGAACCTCTGGAAAATGTTTCTGAACCTCGGGTTGTGCAACCCGATGACGTTGTCATGGTCCAGGCAGGTAATGCAGGATTATTCATCAAACAGGCTGAGGCAGGGCAAATGGTAACCGAAGGAGAAAAAATCGGCGACCTGATAGCCTCTGTAACAGGCAAAGTGCTGGAAGAAATCCATGCCCCTTGTTCCGGACTGTTATTCACTATAAGGGAACATCCATTAACATCAAAAGGCGCACCGCTGGCCCGCATAGCCAAAGAGGAGTCAGCGTGAAAGAAAAAATCCTTTCCATTCCTACAGCGTTTGGTGCCCCGCTGGAGCTTTATAAAAACAGCTGGGGAAAATCCGGCGAAACCCTGTCTATCGTTAGCGGACTGCAAGGAGACCATATAAACGGAATGTATTTGAACTCACGCCTTTCGCAGTTTCTCGACTCTGTCGTTGAAGGTGTAGATCCCAACTATACTCTTAAAGGCCGGGTAGTCAGTTTTCCAGCTGTAAATCTTAACGCAATTCAATCAGGGTCAAAGTTATGGCCTTATGACGGCATGGATATGGAGCTTGCTTTTCCCGGAAACCCGCAAGGAGAAATAACCGAAGCCCTGGCCTCGGCAATTTATACGCACACGGCAGATTCCTATTGGGGGCTGATCCTGCAATCCGCCCCACGACACTATGAGGACGCTCCGCATATCCAGACATTGAAATTCGATGGGAGAATCAAAAAACTGTGCCGCGACTTAAAAATAGAAACGGCTAGAAAACAAAATGAAACGTTCAACCTGCTTCATCACTGGCATATACAGGGAATTATTTCAGTTGCCCTGTCTTCAGGATCCCCAAGAACCCTGAACAGACAACAATGCGAAACTCTTTTTCAAGGTATCGTGAACTTTATGCTGGCAGAGAAAATCCTGAAAGGAAAATCAAGACCTGAGGAAAATATCAAACCCAAATTTTACCAACAGGAAAACGAAGTTTCAGTACTTGCTGGTTCTGCAGGAATGTTTCTCAAAGAAACAAAAGCTGGAATCCCCATTAAAGCAGGGCAAAAGATAGGAGAAATTCGTGAGATTTATAGCGGCAAAAGGTTGGAAGAAGTGACCGCCACAACAGACGGGTTTCTTGTGACGCTGAGACAATATCCCATCGTTTACGAAAAAGAACCCATAGCCGTAATCCTGACCTCAAAGAAATCCTGGCGTGAGTTCCTACCCTGGTCAGCGTAACGCTATATCCAGTGAAAACCTTTTTCCACCACAGATTCACATAAATGAACAGGGGTAAAAAATCAAATAATTCCCTCCCTTTATAGGGAGAAACCTTTGCATAAGTCTGCACGTTGGAAAAATGAGATGCTTCGACAAGCTCAGCATGACAGGAATTAGTTTTTTTAGGCCGTCATCCTGAGGCTCTCGAAGGATCTCGGGGTTATGCAAAGGTCTCTCATAGGGAGGGAATCAGGGAGGGTTGGCTGGTTTGATCGTTTGACCTCCAAAGAGATTTATTAATACGACTTTTATTCCTCAAACTGACAATACTCATGTAAAATACTGGTACATGGAAGACAACTAAAAGAATGGAAAGATAATGGAAGGCATTCAATACATTATCGATGATCAGGGCAAAAAGAGGGCTGTCATCATTGACCTCAATCAACACGGTCAACTTTGGGAAGACCTTGAAGATAGCTTGATAGCCGACCAGAGATCCAATGAACCCCGCGAACCCCTGGAAACAGTTAAAGAAAAACTAAAAAACGGTGGCAAACGGGTTGAGTGATTTTTCCATCACCTTTGCTCGATCCGCCCGCCAGGAACTAGAAAAGCTAGACTCACCTACTGTCTCAAGAGTTAAAATATTCTCAATAATTCCTCCTGAGGAGGATTACTTAGCTTTAAAAGACGTTTGTCAAATCTAGGTAATCCATCAATTCCACCGGCAACATATAAAACACCATCCAACCAGTCCTCCAAGTCAGGAATCGGAATATCACGGCTTAATTCACACTGTCTATGAAAAGCTGACTGAAAGTCCTCGTTCAACAAGTGATTTATCGCCAAAAAATTAGGATGATAACTTTCTAATTGATCCTTCTTTTCGCATGGTATTGATTCTCTCAATGCATGCTGGAGATAGGATTCAGGGTCTCCCCCCACCTCTCTAATTATATCAGGATGATATTCTCCATTACTCTCATCCCCATCCATCCAAACTTGAAAATTTCTTTCTAAGCATTCTTGAATAATGACAGGATGTTTAGAATCTGCCTGTGTTAAATATTTATTCAATTCTCTCTCATTTAAGAAATGAGAAAATATTTCATCTAAAAAATATTCAATATTGTTATTTTTTAGAAGTTGATGATTAGTCCACATTGCGTGAGAAATTCGCAACCTTGGGTTAATCTTATTCAATATCTCTCTAACAAACTCCTCAAGATAAAAGGATTTGTTATAGACATGGCATTCCACATAAAAACATCCACTGTCTGTAATAACTTTTAAATCAGGACCGGACGATGCGAGCCACTCGATTTTTTGAACATTTGGCAATTCATCCAGCGCTTTGGCCATTTGCAATTCCCAAAGAAAAGACCAAAATCTGTTCCAACTGGGGTCATTCGTAACTTCCCTACTTTTGGTTTTATTCCAACCCCCAAGATTCTTGCCGAAACATAAAAGATTATCAAAAAAACTAAAAAGTTTTTCATTTTCCCAAGTCCCCAATCTCCAAATGAGCCAGTGACAATAAAAAGGGCCAGATGCTGAATATTTATCTAACTGTTCATGATCCAAAAATTCTTTAATCGCCGGGTAATTTCTTAACCGCTGTTTAACTTTATTTATATCAAGAAAACGATCTATAAATATTTTGTGAGAGGGCTCAGAGGACATTATTGGATTTTAAAGAATTGAAAATTTGTACTGCTTCACTACCCTTAAATACAAATGTTTATGGGAATTGGGGTATTGCCCACACCGATTAGGCCAAAACAGCCCACTACTGAATGGAGTATGGTTTTAGGCTATCGTATTAGCATCAACGCCACTTTGCCACTGGTTATTATCCATTTATGGCTCGATTTTAACGTGCATCAAGAAAAGGATCATACCACCCAGGCATATGAGAGTTCCGGCAACAGTCATAACTGTGCCTCGCATGGATTTGGGTTTTACAATATCCGACTTTCTACGGCCATAGCGGTTGCGGGGATCTTTTAAAACCTGCTGTTCTTCCCTTTCCCATTTACTGCAGGTGCTAAGTATAAAAGAGCCAAACAAGACCATCGCTATCGCCCAATACTGTTCTGCCACTAAAAAATCCATTTTTCCTTATTCCTTAAAATCCTCAAAACATTTCTGTTTTCCAGTATAGCAATTAACGCTTAATAAACAAATAGTTCAAAAGGACAAAATCTTGCCACCCCATCAGGGTTGGGTTAAAATTTAATATAAAAACCACTCCATAATCTGGCAATACTATTGTGAACAAAACCGAACTTATCATTGATCAAGAAAACACCGGCTACCGCTATTCCATCGAACCGTTCCTGCTGGCCGATTTTATACCTCTGTTACCGGACCAGTCAGTATTGGATATTGGGACCGGTTGCGGCATCATTCCGCTGCTAATGGTCCAACGGGAACCCAGCCTCAAGGTAACGGCAATTGAAATTCAAGATAGCTCTCAAGCTGAAAAAAACTTTCGCCAGAATGAAATGGAAAATCAAATTTCCCTGATTCAAGGTGACTTCCTGATAGAAGCGAAAAATTTTACACCAGAATCTTTCGACCATATTGTTTCCAATCCACCATACAGGAAGATTAAAACAGGTAGGATTAATCCAGATTCAAACAAAGCCATTGCAAGGCACGAACTGTCATTGAATATGAGTTCCCTGATAGATAAATCTGCTCCTCTTCTTAAAAAAAATGGCCAAATCAGTCTTGCCTACCCGCCTGAACGATTGGGGGAGCTCATGCAGGAACTTGAATGTAAGGGCTTATACCCCAATAAAGCGCGCTTTGTTCATGGTAATGACCAGGCTCCAGCAAAAATTGTCATGGTTTCAGCTATTAAAGGGAAAAAAGCTGATTTTGGTGTGGCTCCTCCTTTAACGGTTTATAATAACGACGGAACTTATTCGAAAGAAGCGGCGAACCTACTCCAGCTATTATGACACTGGAGCCAGCCAGCAAAGCTCTAAAGTAAAATAATATATGACGCCTTTAATCATATTAACCGGCCCCACCGGATCAGGGAAAAGTGAAACTGCCCTGGCCCTTGCCCGAAAGCTTGACACGGAAATCATCAGTGCTGATTCCATGCAGGTTTATAAATATTTTGATATAGGCACCGCAAAACCTTCACTGGCAGTGAGGAAAGAGATTCCCCATCACTTGATCGATATTCTGGAACCGTATGGAGAATTTAATGCCTTTGACTTTAAAACAAAGGCCCTGGAAATCATCCATGAGCTTATAAGTCGTGAGAAAGTCCCGATTCTGGTTGGTGGTACAGCACTATATATAAAAGTCCTGATCGAAGATTACGATTGTGCAGAAGGAGCATCTCCTGAAATCCGCGAAAAAATCCGGCAAGACATTCGCGATCAGGGTGTAGAAAGAATTTACCGCGAGCTTCAGCGAGTAGACCCTGAATACGCGGCAAAAATATCTGAAACAGATACTCTGCGCATCGAACGCGCTTTAGGGGTTTACCTGGATACGGGGCAACGTTTTTCTGAGTTTCACCAACAAGACTCTCCCGCCTCAGGGAGATTTCCCATCCACACTTTTATTTTGGATAAAAATCGCAACGAATTATATTCGCAGATCGACCAGCGAGTGGATAGAATGATTGAGGACGGGCTTGCACAGGAGGTTAAAAGTTTATTTGACCAAGGCTACAGTCCGGACCTGAAGCCCTTCAAAAGCATTGGTTATGCGCAAATGGTTCAATATCTCTTGGGGAAAATAGATTTAGAACGTGCCGTTTATGAAATTAAAAGGGAGTCTCGGCATTATGCTAAAAGACAATTAACCTGGTTCAGAAAAATGCATGACGCTAACAACCTGCCAGTAGACAACACAGACACACCCCAAACTTTGGCAGAAAAGTTACTTTCTTTTCTTCCCAAAGTTGCCGCTTGTTTGCTGGCCGTTTTCCTTGGATTTGCTCAAACTAGTGAAGCCGCTCCCTACATCGAAGCAAAAAAACTATTCCAGAAAAAAGAATGGGCCAAAGCCAGAAACAGCCTTCTGGCACTGCAAAACCAGTCACCGGACTCAATAGAGGCAAAACGCGCCCGGTTTTTACTTGCCCTCATTTACGCAAAGCAGGAAAAACCGGAAGAAGCTATCAAGCTCCTCGAACCATTGGGCAAAAATTATTCAGAAGTGAAAGATTATATCCAGTTTTATTTAATCCAGGCACTGGCTCAAACCGGCAAACATGAAATGGTTCGAGACAAAGTTCTAGCACTCATTAAAGAGACTCCCGGCACCCTGCTCTATCCCGAACTCCAACTGATTCTTGCCGAAGCTCAAATTAAGTTGGGAGAAAAAGATGCCGGCATGAAAACACTGGAAAAATCCATCCTGTCCATAAACAAAGATTTTAACTATCAGAAGTTTCAAAAATTTCTTCCCGATCTGATTTTTAAGCTGGCCTTAACGCAAGAGCAATCTGGAAAACAAATGGAAGCTTATTTAAACTTTCGAAAACTCCACATCGAATATCCCAATCACGATCAAGCACCAGAGATAGAGAAAGCACTTACCAGACTTGTAGCATTGGAATCGATTAAAGAAATTCCTCTCACATTGAGAGAACATACCGACCATATAAAAGAATTGTTCGAAAATGTGCGCTACAGGGAAATCGTTGAGGAAGTAGAGCAACTCAAAAAGGAAAACAGCCTCTTGCCCGGAAGATTCTATTTTTTTCTGGCCCAGGCCCACAGAGGACTCCGGGACCGCAAAAAAGCCAATGAAGTCTATCTGCAGTTCCTGAAATTATATCCACACCACGCTAAGGTTCCAGATGCCAAGTTCAACGTTGGCAGAAACCTTTGGAACCTGGGCAAACCAATGGCAGGAGCAAAATATTTCCAAGCCGTCACCAGGGAAGCACCTTCTTCAGAATTAGCTGTGAAAGCACAGTTTTTCCTGGGAAAAATTTATGAAGAACGCAAAAATTATCCCGAAGCATTGAAGAACTATAAATTAGCCTTGGAAAAATACCCAACTGATGACTATGCTCAATGGGCTGGATGGAGATTAGGATGGGTGCATTATCTGGATGGGAAATTTGAGCAGGCGTTTAACAAATTCCAGGAAGCGGCCCATCGATTTCCCGACCAGTCGTTTATAGAATACAACCTGTACTGGAGCGGTAAGTCGGCCGAAAAACTGGGTAAAAAAGATGTAGCGCAAGATCTATATATCAAGGTTGCAGAGCTTTATCCCTACACGTTTCATGGCATTCGCGCAAAAGACAAGCTTCTTGAACTGGGTGTCAAAAACCTTCCGGAAAAGCAAAACTCAAAACCGGTTGGCAAAGAAGAAAACCTTCAATTAGGTCGACCTCTCACCAAAAGGGAAAAATTCCACCACATTCGCGCAAATGAACTGGCTCAACTTGGATTAAACCAGGAAGCACGCAACGAAATAAATGAGTTGCAAAAAACCGTCCGGAAAAATCTAACAGGGGTTTTGTGGCTTTCCCAGCTATATCACCAGGCCCAGGGCTATGCAGAATCTCTTCGGCTTTTGCATTTGTATAAAGACTTCACCACTAAACCCAATGAAAAAAACCTGTCAGAGAAATTCTGGAAACATTTTTTTCCCCTTGCTTACAAGGAAGCGGTTTTGGCTTACGCCAAGTCCCGTTCTGTAGATCCATTTTTTGTAAATGGGATTATTCGCCAGGAAAGTCTGTTTGACAGCCAGGCACTTTCTCCTGCAGGTGCACGCGGCCTGATGCAAATCATGCCCGCGACCGGTAAAAAGCTTTACCCGAAAACCAAATTGAAAAAACCTTTTGAAACCGATGCTCTGTTTGACCCGGAACTAAACATCCGGTTGGGAGTAAAATATGTTAGCCAATTGAACAAACGATTTAATAAAAATGGTATGCACATCCTGATTTCATACAATGCAGGGCCACATGTCCTGAAAAAATGGTTGAAGCGATTTGGCCATTTGAGTGACCAGGATGTATTCATCGAATCCATCCCCTATCCAGAAACCCGGCGTTATGTAAAACATGTTTTGAGAAACCTTGGTATCTACAAAGCGTTGTATCCTCTTTCATAAAAACTTCCAAACCATAAAGAGTTTTTTTACAATATCCCAAATATGCTGATAAAAAAGCGGGAAGCTATCCACTCAAAGGTTATAATGGCAGGAACCAAAACTAATCTTTTATGAAAACAAAAGTCCATTTACAAAAAATAGAAAGTTATTCGCTGGAATGCGTCGAGCATTTTATCCGTGACTCTTTGGAAGTTCTGGACCCCAATGCTTCCTTGTTCAGTTCTGGACAGAAAATTCTTTTAAAACCTAATCTTCTACGTGGATTCGAGCCCAATCGTTGCGTCACCACTCATCCTTTAGTGGTTGAAGCTGTATGCCGGGTTCTCAAAGACTTTTCAGTCAGCCATATAGTTATCAGTGACAGCCCCGCACTGGGAAGTTTATCGGCAGTGGCTGATAAGGCCGGATATAGATATTTAGAGAAAAAATATGGCGTGCAAATACTGCCCTTGACAGATCCTGTTCCCTTCGAAAATGAAGAGGGTGTTCCACATTTGAAAATTGCAGGTTGTCTGGAGCACTATGACCAGATTATTAATTTACCCAAAGTTAAATCTCACTACCAGATGACCATGACACTGGGCATAAAAAATTTATTTGGCCTGGTGATAGGAAAACGTAAACCCGTGCTTCATTGCCTCGTAAAAAACGACAAACTTAAATTCGGGAAAATGTTGATTGATATCGCACAATATGTAAAGCCCTGCCTGACTATCGCCGATGGCATTCAGGCCATGCAGGGACAGGGTCCGATCAATGGAACTCCCTACCCGCTTGGCATAATGGGTGCTTCAAAAGACATGACCGCTCTTGATAGGGTTTTCGCAGACCTTTTAAACATACCCCTGGATATAGTTTACGCGCTTCAAGCGGCAAGACTTAAACAGTTTGGCCAATATCATATAGAGAATATGGAAATTTCGGGTACCACCGATTACCAGTCTCTGTCTGTAAGGGATTTCAAACCGGCCTACCCAATAGACATTTCTTTCAACCCAATCAAGCTTCTCAAGTCCTTCTTGAAACAGTTGTACGAATTAGGGATCAAAGAACCAAGCCATGCCAGGGGTAAGTGACGGCTACCCCTTGAAAAGCCATGAATTAAAGACTCACCTCAGCCAGTTGCCCGACATTTAATTTTTGTCAAAATTTACCGAACAACAACCAAGGTCAAGGCCGGTTTCTTTTTTATTTAAAAAATATTTACCCGGATGGATAAAGTTGATAACCTTGTTGCCTTCTCTTCGGGTTCCTACTAAACCTGAGGCTCTTAAAATGGAAAGGTGATGGGAGGCCTGGGGTTGCCCCATGCATAAAGAACGGACAATTTCAGAAACACTTTTTTCCCCTTTAAGCAATAGCTGGACAATTTTCAAACGGGTTTCATCCCCTAATGCTTTCAGGATTTTCGCGCATTCCCCTGAGTCTGTGGCTTGCTCTTCCATGCTATCAAGTATATGGGCTCCTTGTATCACGTTCAAGTCTAATCCAAAGCATATTAAATCATGAGCAAAGAGACTTTGAATCCAAAAGAGTGGGTAGAGCTTTATGCAGATATGATGTACCGATTCGCACTTGTCCGTGTTAAAGACCCTGAAGCGGCCGATGAACTGGTCCAAGCTACGTTTTTTGCCGCGTTAAAATCTCAACATACTTTTGCTGGAAAATCATCTGAAAAAACCTGGTTGTTTGGAATACTGAAACATAAAATCATGGACCACTTCAGAAACTTAAAGAAAAATATTTCAACCGATCTGAGTTCAAGCGATGAGTCTGACCGGATACATTTTGATTCCGATGGACATATGATTCCCAAACCAGGGAAGTGGAATATAGACCCTGAAAAAGCGGCTGAAAATAACGAGCTTGCCAAGGCTCTCGCAACATGCCTGAAAGGGTTACCTGAAAAATTCCACAAATTGTTTGTTCTCAAAGAAATAGACGGACTGAGTTCTGAGGAAATTTGTAAAGAATTTAATATCAAGCCGACCAATTTATGGGTTATTCTTCACCGAGCCAGAAATCAACTCAAGCTGTGTCTAGAATCTAACTGGTTCAACACTAAATAAAGAGTGTTATGTTTGAAGGAATGATGAAAACATTTAAAATGACTTGTGAGGATGTTTACCCGCTTATTTCAGAAAGTCGGGACCGCTCTCTCCCTTTCTTTAGCAGGATGCGCCTGAAAATGCACCTGACCTTATGTGAACTTTGCAAAATCTATCAAAAACAATTGGATATTTTGTGTAAAATAGCCAGGTTATTGGGAAAAAATGAAGCAAAAGCCCTCGAAGAAACCAGCATGAGGACTGAAACAAAAGAAAAAATTCAAAAATGGATTACAAATAAAACTTAGACACCATTTATTTAGGGATAAAACTTTGCCAGAAAAAATAGTTAAAACCGACAGCGAGTGGCAAAAAATATTAAGTGAAGAGCAGTTTCAAATATGCCGGAAAAAAGGGACTGAACGGGCTTTCACCGGAAAGTACTGGGACTGTCATGACAGAGGAACTTATCATTGTGCATGTTGTGATGCGCCTTTGTTTTCCTCTATAGCCAAGTTTGATTCTGGCACCGGATGGCCGAGCTATTATCAACCTCTCACTCCTGAGAGTATTGCCACAGAAGAAGATACAAAATTTTTTATGCGAAGAACAGAAGTGCTTTGCAAAAGCTGCGATTGTCATCTTGGACATGTCTTTGAAGATGGCCCTGAGCCTACCGGCCTTCGTTACTGCATCAACTCCGCCTCCCTGGTACTGCATAAATCAGAAACTTCCTGACTAAGGGGCACCTTTAAAAATTGTTTTTGGCCATGAGCGACCCTTATAAAATAAAGGGTCGCGAGTTGCCACAAAGTAAAATCATCGAGTTATTAGAGGTCCGTTAAAGTTATTTAGCTGAATATACACGGGTTTCTGGGTGAAACGCGTACCAGGCAAACCAATACCCTACCACTGAAGGTATCTCACGGTTGTTTTCATCTCTGATAACCACTGTTTCAGATTTGCGATCAAAAAAAATACGGACTGATGTTTGACCCAGAACATCCTTAACGGGTGATTTTACTTTTCTTAACTCTGAGAAGGGATAGGCCTTAATGACCTCTCCTAAAGTTATACCTATCACTTTTTCTTTGGGATGGAATTTACGGTTATTTTTATTCACCCCGAACATCAGGCGATCACTCTTTTCATAACCCTGATAAGGGTCGCGATCATAATCCCGCCGATAGCCAGTATCATCAGATAATACACGAGTTTCAGGGTACTTGACTTTCCAGCTTGCCCAGTCCGTATGTGTGGAAGGAAGAAGATTTAAACCAGCGCCTGTCAGGCTGCCTGTCACCGCCTGCGATTTAATTTGTGACCAGAGGCTTTCAGTTTCATGGTCGTAAAGTAACATATCACTTTGATAGAGCAGACCCGATACCCCGAAAGTGAGATTACGACCCTTCACAAGTGAGTCAAACACCATGCCCGTTCCACACAAAGGGCAATATGTCACCACACGCGAAGACCCGCCAACTCGATCATTAACAATTTCATGCCAGTTAAGGATTTTAATGGGATACGCCCTTGCCTGGCCATTATGAACATATCCTAAAACACGGTCGCTCTTTTTCAGTAATGTTTTATCTGCTTCATCTGCGGATATGAATTTGGGTTTAAGAATAGCTGGAATCCCATCTTTCCCCGGCCCGCCATCATAAATTTCATCGATAGGAATGCTGTGACGGGACATGTCGAACCCACACAGCATTACGATCACAAATAGTCCGCATAAACCACGCTTAAAATATTTTCCTATTCTTTTCAGCATAAAAAAAACCAACCTGATTTAATCATAAGTTGGTCGGTTTGACTGTTAAATTACTACATCAAAAACTTTAGTGCAGCAACTGCAACCATTGGTTCTCAGCCATGCTCACAATCCATTTTTTCAGCCATTTGTATCAAGGCCTCTGAGAATACTCCGTGTAGTTCCCGGCGGATTTTTTTAGAATCATATTCAACCATTGACCCACCACCATTTAAAAAATCCATCTGTTCGTTGACCTTCACGCATGCATGCTTCTTTTCTTCACCTACGGATATTTGAAGCAACATAAGACTGCAAAACTCAATACCCGCTTTCACAGACTGCGTCAACTGAGGATTGATCTTGAAACCCCGGCTCTGCAAATGATCGATAATTTGCAGAACCTTTTTAAACTCAATACGGGCATTAACATAATCCTTATCCAGCACATACTGGAGAGCTTTCATCATGGCCAACTCTTTATTTCCCTTGAAATGTGGGTAAGGAGCTGGTTGATTGAAATAGCGATTCTCCATATCGACCAACAGGGAAAGTGCGTTTTGTCGGGTTTTTATTTTTGACAAAGGGTTCTCATTGGGAAGCCCTTTGTTTTTCGGATTGATTTGTTCTGAAATATAAAACCAGGCAAGAGTTTTAAGTGCAAGAGGCTGTGAAGCCGCCCCATTCAAAATGGCATGCTCGATGTGGTTAAGGCCAACAAGCCTATGGTCTTTACCTCCCTGCATAATAAAGTTGCCAAACCCTCCCAATCGGCTGTTGCCATAACGGTACATTCCCAAGCCGAAATAGGCATCTACAAGCGCAGAGTCCAAAGAGATGGCCTTTTCAAGATGATTGTCGGCTTGAAACCCATTTATCAGAGCTTCGATGAGATTTCCCTGCCCATATACAAAGATAGCTATATAACCTTCCGCTGCTCCGAGAAATAAATTTGCCTGAGCTTCTTGTTCAGATGACACCAAAGTATCGTCCAGAACCTCATGTGCCAGGTCTTTCACCTTCCTGCTGTGATACATAAACTGTTTGGCAATTTTTTCATCCTGATATTTGCTAGTGAAAGCCAAAGTGTGGCAAAGCTCCCCCAGCAACCCTGCGTAATTGAAATGAAACTTCATAAGTTCCACACGGTTTTCAAGGGATGGCACCGCAGATTCCAGACGATTAATTTCTGACTGAAACCGGACAAACCACTCATCAAAGTGGTAGTACATGGAGTCCTTAAGAGCCAGAGATGCCATTTCGTCGGCACCCAGGTTTTTCATCGAAGCAGCAGGGTTAGCAGTAGCAGTAACAAGAGAAACAAGCAAAGCTCCTGCCAGAAAGAAACAGGTTCTAATCCTGAAAACACTTTCAAGCATAAGAAATAACCATCAGGAATTTCTGCTAAGAAGTTGGCGAATTTGGCCGACTCTTTGATAATCTTCCAATTTCACAAAAAGTTTTTCGGCCTTTTTTAAATGTAAGAGGGACTTATCTTTATCCGATAAATTTTCGCGATATAATTTCCCCAGTACTAAATGCCCCTCTGCAAAATCAGGTTTAATCCTTACCACTTCTCGGAACGCAGCACAGGCTTCATCAAATAATTCCGAATCCATAAGTGTTAAACCAAAATAAAACTGGACCTGGACAGAGTCCGGTTTAAGGGCTACAGCCTTTCTCATATAGTCTACAGCAAGCGTAATCTGTTTATTCATGCGACAGGCGATACCCAGATAATAATAAACATTAGAGTCATCAGGATCGACGCCCAGACCGCGGGTCAATACCTGGATGGCTAATTCCAACTCATTTTGTTTGATATAAGATGCTCCCAAAGCTGTATAGGCATGAATAAAATCCGGATTGATATCAATCGATTTTTTGAAAACCCATACTGCCTTGTGCAAGGCGTCAATACCATTTTCTTCCATACACCCATATGCTACGCCCATATTGTAAAAAGCATCCAGAAAATCAGGTTTAAAACCCTGAGCCATCCGATATGCATCTACCGATTCCTGATACCTGCTTAGTCCCTGCAGGCGTAGTCCTTCTTTCAACCATTCTTCGGCGGCCTTGTTTTTATCATGCACTTCCTCTTTAGGGCGGTACAGCTGATGCGCCAGGGCTGCTCTCTGAAAATCATTATTACGGATATAAAGTTGCTCTGCTGTTTCCAGGTTTTTTTCAGCCCGTTTAGGATTCCGTAATTTTTTAATGTGTATCATGCCCAACTGGTAATAACCCTCTGCAAAATCCGGGCACACTCGCACTGCTTTCTTAAAAGCCTGCCGTGCTGAAGTATGGTATCCATATTCTAAAAATGCTGTGCCCAGAAGCACACAAATCTGCGCAAAGGTTTCAGCAGGTTCCAACGCATTGCCTTGGGAGACTTGATAAATATCACGGTTTCTTCCCAACCTGTCAAATATGAAAGTAAGCCAATAATCCGCCACTGCAAAATCCGGAGCCATAGGTATGGTATTTTTTAAAGCGATGAAAGATTTTTTTTCCTTACCAGAAACCCAATAAGCTGTAGCCAGGTCAAAATAGATTTGTGGATAATTGGGTTTGAGCCGAACGGCCTTGCGGTAATGCTCAATCTCTTCCCTGTGATTCCCCATCGCCCCAAAGATATGTCCGAGAAGATGATAGGCGGGATAGGCATTGGGACTGACACGTAAGACATCACCACATACGGCAACAGCTTCTCCATAAAAGCCCTGGGCAGTGAGTTTGATCGCCTCCTCAAACAACTCAATATCATCCCAGGGATAGGGCAGAAGATCTTCCATGACCTGCACCAATCTTGGTACTGTCAGTTCAATACCCTGAATAGCTTCAAACCGCTCCACCAGATCGGGATTGCTGCTTTTGAGTTTTTCTCCCAAGGTGGAAAGTCCCGCACCCTTGAAGGATGAAGGTTCTTTTTTCTTTTTGTTTTTCTTTTTTCCCAATCCCTGCCTCAAACAAAATATATAATGACCTAATTATAAAGGTGCTGGTTCAAAGAGGGGAGTTTTTATTCAGATAGGCCTTGCATATTCTGCAACACCACGGTTAGGAAACAGGGTCTCCCGGTTGCCGGGTCACGAGAGGTCACATGTGAGAAACCGAGCGGTTTTTGATGACCAGAACCCGGTCTGCTATAGAATGGGCCTGAACTTGCTGGTGCGTGACCCACAATATAGTTCGATTTGTTTTCAAAGATTGAGCCAGCTTTTCAATAACCCCGGATGATTTGGGGTCAAGTGAGGATGTTGGCTCATCCATCAGTAAAACCTGCGGACCTACCGCCAGAGTTCGAGCCAGGTTGAGCCTTTGTTGTTGCCCCTGGGAAAGTGTAGTCGCCTTCTCTCCAAGCCGATCTTTAACCTCATCCCAAAGAGACACATCTCGCAATAGTTTTTCAGCCAGGTCAGGATGTTCTTTTCGAGCCAACTTATCTTTAACACCAAAAATCACATTTTCAAAAATACTTTTTGGAAACACACAGGGTTTTTGAAAAACCATGCCAACTTTTCTTCTCAGCGCATAGACATCTGTTCCATGTCGATAGATATCTTTCCCATCAACCAGGACATTTCCTTCTATACAAAAATTTTTAACCCGGTCATTCATCCGGCAAAGTGTCCTAAGGAGTGTGGTTTTTCCAGATCCGGATGCCCCTATAATTGCGGTGATGGTGTTTTCCTGCAGACTTAAATTCAAATTGCTTACAATTTGTTTTTCCCCGTAAGCAGCGGTAAAGTTTTTGAATTGAATCATACTTCTGACTCCATAACTATTCTGGCCCTGAAAACCCAGGCCATCAATGTCAGCAGAAACACGACTCCCAACAATACGAAACCAGCACCCCAAGCTTGTGCAACGGACTCAGGATTAGCCGCTTCCTGGGCCAAAACCAGAATGTGTGTCTGCAAAGTGGGAACCGGGTCAGAAAATGATTGGGGAAGTTGAATGCCTGAAAATGTAGTCGCAGTAAACATAATTGCCGCCGTTTCTCCGGCTGCCCTGGCCAACCCCAGTAAAACGCCTGTCACCATTCCATAAAAGCTTTGCGGCAGAACAATGCGCCAAATTTGTTTCTGCCGCGAAAGGCCCAATGCCATTCCCACATCTCGATACTTTTCTGGTAAAGCTTCCACCGCCTCGCGGATGCTCACCTGTATTGTTGGCAGAATCATCACAGCCAGGATCAAAGAACCCGTCAACCATGAAACACCCGTATCAAGATAGACCCCAAACAACAGATAACCCACCAGACCAAACAGAATCGTTGGAGTAGCATTGAGAATATAGCTAAACTCTTTTAAAAAAGTTTTAAGTTTACCTGCCTCCAGATATTCTGTCTGAAAAAGTACTGACCCCATTGCCACCGGTAAACTAAATAAAACCGCGACACTCATCAAAATAATTGTTCCTGAAAACTGATAAATAATACCGCCCGCGCGCCCAAAATCCCTCGACTCTTCCAAGAGGAATCCTGCGTGCATTGCCGGTAATCCTTTAATGAACATAATACCCAGAATGGAAAACAACAGGGAAATAATGAAAAAAGTGATGCCTCCCATTAATACCAGCACGACTTTCTCTAACTTCAATTCATTCACTTAAAGTTCCGCCTGATAAACAAGTTGCCCGAAAAAGTTATAATCCCTACCAGCAAAAACAAGGTTAATCCCAGACCCATAAGTGCATTCCAATGCATCCCGCCTCCCAAAGCTTCAGCAGCCTCCCGGCCAAGTTTGGAAGGAATTGTCTGTCCCGACAGAAAAACATTTAATCCGGGCATTCTATCCAGACTGCCTACAACAAGCATAACTGCAATGGTCTCTCCCATCGCACGACCCAGACCCAACAATACCGCTCCCACAATACCAGGTAAGCATTGAGGTATGACCACACGCAATGCAGATTGTAGTTTTGTGAGGCCCAGGCTTTCGGCTGCTTCTCTGAATTCGGAAGGGACCGAATGAATAGCATCTTCCGACAAGGTGAGGACCGTCGGCAAAATCATGATTGCAAGAAGAAAACCCGCTGTGAAAAGAGTATTCCCGTCAAGCAAGTTCAAAGCATCCTTGACCCACACTGCTAAAAAAGAAACCCCGAGCAAACCGTAAATAATTCCCGGAACACCTGCCAGTAACTCCATGACACCTTTCACTCCTCTTCGGAAAGAAGGTGACAAATATTCAGATGTGAACAAAGCAGCAGAAAGAGCCACGGGTAATGTAAGAAATACGGCCAATCCTGTAACGATTAAAGAGCCATATATCATAGGCAAGGCGCCATATGTTTCACCCACCCACCAGTTTTCTCCTAAGAAAAAGCCCAGCCCTTCTGTTCTCAGGATCGGGATCGACTCAAGCATAAGAAAAATACCAAGACCCATGGCGCATACAAGAAAAACAAAATTCATTGCCGCAAAAACCCAGCCTAACGGCTCCAGACGAAAGGTATCGAAAAAACGTCGGAATAAAACTGTTCTCATTGCTGGTAGCTTCCAACAGGTATGTAGCCACTATCTTTGACTATTTGCTGGCCTTCCGGACCTTTAACAAAATCTATAAAAGCTTTAACATCACCTTTCGGTTCCCCGGCGGTTATAAAATTCAATTTACGAATGATGGGGTAAATACCCAATCTGGCTGATTCCCAGGTAGGTAAAATTTCTTTACCTTCATCCACAAGCGAAACCGCTTTCACATCATCATTAATCCATGCAAAAGACAGCATACCAATAGCAGAATCACTTTGAGCAATCTTGGCCTGTTCTTCATTATTAGATCCTGTTACCAGAAGCGTTCCCGGCGTTCTCTGCAATGGATTACCAAAAACATATCTCATGAAGACATGTCGGGTACCTCTATGCCGCTCTTTATCTACAACTAGAATTTTCCTGTTTGGCCCGCCAACTTCACTCCAGTTGCGGATTTTCCCCAGATATATTCCGGCAATCTGACTAGTTGTTAATTGCTGAACTCCCGATTGGTAAATTTCGGACGATACCACGCAAGCTACAGCATCAATCCCTACTGGGTGGGTTTGCATGTGAACATTTTCAAATCGTTCGCTCTCTATTTTAGAAATCCCCCGTGAAGCCATCCCAATATCAGCACGACCTCCAGCAACAGAGTGTATGCCCACCCCTGATCCTCCGGCGTTAACCAGAATTCTGCTGGATGAAAACTTCATGAATTTTTTTGCCGACCTTGAAGCCACCGGTAACACTGTGGTCGACCCAATAATTTGAATGCGCGATCCCGCTTCCACAAAAGTTTCAAGAACCAAACTCAGAACCAAAAACAAACAAAACCCAATGCAGATTGTCTTGTATCGCCCCATAAATCTCCCAATCACTATATTTGAATATATAGATAGTTATATATAGATTGATAAGGGAATACTATCACAAGTTTTGGTCGCCTTAAAGCGTCAAACCTTACCGTGGAAGACTTATATTGTCAGGGATTTTATACTCTTAAGGAATGTTCAAGTTTATGCAGAGCGCCAATGGCAGATAAGTGATCTTGCTCGGCAGAACGCCGAAGCCAATGAATGGCTTCCTGAAAATCAACGGGAGTGCCCCGTCCATTCCTGTAGATCAGCCCAAGATGGTACTGTGCCGAACTGTGACCATGCTCTGCGGCCAAACGAAACCATTTGAATGCCTGACCATCATCAGCATTTTCCTGATAATGACGCCCCAGTTCCTCCTGGGCGAGAGGGTTGCCATTTTCGCCAGCTTTATGAAACCAGAGCAACGCGTCTTTCATGACACCAGAGGATTTTAATAATCGACCCAGATTGAACTGGGCCTGATCTTCATCCTGGTTGGCAGCTCGCTCATACCACTTAAGGCTTTCCTTGTAGCTTTTGGGAACACCTGTTCCCTGCTCATAGATTTCACCCAATCTGCTCTGGGCTCGTGCGTGTCCTTTTAGAGCTGCCTTACGCAACCATCCGACATCAGTTCTTCCTTCGGGACGGTCATTCAATTCATTCCCGGAATTTTTTGGAACAGATTTTCTGTACCATTTCGCAGCTTCTTCAAAATCTTTATCCACTCCTTTTCCAACAAAAAACATTCTACCAAGACTTTCACTTGCCTGTCGGTTACCTTGTTCGGCAGCCTTTCTATACCAATAAGCAGCTTCTCCATCCTCCTTGTTTTCAAAAAGTTGCCCAAGGTGATTCTGGGCAAGATGATTTTCCTGCTCAGCTGATTTCTGAAACCAGAACAATGCCTGTTCATCATCATTTCTGGCATAAAAAATCTTCCCAAGACTAAATTGAGCATAATCATGACCTTGCTCAGCAGCCTTCATAAACCAATAAATAGCTTTGTCGACATTAATCGAAGAACCTTCCCCATTCAAATACATTCGGCCGAGGTTGTACTGCGCCAACGAGTATCCTTGTGCCGCGGACTTATGGTACCAATGTAATGCCTGTGAATGATCCGAGGTAACCCCTTTGCCATGATAGTACATACGTGCCAAATGAAACCTGGCAAAAGCATCTCCTTGCCATGCCGCCTTTCTATAGCAACTCACAGCTTGCGAGAGGTCTTGTGTAATCCCTCTGCCGTTCTCGTAGAGGATACCTAAAAAAACCTGAGCACGGGTTTCATTCCCTTTGGAAGAACGCTGAAAACATGAAAATGCCATTTGTTCATCCCTGCCAATTCCGTCACCGAGGAAGTAAAGCATACCCAAGTTGAATAAAGCCTGCTCATGATCGCCAGCCTTTTGGAAAAGTTCCTTCGCCATGAGCGGGTCTCTGTCACAACCTTTTCCATAATCGTATAGCAGTCCAAGTGAGTTTTGTGCCAGGTCATAATCAAGATTGGCGGATCTTTTCAACCATAAAAAAGCTTCTTCATATTCTTTCTGGTCAAAAAAATACTGGCCCTTTTTGTACAGGTCTTCAGCAGTCGGTTCAAAATCAAGAGAAGTAGTTTTGAGAAAATGCTTGGCATGCGGGTGGCCCTGTTCTGCAGCACTACAAAACCATTGTAAAGCTTTTTTTGGAGCATGGTCTACCCCCTCGCCACAATAGTAAAGGGTTCCCATTTTAAATTGCGCCATATCCAGACCACTTAAAGCCGCTTTGCGGAACCATCGTGCGGCGCGGCCAGGATCTTCCATAACCCCTTTTCCCCGTTCATAAAGATCACCAAGATTATAAAGCCCGGCTTCGTTGCCACTCAGTGCCGCTCTGCGATACCATGACTCAGCTTTTGAATAGTCCTGAGAAACTCCTTCCCCATATTCATAGAGTATGCCCAACATATTCTGGGCGGTATCGTTATTTTTTTCCGCTGCCTTCTCGAACCATTTCGCAGCCTCATCAAGGGACTTGTCGGTGCCTTTTCCCTGATAGTACATTCTGGCAAGATTAAATTGTGCCGTACCATCTTCCTGCTCTGCGGCTTTTTGGTACCAGTGAAAACTTGTTTCATCATTCTGGTCTACACCTAATCCATTTTCGTACATCACCCCCAGAAAACTCTGGCCCTGTACAGAACCTTTTTCAGCAGCTTTGGTAAACCATTTAAACGCTTCTTTATGATCAGCAGAAACTCCTACTCCCTTAAAATAAACCACACCAAGATTATATTGGGCTTGGGGTTTTCCCTGGCGGGCTTCACGAAACCAGGTATCTATTTTTTTACGATCCACACTGCCCACAACACCTTTGCCATTTTTGTAATAAACTTCGGGCAGCCCCTTGGCGGTATCCGCATGGTTCCTCGGTAAAGCATGCATTTCCGAGCTGTTTTCAATTTTTTCTAAAGCAACAGGTTTATTCATCAGTTCGAATTATTAAATAAAGTCATATGCTAAATCCCTAATCTGAGATTTGGTTTTTCTTATTTTTTCTTCAATATCATCGGCAATTTCCTGGAGCAGATCTCGCCCTTCCAATTCGGCAGACTCGATATTTGCTTTCAACTGGAACATTTCGGTCAGTTTCAGGTTTTCCAACTCATTGGAAATTTCCACTAAACGTTTTCGCACCTGGGAAACCTGGCTCAGCACTTGAACCAATTGCTCGCCCAGCTCCAGTTTTTCGTGAACGGGTTCTTGCACCTCCCACTCAAGCAGTATTGAACGAATCGTTTCCTCATCCATACTGTCGTAAGCCTGATTGAGCTTAGCCATCAAATCATGCCTGCGCTCACGCTCAGCGGGAGACGAAGCTAAATCAGGGTGGATTTTTTTAGCCACACGCCGAAACAGTTTTTTCAAATTTTCAGGTGGGTTAAATTCTTTATCAGGATTTTCCACGACAGGATTTTCTTCCTTAAACTCCCGTGCCTGTTCACGAGCTGATTCCGCCTCTTCCCTAAAATTTTCCGCCTTGGGAAAAAGCTTGGAAGCCAGTCCCAAAACCTGTGCCTTAACCTGATCCAACTCGGCATACAACTGGCCTACTACACTTTGGTAACGGCGTTCAAAAAGATGTAATTGAGCATGTTCAGTGGAAAGTTCAAGTTCTTTATCAGCAAGCTCACGCCTAAGATCTGCCAACTCACGCCTTTTAGCCTGCAACTCCTCGGCTTGCGGACTCAAAACCTGTGTAACAGAAGACATGGCTATCCTCTCTCCTGAGGTTTTTTTAATATAATTGGGAACATATCATTATCGGGTGAACCTGGCAGTAAAACAAGCGAGAAAGCAGTACACTTTGAATGCAAATGAGACAGTACAAAAAGATTCAATAAGTTATGTGCAATTGGTTTTTTTGGCCTTCTCCAATATAATTATCAGAAAATAAAGACTAAAGTTTCAATAACATAGAGCATTAAAACAGATTGAACCAATAAAATCAATAGCTTATCAAACATTAATCCTCCCAGTCGTTCATGCACTATAAACCCCTTTAAAAATGGTGCTTTACATATAAAACACCTTGCTTTAAAAGAGGGGAAGTTAAAAAATTTGTCTTTTAAGGAAAGCAATGAAAAAAACACCGATCATTATTGGTGAGGACTCCCCTTTTTTGACCACTGAAACCCGGCAGAATCGCTGGGCTATTCCATACAATTTTGAATGTCTGAATGCCCGGATCGACAACCTTCTGACCCGCAATCTGGATTGTATAAAAGGCAAAAGGGTCCTCGATATTGGATCGCATATGGGAACCTTCATGTACTCGGCTCTGGAACTGGGAGCAGAGTTTGTTCAGGGAGTTGATACGGAAGAAAAAACCATTAAGCGGGGTCAGGAGCTGTTTCAACAATCAGGGGTCAATGAATCACGTTATAACTTTAAGGTTGATGACGCATTCAGTTATCTTGAAAATCTTAAGGAAGGAAGTTTTGATACCGTGCTGTGTCTGGGCACTCTTTATTATGTTGTAGAACCTTATCGATTGCTGAAATTCATGCAAAAGGTAGCAATAGAAACAATATTGATCGATACCTTCACAGCCTCTTATGCCGCAATTCAGGGAAAAGACGCGCCAGAAGTTTTTAGTTTTATGAACGAAGAAAGTCTCAAACTACCCATGATGCTAACAGCCCTGACCCAACCGGAAAAAAAAGATTATCGACTGCCCCATTCGTTTCCACATCGAGACAAAGACCTGAGTCTCATCACCCTACCAACAGCAGAACTTTTGGAAATCTGGTTCCAGTCATTAGGGATGCATTATACTCAAATCAACTGGGAAAAATATAAGACTCGTCCCTGCACCTATCGTGATCTTGCTACTCCTGAGCAGAAAAAGACATCGCACTGGGCCGATGTTTATACAAGTGGAGTGAGAACTTCATACATTCTTGTCAAAAATTCTAAACCATGAATCTTTATGCTATGCTTATGATTAATAGGGTCATCGCTCCTGATTGTTACGGAGATCACATTGTCTGAAGCAAACCGTTACGCTGAATTAAAGATAGGATCCGAGAGGAACTTTGGTCTAGTATTCTCCACATTCTTTTGGATCATCGCCTTCTGGCCTATGCTAGATGGGGGACAACTCAGACTGTGGGCTGTTGCCGTAGCTTCTGTATTTATTTTTTTAGCCCTAGTCACCCCAAAAGTGCTAGCTCCACTCAACAAACTTTGGTTCCGCTTTGGTCTGTTTCTGGGAAACATCATAAACCCTATAGCAATGTCTTTGTTATTCTTTCTTGCAGTTTTACCTACTGGACTTGTAATGCGGATTTTAGGTAAGGACCTGTTATGCCAAAAGTTAAACAAGTCTTCCAACACTTACTGGGACAAGCGTGAAGAGCAGATGGGGCCAATGAAAAACCAGTTTTAGGAACACACTGAATGTCTTTTATAAAATCCAGAAAAAACCATTGGTTGATTCCTACTTATTCTCCTAATAGCACTGTTTGGCGGCTTAGTTACCCACAATCAAGGGGGTGACCTTGTACCTTTCAATTAAACATTATTTTAAGTGACGGCTATAGTGACAGCTATACTCGGCATATCTGCATTTTACCATGACAGCGCCGCCGCGCTGATTGTTGACGGAGCTATTGTAGCCGCTGCTCAAGAAGAGCGGTTCACACGGAAAAAGCACGATGCCGGCTATCCAGTCAATGCTGTGAACTATGTACTTCAAGAAGCAAAACTTCAATTCAGAGATATAGACCATATTGTTTTTTACGACAAACCCTTTTTAAAGTTTGAACGCCTTTTAGAAACTTATGTTGCCAACGCTCCTCGTGGCTTGCAATCCTTCCGCAAGGCCATGCCTGTCTGGCTAAGTGAGAAATTATTTCAAAAGAGCATGCTGCTTAAATTCTTTGAACAACATGGACAATATTTTGAAGACAAAAATAAGTTACTCTTCTCAGAGCATCACGTGAGCCATGCAGCAAGCGCGTTCTACCCTTCCCCATTTGAGGAAGCCATAGTACTAACATTGGATGGAGTGGGTGAGTGGGCAACAACAACGGTTTCTATAGGTCGTGGCAAGGACCTAAAAGTAGTTAAGGAAATTCAATTCCCTCATTCCATTGGCCTGCTTTATTCGGCTTTCACCTATTACACAGGCTTTAAGGTCAACAGTGGTGAGTATAAAGTCATGGGCCTTGCTCCTTATGGAGAACCCAGATTCAAAAATCTGATTCTCGAAAAGATTATAGACTTAAAGGATGATGGCTCATTTCGGTTGGACATGAGCTACTTCAACTACACAACGGGTCTAACAATGACTAATGAGAAGTTCGCGAATCTCTTTGGTGAACCTGTGCGAAAACCCGAAGATGATCCTCTAACACAATTCCACATGGACATAGCAGCATCTGTTCAATCGGTAATTGAAGAGATTATTCTGCGTATTACTAAAAGCCTTGCAATGGAATTTAACATCCCAAACCTTTGCATGGCTGGAGGTGTGGCATTGAATTGCGTAGCTAATGGTAAAATCCTAAGAAGCGGTGCCTTTAAGGACATCTGGATTCAACCCGCAGCCGGTGATGCTGGGGGTTCAATTGGAGCTGCACTTGCAGCATGGCATATGGAACTTGGCAAAGAGCGCAAAGTCAATTCCTCTGACAATATGCAAGGCGCATATCTCGGGCCAAAGTATGAGCAAAACGAAATCAAAGGGGAACTTACACAATGCGGAGCCATCTTTGAAACATTTTCTGAGGATGAAATAATAAACCAAACTGCACAAGCGTTGGCAGATGGCAAAGCCATCGGCTGGTTCCAGGGACGCATGGAGTTTGGGCCAAGAGCACTTGGAGCTCGCTCAATACTGGGCGATCCTCGCTCAGAAACCATGCAGAAAACACTCAACCTTAAAGTTAAATATCGAGAAAGCTTTAGACCTTTTGCTCCAGCCATTTTACGTGAAGATGTCGCTGACTGGTTCGAGATAGATTACGACAGCCCCTATATGCTCCTGGTCGCTGATGTCCAAAAATCTCTCCGCAGAGAAATGACGAACGACGAAAAAAAATTATTCGGGATTGACAAGCTGAATATTAAACGATCAGAAGTTCCAGCAATAACCCATATTGACTACTCAGCACGTATACAAACTGTCCACAAAGAAACCAATCCGCTTTTTCATTCGTTAATATCCAGGTTCAAAGAACTGACAGGTTGTCCAATAGTGGTTAACACATCTTTTAATGTTCGAGGAGAGCCGATCGTTGCATCCCCGACAGATGCATTCAAATGCTTCATGGGAACAGAAATTGAAATGCTGGTCTGTGGAAACTCCATCCTGCACAAAAGTAACCAAAACCTCGAACTGACCGAAGACTACAAGTTAAATTATGAATTAGATTAAAACCATCGATCGTTGGTTAATTGAGAATGGAACGGTGAAGGTTAACAAAGCTCAAAAAAGGCTTTCGCACATAGTTGTGAGCCACTATATTTTAAATGCGATTTATGTCAGAAGTTTTCCGGAGTTTTTCTAAGCTTTTACAAACTATCGATTAAGCGTTTTATTTAGGCTGCCCCTAACCTATCATTTCGTCAGTTGGTTGATTTGTTTGAAGCGTGATAATAAAAGTTGTCCCTTCATTAACTTTACTTTTCACATCAATTTCCCCTCCCAAACGTTCCACAATTTTTTTACAGATAGTGAGCCCCATACCAATTCCCTCATATTCACCATTTCTATGCAAACGCTCAAAAGGTTTAAAGATACGTGCGGCATATTTATCTTCGAAGCCAATTCCATTATCCTCGATACAGATTTCATAATATCCGTTTCTTGCAGGAGATTCCTGGCCACTTATCTTGATCACAGGGGAAACATTTGGTTTAGAGTACTTTAAAGAGTTGGCAATCAAGTTTTGAAATAGCCCCCTTAACTCAAAAGGACTTGCCTGAATAGTGGCTAGATCTTCTACTTCGCACCTTCCCTTATTTTCCTGAAAGTCAATCTCCAAGTCCTGGATGACATCCTGGACAATTATATTCAGACTAATAGGGCTCATATGTCTCTTTTCGGGAGAGCCGATCTGGTTATAAATAATAAGCCCATTCATTAAATCACTCAGGCGACTCACGGAAGATCTCAAACGCATCAGATAATCCACTCCTTTTTTCCCTAGTTTCTTTTTTTCTTCTTCTTCCAAACAATCGCTAAAAATAGAAATTTTCCTCAAAGGTGCTTGAAAATCATGCGAGATTGTATGTAAAAAGTGCAGCATCTCTTCATATTTGGTTCGTAGTTGACTCGAAAATTTTTTAAGCTGCTTATTGGCTGCTTCCATGGCTTTTGCATAATTCTTAATATCTATATTTTTTTTCTGCAAATTCTCCATCAACTGTTTAATTTGGTATTCGTAGGCCTTTCTTTTACTATCATCCAATCTTATACCCAGGAAACCGGTGATCTGGCCCAAGGAATCTTTTATCGGACTTATACTTTGGTATTCCCAGTACAACTTTCCTTTTTTATTTTTATTACATATTTCAGACTGCCACGCATTCCCGGACAGAATTGTTTTCCACAAGTCCTGGTAGAACTCCTTTGGATGCGCCCCAGATTTAAGAAGGGATGGGTTAGCCCCAATCAGCTCTTCATACGAATAACCACTAACCGCAATAAAGGCTTTATTTGCGTATTGAATAATTCCCCTTTTATCAGTAATCATGATCGGGCTTTTACTTTGCTCAACAGCCATGTAAACATTGATAATCGGATGAAACAGTTGCTTAAGCTGCCTATCTTCTCCAATTTGAAGATGAACCTGGCCTATTATTGTATTTTCATTTGTAGAATGAGAATTTAAAATTTTCATAACTCTTAAGGTCTCTTAAGCTGCTACTTACGATTCCTAATTTAATTTTTTGTTATTGAAATGTCTCACTCCTTTTTCAGCCTGGGATACGATTTCATGATTTTTAAAGGGTTTCCTGATGAAAGACAGAATCTCATTTAATTCTAGATCCTTTAATAAAACTTTCACCTCTAACTCACTACTTAGTAATATTCCGTAAGTATTTGGATAATTTATCCTCACCCATTTAAACAATTCAATACCTGTCATTTCACCAACATCAAAATCAGCAAATATAACTGCTATGGCACCTCTCTCCTTCAAGAATTTTATTGCCTCCTTGCCGGAGCTTTTGCAAATGACTTCAAAACCTTTACCAGTGAGAATTTCTTCCATCAGCGAAAGGTGTTTGGGCTCAACATCTACAATGAGTATTGTTCTATTGTATTGACAGTCGGGATACATTTTAGAAACTTTGACCAATTCCTTGTGAGTTATGTACCAATCACTAGCACAACAAAAAACCGTGAAGGAACAGGGGGTATATTCCACCCAGCAAACAGTAGATATTTTTTTAATTCTTGCGTTGATCCCGATAACCACTCAATTTAATATCCGTTCGTTTGAGCCCTCGCTCTACCCTATTAATTCAGGTCCCCTTTCTCAAAGTATTTAATATCAAATTTCAATCTTGGTTTCCTGTTTGTACTGCTGTCCCCAACAAGATCATGAAAAATTTTTTCAAGGAAAGACAATTTAGATTTGATTTTTTCAAGATCGGTCTTCACCTTATTAAGGCGTTCCACTTCTTTTTTGGTCATTCAATTAGGTCCTCAATGATTTGTTCGATAAACCTTTGTTTCTCAGAAACAATCTGAGATTCGCACAAAAAATCAATCTGACTTAAATTGACTTACAATATCCTGCAGGCTCTGAGCCAATGTTGATAATTCTGCCGAAGCCTTCTGTGTATCCTGAGCCCCTTCAGTAGTGCTTTTTGCCGCCTCTGCAACTCCTGTAATATTTTGCGCTATCTCCTGCGAACCCTTGGACGCCTCACTCACATTTCGAGCCATTTCGTTGGTAGTTGCGGCTTGCTCCTCTACCGCACTTGCGATCGTATTGGAAATATCACTGATCTGATTTATGACTTCGCTGATTTCACCTATAGCCGCAACAGCATTTTCTGTGTCATTCTGAATGGTTTGGATTTTATTGCTAATATCCTCTGTAGCTTTGGCAGTCTGGTTCGCAAGCTCCTTCACCTCATTCGCCACAACAGCAAATCCTTTTCCCGCCTCTCCTGCACGGGCGGCTTCTATCGTTGCATTTAAAGCTAAAAGATTTGTCTGCTCGGCTATCGAGGTAATTACTTTCACAACCTGGCCGACCTCTTTAGAGCTCTCCCCCAGGGCCGCCACAGTTTTATTTGTTGATTCTGCCAATTTCACTGCATTGTTGGTAACCTCTGTCGCTTTTGTTGAACTCTGAGCAATTTCCTTAATACTGGCAGACATTTCTTCCGTGCCTGTTGCAACAGTCTGAATATTCGTACTGACTTCTTCAGATGCGGCTGAAACTACCCCAGCCTGAGCTGATGTTTCTTCTGCATTTCCCGCCATCTGCTGACTGGTTGCGGTCAGTTCTTCAGACGCACCCGCAAGGGTTTGTGAATTTGCCGCAACATTTGAAAGAACAGACTTCATTTTTTTGCTGGATTCTCTTTCGCGTTCTTCCATAGCCAGTTTTTCAGTAATAACCTCCCAGGTAACCATGGGCCCCAGGTAATTTCTATCCTTGTCATAAATGGCACTGACCAGAAGGTCGAGCGTTTCCGGACCTACCTGGATTTGAGTTCGGTGAGGTAAATTGGCCGGATCAGAAAGTAGTTTCCTCTGATGTGCAGGATTTTTATGAAAAATATCTATGCTTGAGCCTAATATCTGGTCCACTCTCAAAGGAAGATATTGTTCCAGGGTTTTAAGAGTTTTAATGGAAGAAGGATTAACATAGGCGATCTGGAAGGTTTCAGCATCTGCAAAAAGAACGTTCACTGGAGTGTTATTCATCATTGAATTGACTTTGGCTACTTCATTCTCGCTTTTCAGTTTTTGGGTGATAACGTCCCAGGTAACCATGGGCCCTAGGTAAATTTTGTTTTCATCATAAATTGGGCTGACCAGAAGGTCGAGTATCTCTGGTCCAACTTGTATTTGTGCTTTATGAGGAAGATTTTGAGGATCAGAAAGAAGCTTCCTTTGATACTCCGGGTTCTTGTGAAAAATATCAATGCTCTGGTTCAGTAAATCTTCTACCCGGCAGGGGAGGTATTGCTCCAGTGTTTTAAGAGTCTTTATTGAAGCAGGGTTGGCGTATGTAATTTGGAAACTTTTAGCATCCGCAAATAAAACATTCACCGGGGCATTTTCCATCATCGAGTTCACCCGGTTCATAGCCCGATTGGTAATATTCACCTCGGTCACATCATCCCAGTTGACAATGAAACCGGAGATAACACCATTCGAACCGGGAATTCCGTTGATCGTGGCTTTCAAGGTCACCTCGCCAAAACTAAACTCTGTCGTATGTGGCAAAGCTCTAGGGTTACGCAATATCTCTTCTATTTTCTGAGGGTCTTTATGAAATCGATGGATAGAACCGCCGACAAATTCGTCCAAGGAAACTCTAAATTCGTCAAAAATTCTTTCCTTGATTGATTCTAGAGTTTGGAGAGCACTTTGATTAGCATAAATGAGGTTAAAATTTGAATCTGCAACCAGAACATTTGTCTGGACACTGTCCAAGTAGGGAGTAAGTCCATCGACTGATTTCAATAGCCCTTTTTTACCATTCCAACCACCAACCACGTTTAGAAAACCAGATTTTGCCAGTATTGGTTCCTGATTAAATGTGCTCATTTAATCCTCCTGGTGAGAATTCGGATAACGCTTAAAAAAATATCCTTCTAAGTTTTCTCCCTAACGAACCTAAAAGGAATTTTTAAGCTTTAAAACCTATCAGGCTTATCACCTCAATTAATTCTTCCAGCTTGTTTTCATACGCAAAGTATATGCACCAAGTCCAGCACCACTCCCCTTTTTAATGATTAGTTTCAAAGTAAATTTTGTTCGACTTTCATACTTGTCAAAGTTTCTGTATGTATATCTATATGTAAAAAAAAATATATCTAAAACGTTATTTAAATTTATTCCACAAAGCAATACTCATAAAGTGCCTATCTAAAATAGGCATTAAAGCTTGCCACTATATTTTGGTAGCAAAATATTGAAATTGGCTTTCAGAATCAGAGTATGATTTATGCTGAAACACGCATAAAATGCAGAAGATCTTAAAATAAGGCTGTACATCAAAAATTTATCAACCTGGCAAGTATAAACTCGCATCTATGTTATTGGCATAACAATAACTATTTTTCTCTCTTTTGCATAACCGAACATGCAGGATAAGCCATTGACAATACAAACCAACCAAAATAAAATTTTGTACATATTTTCTGTACATTTTTTTTGTACATATTTTTTCCGAGGACTAACTACATTGAATGTTGGCTTACTAAAAGATCAATGCAAAAACTGCGATGCACTAATTAGTCTGCAAATAACTGAGAACTTAGATTGCGTCTTTTGGGCAGCGCCTCCGGATTTGTCGAAGATGACCTATGTCAGCAAAAGCTATGAGAAAATCTGGGGGAAAACCTGCTCCAGTTTATACGAAGAACCAAAATCCTTTTTAGACCCTATACATAAAGATGACATCAAAACTATAAGAAAAAAAATCAAAGAGATGAGTCAAAACGGGACGTTTGATGGCCAGTACCGTATTATCAAACCTGACGGAGAAGTTCGTTGGGTATGGGACCGCGGGTTCCCTTTGAAAAATGAAAAGGGTGATACTTACCAATCTGTCGGGGTGGTGGTAGATATTACAGAGTTTAAACGCTTGGAAGAAACCACAATGTCTCTTGCCCGAGAATACAGATCACATTTTCGTCAACAAAAAAATGATATTTTGAAAAAAGAATCCACGATAAGGGAGGTCTTCAACTTATACGACAGCAAAAGAGAAGAATTTGAAGAAGTCATTAAATTAAATTTGACCAAGCTGGTTTTTCCCATTCTATCTGATTTGATCAAAACCGGCTCACCCAATATAAAGATTTACCAACTGTTAGAAAACAATTTAAAAAACATTTTTTCTGGATTTGGAATCAAAACCAAAGATCTGTCCGCTACAGAAAGTGTCGTATGCAGCTTGATCAAAAATGGTTTCAGAAGCAAAGAAGTAGCCTCTAGGCTGGGCATTTCTATAAAAACGGTGAACAATCATCGGGCGAATATAAGGAACAAACTCGGCCTTAAAAATTCAGGTGAAAATCTTACAGCATATTTGCAAAAATTATAGAAAAATATCCAAGTTTAAATTCCCCACAGAATTACCCCATTAAAATAACAAAGCTATTGAGATAAAAAAAATCCTGCGGTTTGAATAAAAGCTTGTTATCAAAATCTCCCAAGTTATTGAATACGGTTTGCAGCCCAATGGGAATCGAACCTCTGTATCCGGCATGAAAGGATGGTGCTCTAACTGCCCTATTATTGAACTCTATACAGCTTGTTTGTTTCTTCCGCGATTTTGTCGTGAAGATACAAGATCAACCAGCGTTTGCCACCTTCTTTAATGACACCCAGAGCTACGTCGCGAAACAGGATTCCGGGTTGTTTTTTTTGCAGTGTTTTATAAATTGACTTTCCCCATTTAGCCGCTCGTCCTACCTGGTACTTCTTAACCCAGTCAAAAAACTGATTATCTGTAAATGGGGTTGCCACCTCTTTGGCCCCTGTTAAATAGGATATTTTCAAATCAAGCATTTTGTTCAGCACAGGCTTCTCGCTCAACCGTCCTGCCCAATCCAAATAACCAGTTAGGCTTTTCAGTAAACCAAAAACAGTAACTTCATATAAAGGCATTGAAGATTGAGGATGCCAGAACCGGGCAATGTTTTTTACCAAAGACATGTAAAGGGACTCAACATCCTTATAAGGCAGGGGCTTCACCGAAAGCAAAATATTTCTTCTTGATGCTTCTACAATGGCACGAACTTCATCGGGTAATGACAGACCCTCTTCTTCCTGCAACTGATCCATTTCGTCCAGTAAAGCTTCCGGCTCAAGGGTTTCATCGGTCCGTTGCCGACCATAAACTTTAATCGCAGCCTCCCCTATCATCAATACCCATAGACGTTGGAGTGGTCGAATTACCATGCAATTTAACAACCATGAACGCACTCCAAAAAAGTGCGTCTGGTTTGTATCCGCATTATTCATTTCCTTATTTGAACAAGGCACTACTTCACGCAGACGAAACTGTGACACAATGCCGATACCAGAAAACTCCAGCAACTTAAAAATCTGCTGATTCATTTCCCGAATCGCTGTGAGAACTTCACCGATTCGTGCTTGTTCAAGTGGTTTTTTTTCTTCAGGGTAATAAATATGGGCTATGCCATAGATCAGTCGCAAGGTATCCGGCACGATACTCTCGATTCCACTCTCTTTATCTTCCTGTTTATCGGAACTGGCATCCAGCACTAACACTAACGCGCGATACTCCTCGGATGTATTATTTTCTTCCAATCTGCCACAGAATTGTTTACGCCGGGAATCTACAAACCGCCAAAAACGGACAATCACTTTTATCTCTTTCCAGAAAAACCCCATGACGCAACAAACCAGCAGGAGTCCGGCAACTCCGACAAACAAGATCAAATCAGATAATGTCATGACTTTTTCTATAAGAGGGAAGAAACATTGGTGTTATATTGAATGCGTTTATCAATGTTGTTATTTTCCTCAAATTTTGACTGATCCTTCTATGAACTCACTCTACCTGAAAAGTTTTATCATTATCTTAACAGGACTGATTTTAACCCAATGTGGAGAAAACAAGAGTGCCCAATATTATGTTCAGGAGGGAATTGAGTTTTCTAATGCAGGACAATATGACAAAGCCGGGGAGTCCTTTTTAAACGCTGTGAAAAAAGACCCTAAAAACCTTGAGGGGCATTATGGGTTAGGGGGAATCTATAATCTGGAAAAAAAGTATGAACAGGCTGAGAAAGCTTTCAAGACCGCCATTCAGTTGGATCCTACCCATTACAATTCATGGTACAGCCTGGGCTACACTTACGAACTAATGGGCAAAAAAGAAGAAGCCGAGAAAAGCTTTGAGAAGTATCGTCGACTTAAAGGTGAAATGGACTCCATCTTGAACAAGGATAAACCTTGAGACTATTAATACTCTTCATCTTCCTGTTTGCCTGGGTCAGCGCCTGCGCCCCAGCCAAGAAGCACCGCAAACGATATCGAAGAGCTTATCCGGTAGAGCAATCTGTTAAAAAGTCTTCTCCAAAAAAACCAAAATCCACTCTCAAGCCAAAGACCTCCGTTTTACGTAGTTCGGTGAATTCCTCTCAACTGCCAACCATATTGAATGAAAAAGACAAGTCCTTGATGATCCTGATCGATGCTGGCAAATATCAAACTGGGCAAATGCAACTTCCTTCACGTGGAACTCTTGGCAAAGAAGAACCTTCTTTTACAATCCTGCAAGCTTTTTACATTGACCGGGCAGAAATTACAGTCTCCCAATTTCGCACATATCAACCCAGCTATAATGAAAAGCTATTCACCAACGGAAAAGAGTGCCTAGACTGCCCGGCAATGGGTATCAACTGGATCCAGGCAAGCAAGTATTGTCGGTGGGCAGGCAAACGACTTCCACAAGAAGAGGAATGGGAGGCAGCGGCGCGAGGTACCAACAATTTCTCTTACCCATGGGGTGAGGTATTTCTTCCGAAACATTCGAATTTGAGGGGAGAAGAAGATGGGTATCTTTATTCAGCTCCTGTCGGCTCATTTTTGAAAGGTTCCAGTGCAAGCGGACTTGTGGATATGTCAGGAAACGTCTGGGAGTGGGTGGATAGTAAAAAATCTTCACTCCCCCAGCCTGACACCCGCATTGTTAAAGGTGGAGGATGGACCAGCGGTAAAAATCAGGCACGCATTTCATTTCGTAATCATGTCGATCTAAAAATGAACAACCCGACATTTGGTTTTCGGTGTGCAAAATCTCTGGAGCAAAAAAGATAAATCAAGGCCAAAAACAAGAGAAGCCAGCGAAGAACTCGCTGGCTGAACTCCTGCAAACAATCTATTCAGGCGGGGTGGTGAATCAGGAACAACCCGATGTTGCTCCACAGGTCATGCACTTCAAACAAGTTCCGTTTCGAACCAATGTCAAGCTTCCGCATTCCTGGCAGGCATCACCTTCATAGCCTTTAAGTTTAGCTATCACTGCCGTAGTTGTCGCTGTTTCAACTGATGCGCTTTTCTCTGCTGTATAAACCAGCGCTCCATTTCCGTTTCCGTTGCCATTTCCATTAGAAGGAACCGCAACGACTGGAGTAGCTACGGTTTCAGTTTTCGTAGAAGTTTCAACCGCTGTTGGATTTTCAGATAATGATGAGTTGTCTGAAGAATCACCAGGGTCAAATACTGTTTCATCATCGCTGGACTGTTGATCTTTTTTTCCAATGGAATCAGCCCGCAAATCATCCGGGGTCACTTGGGCCAGATCGGTCCTGCCCAGGTAAGTGATTGCGAGTTCCCTGAAAATATAATCAATCGTTGAGGTGGACATAGTGATCGCTTTATTACCGGTAACAATCCCGTTCGGTTCAAACCTGGTGAACACAAACGCATCAGCAAACTCTTCAAGTGGAACCCCATGTTGAAGACCCAGCGAAATCGCAATGGCAAAGCAGTTCATCAAACTTCGGTAGGCCGCGCCTTCCTTATGCATATCGATGAAAATCTCTCCAAGAGTTCCATCGTCATATTCACCGGTTCTAAGATAAACCTTGTGACCACCGATAGAGGCTTTCTGGGTATAACCTTTTCTCCGGTGTGGCAGGGCTTTTCTCTTATGTTCACGCACCACTTCAATGATCTGTTTGGCAGCTTGCATTGCCGGCGCATCTTCTTCCATCTTCAGTTGGTTAAAGCTATCTGTCGCAACACTATTTAACGGCTGGCTTAATTTAGAGCCATCGCGATAGACAGCCGTTCCTTTCAACATCAGTTTCCAGCTCAGCATATGCGCTCTCTCAACATCTGTAATGGTGGAGTCATTAGGCATATTGATGGTTTTGGATATTGCCCCGGAAAGAAAAGGCTGCGCTGCTGCCATCATGCGGATGTGCGCCTCGGGGCGAATAAAACGCTTGCCATATTTTCCGCATTGGTTAGCGCAATCAAAGACAGGGTAATGGCGCTCTTTCAGGTGAGGAGCATCTTCAACAGTCATTCTTCCACAAATACTGTCATTGGCCGACTGGATTTCCTCATCGGTAAAACCCAGGTGCTCAAGCATGTTAAAGGTTGCGGAGTTCAACTGTTCATCCGTTAACTTCAACACATCTTTGCAGAACGATTCCCCTAAAACAAATTTATTGAATGCAAAACTGATATCGAAAGCCATCGGCAGTTCAAGCTGGATATTATCCAGAACATCATCAGTGAAGCCTTTTTTACGCAGGGAAGCCCGGTTGATATAAGGAGCCGCATCCAAGCTGCCCGTTCCTACACAGTAGTCAACAATATCTTTAATTTCATCAGGTTTATAGCCCAACCTTCTAAGCGCACCGGGAACCGACTGGTTGATAATCTTGAAGTAACCGCCTCCTGCCAGTTTCTTATATTTGATCAAAGCATAGTCTGGCTCAATACCCGTGGTATCACAATCCATCAACAACCCAATTGTGCCCGTAGGTGCTATACAGGTAGTCTGGGCATTGCGGAAACCATTGCGTTCCCCTAAAGAAAGCGCATCGGCCCACTCTTTCTGGGCCGCATCAAGGAGATAGGAAGGACAATGCTCAGCCTGAATACCCTGAGGGTATACGGTGAGTCCTTCATACTCATGAACCTCCACATTATGCGCCGCACGCTGGTGATTTTTCAAAACCCGGAGCATAGCGTTTCTGTTCTTTTCAAATCCTGCGAAAGGCCCAAGTTCTCCAGCCATTTCAGCCGACATGGCGTAGGCAGCACCTGTCGTCATTGCTGAAATCGCCCCGGCAATAGCCCGGCCGTTTTCAGAATCATAAGGTATTCCCATCACCATGAGTAATGCTCCCAGGTTGGCATAGCCGAGACCCAAGGTGCGAAATTCAAAACTCTTTTGGGCAATGGCCTGATTGGGGAACTGTGCCATCATCACTGAAATTTCCAACGTCAGGGTCCATAGACGGCAGGCATGCCGGTAGTCCTCTATCTCAAACACTCCCTTCTCTTCATTGTAAAAACGCATCAAGTTAATTGATGCCAGATTGCAGGCGGTGTCATCAAGGAACATATATTCAGAGCAGGGGTTGGAAGCGCGGATTGGTCCATCTTCAGGGCAGGTATGCCATTCATTGATGGTGGTGTGAAACTGAAGTCCCGGGTCGGCACTGGACCAGGCTGAATGATTGACTTTTTCCCACAAATCTTTAGCCGGAAGTGTCTTGACCGTTTCACCATCTGTTCTACGAGTCAGGTTCCAGTCTCCGTCACACTCCACAGCGCGCAGAAACTCATTGGTTAGTCGGACCGAGTTGTTGGAGTTTTGTCCTGACACTGTCAGGTAACCTTCAGAAGTCCAGCTTGTATCATACTCTTCAAACTCAATATCCTTGACCCCTTGTCGAGCCAGTTGGATAACACGATAAATATAGTTTTCCGGAATGAAGCAATCCAATCCCTTGCGGACGGCTTTTTTCAGGATTTTGTTTTTCTGAACATCGAAACGGGTATCTTCACCTTCATCCTTAGACCAGCAAGCCTTGATGATTTCTTTCAAGCACCGGCGGGTCATTTTGCTTCCCGATGCAAGAGCTGCTACTTTACGCTCCTCCTTGACTTTCCATTCAACAAATTCTTCAATATCAGGATGATCCATGTCGAGCGTTACCATCTTGGCCGCACGCCGAGTGGTTCCACCAGACTTGATCGCACCTGCTGCACGGTCACCAATTTTCAGGAAACTCATCAACCCGGAAGATTTGCCGCCACCAGAAAGTGGTTCACCATCCCCACGAAGATTAGAGAAGTTGCTACCGGTTCCAGACCCAAACTTGAATAAGCGGGCTTCCTGCCTCCACAAGTCCATGATTCCACCGTCACCGACCAGATCATCGTCAACAGAAAGAATGAAGCAGGCATGAGGTTGTGGCCTTTCATAAGCATTTTGCGATTTTGCCAATTTGCCCACTTCCTCATCAAAATAATAATGGCCCTGCGCCGGGCCTTCAAGGCCATAGGCCCAGTTTATTCCTGTGTTAAACCATTGAGGAGAATTGGGAGCTGCCAGTTGTCGCGCAAGCATATAGCGCATCTCATCAAAATACGCGCGCGCGTCTTTCTCACTGCTGAAACAATTATTTTTCCATCCCCAATACGTCCAGCACCCGGCCAGGCGATGAAAAACTTCCTGAGATGTGGTTTCGCGGGAGAACTGTGCAGATTCTGGAAGCTGACTAAGAGCCTCTTCATCAGGAACCGATGGACAAAGCCATTCTGGCAACCCAGGCTCAAATTTCTTTTTCAGCCGAGCAGGAACGCCCGCCTTGCGGAAATATTTCTGCGCCATAATATCCACTGCCACCTGAGACCAATTGTCAGGCACCAAAACATTCTTGATCTCAGAAACTACAGATCCATTGGCATTGGTAATTTTAGAAACTCTCTCTACAAAATTAATCCCTGCATAGGGATCTTGATACTCTGTGGTGGCAGGTCTTTGGGTAAAAATCCGGTCGATTCGCATTCCACCTCGCTTAAGAAGATAATTTCAACAATTTTAATAAGTTATGAGCAAAAGACTCAAAGAGCGGCTCTCCCCAAACCACACTTTTTCTTGAAAAATTTCTGGGTAATTCTAATCACAAAATATCCATATTTTGTGTCGCTCAGCAAAATATTATACAAGATGTAGTATGTCAATCGAAATATGGAAAGCCCTAAAAACTTTCTTTCAAGGCCGTAAAACATAAAGGTTTCACTAACTGACACCAACCTCAATATAGGCGAACAAAAAACAAAAATCAATACGAAGAAAATCAAAAAATATTTTTTTATTACTGATTTTTAAGGGGAAGCGGATTACCTCCAGAGGTATCGTGAAAACAGATTATTCAGCCGAGATTGCTCTTGGCCTGTTCTGGAAAGTTATTGCTAGTTGTCCCCACGCCTAGTGGCAGGCGACCAGTCAATTTCCACCTTGCCAACAAACTCCATTAAGCCGAAGGGACCATCTTTGGTTCCTTCTGTGAGTTTGATATGGGTGGCATCCACAACATCCTGGCCAAAAGTCGGATCTAGAGCACGCCATTCCCCCACATAAACTTCAGGCCATGCATGATAAAGAAACCCGGCATATTCTTTCGAATACACCAGTCCGTTCACAATGCGTGTAGGAATGCCTGATGCACGGGATAATGCTGCAAAAAGAAATGTATGTGATTGGCACTCGCCCCTTCTTTCATGCAACGCATCCAGTGCTGAGACGGTATCCACCAGTTCTTTTTCCAGATTGAGATACACCCAACGGTTGATGTCTTTTGCCACTTCCCAATGATTCAGCGTATCTCCAGCGAGTTCTTTTGCCAAAGCCCGGATCATTGGATGACGAGATTGCACCTCTGCAGATTCTTCCAGATAACTTGCTTCCTGCATAGGTTTCGTGTGCTCACTTGATAGAACAGGAATCGTTTCCGGTTCTGTTTTAACTTTCAACGTGACACGATAAAAACCATTTGGCAGGGATTCTGACCTGAGAACTTTTTGCCGGTGGTCTTGCGGAACAAGTTCCGGAGATCGTAGGGGCTTAAGGTGAAAAACCAGCTCTCTCTTCCGGCCCGGCTTGTCTATAGGTTGGCTGGGCTTTACACGACTCATGGTTATAAGGCTGCTGACCGTCAACGGTTCGTCGAGTTTTTGCGCAATTTCGGCAGGCTCCTTGAACGATTCAAAACCTTGATTGGTGGTTTCTTTGATCACTGAACCATTTCCATCCACCCACAAGGTAGTTTCGATGCCACTAAACTCCTGCCTTATCACAAGAGTATCAACCGATTTGCCTTCATATTTCAGATTGTCCCTTCTTAAAACTTCGTAGTCCAAATCCACCAGCATCTGAAACGGCTCCAGGAACAGGGGCAGGGTTCCTTTTTGTCCCACTTTCAAACCGTTTGCCATCAAGTTTAAAAGAAAGGTCGATGACGGTAACGTGCCGGGTGGCAAGTCAATAGATTTTTCTTTATCAAACCCCCGTGACTTCACCCGGTAGGTCAGTCGATTCCCTTCCACTCTGCCTTCTACTTGTTGCCGATGACCAGTGATTTCCTGTATGAGTGAAAAACCCAGAAATTTCAGGTCCGGATCTAATCGAGTCTTTTGACTTATTGTGGTGGACTGATCAATGGACTCTGATCTTATCTGGAAAAAAACTTTAGAATCCACTTCAATGATCTCAGGAGTCCATCGGGTTTGCACCCGGGTAAAACCCATTTTTCGACCTTGAAAATAGGTTCCCATCCAGTCTTCCTGCTCGCCGGAACCCTGGAAAAAAGGTTCGGCATAAACCTGCCCACAAAATACCCACAGAATTAAAATAAGGTTCATGACTAGTTAAGAGGCCCTTTTTTGATAATTTTTAATAGTAATTTA
>CAYFNV010000027.1:0-49618 GCA_964344595.1 uncultured Nitrospina sp. | reverse complement strand
CCAAAACAATTTGCTGATTCTTGTCAACGAATTACGTAACCTACACAGCGATGACATACACTGAAAATAATTTGAACTTATGATACCGAATAAAAATCCCAGTGAGTTGGATGTTATCCGACACAGTTGCGCCCACCTGATGGCGCAGGCGGTTCAGGACCTCTTCCCCGGTACCCAGGTCACCATCGGCCCGGTGATTGAAGACGGGTTCTTCTACGATTTCCACCGTGACAAGGCGTTCGTGCCGGAAGATCTGGAAAAGATCGAAAAGCGCATGAAGGAGATCGCCAAGCAGGATCTCAAAATCGAACGGTCTGAACTTTCCCGTGAAGAGGCGATCAAAAAGTTCGGCGACATGGGAGAAAAATTCAAGCTCGAGATCATCGACTCGATTGAGGACGGTGAAGCGATCACGGTTTACAGCCAGGGAAACTGGTCGGACCTGTGCGGCGGTCCGCATGTCGAATCGACCAAGCAGATTAAGGCGTTCAAGCTGTTGCACACGTCTTCGGCCTACTGGCGGGGCGACGAGCGCAACCCGGTTCTGCAACGCATTTACGGAACCGCCTGGAACACGGAAAAGGAACTGCGCCTCTACCTCAAGAGACTTGAAGAAGCCAAGAAACGCGACCACCGCAAACTGGGTAAAGAGCTCGACCTGTTCTCCGTCTCGGACGACATCGGACCCGGACTCATTCTCTGGCACCCAAAAGGTGCGCGCATCCGCCATTTGATGGAAGAGTTCTGGAAGAAGGAACATTTCAAACACGGTTACGAGATGGTCATCAGTCCGCACGCGGCAAAGATCGACCTGTGGAAGACCAGCGGCCACACTGAGTTCTATAAGGAGAACATGTTCTCCAATATGGATATTGAAGGCAAAGAGTATGTTATGAAACCGATGAACTGTCCGTTCCATATTCAAATTTATAAAAGCCAGTTGCGCAGTTACCGCGACCTGCCGGTGCGGTTCGGAGAGTTGGGAACGGTTTACCGTTATGAACGTTCCGGCGTTCTGCATGGACTGCTCCGTGTACGCGGGTTCACCCAGGATGACGCGCACCTGTTCTGCCGTCCAACTCAGATTGAAGACGAGATCACCAAGGTTCTCGACCTGATCGTTTATATTCTGCAGTCGTTCGGATTCTTTGAATACAAAATTTATTTGAGCACCCGTCCCGATAAATATGTCGGTGCGGATGAGGATTGGGAAAAGGCGACCAAGGCTTTGGAAACCGCCCTGAACAATAAGAAACTGGAATTCGAAGTGGACCCGGGCGAGGGTGTTTTTTATGGTCCAAAAATCGATATCAAGATCAAGGACAGCCTGAACCGGTATTGGCAGGTTTCAACAGTGCAGGTCGATTTTAATCTTCCCGATCGCTTTGACATAAGTTATATTGAGGAAGATGGTCAACGCCATAAGCCAATCATGCTCCACCGGGCTTTAATGGGCTCGCTGGAGCGTTTTTTTGGTTGTCTGGTCGAGCATTATGCGGGAGCGTTCCCTCTTTGGCTGGCCCCGGTGCAGGTCATTCTTTGTACGATTACCGAAAATCAGGCCGAATATGCCGAAAAACTGGCCCAAAGGTTTGAAAATTCGGACATACGGGTAGAAAAAGACTTGCGAAATGAGAAGATTGGGTTCAAGATACGGGAGGCCCTACTACAGAAAATCCCTTATATGGTCGTTTTAGGGGATAAGGAAGTTGAATCCCAGACTCTGGGTGTTCGCAAGCGTCGTTCCAAAGAAACCCGGACCCTCGATTTCGAGACCTTTCTTTCAGAACTGAAAACTGGCATAGATTCTAGAGCAATAGAGTCTGATGATTAATTTTTTTAGAAGGTTGTATTTAAATTAATAAGAAACAGCGTGTCAATAATATGATTCGGGTACGAGAAGTATCCGTGGTTGATGATGACGGAGAGTCGATCGGCGTAATGCCGACGGAAGAGGCTCTGAGTTTGGCTCAAGATCGAGATCTGGATCTTGTAGAAGTTGCTCCCAATGCTAATCCCCCTGTTTGCCGTATCATGGATTATGGCAAACACAAATACAAGATTAGCAAAAAGGCGCACGAGGCTAAAAAGAAACAGAAAGTCATTCACCTTAAGGAAGTCAAGTTTCGGCCTAATACCGACCAGCACGATTTCGATTTTAAATTGCGGAACGTGCGCAGGTTCATTGAAAATGGCGACAAGGCCAAAGTGGTGATTTTCTTTAAAGGACGTGAGATCGTCCATCGTGAATTTGGAATGAGGGTGCTGGAGCGTATAGCCGAGGCTACAGATGATGTGGCTATGATTGAGCAGCAGGCCAAGCAGGAAGGACGCACTCTGGTCATGATTCTGGCACCGAAAAACACTAAGACAAAAAAAGGCGGCGCCGTTAAACTACAACCCGTTTCTGATCCCGAACCAGTGGTTGTGGATGACAAGCAACCTGAAGAAGAATAAATAGAATACGGAGCGAAATAATGCCAAAGATGAAAACCAACAAAGGTGCCGCTAAACGGTTCCGCAAAACAGGCACCGGTAAGATTGTCAAGAACAGTGCTTTCACCAGCCATATCCTGACAACTAAAACCACCAAGAGAAAAAGAAACCTGCGAAAATCCACCATCATGGCACCGGGGGATGCAAAACGCATGAAAACTTTGATCCCTTACTAGAGAGGGTTAATCGCAAAGCCACACACATTGCCACATTGGTGTTGGTGATGATGCAGGCCAAAGGAGAATTTAAAAATGCCACGAGCAGTAAACGGGACTGTTGCCCGAAACCGACGAAAAAAAATCTTGAAATTAGCCAAAGGCTACCGCAGTGTGCGCAGCAACTGTTTTCGCAAAGCCCGGGAAGCTGTTGAACATGGTTTGGCTTATGCTTATCGCGACCGGAAAAACAAAAAGCGCGAGTTTCGACGGCTCTGGATTTCCAGAATCAATGCCGCAGTGAGGGCTGAAGGGTTGAATTACAGCCAGTTCATGTATGGCCTGAAAAAAGCAGAGATTGAACTCGACCGAAAAGTGCTTTCTGATATGGCTATTCATAATCAGGAATCCTTCAAAGCCCTGACCGAAACCGCCCGCGCCCAACTCAGCTAGGCGCGGAGCCACCAGCGTGACGCTGGACTCAATGTGCACGTGATTTTTTTCCTAAGCGTTTGCTTGTGCCGCGCATGAAGGTTAGGGTTAGTGATACCACACGTACCCCGGAGGGATAATAGTTTTCTCGAACCATTTCCCTGGCGTTAGAAATTGTTGCCATGTAGATCCTGCCGAAAAGGAACTCCAAGCTGAAAATGATTGAAACCATCGAAAAACACCGAAAGGATTTCGACTCCCGCATCCAATCTGATTCAGAGCCTCTCAAGCAACTACGTATAGATTTCCTGGGAAAAAAGGGCTGTGTTCAGGCTCTTATGAAAGGACTGCGTGAGGCTGCCCCGGAAGAAAAAAGGCAACTGGGCAAACTCATCAACGATTTCAAGCAACACGTTGAAAACAAGCTTGAAGAAAAAGAAGCTGGGCTCGGTAAATCTTCACAGCCTTCCAAGAGCGCAACCTTTGATACCACCTTGCCCGGAAGAAAAGAAATAACCGGAACCCTGCACCCCATCACTCAGGTGATGGAGGAAATCACCACCATTTTTATGACCTTGGGATTTCAGGTTGAAGAAGGACCTGAAATTGAAACGGACTACTATAATTTTGAAGCTTTAAACATACCTAAAGATCACCCTGCTCGGGATATGCAGGACACGTTTTATGTTGAAGGGGAAACCGTTTTGCGCACCCACACATCTCCCGTACAGATTCATGCGATGGAGAACAGCGAACCCCCTTTACGCGTTATCGCACCGGGAAAAGTCTACCGTTGTGACTCCGATATATCCCACACACCCATGTTCCACCAGATTGAAGGACTCATGATCGACAAAAATATTTCCTTCAGCCATCTAAAAGGCATTATGAATATTTTCCTTCAGGAGGTATTCGGCAAAAACACGAAAGTCCGGTTCCGGCCCAGTTTTTTTCCCTTCACCTGCCCCAGTGCAGAAGTCGATATTCAATGCGTGATTTGTGGTGGGGAAGGTTGCAGAGTTTGTTCACAAACCGGATGGCTGGAAATTCTCGGTTGCGGAATGGTCGACCCCGCGGTTCTGAAGTTCGTCAACTACGATTCAGAAGAGTGGACCGGCTTCGCGTTTGGGTTAGGCATCGAACGTATTTCCATGCTGAAATATGGAATCAACGATATCCGTCTGTTTTTTGAAAACGATCTGCGCTTCCTCAAACAATTCTAGTCAGCGAGTCGCTGGAGACAGATTAAGCTATAACTTTTTCTGACTAATCACCTTTTCCGGCCCCGTTGAGGCATTTAATAACCCATATATTGAACAAAACTGCATTGCTAACACCACATATTGTAGTAAAAAAACTCCTTATTTTATAAATACTTTTCTATATTTCCCAACTTTACAATATAGCCTCAAACACCCACCCATATTTACCACTTTGGTAAATATGGGTGGGTATGCTAATATTTCACCTGGAAACAAATATATTTTATAAAAGTAAAATAACGGAGAATTTGGATGGCCCATGTTAACCGAACTGGTAAATATATAACGCAACCCGGAGGCTATAAGGCATTTATCCCTGAGCTCTTGCCCCACAAACCCGATATAAAAATAAATCGAGAGCTCAATAAAGTTTTATCTGAAGCAGATAGAGCCCTTGCACGCCTTGATGGGATATCCTACATCCTTCCTAATCCAGATTTATTCGTAGCTATGTATGTACGCCATGAGGCCGTTTTGAGTTCACAAATTGAAGGAACACAAAGCTCTTTGGAAGACGTTCTAAAGTTTGAAGCCGAAAAAAAGAAAAAACCCGGAGATGATAGAGTAGAAGTACTAAACTATATAGACGCTATGAATTATGGTTTGGAACGCTTGAAAACCATCCCTCTATCACTCAGATTAATTAAGGAATTGCATAAAAGGCTCATGACAAACACGCGTGGTGGTCATAAAACACCCGGGGAGTTTCGCAACAGTCAAAACTGGATAGGAGGAAATGATCAATTCAATATTGAACAAGCCATCTTTGTACCTCCTCCTGTTTATGAAATGGATAGGGCTTTAAGTAACTTAGAAAAGTTTTTCCATAATACTGAAACATACCCAGCTTTGATCCATTGTGGAATCGCCCATGCTCAATTTGAAACGATTCATCCTTTTTTAGATGGAAATGGTCGCCTCGGACGCCTATTAATTACTTTCCTTTTGTGCCAACAAAATATTTTAAAAAAACCTCTGTTATATTTAAGTTATTATTTGAAAGCTAATCGTTCAGAGTATTACGACAGGCTAATGGCAATAAGAAATAAAGGAGATTGGGAAGGCTGGCTTGAGTTTTTTTTAAACGGTGTCATTGAAGTAAGTCATAAAGCAGCCTTGACAGCCAAAAATATAATGGATTTGCAAAAAAATCATAAGGAGTTAATCATAACTAAAATAGGCAGCCGAAATCAGGGTTTGGTTTTGCATGAGTATATGTTTGACCTCCCTTACCTAAATAGCAATATGGTAAAAAAACATCTGAGCTGTACCGCCAAGTCTGCTATTTCCTTGTTAAATCAATTTTTAGAAATAGGAATTGTAGAAGAAATAACTGGGGGAAAAAGAAATCGGGTTTTTGCTTATTCACAATATCTAAATTTATTTAAAAACTAAGTGTCTATGATAAGAACTGAAACTTCGTTCACTGAAGGGGCAATAAGTTTTCCCCAACTCCTCCATTGATGAAATTGTCAGAACGAATTATAAACCTCCTGGTTGCTTTCGGTTGTTTTGCTGTCGCTGGAATTTCAATCACCTATTTTCTTATTAACGAAAAGTTTGAGTGGATTCCCGAGTCCGCCCTGGAGCTTGTTCGCGAAAAAGAACTTTCGGAACGTCCCGAAGCCAAACGTTGCTCAGAATGTCACAAAGATATTTATGAGGCTTGGAAGGAAAGTCGGCATTCCATCTCCTGGACCAGCAAGACTTATATTGAAGCATCTGAAAACCGCACAAAGGAAAAATGCCTGGCCTGCCATATCCCAGAATCTGTAACCGGAGAAAAACCCAGCCCAAGGCTGGACCGGCGCGATGAAGGTATCTATTGTGTCTCTTGTCATTTTGTGGATAGGAAAATGAACGGCCCCTATGATCTCATCGCTCCTCCACACCCCACGCACCGAAATCCGGATTACGTAAACTCCAAACTTTGTGGTTCCTGTCACCAGAAAACATTTAAGGAATGGAAGGCAACAGGAATAGAAGAAACCTGCCAGGACTGCCATATGCCTCGCACCAAAGACCGGCTGACACAAAAGTTTCCCTTAAACCTGTTACATAAAAAAAAGTGGGTTGGGAATCACAAGTTTCTACATGGCGACATAACAGAAAAAGATATACAAATGGAGGCTGAATTTAAGAATAATTTTTTTAATTTAAGTTTGCTAAATAAAACTGTGCCGCATTGGGTACCCACGGCAGATAACGGTGACCCTCGACTTTATCTATACATCACATTCTTTAATTCAGAAGGGGAAAAGGTTGATCAGGCCAAAGAGATTATCGCTCCCCAGCAGGAAACAGCTTTACCCTATAATAAGAAGTTAAAATTCCGCTACCGTCTTTTCGATCCGGTGGCTCAAGCAGGCATCGCCTTAAAATATCAACCGGCATGGTCCAAAGAAAAAGAACTGGTCTGGGAAAAAACCGTTCAGCCCTGACAAGTTATCATTTGATTGTAACAACCTTTTTCAATTAAACTTTTTATAAATTCAGGAGACCTCTAATCATTCGATGATTCTACTTTATGGCAACTTGCGACCCTTTATTTCACAAGGGTCGCTCATGGCCAAAGACAATGTTTAGAAGTGCCCTGTAAAATTTGTTTTATCTCGTAAATGGAGACAGTTTATGAACTCAGTTCGAAATTTTTCTTTACTAATTGCAATCTTTTTCTTTTTAGTACTACCAGTTCAAGCTAAAGATATGGTTATAAAGGAACCACCAAAATCATTGTCAAAATACTATCCTCCAGAGAGCAAACAACCAAAGTGGATTCAACAAATGCATAAAATGAGCACACATTTTGGAGGGGTGTTTGTGAATCTGAAAGAAAAAGATTTCGAAAATGTCGATAAACACGCTGATAAACTTGTAGAGGAATATAAAAAGACTTCAGAGATGGTTCCGGAATGGGAGGAGCTTTTTGACATTAAAGCCGCGGAAGAGTTCGCGGCAGCCGCTAAAACCCATGACATAGCCAAGGCTGGCAAAGCCTCTGGAGGACTCGGCAAAACCTGCGGTAAATGTCATGAAAAACATCAGGCAGCGGTATGGACCAAATTTCACTGGCCCAGTTTTCACAAAATTAAAGTCACCGACCCTATCAGCGAAAAAGAAATGGAGTTTGATGATTATATGAGTAAAATTTCTTCTTCTTTCAAGGGTGTCACGGTTAATTTTGGTGAAGGTCAATATGGTCGTTCGGCCAAAGCTTTAAAAACTTTTAAGTCCCGTTTTATGGAACTGAAGTCTACTTGCTCGAAATGCCATACTACCGATGATGTTAAACGGTTCTATGTTGGCAAAGATGCAGATGAAGCCTTTGCCGGTCTCAACTCAGAACTCAATGCCGCAAAACCCAATCCTGGAAAATTTTGGAAAAATATTGGATTGCTCGGAAAAACCGGATGCAAACATTGTCATCTGACCCATCGGACCTACTCATTCATTCAGGAAACCTGGGAGGAAGAATAGAAGCTAAATGGCAATGAGCAAAAAGTTCAAGAATGGGTTGATCGGTGGTGTGATCTTCGCGCTTGGACTTTTAGCTATTAACATTTGGCGGGGACCTGTTGATACAAGTGTGCGCGATGAATCCCTGAAAGAGATGGTGCATGGCAGTTTGATCCGGTTCCATCAGGCTTGCCTGCATCTCTGGGAAAATCAGGGTCCCCAGGAAAATTGTAGCAAAGAAACGGTCCCGGTTATATTGCAAAACAGCTTCGACCTTCCCGGAGTTTACATAAGTGGTGAAGGAGTCAAGGAAGAATGGCAGGCGACTGCCCGCCACGATCTCCTCATGGAGCAAATTTTTATCATCAACGCATCGGGAAACATCAACAAACTGGACTAACCACCTGCCAGCCTCCGGGGTTCCCTCCTGTTATATAAAAGTATATTTGGCACAATGTTTGCTGTTTAAATGGCATTTGTATAAACTTTTTGTAATCCAAAAGCTGATTTTTCATGAACTATCGGACTTCGGCATCTGATTGCAACTTCCAACCTATTATTTTTGTTGGTGTTTTTTCTTTTAGGTTGGCTTCTTTCAATTTGAGCGGAAAGACTTTGTTAAACCGGGAGATTCAATGATGTCTTACGGAGTGTTAACTATATTGCTCGGACTGGTCATTTTTGTAGTCTCTAAACTCTTCCCAGCAAAGTTCAAAGAATCTCTTCCGGAACAAAGTTCAGACCCAAAACCTGAAATTAAAGATAATTCAGGCAATACAAATGGAAGCTCTCCCCAAAAACTGGCCCAGTGGGTTTTGAAGGCAGAAAAAACCAAAACTGAACTTAAAGAGAAATTATGCCGGGTCCCTATTGTTCCTCGTTCAGAGTCTTTGTTTGGCCGCAACCAAACCCTCATAGACCTATTCAAAGCTATCAGCAAAGAAACATCAATTATAGAGCTGTACGGGAAACCAGGTGCTGGTAAAACTGCTTTGGCTCTGGAGATAGTCAACAAATACAAATTTAATTACCAGAACCTTTTATTTTATCTTGATTTTGACGGAATGGGAGAAGAATCGCTCTCTATTAAAGATGCCATGGTGCAGGTTATTCTCTCAATCAGACCCACAATGCGCATTCCCGATAATTTGACCCAACTCAAAAAGCTGTACCAGATTGTGTTGGCAAAAAACCAAGGTGTTTTAGTTCTGGATAATTTGAACTCATTAGAACAAGTTAAAGAACTAAAGCCAGCTTCATCTGCATCCTGGCTATTGATTGTTACCACTGAGAAAAAGCTTGGAATTGAAGAAGCCCTCGAAGTTAATGTTGAGGCTCTGGAAATTGAACCTGCTCAGGAGTTTTTAATTGATAAATCACTCAGAGTTAAACCACGGGCAAGAGAAACCGCCAAGCTATGCCGGGGTCTTCCCTTGGCCCTTGAAATAAGCGGTCGTTTTCTATCCTCGAACATTAAAGTTGCTCCGGTAGATTTTGTCAATCTGTTGCGCAAATATCGCAACAATTCATTGCTTGAACAAAATGATGAATATGAAGAAGCCTTAACAGCCGTATTTAAGTCAGTTTATAATTCTTTAAATAATAAAGAGCAGAAAACTTTTAATCAATTATCGGTATTTCCTTCAACCTTTGACCCAATTGCTTCAGCACAGATTTGTGAAGACAATGGAGATTGCTTGAAAAATCTCACTCGGTTTAGTCTGGTCAATTATAACCCGGTTACAAAACGCTATAGCTTGCACAGTTGGATAAAAAACCAGCTTAAAAATTATATTCCTGAAAAAATTTCCAGGGAGGCAAAACTAAGGCATGCAGCTTATTATCTGACAACCCTGAAAACCGCACAGGAAAACTTGTTAAGGAGTGGAGAAAAAGCCCGCAATGGCCTTCAATTACTGCACCGGGAATGGATAAACATTAAGACAGCCTTGGACAGGATACGTAAAAATAGCGTTGAAGGAAAACAGGCCGCTGAGTTGTTCAATTCATACATGGTCGCGGGTGCCGAATTACTTCCTCTCTACTTTTTCCCAAAAGAATGCCAAGGATATCTGGAAGCAGGACTGAAAGTTTCCCAAAGACTGAACACAAAAGAAAGCGAAATCCTGCATCTGATAAACCTCGGGGCATTTCATATCTCTCAAGCTGGTTACTCGAACGCCACCGAATATCTGGAACAAGCTAACCAGCTGGCTACTACATTGCAAGATGTCAAAGGGAAAGGGAAAGTTCTTAATGAAATGGCAAGGTTGTATCTCACAATGGACAAACCAAGTGAAGCCATTGAAACACTTTTAGAAAAAAGAAAATTGTCACAGGAAAACAAAATCGAAGTGGATGAGGAAATAAGTTTATTACGGTTGGGACTGGCCTATGAAAAAAAAGGTGAATTTGTTAAAGCCATTGAAACCATGAAAGAGGGATTGAAAAAAGCAAAAGGAGCTGAAAACGCACATTGTCTGGAAATCCTTCTCAAGCATATGGCGTTCTGTCTGAGTGAAACCCAGGATCTTTCAAGAGCAGAAGAATATTTTGAAGCCAGCCTGGAATTGGCTCGAGGCCTTGGAAAGAAAAAAGACGAGATGGAAATTCTTTATAAATTTGGAAAACTTTATACGAAATCCAATGATGCAGAAATAGCTTTAAGTCTATTAGAAGATGGGCTTCAACTGGCTGAGAAAAATAATGATATTAGATATAAAGGGCTGTTTCTGGCACAGATCGGGGACGTTTATACCCTTATGCAGGACAAACAAAAAGCAATGAGAAATTACATGAATGCCATAGATCCATTGAAAAAGGCTAAAGAAACCGGCCTGGTCAGCGAAATCAATAAGCGGTTGAGTCAATCTTTCGATCTGGAAGAAAATAATTTTATTGAAAATGTATCATCAGAAAAAAATGTGGCGCCCTCTACAGCAAACAGAGTTATTAGTCCAAGGAAAAAACTAAAAACAGGCAAGGGACTCAGTATGGTGCAAGCCAAAACAGATGAGTTCATTGAGCGCGGTGACAATAAGATGATTTCCTATTATATTGGCAGCATTGAAAAAATCATAAAAACCTATGAGCTGGATGTTAATGAAGCCACCACCCGGCAAAGCCTGTCAGAGTTGATGAGAGAGCTTCGCCAGAACAACCACCACGCCTGCGCCACTATCTTCAAAAACAAGTTCAGTTTGTAAAGGGAACTTCCAGAGCTTCTCATTTTTATGATGAGAACTGAACAAATCTTATTTAATCAATTCCTGATCGAAATAGTTGATAGACATTCCCGCATCAAGAATCAGGCCTTGAGCATTGATACCACTGGCCCGTTCGCTTAATAAAAATACTGCGGCATTGGCCGCCTCCTGAGTGGTCAGGGCATTTTTTCTCAGTGTTGCCTTTTCGGCATGGAGGTAAGAATCTATATAACCGGGGATGCCCGCTGAAGCAGATGTTTTAAGCAGGCCCGGGTTAATAGAGTTAAAGCGGACTTTAGAAAAAGCACTGAAGGATTTCGCCAGAAAACAAAGTGCGGAATCGAGTGCGGCTTTTGCGGGAGCCATGTATCCATAATTCTCTGCCGCCATCCGCGTAGTAGAAATCGATACCGTAACAACCGAGGCATGTTGATCGAACAAATCCTTAAACACGTTGGCAAGATTTATCAGTGAATAACAACTGATATCAATGGATTGGAGAAAATCTTTCTTTGGTGTTTCATGAAACGGCTTAAAGCCTTCAGAATAATTTGCAAAAGCAATTGAATGAACGAGGCCATGTAAAACATCCGTGTTTTCTGCGACCTGATTTTTCAGTCGTTCAACTTCATCATCTTTTTCCACATCGCAAATGTATACTGTTTTATCTGCCAGAAGTTTTTCCAGTGATTTTTTTCGGTCTTCAGAGCGGACACTGTAGATAACATTCGCACCTTCTTCCTCCAGTGTTTTCGCTATATGCCAGGCAACGCTTTTCTTATTTGCTACACCGGCAACGAGAATGTTTTTATCCTCAAGACCAAGAAAGTTCATTTGCTTCTACTAACCTCTTCAATCATAAATACGTTTATTAACTCAAAATCGAAATACTTATTTTGTTTCTTCAACCAGCATGGCAGTAAACTCCAAACTCACAGCTGTCTTACTATTAACGCTGGCTTTGCCAGTCATATAAGCCGCATTACTGACCAGGTCTTTGAGAGCAACTTCAACCTGTAAAATATCTCCCGGATGAACAGCATGCTTCAGTTTAATATTATTAACCCGGGTAAGAACTGGAATCCTGCCTTCATTGGCAATACGCTTTCCCATCATAATAGCACCAGCCTGAAAAATGGCTTCAAATATCAAGACCCCCGGCATAATGGGTTGTCCGGGATAGTGCCCTTCAAAATAGGATTCTTTCGGATCGATCTTTTTTTCTGTTCTGATAACATCATCCGTTTCTTCAATCACACGGTCGACAAACAAAAAAGGAGGGCGATGGGGAATGTATTGAAGAAAATCTGGCACTAAGTAACCTTGAGCAAACAGCCTACTCTTATAAAGTAATTAAATAACTTGAAGGTAACAAATGGTTTAAAATTAAGAGCTCATACGGGCCATTTTCACCATTGCCGTACCCTCATGATTTTCAATTATTTTTATTGCATTTGTGTTTCCAAAGCTATGCATATAAGTATGATGCACAGTTAAAAAGGTATCCTGCAAATCCTTTGGTAACTTTTCCATTTCAGATATCTTTAGCCCCAACTTTTTACAATCATCCAAGCCAATGTGCCGACCATGTGATTTCATTTGCTTGTGGTTCGATAAAACCTTAACTATTTTTTTAACTTTAGTTTTTTTATTGGGGTCTCCATTAAACATTCCAGTTTCCAGCCAATCTCCAACAATTTGACTTGACCATTTAATTGCTTTTTCGCATTCGCCAATAAATGTGGGATGATACTTTCCTATTACCTCTCGCCAGATCGGAATAGTTGATGGATCTTTTTTAATTTCAGCTTTTGCCCTATCAAACTCTTCTATCACCCCATAAGCAGGTATACCACCAAATTGAGGATCAATTGGTCCCAAGTTAGATGGCTTCCCCATCACTATTTCCTTACACGCACAAGCAATCATTGTTCCTGCAGACATTGCGATTTGAGGAACTACTGCACGGATATTTTTCCCAAACATTATTCTCAAATAATCAACTAATGATTCTGTTGCAGCAACTTCTCCTCCGGGAGTATGAAGAATTAAATCCAAGCCTTTACTTCTATCAAGTTTATGAATTGCACTCATTAAAGCATTTTTATCATCATCACTAATTTCAATACCTCGTATATCGCCTCTTTGAAGCCAACCTGAGTAATAGGCGATTACATTTCTACCTGTTTTTTTAAATAATTGTTTTAAATATTTTCGCCGAACTCTATCAAATGGGCTTTGGGCTTGTTCGTCTTGGATTTCTAGAAGAACTGCATTCCAATTAGGCATGCTTTAATTGGAATTAACTACTTCGGAGGAAGAGGATGAGGAAAAAATAAAGCCTTCTGATTCATATATTGTGCATTTTCTAAAACGACTCGCAAACTTATCTGGGTTTTCATAAGGAGGAAAATCACATTGCTTTATTTGAAGCTCTTCAAATACATTATGAATTTCATTATTTTCTTTTTCTGTGAGTTTTTTATTTTTTTTCATAACCTTTGCCCTCTAATAATAGGGTGTTATTTACTTCCCTATCGACAATGCTAATAAGTTACTTAAACCTCCCACTTTTAATTTATATCTAAATTGGGGGGAAGAAAACCCTAGCACCAGAATAAATAAAATATTTTTTGTGTATAGGCAAGTATATATTCTATTTTAAATAGTTGCCATGTGTATCTTTAGTTTTGCTTAATCAAAGCGCTTATTAGTTTAAAAGGAGAATTAAAACCCCTTATATTATACACCAAAAATCAAGGGAGAAAACCAGCTAACACAAATAAAATCAATATTTTGACGAGGAAAAAGGGCAGGTGCCCTTTAATATGGTTTCCTAAATTGGTCTGTTGACAATTACCATTTAAATAAAGCCTAAAGCCCTCCGGTTACCTCAAGGACAGACCCCGTTATATAAGCCGCCTCTTTAGAGGCCAGAAACAACACAGGGTGGGTGACGTCTTCTGGAGTTCCAAAACGTTTGAGAGGAATCTGGTCTTTATAAGCTTTTCTCTGTTCTTCCGGCAGGTCGCCAATGAAATCGGTATCTATGAATCCCGGTGATACACAGTTAACGGTTATCTTCCGGCTCGCTACTTCTTTGGAAAGGGAACGTGTGAAAGCCACCTGTCCGGCCTTAGACGCTGCATAATTGGACTGACCTGCAAACCCGAATTTTCCAATGGGGGAGGTTAAAATGATGATTCTCCCATACCTCTGGCGCATCATGGACTGAACCGCAAGCTTGCTCAAATTAAAAGTCCCTGTCAGGTTCGTTTCGATAACCCGGTTCCAGTCCTCAGCCTTCATCATGCCAACAATGGAGTCAGAGCGAATTCCCGAGCTTACAACTAAAACTTGGAAGTTCCCATGCCTCTCTTCGATGTCTTTATAAAACTTTTCAACCGCTTCGTAGTCGGTCACATCGAACTTATAAATATCCAGACAATCTGCGTGCCCGGCATTGGCTTGCTTAAAGTTTTCCGCTTCCCCATCGTTTCCACGATAGGTTGCAATCACTTTCGCTCCCGACTTGAGGAATGCCTCAGAGATGGCTCGGCCTATACCACGTGTACCGCCAGTAACCAGAGCCGTTTGCCCTTTGTAGTCAAAATTCATTCCACTATGTTATAGGCAAATTAAGTTTCAGGAAAGAAGAAAGAGATTCAGGCCGATGCGGTCACCAGGCTCGGAGTCAACTGGCGGAGGAATTTATCAGTTTCGTTGGCGACAATCACCCCATAATTCGCCGCTCCCAGCCAACCCGACATGATAATCCCTACCGATCCCGCATGGAACAATCCTTTGATTTGTTTCGGTAGATCACGACTAATTTTAAGTCCTTCAAACTTGGTTCCAAACGATGTGCCCGATGGATGCAGGGTATAACGCTTGAAAGTTTTCGGGGTTGAGGCTTCCACATGGTCTACCTTTTTGCGAATACCCGGAACATATTTTTCCAATGCATCCAGGGTTGTTTGTTCAAGGTCATGTTTATCTTTTTTATACTGTGATTCGCTCAGGTTGGCCCAGTCCTGATAACGGGCGTTGGTCGAAGAAACAATAGAATATCTGTTTGTACCCGGACGGATATCCGGATAATAAAACGAAAACGTGCGACTGGTAATATCTTTGCTCAATATTTGATCCGTACAATATTCATCCGCCACTGACGAAAATAATAAGTCTCCCACATTTGGCACAGTTTCACCTTTTTTAATGCCCATATAAACCTGGCAACTTGAATTATTGAGCCGAACTTTTTTGACTTCCTTAATGAATTCCGGGTCAAAATGTTCTTCGCCTGTCAACTTCTCTATAGTGGTTAAAATGTTGGAGTTAGAGAGCACCGACTTACAGTGGATGTCCTGACCATTGATGCGAACACCCTGTACGGTTTTATCATCCACATAAATTTTTTCGACCATACAGTGTGTACGAATGTCTACTCCGTTTCGCAACAGTTCCTGCTTCATTTCTTTTATCAAATGGTCCGTTCCACCCTGATAAGTAAAAACTCCCTTATCCATGAAGTTTGAAAAAACAATGCCATAAGTTATCGCAGGATCATCCAGTGTGGAACCATTTGCGTAAGTGATCGGTTCCATCAAAAAACGCCAGACATCAGTGCGGCCCGGAAAATATTTTTCAAAGAGTTCACGGGTAGTCATAACCACTTCGTCATAGAAATTCATATCACGAACAGTGGCAAAGAACTCATCGATCACTTCTCTTAAAATACCGAAACGCTCACGTAAAATGTGGGTGAAATCTACTTTATCAAAGGAAGTATTAATGGAAAACTGCGGGTTGTCGAAACGCACATTTTTCAGCTGGATCACCCGATTCGAAATATCTTTGGTCCAGTATTTCCGGAGGGTTTTAATCATGCCGCAGGGAAACCCGTGCAGGGAAATATCCATGACATGGCCCCCCTTGCGTTTGAACCAGGTTGCCATGCCCCCCATATTGTAATGGTGCTCAGCCAGCAGAACTTTGTGGCCCAGCTTGGCCAGAAGATTAGCCGAAGTCATGCCTGCAAGGCCACTCCCAATCACGACCGTATCATAAGCTGACAAGACGCCTTTTAACCAGTCTCTTGGTTGTTTTTTCATGATAGTTTTCTGATGCGCCCGATCATCGTAAAAGATGAAGATTGGCCATGGATATACCGCTTAATGTAGCCCCAATAATACCTAAAAACCCCTGGTCTGTCCCGCATATATACAGGTTTTTGACAGGGGTTTTTCCATTTTTAATTTTTTCCGGCGATCCGTAGACAGCTCCGTTAATGTGGCCCGTATATTTCTTTATAGTCTTAGGCGTAAACGAGTCTAAAAATACCACATTATCGCTAAAATCGGGGAAAAATGTGAATAACTGCTCCAATGCCAGGGCTCTCCATTCCTTCTTTGCGGCAATATAATCTTTTCTCACCAAACCATCCCATTTACTAAAGCTGGCTAGATTGGTCAGCCGTATCAACCCTTCTTCAAGCGGTTTCGGATAATTAAAGTTGTTACTGCAACACAAAACACCGCTTGAAATGTCGATCAGGTCTACAGGCACCTTGTAATCAAATCTCGGTTTCGTGGAAAAAAAGACGATGCTCCTGTCATATCCCAAATCCCTCGGCTCCTTATCCACCACGAAAAGGGATTCCATAAACGAAACCTTCCCGGTTGCGCACTTTTCCACACCGCTAATTTCCGGCTGGCATTTTTTCAAGGTTTCTACATAACCCATTGAAGAAAGTACCGTTTTGGATTCCAACTCCTCTTCGTTCTCAAGGGTTACCGAGCTTACTTTTCCCTGAGTAGAATTGATGGTTTTAATCCCATTGCCCATTTTCAGCTCACCGCCCAAATCTTTGAATTTCTGTGCCATAAGGTTCAGTATGTAATGCATCCCACCCTCAGGTTTTGAAAACCCCTCAATGAAAATACTTTTGAACATAATGACAAACTGGTAGAAATCCATATCCCCTTCACGGGCGTTGCCGTAATACATGAGTGGACAAAACAGCATATCGATCAATAACGGGTCCGTGATGAAAGACTCCAAAACAGGCCGGGACAATAGCCGGTCACCATCATCAAGATTCAGTTCGTCAAATGACAGAATCTTTTCTACCAGCTTGTTGAATCCATCAACCTGCTCGGGAAACTGTTCCGAAACCTGCTGGCGCATGAACTCAAAATCGTTGGTAAAACATAAGGATTTCTCAGGGAAGCGGATCTCAGACATCTCCTGCTGGCACAGCCGGAAGTCGTCATGACTGAAGCGTAACTGTTTGAGAAGTTTACCTAAAGGTGAGGAACGGACCCCCTTGTCGGTGTAGTTGGTCATCGCGTGAAGACCAACATCGAAGGTGCGGTTTTTTCTTACATAAAAAGAGTTGAGTCCGCCAAGCTCAATGTGCTTTTCTACAATGCACACCTTTTTATCGAACATGGCAAGTCGAATGCCAGCAGCCAACCCCGATAACCCCGCACCTATAACTATCGTATCGTAACGCATTTTTCATTCACCCGGATTGCATAGGGGTAATGACCAAGCCATAAAACGAAAAGGGCAAGCGACGAGCCCTTGCCCAAACAATTATATTAATTAGTGGCTTCTTGTTCGCAATCAAAAAGGGTGGGATAAAAACCTATGTGGCCAGAGGCCTGTCTTTTAATAAAGGGGTGAGGTAGGAAATGCAACCCGCCATAGTGGCAAGATGTTCGTAATCCTTTTCCGGCACTTCAATGTTGAAACGTTTTCTGAGTTCCATGACGATATCGAGGAAATCCATCGAATCCAGGTCGATCTGGTCGCGTAATTTGGCGTTATCGTCAATAGAACTGATATCCTCGTCCGGCGCGATGTCGGCAAGAATGTTTAGAATAATCTGGCGTACTTCTTCAATGGTCATTTAATGTACTCTCCCAAGTCTCCGTTAACCCTGATTTTAATGGAAGATAGGGGCAAATTCAACCATAAATCCACTCGCCGTGGGGGCAAAAAACCCCCTCAATCCCCATTTTCAGGGGGAGCCTAAATGGACCCCTCTTTAAAAAAGAGGGAGAAAAGACTGTTAAGCCGAGAAGCGTTTAACTATCAAAACGGAGTTGATGCCGAACATGCCGAAGGAGTTGTTCATGATGTAGTCCACGGAAGGAAGTTTTTCCGGTTTGTTGGCAACGAGGTGGTTCAAGGCGCATTCCGGATCTAAGTCGTCCAAGTTGATGGTGGGGTGGACCATGTTATCTTCAAACGCCGGCAGGTTGCCGGACAATTCGAGAGTGCCCGCAGCGCCCATGGTATGACCTATGAAACTTTTGGTGTTGTTGATTCGTGTTTTACTGTTATCGCCAAAAATTTCGCGGATGGCTTTGGCTTCCTGAATGTCCCCCATCTGCGTTGCGGTGGCATGGGCGTTTAGGATATCAATATCACCCGGCTTGAGTCCGGCCCGTTCTAACGCAAGCTTCATGCACTGGGCCTGCCTGCCCGGATCAGGGAGAATAAAATCCACCGCATCAGAGTTCATGGCATAGCCGACAATTTCGCCGTAAATTTTTGCTCCGCGTTTTTGTGCATCGGAAAGCCTCTCGAGTGTGTAGACAGCACCACCTTCTGAACAAACGATTCCGTTCCTGTTTTTATCAAACGGGCGGCTGGCTTTCGTTGGGTCTTCGTTTTCCGCCAACGCACCTTCACTTTTAAAGCTGGCAAAGATACCAAAAGTATGAATGCTCTCAGACACACCACCGGCCAAAGCAAGATCGACCTCACCCAGACGCAACATCTGTAATCCTTGAATAACACCCATATTACCGGCGGCACAGGCGGCGCCGATGGTGTAATGCGGGCCGGTGATTTTCATGTTCAGGGTCACTTCACCTGCAGGGTTGTTGGAAACCGTGCGGGGATTATGATGGTGGGACCAGAACTTGGTGTCGTAGGAATACTGACTGATGTTATAGACTTCGTTTTCCGTCTCGACATTGCCATGCTCGGTCACACCGAGATAGACACCGACCCTGGACCGGTCTATCGCTTCAAGATCAATTCCCGAGTCTGCGATAGCTTCCTGTGAACAGTAGATGGAGACGGACCCAACCCGGGTGCCACGGCGTCGTTCTTTTTTCTTCTGGTATTTCAGTTCATCAAAGTCACAAACCCCTGCGAGCACTTTACCCATATACCGGGTTTCGTAGTTTTGCACACCTGAAACACCGTTCAGAAGATTTTGCCGGAACTCCTGCAGAGTATTTCCATTAGGGGCAGTCAACCCGATTCCTGTGATTACGATTCGTTCGTCAGTCATTTTTTTATAAGCAGGGCTACCGCATAAGCAGCGATACCTTCTTCGCGCCCGGCGAATCCGAGCTTTTCTGTTGTGGTGGCTTTAATGTTTATCCGATCCGTATCGATCCCCATTGTTGAGGCGATATTTTCTTTCATTTCTGGAAGATGCGGAGCCAATTTCGGTTTTTGCGCTACGATCACCGTGTCAGCATTAGAAAGCTCATAGCCTTTTTCCCGGCACATGCGCATAACCTCTTTGAGAAGCAGCAAGCTTGAGATGCCTTTCCACTTCGGGTCCGTGTCCGGAAAGTAGACACCAATATCACCCGCGCCCAGCGCTCCCAGAAGAGCATCACACAATGCGTGAATCAGTGCATCGGCATCGGAGTGGCCATCTAACCCCAACGTATGCGGAACATCGACTCCACCGAGGATGAGCTTCCTGCCTTCCACCAAACGGTGAACATCATAACCGTTGCCAATGCGTATATCAGAAAAATTCATTTATCCACCAGCGTCACGCCCCTTAGCAGGGGAGGCAGTTGACAATGGCTCTTTAAGCCGAGATAACTCTTTGTTCGCTTATTTAGGTTATGGCTCATTGAGTCCAGCGTCACGCCCCTTAGCAGGGGTAGCAGATAGCAATTAATTATCAGCCGAGACTTCTCTTTCAGAGCAACAAAAGTCATTGCTCATTGAGTCCAGCGTCACGCTGGCTAGTGGGCGACTGTTATAAGTTTAGTGGTTTCTTCACGAGCCCAGAGGTCGGCATCGAGAACATCCTGCAACTCCTGTAGTGAAACCGGGCGATGATTATGCATAACCATGCGAATGATCTCTGAGATATCTTTATAGGGGATCTGTTCATCAAGGAACGCCTGCACCGCAATTTCGTTTGCAGCATTGAGCACTGCTGGCATTGTCTGACCTATTTCCATAGCATCCATAGCCAATTGCAGGCAGGGAAACCTTTCCATGTCCGGGGCTTCAAATGTCAGGTTTGCCATTGAGGCCAAATCCAGAGAAGGCAGTTCACTTTCAAACCGGTCCGGATAAGTCAGCGCATAAGCTATTGGGACTCTCATATCCGGGATACCCAATTGCGCCATTATAGAAGTATCCACAAATTCGATCATAGAATGAATGATGCTCTGCGCGTGAACAATGACCTCAACATTGGTATCCACACCGAACAACCATTTGGCTTCTATATATTCAAGCCCTTTGTTCATCATGGTTGAAGAGTCGATGGTTATTTTAGCCCCCATACTCCAGTTAGGATGATTGAGCGCTTCTTTAACTGTGACATTTTCCATTTGCTTGAGACTGAAAGTTCTGAAAGGCCCTCCGGAAGCGGTCAGGATAATTTTCTTGATACGCTCAGGATTTTCCCCATTTAAAGCCTGGAAAATTGCACTGTGTTCACTGTCGATTGGAATGATTTTAGTGTTAGTGCGTTCAGCTTCTTTCAGAACCAGTTCACCAGCTATAACAAGCGTTTCCTTGTTGGCGAGAGCCAGGTTTTTACCTGACCTCAAAGCGGCCAGGGCTGGGAGCAGTCCTGCACTTCCAACCACTCCTGATACAACAAGATCTGTTTCAGAAAAAGAAGCAACGGAAACAGCACCTTCAGAACCGGAAACTATTTCCACATCCAAATCAGCAACTAGCTCTTTCAGAGTGTCTATTTTGTTAACGTCAAACAGGGAGGCAAGCGCAGGCTTGAATTTCCGAATCTGCCGGGCAAACAATTCCACATTACTTCCTGCAGATATTGCAGAAATCTGGAAATTTTCAGGGTTGCGTTCGACAACATCCAGGGTATTGACACCAATAGAACCTGTCGAACCCAGCAAAGATATTTTTTTCATGTGAGCGTCCTGACAACGGGGATTATGTCCCCAGGAACAACTGGTAATAACAATAGAATACCGGACCTGCAAATAAAAGACTGTCGATACGATCAAGAAAGCCACCATGGCCCGGAATCAATGAGCCCGAGTCTTTCACCCGACAATTTCTTTTTATCAGAGATTCCGAAAAATCCCCAAACTGACCGATGATACCGCATAAAAAGGCTACAATCAAACAATGCGTTAGCGAAAACTCCTCAAAAAACCAAAACCTGGCTATTACTGCGGCTACAAGAGTTCCCAAAACATTGGCGATAGCTCCTTCCACAGTTTTATTAGGGCTAACTACAGGCATGAGCTTGTGTTTGCCCAGATTCCGTCCAGCATAATAGGCCGCCGCATCACCCGCCCAGATTAAAAGCAGAAGAAACACAATCATTTGGCTCCCGCCTTCCAGTTTATGGATCAAAAGAAAGTATCCACCCAAACCTGCAGTGTAGAAAACGCCCAGTACTGTGTATGCAATTGGGTCCAAAGCCATCTTCACATCATTTTCCCTGAAAAACCAGGTCGCAAACAAAACCATCGGGATAAGGATCGCTAATAATATTAAGCTTTGGCCGCCAAGATAGAAACCGGTTAAGAGCAACAGACACAGCACCCCGCCTTCGACAGGAAAACCCTCCACACCCATATTTGAAATCATCGAAAAAAATTCGTAACTGGCAACCAGAACAATCAAAGCAACAAAACCAAAGAACAAGAGCGGAGAACCATACAGCACTATTCCCAAAACAAAAGGAATCGCTATGACTCCACTGATAACACGTTTCAAGTGCTGGCTCCTGTCAGGTTGTTATGAATGTGTCTGGCAACGTTTAAAATCACAGGTGTGAATATTGGAGGTCAGGCTTTGACAATTTGTTCTTGTGTCATTCCAAAGCGCCTGTCTCTGCTCTGGAAATCAATGATCGCATTAAGGAAATCATCATCTGAAAAGTCAGGCCACAATACATTGTTGTAATGCAATTCTGTATAAGCACTCTGGAATAACAAAAAATTACTGATTCTTCTTTCCCCGCTGGTTCTTATAATCAGGTCCGGGTCAGGAATAGGGTGTGTAGAAAGAAACGATTCAAACAGTGACAGGTCAATTTCGTCTGGCCTGATCTGCCCCAGGCGCACTTGTTCAGCAATATTTTTTACCGCATCAATAATCTCCTGCCTTCCTCCATAACTCAGCGCCAGAGTCAGAATCATACCGGTATTATCACGAGTATCTTCTATGGAGTGGCGAATCAATTTTTGAATTTCATCGGGCAGGTCCTCAACATGCCCAATAGTATTGAAACGGATATTTTCATTCTTCATTCGTTTCAATTCTTTCTTCAAATAAAAATCCAGGATTTTCATGAGGGCATTGATTTCTGTGGAAGGGCGGTTCCAGTTCTCATCGGAGAATGAGTAAAGGGTTAAAGCTTCAATGTTAAGTTTGCGGCTTAATGTAACAATGCGGTCCACAACCTTGACACCCGCCCAGTGACCTTCAATGCGGGGGAGGGAATGATTTTGCGCCCAGCGTCCATTACCGTCCATAATAATGGCAACATGCCTGGGCAAACGATTGGGGTCTATTTTTTCCTGTAACGCTGTATTGACCAAGGAGGAGGCTCCTGATTAAACGGCCAAACCCACTGGTAAGAAGAGAGGCACTTTAAAAAACACACTAAAAGATACTACAAAAAATCACATCATACATCCATCACATTTTTTTCTTTGGTTTGGGCTATTTTATCAATTTCGGCTACAAACTTATCCGTCATCTTCTGGATATCGTCCGTTGCCTTATGATTTTCATCTTTTGAAATTTCGTGGTTTTTTTCTAATTTTTTCAGTCTATCGTTAGCTTCCCTGCGCACATTCCGAACCGCTACTTTGCATTCCTCGGCATACTTTTTTACCAGCTTGACCAGTTGTTGACGGCGTTCATTGGTCAACGGTGGAATGGTGAGGCGTATCATTTTACCATCATTGTTAGGAGTCAAGCCAATATCTGATGACTGGATGGCTCTCTCAATATCTTTCAGAACTGATACTTCCCACGGCTGGATTGTCAATGTCTGATTGTCTGGAGTACCCAAAGTTGCAACCTGACTTAAGGGAGTCGGGTTTCCATAATATTCAACCTTTATATCGTCCAACAAAGCAACCGAGGCCTGACCAGTCCTCAGCTTACCCAGCTCGTGGTGCAAATGGTCTACCGAGATTCCCATTTTTTTTTCTGCATCCTGGGTTACATCAGCAATCATTTTAAGACTCCTACTGTGGTGCCCAGTTTTTCGCCCAACAGTACCCGTTTAATACTGTGTTTATCGCGAAAGTTAAAAATAACCATAGGCAGTTTGTTGTCCATACAAAGAGATACCGAAGTTGAGTCCATAACCTTCAGGCCTTTTTTCAACACATCCAGATAAGACAGCTCCTGATACTTTGTAGCCGAGTCATCAGTCATGGGGTCAGCAGAATAGACCCCATCAACCTTGGTAGCTTTAAAAATCACTTCCGCACTAATTTCCATAGCCCTTAGAGATGCCGCAGTATCTGTTGTGAAATAGGGATTTCCTGTCCCACCTGCAAATATTACAACACGTCCTTTTTCCAGATGGCGAATTGCGCGACGACGTACATAGGCTTCCGATACTGCCTGAATTTCTATGGCTGACTGTACACGCGTTGGAATTCCAATGCGCTCAAGAGCATGCTGCAAAGCCAGGGCGTTGATCACTGTAGCAAGCATCCCCATATAGTCACCAGTTGTTCGCTCAATTCCTATCGAGCTCAAAGAAGCCCCTCTTAGAATATTGCCTCCACCTATTACAATGGCAATTTCCACTCCAAGATCTCTGGCTTCACGAATCTCTTCAGCAATATTTATGAGAGCGCCTTCATCAAGACCAAACGTACCCTCATCGGCGGCCAGACTTTCACCGCCAAGCTTCAACAAGATCCTTTTATAAACCGGTTCATCCATTAATTTCAAATCTTGAAAATCGACCAATATTGATATTTTCACCCAGCAGGGCAATTTTCTGTTTGATCAACTCACCAATAGTAATATTGGTATCTTTGATGAAAGCCTGTTCCAACACACAGTTTTCTTCGTAGAATTTTTCCATCTTTCCGGTGACAATTTTATCAATGATATTCTCCGGTTTGCCAGATTCCTTGGCCTGATGGGCAAAAATTTCCCTTTCTTTTGCCAAAATGTCTTCGGTCACCTCTTCACGATTGGCAAAACGTGGTTTAGCAGCGGCAATATGCATGGCAATATCTTTGACCAGCTCCTGAAAGTCAGGAGTATTCGCCACAAAATCTGTTTCACAATTAAGTTCAAGCATAACGCCAATCTTTCCACCCTGATGTATGTAGGAACCAATAATTCCTTCGCCAGTCTGCCGATCAGACTTTTTATCTGCCTTGGCTAAACCTTTTTTTCGTAGAAAAGTGACGGCTTCTTCTATATCCCCCTTGGTTTCTTTCAAGGCAGACTTGCATTCCATAATTCCCGCTCCCGACTGAGAGCGTAACTCCTTTACCATCGCAGCAGTTATTTCCATTCCATTTCCTTAATCAAATATTGTTTATTAATATTTTATGTTCGCAGCCACCTGCCTCCTTAACCCTGCGAAGAAGGATGTTTCTTCTTAAGGGTATATGCAAACCGTATAAAAACCGGGTGGGTATTTTCAGTGGTTCAGGCAGGCACAGAAGTTTCATTGCTCCCCTTGTCGTTGGCAACCGCAACGGGTTCCTGCGAATCACTGGGTGCGGGGCTTTTTTCTTCTTTATCCTGGCTGGCTCTGCTCATTTCCTGCCCTTCCAGACACACATCCGCGATCCTATGCGTGAACAATTTAATAGAACGCATTGCGTCATCGTTTGCAGGAATAGGAAAGTCAACGCCATCAGGGTCAGAGTTGGTGTCAATCATGGCTATGATTTTAATGCCAAGCTTTTTACCTTCTGCCTGAGCGATTTTTTCTTTCCGGGTATCGACTATAAAAAGGGCATCTGGCAAGTCCTTCATATTTTTGATGCCTTTGAAGAATTTGTTCAACTTTTCAATTTCCCTTCTTAGTCTTAAAGCTTCTTTTTTATGTAAGAGGTCAAACTGATTTTCTTCTTCCATTTTTTCCAGTTCATGCAATCGGGCAATACTCTTACGAATGGTAGTAAAGTTTGTCAGTGTGCCTCCCAGCCATCTTTGGTTAATGTAGAACATTCCACAACGAGTAGCCTCCTCGGCAATCAGCTCCTGAGCCTGTTTTTTAGTCGCAACAAAAAGAATCTTTTTACCGGCTCGAGCCAAGTCCCGCACATATTTTTCAGCTTCCTGAAAGCGGACCAGTGTTTTTTGCAAATCAATAATATAAATTCCGCTTCGTGCCCCATAAATATAGGGTTTCATTTTGGGGTTCCAGCGATTCGTCTGGTGTCCAAAGTGTACCCCGGACTCCAGCAATTGCTTCATTGTGATTTCAGACATTGTAACTCCTTCAAATTAAATGGGTTGTACCTCCGCCTCCATCTTCTCGCACCAAGAACCCGCAGGCCACCCTTGGCTTGATCAGGAAACGTGAGAGATATTTTGGGGGAACACCCCGAAATGGTAACTAAATTGTGGCTCAGACTAACATATTCAATGTTGTGTGACAATACGAAACCCGCCAATCAAGGGCTTATGAGCCCTTTTTCTGCCCAAATTTCTTTCTATTATTGCAAACAGGAGGGAACAGCTTTTGTCATTTGCCTCAACGCCCCAGGCAAATGCCTATTGACTCGGCGGTATGAACCAGTTGAGAATCATCTGGCACCTGGCGGACGATTCCAGCCAAAGATTTTAACGGGACCAAAACAATGTCCCGGGCATTCAAAGCCACCATTGTGCCAAATTTTCCTTCGGCGGCGGCTTTCACTGCCTGGGTTCCAAGCTGGGTGCCTAAAACTCGGTCAAAGGCTAAAGGAGTGCCCCCTCTTTGAGTATGGCCTAAAACTGTACAGCGTACTTCCAGGTTTATTTGGTCACCCAATTGTTTTGCAATGTGGTCTCCAACTCCTCCCAACTGGGCAACCGCCTGTAAACGAGTGGATGCCGCTTCACTGTATATAGCCTCTTTACCAATCTCTTTGGCCCCTTCTGCCACTACAATCACACTGAATGGACTCCCACCCTCCTTCCTCAACCGAATTTTTTCCACAACTTTTTCCAAGTCATATGGGATTTCCGGTATAAGAATGACATGAGCTCCCCCTGAAATACCGGCTTCCAACGCTATCCATCCGGCACTTCGACCCATAACTTCCAAAATCATAACTCGATGATGGCTTTCACCAGTGGTTTGCAACCTGTCCAAAGCATCACAAGCAACCTGCACAGCGGTCTGGAAACCGAATGTGTAGTCCGTGCCCATCAGGTCATTGTCGATCGTCTTGGGAATACCAATGACCGGCAAGCCTTTTTCAAAAAACCTGTATCCTATTTGTAATGTCCCATCCCCACCCACAACGAACAGGCAATCCAGATCCAGACTTTTAAAGTTTTCTATAGTTTTTTGGGAGTAGTCTTCAATTGTCAATTGGCCGTCTTTATCAAATTGGCGGTAGGCAAAAGGATCGCCTTTGTTGGTGGTGCCAAGAATGGTGCCTCCCAAGGGCAAGATGTTTTTGGTACCCGCAACAGTTAGCTTGCGGTTTCGATTAAATATCAGGCCTTCGAAGCCTTCTTCAATACCAATAACATCTGCATCGTAACTGATGATAGCTGATCGGGTGACTGCCCTGATCACCGCATTGAGTCCAGAGCAATCTCCTCCACCCGTAAGAATTCCAACACGTTTAAGACTCATTGTGAAATTACCGTTGCTTCCGGTTCTCCAACAAGATCATAATCGGCTGCCTGATTTAAGCGTACCGGAATTATCTCTCCAGGTTCGGTTTCGCACTTTTCCAAAATTACCTGACCGTCAATATCCGGCGCCTGGGAAGCGAGTCTGCCTGTCATCAAATAGTTTTCTGGGTCAAAACCTTCCACAAGTACTTGTTCTACCTTACCAACACGTTCCTGATTTTTTCTAAGAACAATTTCTTTTTGAAATTCCATCAGGGTATCCCTACGCTCTTCTTTAATTTTCTGTGGTACCCGGTCAGGATAATCAAAGGCGGCAGTCCCTTCTTCATCCGAATAAGTGAAAACTCCCACATGATCAAATTCCATTTCACAAAGAAACCGGACCATATGCTGAAAGTGTGTCTCTGTCTCTCCGGGAAACCCTGTAATAAATGTAGTTCTCAAGGCTACGTTCGGAATTTTCAGGCGAATCTCCTCAAGCATTTTTCGCACTTCGCCTTCGGTTTCCTGCCGTTTCATACTTTTTAACATCTCGTCATGTGTGTGTTGCAAAGGGACATCTATATAGCTGCATACTTTCGGTTCTGAAGCAATGAGTTCAATCATCTGTGAGTTTAAAAAAGTAGGGTAGCAATATAAAAGCCGTATCCATTCCAACCCATTGACCTTGACCATTTCTTTCAGCAATCGAACCAGGCCATCTTTCATCCCCAAGTCAAATCCATACATAGTGGTGTCTTGAGAAATCAGGTTGAACTCCTTAACTCCTTTAACAGCTAAATGCTCAGCTTCAGCAAGGATAGACTCCGGTGAACGGCTTCGTAAAGGACCCCGCATTTTAGGAATGATGCAGAACGCACAACGGTTGGAACAGCCTTCGGAAATTTTTAAGTAGGACGTATAAAAAGCCGTTGTTAACAACCTGTCTGTGTACGACTCATAATATTCAGCGGGTGTAGCGACATGGTTTCTGGATAACGGATCTTTTTCCTCAATAATATTTTTTAATTTAGGATACTGGCCCACTCCCAACATGTGGTCAATTTCGGGAATTTCATCAAGAAGCTCCTGACCATAACGCTCCGCCAAACAACCCGTAATGATTAACTGCTTGCAACTCCCTTCAGTCTTGTGACGAGCCATCTCCAGAATCGTATCAACAGACTCCTTTTTTGCAGATTCAATAAAGCCGCAAGTATTGACAATGATCACCTCTGCATCTTTTTCATCCGGAGTAAGGCTAAAACCGGAAGAAACCAGATCGCCCAGAACCCTTTCAGAGTCCACAGTATTTTTTGGACAACCCAAACTCACCATGCCAACTTTTTTCATATTTTTTCTTATCGCCTGTGAAAAAAGACATTTAATAAGTCGTCATTGCGAACGAAGTGAAGCAATCCAGGTGTTTGGTTTTATTTAAGACCTGGATCGCCACGCCGCTTTGCGGCTCGCGATGACGATTCCTGTTTTTACTATCTAACACCGATATTTCACCGGTTAAGCCGAGATAACTAAAGCTAGCCATAAAGAGCTATTGCTCGTTGCCACCGGCGGCTCGCCAGTTAGCTTTTTGCAGAGGTTAACTTTTTATCCATCTTGCGAAGCAGTTCATTAAAATCATTTTTTTTAATTACTTTATAAAACTGGCTTCGCAGATTATTCCTCATACTTATCCCATCCAGAATGACATCCACAACCTGCCACTTATCCCCGGACCGAGTCAGGTGAAAATCGATATCGACTTCCCCTTCTTTTTCATGAACTACCGTCAAGGGAACCACAACAACGGTCTTTTTCTCTTTGGTTTTTCCATATACAAGGTCCAAGTCAGAAAAAAATTTCGCGGAGCTGGGGAACGCCACATGAACAAACAACTCGCTGAGCAAAGCCTGAAATTTTTTTCGCTCTGTCTCGCTACGCTTGGACCAATACTTTCCTAAAGCTTTTTTGCTGATTTCAGCAACGTTCAGAAAACCCAGGGCAGTTTGGGAATGCTTCTGGTTATCTGGCTGACCCGATTTAATCTGGCGAATTTCACCCAGGAGTTCTTGCACAGAAGTCTCAGGTCCTGAATCAGCCGACACCGCCCACAAGGGACTGGCCATAAAAACAATAACTAGAACAGTACTTAAGATTTTTTTCATATTCATCTATGATACACCACTAAGCGTGGGGCTAATGAGCAATAGCTCTTTTTTGCTAACAACAGTTTTCTCGGCTTTAAAAGTTTTTGCTATCTGCTTCCCCCTGCAAAGGGAGCCAATGAGCAATGAGCTTCTAAACCCGAAATGACCGTTGCCTACAAAATAAAGACATTTCATATTGCAGTTAGAAATTCTTATAATTATAGCGCAAACCACAAGTTCATTTAAAAATATTGCAACTCTTTAAATATTGTCTCGAATGACCGAGTTTTCTCCTTCAACAATCATACTTTTAAAGAACCGTGCTTGCTTTCTGGTTTTATTGCTGGGGATTTTAACCGGTCAAAACGTCTTTGCTGGACAAGCTGAGATTGATGAACAGTACCAGAAAGCTAAAACCCTGAAAGAGTTCGAAAACATAGCCAGGGAACTCAAAAATATTTTAGCCCTAGAACCTGACAGCCATGAATGGGAATGGCGGCTTGCCCGCTCTTACTATGCAATCGCAAAACGAATCAAAGATTCCCATAATTATGACCTTTGCATTGAACACAGTAACCGGTCGCTGGAAATCAAACCAACTGCCATCGGTTACTTCTTTCGGGCTTTATGCCTGGGGAAAAAAGGGGAAATGAAGGGTATCTGGTCCAGTTTGGGAATCATTGACCCTTTTGAAGAAGATATGAAAAAGGCACTTGAAATGGACCCGACTATACAAAATGGCGGCCCAAACCGTGCACTGGGCAAGTTATATCTTGAACTGCCTTTTTTTCTCGGTGGCAGTACCGATCAATCAATTTATCACCTTAAAGAAGCCGTTCGTCTCAGTCCCGGTCACGCAGAAAACCACCTTGGGCTGGCGCAGGCTTATTATGCTAAAAATAATTTCAACGCCGCACGAAAATCTCTTTCTACTCTACTGAGTCTGACTGATAATGTCGCTGATGATGAGGAACTTTTAAATATAAGAACAGAAGGTCAGGAGTTAATGAAAAAGATTCCTCCAGAATTGAATAATAATGATTAAAGAAATCAGAATTAGAAACTTCGCCATCATCGAAAACCTTGTGGTGAATTTTGATAGCGGTTTGAACGTGCTGACCGGCGAAACCGGAGCCGGCAAATCCATCATCATTGATGCGCTGAACTTACTGCTTGGAGGCAGGGCAGATACCGATTCCATTCGCTCCGGAGAGACCACCGCTTTTGTAGAAGCGGTGTTTGATGTGTGTGACCCCATGACTCGCGAGCTGATACTCGAATCTGGAATCGAAATGGATAATAACGAACTTCTTGTCAAACGCCAGATTTCCAATTCCGGAAAAAACCGCTGTCTGCTTAACGACAGTCCCATCACCGTTTCTACCCTGGCAAAAATAGGTGACCGACTGGTTGACCTGCATGGACAGCACGACCATCAAACTCTGCTTTACCCTGAAGTCCATGTTGATCTGTTGGACCTGTATGGAAAATGCAAAAATATCCGCGATGATTTTTCCAACAATTTTTCAGACTACCAGTCACAATCCAAAAAATTGCAGTCCATAAAAATGGATGAACATGATCTTTTACAAAAACAGGAGTTTTTAAGTTTCCAACTCAACGAAATAGATCAGGCGCAACTTTCAGAAGAGGAAGAGGAAGACATCAAAGTCGAACGCAACAAGCTGAAACACTCGGGACAAATCCGCGAAAATCTGCAAAAAAGCCAATCGCTATTAACCGACGAGAGCGGTTCCATATTAGAAAACCTTGGACAGGTATTGAAAGAGCTGGAAGCGGTTCTCGATCTCGATCCCGATTTAAAAGAACCTGTTGAGCGATCCCAATCCGCTTTCTACGAACTTGAAGAAGTAGTAGAAAATTTGCGCAATCATGACCGATCTTTGGAATTTAATCCAGGGCGGTTGGAAGAAATTGAAGACAGGCTCGCTGAAATTAACGGACTAAAAAGAAAGTATGGTAATGACATCAGCGAAATTTTAAATCGCCGGGAGCAAATCGCCAATGAACTGGATCAACTGGCATCCAACGACGAGAATATGAAAGCCCTCGAAGTGGAGTTGAAGAAAAAAGAAGAGGTGTTGTCTGAGCTATCCATCCGCCTGGCAGAAAAAAGGGAGACTGCCGCAAAAAATCTTTCTAAATGTGTTGAAAAGGAACTCAAAGAACTGAGTATGGGCAACGTCCAGCTTGGTGTACGTTTTGATTACCCACCTGACCCGGATGGTTTTATTCTTTTCCGTAAAGAAAAAATGAAACCCACGCCAAGTGGATTGGGAACACTGGAGTTTTTGTTTTCCCCCAACCCCGGTGAAGAATTACGCCCCCTGGCTAAAATTGCTTCCGGCGGAGAATTGTCGCGGGTGATGCTGGCTTTGAAATCCATTCTGAACGATCAGGACACAGTACCAGTAATGATTTTCGATGAGGTGGACACAGGAATCGGGGGAAGTGTCGCCGAAAAGGTCGGGGCCAAGCTGCAAAAAGTTTCCAGAACTAAACAGGTTTTCTGCATCACACACCTGCCGCAAATTGCCGGCATGGGTTCATCCCATTTCCGGGTGGAAAAAGAAGTCAAAAGCAAACGCACCCGCTCGACCATCCGCCAACTGGAGCACGAAGAGCGCGTTGAAGAACTGGCGCGCATGTCGAGTGGAGAAACCATCACCGATGCCTCTCTCAACCATGCCCGCGAACTCCTCCGCCCCGCCCGCTAGGCGCGGGGCCAACGAGCAATAGCTTTAGTTGGCAATAAGGATGGTCTCGGCTTAACCTGCGAGTCGCTCGGGCGAAGTACCTCCATTGGTAATGAGTAATGGCTTTTTACCGCTAACAACGATTATCTTGGTTCAACGGGTTCCTTCTATTTATCCCTGAGCTTTGCCTTGGTTGGCGACGGCTTCGGCGGCTTTTTTTGCGGCTTCCTGATCGCCGAGGTAATAGTGTTTGATCGGTTTCAGGTCTTCATCGAGCTCATAGACCAGAGGAATACCGGTGGGGATATTCAGTTCCAAAATGTCTTCTTCGCTGACACTGTCGAGATGTTTGACAAGGGCTCTCAGACTGTTGCCATGCGCACAGATCAAAACATTTTTTCCAGATTTGATGGAAGGAACAATTTGATCAAACCAATATGGCAGGAACCTGTCCACTGTATGCTTTAAAGCTTCTGATGCAGGAAGTTGGTCTTTGCTTATCCCTGCATATCGAGAATCTTTGGATGGTAACCGGTCATCGTTATCAGGAAGTGGTGGTGGTGGAGTGGCATAACTTCTGCGCCAGATTTTAACCTGTTCCGCACCATGCTTTTCTGCTGTTTCTGCTTTGTTCAATCCCTGCAGGTTGCCATAATGGCGCTCATTGAGTTGCCAGGCTCTTGTGACCGGAATCCACATCAGATCCATTTTATCCAGCACTATCCATAGCGTCCTGATCGCCCGTTTGAGAACAGAAGTATAGGCCAAGTCAAAAGTGTAATCCTCTTCCAAAAAAAGGCTTCCCGCCTGTTCGGCTTCCCGTTTTCCCTGCTCAGTCAGGTCTACATCGGTCCAGCCCGTAAACCGGTTTTCCAAGTTCCATTGACTCTGCCCATGCCTTAAAAGAACCAATTTATACATATTCCTAATACCCTCCTGATCATCATCATTATCTCAGAAAATGTTAATTTCGCCTGCAATATCCCATAAAAACAGGGAAAAGAGGAATGTTTTAATTTGCTACCTTTTAATTTTACTTAGCGCCTGTTTCAAAACATTTACAGTTCCCAAAAAATATTGGAATTCAGATAATATGAAATTCCATGCTGTTATCAACTCCCACAAATTGGGGGGATTGCAAAATCAGACTGATTAAAAAAAAAGTTTAATTTTTTTGTTAAACGATTGACTTTTTGGTTGTTATCAATTAAATTGTCTAGTAATCGAAAATAAAAATGTTATAATGCTATTCGCTAGAAATTTGGATTCTATGTGATCCAAGTTGTGTTCGTAAATTTTGGAGACTTGGCGATATGGATACTATCGCTCATTTTTATCGCGAAATAAATAGTGGTTTTCTGAATAAAAACTGCAGTCAGGGTTTTGAAGTTTCTTATCTGGCAGAATATGATGAGAATGATGATCCAGTATTCAGAAAGTTTATAGATTACACACCCGAGAACCACGAGAAAATCAAAAAAATGATGGAGGCCGATGATTGCATGGAGTTCTTCATCCATGAAACCGACCTCATCAAATATTATAAAAATTTTAAGATTGCCACTTTGCAAGAGGCCCTCGAAAAAGATCCTCCTAAAAAAGTTTTAAAAGAGGCATACTTGTTAAGTGAGCAGGTGATTAAGGAATACTTTGAGAACATAGGCTCCTCACGCATATTAAGAACACTGGAAGATCTGGTTAAAATTATCCAGGAGTGCATGGAACGTGGAAATCTTGAGTTCATTGATGTATTCCATGTAACAAAAAAGGACTACCATTCTTATACTCATTGCGCAAACACCGGTGTATATTGCATGGCTCTGGCCAAGAAATTGCAAATGACTCCGGAAGCCATAGAAGAGATAGGATTGGGAGGAATGCTGTTTGATGTTGGGAAAAAGTCCATTCCCTATGAAATCGTTATGAAAGAGGGAGAACTGGCACCCGAAGAGTTTCAGTACATTCGCAAACATCCTTCAGCTGGCCGCAAGGATCTCAATGATATGAAGTGTTACAGCGAAAACATTTTAAAAATGGCCTCTGAACATCACGAAAAGTATGACGGTACGGGTTACCCATTCCAGTTGAAAGGAGAGAAAATTTCTCTCTACGCAAGAATCTGCAGCATAATGGATGTTTTTGGGGCTTTGACTGCTCCCCGCTCAAGCCGTTCTGGCATGACCCCTTTCGCAGCCCTGACTGAAATGAAAAGCAATATGGAAGGGCATTTTGATATGCGGATTCTGGTCAACTTCATCAAAATCCTGGCTGACGCGGCTGCAGCAAGAGTTTCTGCATCCCGGTCAGCAGGTAGTTCCAGACAACCAAACAAACAGGCAGCGGCTAGTGCCTGATCATTAGGCTCACTTTTCAACCCAGTCATTTAACGGGTGTGCATTAACGCCCGTTTTTTTATTCCTAATTTATTTCCCTCTGAGCGACTTATGCTTTACCACTCCTGATGAATAGAGGTAAGATAGTACATTCTTAATTAGGAGAATTTCTGTGTTTGTCGAGGTCGATTCCAACACCAATACGGATCGTAGCTTTAATATGATTTTTCGGGACATAAGTCCTTCCCGCGAGCTGTATTGCATCAAATATCCAGTAAACGGTGAGGAACAACCGGTTCAGATTACCGGTTGGGATGCTGATTCCAATACATCCTGTCCAGCCTATGCCTGCAAGGTAGAAGAATCTGGAGATGGAGTTGCCATGCTGATTTACGGCGGGTCAGGTGGGGTGCGTATGAAGCTCCTCGAAGACGAAATGCATTGGGACGCTGGCTCACCCGAACAATGGGGAGAAACCCATCTGGTTTATCCAGCAGACTGTTTCATCGTTTACAAAGACGAGTTATAGGAATACCAGGGAATCAGGATAAGACTATTTTTCGGAGAGTTTCTTCCTCAACGGGTGTTCCAAGGTTACCTTCAACACAATGAATCAAGAACTCCCGATTGCCTTTTTGACCGGTAATGGGAGACTCTGAGACAGCTATCACGGCCCACCCTTTTTCTTTAATAAAAAAGTTCAAATCAAGAAGGACACGAATTTGTTTATCCGGGTCTTTGATGATGCCACGATTTTCTACTTCCTCTTTTCCAACTTCAAACTGGGGTTTGACAAGGGCAACCAGTTCTCCTTCCGGTTTAAGGATATTCAACAAAGGAGGAATAACTAATTTAAGAGAAATGAAAGATACATCAATCACAGCCAGGTCAGGCTTTTCACCTATATCCTCTTCAGATAAAGAGCGAGCATTTATCCTATCCCGGCAGATAACCCTGGGGTCGTTTCTGAGTTTCCAGTCCAATTGACCGTAACCAACATCTACGGCATAAACTTTCTCAGCACCATTTTGCAACAGGCAATCCGTGAACCCGCCGGTTGAAGCCCCTATATCAACAACCGTTTTTCCTGCAGGTGAAATATGGAATTGTTCTAAGGCATGTTCAAGCTTAATGCCACCTCTGCTGGCATAAGGTTGGGGATCTCCAATAATAACGGGAAGGTAATCTTCAGAAACCAGCCGACCGGGTTTATCAGCCACTTCATCTTTTATTCTTACTTTACCCGCTAAAATTACAGCGCGGGCTTTTTCTCTCGTGGCAATGAGTTTTTTTTTACCAACAATTGATCGAGCCGGATTTTTTTATCCTTATTTGTCATTTTCTTCTTCTACTGGAAACAGTTCGCTCACCAGTTCACCTTTCTGATCCTTGGTTAACTTTTCTATCTTTGCTTCAGCTTCATTGAGTTTTTTTGAGCAAACTCGCGACATTTTTATCCCTTCTTCAAAAATTTCCAGGGATTTATCAATGTCCAGCTCTCCTGTTTCCAAATCAACGACTATTTTTTCAAGCCGTTGTATGGCTTTTTCAAATTTTATTTCACCCATATTCGGCCTCTTTGAAATTATATTGGCATGAACAACAAGCCGGTATTAAAATCATATTAACTGTAATTAAACCCTTCATAAAATTTTTTTGGAGTGGCTATGGAAATAGTTAGTGATCGCATGACAAGCCATATTAAAAGTATTGATTTGAATCAAAACATCAATAGTGCCGCAAAAAAAATTTATACCAACCAGATCGGTTCTCTTCTTGTAACCGAAGAAGATAAGTATATTGGAATCATTACCAAAACCGATTTGATGGTCAAGGTTCTCATAAATAACCTTGATGGCAGCACCACCTTAGTTTCAGAAGTAATGTCACAACCTCTGATAACTATCGAAGCCACAGAGCCACTTGTTAACGCACTCAAATTATTGGATGAAAAACACATTCGACACTTGGCCGTCACCCGGAATGATGAAATCATTGGAATACTCTCTACAAAAGACCTGCGATGACTTTCGTCTCAGTTTTCCTCTAAAATTTTATTTACTGTGCAATTGAGTGCTCCTCGGGAAAGCCTTATATTAATCTTGTCTCCCTGTTTGATCCCTTCAGTATTTTTTAAAGATTTTCCATCTTTCGAAGAAATGCTATAGCCTCTTTCTAAAATAGCCAATGGATTGATGGCGTTCAGGTTTTTTAAAATTCCTTCAAAACGTTCCTTATTTAAAAGTAATTGGGAGTGGATAATATGCAACAATCTTTTTTCCAACATTATGCGATTTTCTTCCATATGCTGAATACGTTTTTCTGGTGAAGCCTGAAACAATCTGTGTACTTTATCTTGCAATCTCTGTTGGTGAGATACCAGGGTTTGCTCCAGTCCTCTAACCAGCCGGCCATGAAAATCATCCAGCCGTTGAATTTGCGGATTTAAAATTTCTTTAGGTTGGTGGAAGAACCGCCTATCCATCAATCTTTTCAGTAAGTCCCTATAATATTCCAGTTTATTGTTCAGGGATGCTATCAGTGCTTCATTCAAGGTGACAATATCTCGAACTATATCTTGAAAAAGGGGAACGGTTAACTCTGCTGCTGCGGAAGGAGTTGGTGCCCGAAGGTCTGCTACAAAATCTGCAATGGTAAAGTCTATTTCGTGTCCCACTGCAGAAACTACAGGGATGCGGGATGCAAAAATTGCCCGGGCCACTACTTCCTCATTAAACGCCCAAAGGTCTTCCAACGACCCCCCTCCTCTGCCGACGATGATAACTTCAATATCCTTTCTCCGGTTCAATGTTTCAATTCCACTGGCGATCTCTTCAGCCGCTCCCTCACCCTGAACCTTCGCAGGACATAACAGAACAGAAACTTTCGGGTTTCTCCTTCTTATTATATTAAGGATATCTTTTACGGCAGCACCTGTTGGAGAAGTTACAACTCCTACTTTCCAGGGAAACTCAGGCAGAAGCTTCTTCTTTTCCTCACTAAACAAACCTTCTTTATCTAATTTTAACTTTAATTGCTCGTAAGCTTTTTGCAGAGCACCCATCCCCCTTGGTTCCAGGGATTCTGCTATGATTTGATATTCTCCGCGGGCATCGTAGACGGTAATGCGACCAAACAACAACACCTGATCGCCATCTTCTGGCTGGAATTTTATCCCTGCCCGGTAGCCCTTAAATAAAACACAGCGTATCTGGGCATTATTATCTTTCAAAACAAAATAACTGTGACCGGAAGCCACTGTCCTAAAATTGGATATTTCTCCCTCTACCCATACGGAATCAAACGCCGCCTCCAAAATGGCACGGATATCCCGGGTAAGTCCGCTGACACTGTACACCTGCGGTTGCGGGTTTTCAGTATCAAGATGGGCTGAACTCTCTACAAGCTCTTCAGGGGGACTTTGGGTTTTACCCAAACGACTTTGCTTTTTACGAATCATAAAAAAATCTACAGGGTGTAACTGTATTATTTTGCCTTCGTTGTTAGAGAGTGGCTTTGAAAGCTTTTAACGTGTTTTCCATAAGCAGGGCTATGGTCATTGGCCCAACTCCACCTGGAACAGGAGTGATGTATGAGGCTTTTTCAGCTACCGGATCAAACTCAACATCGCCTGTCAGTTTTCCATCAACGCGATTAATTCCTACATCTATCACCACTGCATTTTCTTTAACCATCTCTGAATCAACAAAGTTGGCCCTGCCTACAGCAGCGATTAATATATCAGCCTGACTGGTAACTTGTTTCAGGTTAGAGGTTCTTGAGTGGCAAATGGTCACTGTTGCATTACGTTGCAACAACAAAAGCGCCACCGGCTTGCCAACAATATTACTTCGCCCCAGAACCACCGCATGTTTACCGGCGATTTCGATATTATAGTAATCAAGTAATTCAATAATACCAGTAGGCGTGCATGGAGTAAGCAGAGCATTGCCAATAGCCAGTTTGCCAACATTGATTGGGTGAAAACCGTCAACATCCTTGTCAGGTTCAATAGATAAAAGAATTTTTTCCGAGTCTATATGGTCGGGCAAAGGCAATTGAACCAGAATGCCGTTCACCTCATCATTTTCGTTCAGTTTGTTTATGACCTCCAGTAACTCATCTTCAGTAGCTTCTGCGGGCAGGTTTTGACCAAAAGATTGAAAACCGACCTCCTGGCAAACTTTATTTTTATTGCGTACATAAACAGCCGAAGCCGGGTCTTCGCCAACCAGAACTGTAGCCAGACCCGGCACACGACCTGTTTTATTTTTCAATTCCACAGTCTCCTGTTTCAATCGACTGCGGATTTCCATCGATACTTTTTTCCCATCTATAAGAACCATAATTTCCCTTATGTAGTTAAAAATTTCTTCCGCAGTTTAACAGAAATTCTGATTTATCGAAGAGGGCAAGAAGTTCTTTTGCTTATTTAATATCCAATTCTTTAAGCAGTCGGGATAGATAGGAACGCTGTACATCGAGTACCTGAGCAGCTTTAGTCCTGTTACCACCTGTGGATTTAAGTGTGTTGGAAATAAAAGTTTTGCGGAACGAGTCGCTGGCTTCTTTGAGGGTCGACCCCACATTGAATTCAACAGGGGCCTGGGGAATTTCGAAGGGAAACGCTTCCGGAAGTAATTCTTCCTCATCTGTCAATACAATGGCTCGCTCTACCGAGTTCTCCAGTTCCCGGATATTTCCAGGCCATGAATAGCTCATAAGGTGAGAGATCAAACCTTTTCCCGGCTTTTTGACCGGTTGTCCTTCCGGACTATGCTTCTTTATAAAGTAAGTCAATAAATCAGGGATATCACCCAGTTTGTCACGAAGTGGAGGTAACGTTATTTTGATAACATTGATTCTATAATACAAATCCTGGCGGAAGTTTCCTTCCCGGACCTCTTTTTCTAAGTCACGGTTTGTAGCAGTTATCAACCTGACATCAACATTAATATTTTCCGTTCCTCCCAAGCGAACAAACGATTCTTCCTGAATAACTCTCAATAATTTTACCTGCATATCCAAAGGCATTTCACCAATTTCATCCAGAAAGAGCGTGCCCTGGTGAGCGGCTTCAAACAATCCAATTTTTTGCGTGTCGGCGCCGGTAAATGCTCCTTTCTCATGCCCAAAAAGTTCACGCTCCAATATGGATGCTGGCAGAGCCCCACAACTGACTGAGACAAAAGGTTTGTTTTGCCTTAGGCTACGGTCATGGATAAGGTGAGCAAATAATTCTTTTCCTGTACCACTTTCACCATTCAACAAAACAGTAGCCTTAGAGTTGGCCACCTTTTCTGCCAACCTGATACACTCTTTTATGGGTTCACTTTCACCGACTATCGTGTAACGATGCTGGTACTGTTCTTTAAGTCTGCCAAACTCCTCTCCCAGCAAAGCTCTGGATTGCGATACTTGAAAAAACTTTGCCATCAAATTGGCAAATCGTTCCAAAACTTCAGCATTTTCTTCGTTAAAGGTAGATCCATCCATTTTGTCCAGAAACTGAACAACACCGATCACTTTTTTATCTATTTTCAATGGAAAACTTGCCATTGACTGGATGGGAATCCGCATTTTTTCACTGACTCCCTGATACCAACGCGGGTCTTTGGTTACATCATTGGCAATTATCGCCTTACCAGTTTTCGCCACAAATCCTGATATGCCCACTCCTGGCGGTAAATCAATATCTTTCAATTGCCCCATATTTTTCCCAGAGGCCTGATAAAATTGCAACTTGTTGGTTTTTTCATCTTGAACCAGCAATAATGAACCATTTTTAACGCCCACAATATCCTTAGCCGCATCCATAACCATGGCTAATAATTCATCCACTTCTACAGAAGTTGTCGTAAAAAGGTTGGATATTTTTCGTAATGTCTGAATATTAGTTTCTTCACCAATTCGTTTCATCGGATATTCCGTTATAAAATAATAATCCTATCCACAAATTTACACTTTATTGTTAAACCTGACACAAATGTATGAAATTATTTTACATCTTTAGGAGGGGTTTGAAAAGTGCTAATATTTTAAGAGTTAGTAGATGTTCTTCTCAATATTGGGCTTAATTTAAACGATAAATATATATGAAATAAATCTATTAACCCGCAAATAGCAGGAACGGGTTTTCACGGTTCACCAGCAACCTGTAAAATTGAGCTTTTCGCCCAACGAGGGCTTCAAACCACTTTTATCACTCATTTGAGTCCAGCTGTTCATAATTTTTTCTGATCTTGATGTTTGCACTCAATTCAAAAACTAAAAGTTTAATGGGATGTGTGACCCTATTAATTTTGATCAGCATGCTTGTCTATTTCAATTCGCTGAAAGGTTCTTTTCAGTTTGATGATGTGCCTCTGATCAAAAGTCATTGGCTGGCAGATACAAAAGCATTCTTTGACCACCCTCGTTCCGGCCAAATTGGAAATCGCCCAGTCTTATATTTGTCATTTGCATTAAATAATCAATTGGCTCGCCATAAAGTTTTCGGATTCCATCTGATCAATCTGGCTTTACATATTGGTGTAACGCTTCTGATATTTTTCACTATCTGGCGTGCCAGATATTTAGAAAGTGAGAGTGGTTGGGTTTTCCCCTTGATAACGGCTTTATTGTTTTCGTTGCATCCATTAAACACCGACTCGGTTTCTTATATTTCTTCAAGGTCTTCCTTGTTAGCAACATTCTTTTATCTTTTAACTTTATATGTTTTCCTGAGTTTGTTTTGTTCAAAGAAAACAACCGGGGTCGCTAGAAAAATTTTTATTTCACTTCTGGTTATTTCGGGAGTGTATTTATCCGTCGCTTCAAAATTAATCGGGGCGACATTACCAATCATGCTAGCTGTCTGGTATTGGGGTTTTATCGGACGCAAACAATTCCCCGATTTTCATGAAACAGTTTTGAACAGCAGATCGGTCTATATAAGTTTTACCTTGGTAGCTGTTCTTTTAATCGGGGTTATTTATTTTTACGATTCCTGGATTTACATGCCCCTTGATCAAGGCTTCGAGTTATTTGGTCGGGCTCCATACTTTATGGTCCAATTAAAGGTTATCGTGTTTTATTACCTGAGGTTGTTTTATTTTCCTTTCAATCTGAATGTAGACAACGGGTTTCCTTTCAGTACTCCGGTGACTGATCCAGCAATAGTTTGTTCAGGGTTAATAATATTTGCAATCATTTGGGCTGTAATGAAATGGAGGAATATTTGGGTTGTTGTCGGGGCTATTTGGTTTTTTATCACATTAGCCCCAACGTCAAGCATTATTCCTCTGAATGACCTTGCTGTTGAGCACCGTATGTATCTTCCCATGTCATTAGGTTTAAGCCTCATTGCAGGAGTTTGGATAAACAAATTTACGGGTCCATTGAAACTCAGGCTGTTGGTAATTTTGATGATAATGCTGGGAGTCACTACAATTAACAGAAATGCTGACTGGGTCAGCGAATTAAGTTTGTGGAAAGATTCTGCAGTTAAAAACCCTTATTCACCCCGCCCTCATAACAATGCCGGCAAAGCCTATTACGAAAAAGGTGACCTTGCCCAAGCCAGCTATCATTTCGAAAAGAGTGTGGCAAACATACCAGGATTCGTGGCCAATCAATATAATATCAATGATCCTGATAGTTATCTTGAAAGAAAAAACAAGGTGTTGAAAAAAAACGTCCCCAATAATACCAAGGCATCCGTCCCATTAAAAATCATAGCTGAGCTTGTGGAGCCCCATTATAATTTGGCAAGTGTTTACCTTGACCAAGGTCGACTGGACGAAGCAGAAAAGCAATATTTGAAAACCCAGGCATTGAGACCAGGACATTTTTCTTCAAAAATTGGGTTGAGTTCGGTTTATAACAGGAAAGGCTTGTACGATAAGGCCTTGCTTATACTTGAAGAGGCTGTGAAGGAAAACATATCCAGTTCCGACCCTGGTTTCGCTTTGGCTCGATTAAACCTGGGAGAACTTTATGGAAAAACGGGAAAAATTGAAAAAGCAATCACCGAATGGGAAGCAGCTCTAAAAATAAACCCTTCTTTATTGCAGGCTCATTTCAATCTGGGAACCGCCTACATGATTACGGAAAAATTTAATTTGGCTGAAAATGCCTTTAAACATTGTCTGACTCTTAATAGCGGATACGAACCGGCACTCTTCAATCTGGCCAAAGTTTATCAGATGCAGGAAAAATGGGACAAATCTACGCAACAGTTCAAAGCTTTCCTTGAAGTAAAAGGCCCAATGCCCTTAGTCTACGCCCACATCGGATTTAACTACAACCGTTTAATGGACTGGAAAAATGCGCAGCCATTTCTTGAAAAATCTGTTTCTCTTCAGCCTGATAATGTAGATACCAGAATATATCTTGCAGAAGCTCTCACCAACCTTGGCCAAAAAGAAAAAGCCCGGAAACAATTAGAAGCTGTATCAAACCCTAGCCCGGACCAGGTAAAAGTAATAAATAATATGATGTTAAGTTTAAAAAATGATTCCCCATGAATATTAAAAACAAAGATATTATAGGGTATCAATTAAAATCTTTCTTCGTTCTGACATGCATGGGCATTCTTGCATTCTGGGGAACATTTCACTCTCCCTTTCTTTATGATGATGCACACGCTATTGTAGAGAACCCATATATTCAACAATTGAGTGGATTTCAAAAAAGTGTTGGCATTGAAAACATTTTCAATCGATCCGTTCTGTTACTGACATTTGCAATTAACCGAGAAATAGGGGAACTGGAGGTCTTCGGATATCATCTTGTCAATATCATCATTCATATATTGACTGGATTAATCTGGTATTTTCTGGTCAACGAGTTTTTAATTTTAGAAGCTGATCGACAACGGCTCAACCACTTACCATTAATTTGCGCTTCCATTCACCTTATCAATCCTCTTACAGTTGAAACCGTTACTTATATTTCCAGCAGGTCATCGGGATTGGCCACACTTTTTTATCTTCTTGCTTTTTATATATTTTGCAGATTAGTTAATCCTGAAAGAAATAACATTTCATCAGTTAAAAAATTGGTTTTCATTTCAGGAATTTTTATATTTCTATTTTTGGGAGTGGGAAGTAAGGAAATAGTCGTTACTTTTCCTTTAATGGCAATCATCTATTTATGGTTTATTACTCCGGCAGAAAAAAGAAAATTTTTAAAAACAAAAGTTGCTGTTCTACTGCTTCCGCTATTGCTGTATTTTTGTTACCGCTATTTGGAACTAGGAAATATTTTTTCTTTAAAAGCCGACCCTGTCTCCGGGGAAACCAGTCGTCACTTATATTTTCTCAGTCAAATAAAAGTAACTCTTAATTATTACCTGCTAAAACTCTTTTTGCCTTTTAACCTTAACTTTGAACCGGATATAAGATTGTTATCCGGGTTAATGGACTGGCAGCTTATATTTTCTGCTTGTGTTTTAGTAACCGGAGCAATTATGGTTTACAGGCATAAATCTCCGATACTAAAATTTGCCGTGCTGTGGTTTGCTATTACACTCCTTCCTACATCCAGTTTTATTCCACTTAAACAAATTGCCACAGAACATCGCACCTATTTACCCGGATTGGGGTTCAGTCTCGCCCTGGGTTGGGTTTTCCAGAGTATTCAGTTCAACAGAGTTATCACCACTGGACTTTTGTTTCTATTTTTATCGTTAATTTTTTTGCTTACAGTACATCGTACTCTTGATTACCGCACAGAAATTGTACTGTGGAAGGATACGGCTGAAAAATCACCAAATAAAGCACTGGTTCATAACAACCTTGCGACCGCATATATGGAAGAAAAAATGCTGGAGGATGCAGAGCGTGAATTGGCTCTCGCCCTTCAGCTAAACCCGGTCCAATCTGATGCTTATGCAAACCTGGGGCATATCCATTTTCAACGAGATAATATGAAACAAGCTGTTGAAGAGTTTGACCGTTCCCTGGCTCTGGGTTCTAACAAACCAGATACCTATTATTTCGCAGGACTTGCCTGGAGCAAACAAAGTAGCTATAGAAGAGCAATTCCTTTTTTAAAGCAAGCCGTTAAAATGCGCCCTGATAAAGCCAATTATCATTTTGACCTTGGAAACGCATACCAAAACACAAAGTTTTTTGATGATGCATTACGTGAATTTAAACTGACATTGAAAATTCAACCAGAACATCCTCAGGCACAAAATAATATTGGTGTTATTTTCTGGAAACTAAAATCCTATGAGAAAGCAGAAATTGAATTTAAAAAAGCCCTGGATATTCAAAATGATCTACCCGAAATTCACCATAATCTATCCGCGCTATATCTAAGAAATAACGATTATTCTAATGCGAGTACCCATCTAAAACAAGTCCTCAACCTACAACCTGATAACGTAAAAGCCAGAAAATTGCTGGACTATACCCTGAGTAAATTGAAGGAAAATCCATCATGATTCCCGGCAATCCAAAATTTTCCCAAACAGTTTTTGGTTACTGCCTGTTCATCTCTTTACTTGGAGTTCTGGTTTTTGCCAATCATCTTAACAATCCTTTCCAATTTGATAGCGTTCCCTATATCACCAATAATATAAACTTGAAAAGTCCCGAGTCGCTGCTGACTGCTGATTTCTGGAAAAGCGAATTTATGGCACGCGGTCTATTGAGAATGTCTGTAGCCCTTAATGCTTATTTGGATGGGCTTAGGCCTTTTGGATACCATGTTGTCAGTCTTGCTTTTCATATGCTTAACAGCTTGCTCCTCTTTTTTGTATTGGAAAAATCCTTCCGGCGTTTTGGTTTTATAACAAAAGGTTGGGATAAAAAAAGAATCCAAAAAATTTCGTTTTTTGCTGCGGTTTTATTTCTTTGTCACCCGGTTCAAACTGAGTCTGTAATTTACATTATGAGCCGCTCAGAGGTGCTGGCCTCTACCTTTTACCTTATTGGATTTCTTATATTCCAGCAATTATTGGAGCGAACCTCAACCTCACCTATTCAGTACGCTTTATATATTCTGATAATTGTTGTAGTTGCCCTGCTAGGGTTTAGTGTGAAACAAATTGTCGCGACCTTGCCTGCTACAATGCTTATTTATTATTTTTCCAGTTGTTCCGAACATTCTCCAGCCTGGCAATTTATTAAAAAATGGAAGTGGCTTGTTATGGGGGTTTTTTCGGTTTTGGGAGGTCTTTTATTTTACAAACTATTTACAGATGAGTCATTTCTAGTTGGCCCTTCCCGAACTGATCAGATGGTTGGAAGGGTTAAATACATGCTCAGTCAACCGGGAGTGATCATTCTTTATTATCTAAAAAAACTTTTGTTTCCCATAAACCTCAATATTGACCCCGATATAGAAATTGTCACAAGTCTATTATCCTGGAGCTTTATATTTCCGGTCTTGTGCATAGCATTTTTGCTGGTGATCTCACTGTTAATTTTCAAAAACCGGTTTATTTTCTTTTTCCTATGTTGGTATTTTATTATTTTATCCCCGTCTTCATCCATTGTCACCCTGCATGACCTGGCTGCGGAACACCGGATCTATCTCGCTTCGGCCGGTATCTTTATCCTATTAGCTTATTGGGCATCGGTGGTAACCTGCAAAGGCATGGCAATACCATCTCAGAAAGTCGCTATCATTTTTTATCTACTTGTGGGGATAATGAGTGTTTTGACCATTGAAAGAAATACAATCTGGCAATCAGAACTATCTCTTTGGAAAGACACCTATAAAAAGTCACCTCATAAGCTACGTCCCCTAATAAATCTGGCACGAGCTCATAGCCTGCTGGGTGATAAAGAAAAGGCCATAAAATATTATGAGCAAGCCCTTGTTAAAGGTCCGTGGATTTTTGTCCCTAATTACAACTTAGGCGATCTCTATCTGGAAAAGGGTTTATTGGATGATGCTATTCCGCTCTTTCTTAATGCCAGTCGAATCGCACCGGGAATCCCCGAAACCTTTGCTAAACTTGGCGAGATTTATTTGATGCAAAAAAAGTTCAAGCTGGCAGACTCGTATTTCAAACATGCTGTGGAACTCAATCCGCGTTCAGCTACTGTTTTCAAAAATCTAGGCGTTGTGAATTTCTATCACCTAAATAAACCGAAACAGGGTATGGCTTATTTTTCTCGTTCACTGAATCTTGACCCAAGCCAACCCGAGGCGGATAAAATTCGCAAACTATTGAATCAGTTCTCAGTCCAGTAAAACTCAAGTTTTTATTTTTAGATCTTTTATAAAATTTTAAAGGTGAAAATTTTGCCAAGCTTATTGAGGGTATGCTATATTTTGTTCGCCATTAAATAGTAAATTTAAAATGCCGGAGTGGTGAAATTGGTAGACGCACAGGATTCAAAATCCTGCGAGGGCAACCTCGTGTCGGTTCGATTCCGACCTCCGGCACCACTACCCGTGGGGGGAGCTAGCTAAGGCTCCCTCTACGGTCCAGATTTCCAAGACGCGTTTGAAAAACGTGGTTCAAAGCATCTCCGTCGATGCCTTCCAGATATAAAAATGGGGTTTGCATGTTTTATGCAAACCCCATTTTTATAGAGTCCATTAAAGATATTGTTAGCTACCGATGAATGTTCGCCACCTTAAACATCAAGAAGGTCATATCGTCAAATTGGCTAGAGCCATTGGTGAACTGATGGATAGTGTTGCAGATTTTTTTCAGCGTTTTAGTAGGCGTTGCTTCTGAGTCCAGAAGAATGGACTTGATTCTTTCTATGCCAAATTGTTCATTTTGAAGATTCACCGGTTCCACAACACCATCCGAATACATAAACACCAAGTCTCCCGGTAAAAGTGAAAATTCTTCCTCTATGTAACGACTGTTTTCCACTATTCCCAATGGAATTCCCCCGGCTTTACCCACTTCCATAATTTCATGCTCCCGTCTTATCATAATAGGGTGGTGACCCGCATTGCATATTTTTATCTTGCGTTTCTTGATGTCCAATAAGAGATAGCAAGCTGTGGCAAACATCCCTTTTCGAGAACGTTTGACCAGAATATTGTTTATTTGAGAAATTACCCGTACAGGGTCTGGGTCAATCAGCGATACATATCTTATATCGCTCATCAAACGCGCCATATACAAAGCGGCCGAAACGCCTTTGCCTGAAACATCTCCAAGAACGATTCCAAGACAGTCATGACCAAGTTCAATGAAGTCATAAAAGTCTCCGCCAACAAATTTTGCCGGAACAGTTTGTGCGGCAAATTCATAATCAGAAATCACAGGTGGTGCATCAGGTAAAAACCCCTCTTGGACCAAAGTAGCCATTTTCACTTCATTATCTATGCGGTTTTTTTCAGCCGTAACTTTGCTAAGTTCCTTTTCAGCCTTGCGCCTGTGCGTAATATCTTTGCCATAAATATTTACATACTGGGTATCGGCTACGGGCATTAGTTCAAAAGTAAAAATTTTATCTTTATGTTCCACTTCCATTTCCTGATTTTTTTTCCGATTAAAAGCAGTTTTAATTGGTTTGTGAAAAATAACAGGCAACACACCTCCTGGCTTGATTTCCCAGTCGTCCAAAACTGTTGTGGAAGCTTTATTTGCATAGAGAATATTTCCATCGATTCCAGAACGAATCACAGGATTCGGATTTTCTCCGGGAAGCTTTGAGACATCCTTTATTTGCTGAATATGTTTGTTAAGCTCATTTTCCATTACACGAAATGAATTGGTAAGCTTACCTACTTCATCATTAGAGTTAATTTTTGGAAGAACAGCGCACATATTTCCTGTTGCCATCTCATCTGCTGCCTGCGATAGTAATCCAAGAGGCTTGGTAATAGACCTGGCTATGAACCAAATAGCTAGTAGCAACAAGCTTAAACCAGCAACCGCAAATGCTCCCAGCTCCATTTGCAGTTTGTTAATACCTGCCAACAATTCATCCTTCGGAAAAATAACTCCTAAAGACCATCCATTCGAAGGTAAGGGAGCATAAAATAACCACGCATCTTCACCTGTAAACAGATGCTTCTTGGAAATGAAACCGGTTTCTCCATTTACCATGCTTTTACCCAGCTTATGAAGCTCTGGCTTGTTAAATTTGTCCGCAAGACTGAAAATGGTTTGATCCATAATCAGCTCCTGACGGGGATGGGTTACCAGAGTTCCCTTCTTTGAAATAAGAAATGCATACCCTGTTTCGGCAATCTTTATTGACGAAACAATTTTCTGTAGCCATTTAAGAGAAATATCAGCCGTTACAATGCCCATGAATTTTCTTTCCCCTTTTATGTCGCGATAAAAAGGGACCGAAAATGTCGCCATGATAATATTTCCGGCACCCTCATCATAATAAGGCTCACTCCACAAAGGCTTTTTTGCATCTTTAGGAAGCTTGTACCAGTCCCATGAAAAATACTTATATGACTCACCACCAATATATGTGAGCTTCACATTATTATTATGCTTGTAATAATATGGCGCAAAATATAATTCGTTGGGATCAAACATATAAGGTTCGAATGCAATAGTGGCTCCATAAACTTCAGGATTATTCAATACTGTCTGTCGTATTAATGACAGCAGATCTTCTTTACTATATGAGGAATCTTCAAGTGAAATTGAAATTTGCTGTGGGATTTTTTCTATAGGCCTCAAGATTGATTCTATTTTATTCAGCGTTGAATACGATAAGTTCTCTGCCGATTGCCTCAGGTTGCCCTTGAATATAGAGCGGATCTTCTTAGAGTTATGGTTACCGACTATCAGAAAAAACATGACTGAAACAACAAGAATTAATGATGTCAGTTTAAAAACTATTCCTCTATTTTTCATTCAATCAACCCTGACCTCATTAAAAAGAAGGGAAAATCAAACTTTGCCATATTGTGTTAAGCTTATCATATCCGAATTACATGAACCAATGAGCTAAGTCATCAAGCTTGCTAAATAATAATTATCTGCGGAATCTATACGCAAAAATTGTTATGAAAAAAAACAGCCTCATTTTAATTCTCCCTCAGATTTTACTCAGCCATAAGGAATGGTTTGAGTCGAAAGGCAATAAAGGAATATTTGCTGATCTGAGCGGGGAAAATTTGCGTAAATGCAATTTTAAAAATGCTGTATTGGTTGAGGCAAATTTTCAGGGAGCTGATCTTCGAGAAGCCAGCTTTGAAAATGCTGACCTTCGTGGAGCTAACCTGCAGGATGCCCTACTGGAAGGATCCTGCATGAGAAACGCTAATTTTGAAGAAACTGATTTGATGTGGGCCAACCTTGAAAATGCTGACCTTAGTAATACCCGCTTGGATGGGGCTTATCTTCATGGAGCCAACCTGAAAAATACAAACATTAAAACTTCACAAATCGAGTTTGCCTGGAAAGATGAGGATACCCAGTTTCCACCTGGAGTGCAACCTCACC
>CAYFNV010000026.1:0-50418 GCA_964344595.1 uncultured Nitrospina sp. | reverse complement strand
AACACGATGGAATAAAAATCTCATTCCTACAACTTGACTTTTAACACAGTTGCTTTGGGCTCTGGAATTTTCAGGTCCAAAGCGGGTTGTATTTCTGTCAATGCTTCTGGCAGTTTGCTTGGTTGCGCCTTTTCCAGGGGAATTACTACCTCGCGGGTAGGGGGTTTTTGTGCTTTTTTCTTATCTGGTTGACTCCGAATTTTTCCCAAACGCTCAATGTCCAGGACAGTGCACGAAGACAAGACCAAGCTTAGAATCAAAATTCCCCAACTACGTAGAGCCAGTCTTATAGTAAAATTATTGGTCATCTTAATTTAGCTTAATTTAAACAAATTCCATTAAATTAATGTACAACGAAAAATGACATAAGTCTAATAAAATCTGTGGTTTTATCCTTATTTTAGAGTTGGGACAGGAATCTTTTCAAAGAATCATGTTCGGTTTTTTTCCAGGATCTGGCGGTAACGGATTCTAAAATTTTTGAGGGGGCACTAAATTTTTTTGTGGAAGAGAAACAGGTTCAAAGCATCTTTTTTCGATTTTATTTTTTCAGGTTTTTCTGGATTTTAAATCTGGTGTTTTCGAGGATTAGAATCTCTTCTTTTCCTCCAGCATTAAGAATGACCTGATTATTAGAAATGTTAATCACCCTTTTGCCAAATGCGAAATCACCTTTCATGAAATTCTCTCCGCTGATGGTGGCGATGCGTTTACCTTTGATATTGAATATTGCCTGTAGTTGAAGATTTTGCGGTTGTTCTACCGGCGGGTTTTCACTGGAGTATATCCCCTGTGGAAGTTCGAAAGGATTTTCTCTGATTTCATCTTTATCGGCGGCAAAAACATCATTTAAAGGTATAAATGCAAGCAAAACGACAAAAAACAAAGAATTAAATTGGTCAAGGAGACTCAAGGTTGTGTCTCTCCATATACAGTTTCTTTACCCCAGGCAACAATCTGGGAAGCATGGTTATAATACTATAACTTTGATATGCAGGCGAGAGTTCAGTTTGGGGAGAATTTTTTCAACCCGTTTGGTTTCAAGGCTTTGAACAGAGATGACAGCGGGAAAGTCCTTCAAAGAGGCCATAAAATTTTTTAATGCAATGTAGTCACTTTCTACCTCCATAACCAGGGAAACCTCTTTCAAAAGAAGGCCTGCACGGGAGAGGTTTCGTTCACTTGTTTTTATGGACTTAAAAAATACACCATAAAAATCGGCTTCATCCTGCAATGCATTGAGAATTTCAAGGTCCTGTCCGGTCAGACGATCCTTGGCTTTTTCCATTTCGGATTGCAACTCGGTGAGTTCTTTTGTAATAGCGATTATTTCTTTTTCCGTTTTCTTAGAGCTTTCAGGAGAGACCAATGCTTTCTTGATGACTCCAATCGAGGCTTGAATTTCTGATGTCTGTTTTTCTAACCGGTTGATTTTTTCTATTTGTACGGTGTATTCAAATTGATAGAAACCGTATCCAATCGCTGAAAGTAGGCTCACCGCTAAAATAACTTTTTCTCTAACTGAAAGATTTTTCAGATCTGGTTTTGGTGATTTTGTCGCCATAAATTGTGACTATGTAGAAAATGTTTAAGCAGAGTTATCGGGTGCTGGAAAAACGTAAATCTCGAAACTGATTCCTGAGCTATTGTACTGTCCATCTGGTAGCGCATCCGATTTGATAAGTTTGACATCACTGAAAACACGGGAGTTATTAAAGTCCCTAATCAACCTTTTTAAAGAGCTTTGAACTTTAAGACCTTCGCCAAAGATTTCCCCTTTTACCTTAATTCGCTCCCGGTTAGAAAGATCTGTCTTTCCTTTTTTAGTCAAGTCCACATTTTCATTTTCTGCTTCTTCACTTCCCTTCGCGGCGTAGGTAATTTTTGTAAGAGAGGTATTGTTTGAAATCAAATAAGAGAGCTCTGAAAAGACACGTTCGAAATTAAATGGAAATGATGAACTTCCAGGAAGCTGATTTTTTTCTCTTCTCAATGCCTTTCTGGATTCTTTGAGGTTCTTCAATTCCTGAATAGGTGCCTGCAATTTGGGCACTTGAAGTTGCAAATTGGTCAACGTGATTTTTTGTTCGCTGAGCAATTTATTTTTTTTTGAGACTTCAGTTCGAAGACTTGAGCTGTAAGCATATAAACTCAAAAATAATACAAGTGCAGCTGCCAGGGGAGCCAGTTTGACCAGGGTTTTTTTAAAGGAGGGACGGTATTTTTCTGGTAAGACGTTAATTTTGTCACTTTGTCCCAATGCCAAGCCTGTAGCGACAGTCAGGCTTGGACCATACAATTTCATGTTTTCCTTGGAAATCGAATCATCTTGAACAGAGGCTTGCATGAAAACGTTACAACGATCGATTTCCATATCGAGATTTTCTTTTAAAAACTGATATAGTCCCCGCAGACCAACACCACCACCGGAAAGAATCAGGCGGTCAACTGAGTCTTTGCGGTATTGGTTTTTAAAGTATTCGATGGATCGATCCATCTCGGTGGCCTGTTTTATCAGGATGGGTTCCAACCGTTCCCGAATCAGTTTTAAAGGCAGGCCCTCTTCTGTTTTTCCATCAGTGTCTTCGGCAGGGAATCCAAAAGTTTTTTTGATTTGCTCGGCACGTACTTCATCGATAATGATGGTTTTTCCATTTTCTAACTCATATTCTCCAACAAGGCATTCTGTAAGGTTATTACCTCCGTTTGGGATTTCCCGTGAAAACAGGATTCGCCCGTCACAAACAAAATATATTCGGGTACGCTCTGCACCCATATCTGTATAGCTCGTAGTGATTCCGGGTTTTTGAGGGCTGACTGCATTGTCATAGTCCCACAATGCAATAGGAACAACCGTGACTCCATTGGGTTTAAGACCGGCTGACTTGACGATGGAGATTATGAAATCAATAACATCTCCCCTAACAATAACACTCAAAATGTCCAGGAGTTTTGCCCCATCCTTTTCAGTTTCTCCCATAACATAGTTGTCGATGGCGGCCTTTTCCATGTCGAACAATACTTCTTCCTTTGCATTCCATTTTGCGGCATCGACCAATTCTTCTTGTGGCATTTGGGGTAGCAGCGCGTTACGGATGATGACATTATGTCCGGTGATCGACAGGTAAACCGATGAACCTTTGATTTTGGCATCGGAGAACATTTGCTTAATAATGTTTCCCAGAGCCTGGGCTCGGTCTTTTAGTTGGAGGACTTGGGCAGGAGTTTCCCTGATAGCGAATTTTGTGACCTGAAACCCTTTTTTATTGCGAACCAGTTCAACCACTTTGATGTCGTGGAAACCAATATCCAGTCCAATACTTTTTTCAGATTTGGACACGTTCAATTTCGGGCTCTTAAGTTTCATGGCTTTTTGTTTGATCCAAGATAATCAAAAAATTATCTCATAAACTGGCACTCTTTTCCAAGAGGTTTTATCAGTGAACTTATTGAATTTTCAGGGGGTATTGTGATTTCGTAGGCAGGGTTCAGGGCCTTGGGCGCGGATTGATTTTGAATCATTCTGACCAATTGGGACCGACAGTGCCTGAGGTACACTGCGAATAGCCGGTTGTATTACTTCCAGCATTTTCATTGTCAGTATAGATGACTGTTGCATTATTTTGGAGAGTTACTTCGTTGCCGAAGAGGGCACCTTGTACCTCAGCATTATTTTTTAGTTCCAAGGACCCATCAGTTGTAATAGAACCGTTAAACAAGCCAGAGTTTTGGATAGTCACATTACCTTCTACCCAGGCCGATGCGTTGGCTGATTCACCCTGCATATTATTCACCCGGGAAGAATTCTTCAGGTCAAGTTTTCCTGCTACTTCTAGAGACAAGGTCCCATTAACACGGATCTCTCCATTATTTTCAATGGTTGCATCCTCATAAACCCTGATTGTTGTGTCTTTGGTGCCATCCAGAGGATCGGTTGCGTCATCATTCAGCCTCAACGTACTGTTACCTTTAATTTCAAGTTTTTTGCCTATGATAATTGTCGTGTGATTAGCCTCATTGGTTTTAACAACTTCGCTATTTTCGATTTTGAAATTACAAAATGTAGTTATAGATGGATCCAGAATACCCCCGGTAGTATGAGTGGAGAAATTAAAGTCCGGACAGGTTGGGCCACCGCAATTAGAGGCACAGTCCGATGTATCATTAGGAATATCCACCATGCCGGGAGCAGTAGGACATTCGCCGGTTACAGGTGGATCGGGTAGGGGTGGGTCGATGAACGCGTTGTTCTTGGTTAATGTTCCAAGACAAGAAGTGACAGCATTTTCTCCAAGAACACAAACTTTGGAAATAAAGCGTGACAAAGATCGTTGTGCTCCCCGGAAGGTTCCTGTAGCTGTGACAAAAATACTGCCTTCGTTGTTGTTAGCATGCCCTGGAAAACTAATGGCGAAATTGCCGTCTCCCGCAAAAGCCTTATTAAAGTTGTCGGCGGAAGTGATTGTGGTCCAGTCGGTATTGCCTTGCAGGATTGTCGGGCACCCCCAGCCGGCATCAACTTGTACCAGGCACTTATGGGTGTAACGCAGTCCTGCTTCTGCAATCATCAGTGCGTTGGTTGAGGTATAAGTCAGTATTGATCCCGATTGTTTCTGTCGGGTCTCGGCGACAAAATTGAAAGCGATGGAACCCAGGATAATGATGGCCAGAATAATTGAAACCAGAGCGGCAACACCTCGCTCATTGCTAATCAGGGAGAAAAATCTTTTTAAGTATAAATTTTTCATACTGTGGTCGATCTCGGTCTCACGCCAGACTCCAGAGTGAAATTTTCTCCATTTGGTCCTGTCAGGGTCATGGTGAAAACATAAAAATCTGTTGAAGTTTCAACGATTGTGAAGCTGGTTATTTGTGTTGCTAAAGTGGTTGTGGTTGTTCCGCTGGTCCGGGTCAAAGCCTTGCTGGCACTGGTCCAGTTGTAGGCAATACTGTTTGCGTTAGTGTCTACTGTATAACCATTGAATTTGTCAAAAGTGATATTTGCTGCTGTTGGGCTGGAACTGATAGCAATATCATTTGAGTTTTCTGATGCCACTCGGACTTCTCTTAAAAGAAACTCCATGGCAAGCTTAGCATCATCGACCAAACCTTTCTGGGTGGTAGTCTGTCGCGCAGACTGACTGATACCGGTGATGAACTGGGTTGAGAATATGCCGATGACGCCCAGAAGAACGATTGCGGAAATCATCTCGATCAGCGTGAATCCACTTGCGTTATTGAGATGGCGCTTGTAGCGATCAACTTTCATAAGATTGCTCATTGAGTATTTATTCATCCAGCGCAAATAAAGTGTTAAAGACCAGAGGTGACATGGCACCATCGGTACGACTCACGGTAAGCGTAACTTTTCTTGCAAAAGTTGATGTGGTGGAAGTATCCGGATCGGTTGCATTCACCTGTTCCGATACGCAACCCAGAGAGTAGTCACCATCTGTGGTGTTAGCAGCTGTGCCTTCAGGGCAGTCAGTTGTGACAATGGTATTGCGAAATTTGTTGGCCAGCTCTTCCATTTTTTTCTGGCCTATGAACGAACCTTGAATCACGTATTCCGGGTTTTTGGTGTCTTCCAGTCCCTGAAACGAAATCATAATACCGGGCACTGTAATGCCTATGACAAGGATAGCAACGATGATCTCTATGATCGTAAACCCATCGTTTTTCTCAAGTATTATTGATTTGAAAAGGTATGTCATGAGACGGTTGCCCTTCCAGTAAATTCCTCAACGGTTATGGTTACGTGTTGTCCTGGTGGAGGGCCCGGTGGAGGTGTTCCGATAAAAGGAGGTCCATGACGCAGGATGATGTTGTCTGTACCCCCCACCTTTTCGCCAAAACTGTTAAAAGTAATTGTGGTATTAAGAGAATATATTGAAATGTTGAGCGGAAATTCCCGGGTTTCGGCAGGATACGCTCCGTTTGGATCCGCAGGAACAGTATAGGAGGACGAACCTTGAGTAAATGTAATGCTGACATTTTGGTCCCTGGTCATGGCCAGTTCCTGAACATACTGGATGTCTGCCTGCACCGTATCGCCTGCTACCGAAACGTCAATAGTGGCTGTGCTAAACATTGGAATCGCTACCGCACCTAATATTCCCATCACCAGCACCACGCTGATTATTTCGATTAGGGTGAACCCTTTATTGTTTTTTAGAAAATCCACATTGATTTCCATAAGTGGTTTTATAAGAACCCTTTACTACCAATTATAGGAGCAGATAATAGGAGTGTCAAAAGAGATGGAAGAGGGGAAATTATTTTTCAGTTAAATCGACTGAATTATCGCATGTTATTAATTATCAAGAATTTACGAGATTTTTTTGCTTGAGCTGGGCCACAACAGTTTTTATACTAAAACCATGTCACTATGAATTAACTGGAGAACAGTGTGTTAAGAAAAAGCCTTATTCTAAATTCTTTGGCTATTACGGCACTTACCCTGTTTTTTATTTTATCCGGTACTGAGAGCATGTTCTTATATCCGGACTCTGTGTTCATTAACAATGCAGAGGCAGGTGGAAAGGACAAAGATAAGGATAAAGATAGCGACTCGGGTTATGTTTTCAATCAAAGCAGTTTTACTACAAGTGCTGACTGCTCTAACGTTAAAAGGCTTACAATTGAGTATGACAAGGATTTTATAGCTACAAATAATGCGCCGGGTCCCAATGTTTTAGTGGTGGGATCCGATAGTAACACCTGCTCAATAACCATAGATAAAATTTCAGGTGGTAATAAATGTGGTTTCAAAGTTGGAATACAAAACAAAATATTGGGAATAGAAACGAAAGTGAAAGCTGGGGCCAATAACTGCGAAATGTGTATCAAAGTAGTGGCTCCACGAATGGTAAAGATTCAGGGTAAATAAAACTGATGAATAATCCGATTATTAAAACTCTTCCAGTTCTTTGTATGGCTGTGCTGGTAGCAATGGTTGCAGATTGGGCTAACCCTCTGTATTTCTCAGACACTTCCATCGTTTCCTTGGTAGAAGCCAGCGATAAAGATAAGGATAAAGACAAAGATAAGGATAAGGATAAAGACAAAGATAAGGATAAAAAAGCGAATTGTGATAAGAAAACTGGAATCTGTGCGAATCAGGGAACAGTTACTGTGCAGGGTATGAAGAGCATAGTAAATGTTCGTTCTGGAAGTGGAGCGGTTTTGCTGGACGTCACTTCACCTGACGTTGATCTCCAATCTAAATCTGGAGACCTGACTGGACGTGGTTTGACTAAAAAAGGAGAATTCAGAACACGAATCGGCAATGTCCGTGTCAAGTATTGTATAAAACCACAGGATATCGGGGCGGAAAACTTGAAGGTTGAAATTTTAGAAAGCTCCATTAAGGGATCGGATGCGGATTTACAGTTTCCCTCAGGTTCAACGATGAAAATCCAGATTCAAAAAACCGATAGCAAATACAAATCAGATTTCACTAATTGTTCCAATTGTTCTTTCAGGATCAAAGGAAGTGTATTATTGGGCAACTTATTTATCAGTGAATTTAACCCTACTACTTCCCCCTGCAAGGAGTATTGATGCTTAACCAGGGGTTTTCTTGATCCACAGATGTTTCAAAAACAGTAAGCCTGCCAATGCCATTGGCATCCAGAAAACATATATTCTTCCCAGCAGAGTGAATCCTAGAAAGAAAGATACGATTCCCACCCAGAAACCATTGTTCTCGTGAAAAAAAATCCGGTCTACCTGCCTGTATTGATGCAGGATGAAAATGAAAAAACGTCCTGCCCACAAACCTGTGATACAGGATCCCACAGCAGAAAGTATAAGAGTGAAACTTGAGAAGGGTATGTTCGATACCAGTGTATAGACACTGTAATAACAGAAGAGACCAAGGCCCACCCCTATGTTTCTATCCAGATTATCCAACCATAGTCCGATGACGGAACCGGTGAGCCAGGATGTAGTGATCACCATATAGGTCATATAAGCGGAGGAGATATTGATCTGTAACAGGATCAAATAGCAAAACTGCAGTGTGGAGAAATACAGTCCGGTTAGAAATGCGTATGTAGGAAATTTAATCATCATCGAAGTACCTGTCTGTGAACCGTTCCCATCCTCTTCTGAGTACCAGATCCAGATTGTCCACCGCGAGGGGCACGGCTTCAGTGAGATACTCCGGGATTTCTTCTGGTGGGAGAATCATTAGATCCTCCTCATGTATTTGAGTAGCCTTCCTTACATCCTGCAGTTCAAAAGGTAAATGGTCTGAAGCATAGGCGAAACTGCGATCTGCTTCTTCGCTATCAATTACCATAACCTGTTTGAAAGCTTCTGACAGTGCGGCAACCACTCGGGCAGGGGTACGATTATTTTGTTGTAATGGACCGCTCAATTGCACGGCGATAACTCCCTGCGATGTCATTTTTGAATGCGCCAATTGATAAAACTCTACTGTATGAAGTATGGCCTCCTGTATGGTTAACGGGGAGGGAATGTCCATAATGATCAGGTCAAATTTGTCCTGCGTGGTTTTCAGAAAATGTTTTCCGTCATCGATGGTCAGGTTCCATCGGTCGAGTCCTTCCAGTTCCTGTTTGGGAGTGAAAAACTTTTGTCCGGCAGACAGGACCCCTGCATCAAGCTCAACCGATTGAACAAAGCGCGAGTGGGGATAGACCTTGGGTACAGAAGAGAGAGTGCCATTTCCTATTACCAGCGTTTTTTCAGGTTTGATGAGTATGGCTGGAATTTCTGCAATATAATAATTCAAATCCTCAAGATCTGAAGCGTTAAGGTTTAGTAGACCATCCAAATATAAGTAACGTTCTCCATCGCCATCTTCCATCACCTCGACCTTCTGGTAGGCTGAGTTGATCGACATCAAGGTCGTTGCATTTTCCAGGGAATGCTTGTTTTCATAAAGAAGGGCTGTGGTTCGCTGGTCTATCTCTGAGAGCGAACTGCCAGCAAGAATAGCAATCAAAGCGAAACCTGTCGTCCAGAATTTTTTCTGCAATGCAAGATGTATGGCTATTGTCAGTAAAGCCCAGTAAATGGGGATGATGAAGTCCACCCCTTTATTCCAGCAGAGTCCAACAATAGCGAAGCCAACCGCGAAACCGACCAGTTCCATGGAGTAAAGGATTCTCATTTTTTTCGGTGCAGCTTCTCCATGAACACGCCGAGGCAAAAACACTGCGAAAATTGAACTGAATAACAAGGCATAGGTAAACATAAGCGCCATATACCAGATGCCCGGAAGGTCAGCTTTGGCAATTTGTACTGCCAGCATCCTGTATGAGAAGGGAAATGTCAGATGGAGAAAAGCTATAGTAAGAAATGCGGTCTCGAAAAACTTTTCGGAAAACTCCAACGACAGGTAATAGCCAATAGAGAGTGCCAGAAAAAACGCAGCCGTAACCAGAATGATCACCACTTCTTCTCCATAGAGAATGGTGACAAAATCACGGATCATAACGAACTGGGAAATGCTCAGACAGACTCCTACCAGAAACAGGAGAGCTAGTTCTCTTAAAGTGTGCGAACGGTTCACAGGTTCCGCCAGTTTGGGATCAGGTATACTTCGTCAACGGTTTTAACTGCTGGGAGTATTCTAACAGGAAGTTGCGTTTATTCAGAATTTTCAGGCGGGTAGTTGGCACATATCCTGATGTTTAGATTTGATATTGGTGCTCTTGCCGGAGGAACCGTTGCCATTATGCTGGCTGTAACGGAAAACTTTTCCTTCGTAGTTAGTGATGACTACTTCATTTTTGTTGTGTTCGATAACGCTATTAGGGAGAAGCCTTACTTTGCCGCCACCGCCCGGAGCATCTATCACGAAATACGGCACGGCCATGCCTGATATATGGCCCATGAGGTCTTTGAGTATATCGAGACCTTTTTGTACCGAAGTGCGGAAATGGTCTGTCCCCTCTGTCATATCAGCCTGATAGATGTAATAAGGCTTGACACGATTCTTCAGCAACTTCAGCATCAAATCTTTCATGGTTTGTGAATCATCATTGATCCCCTTTAACAGAACTGTCTGGCTTCCTAATGGGATGCCGGTGTCAGCAAGCATGGCACAGGCTTTTTCCACTTCGGGAGTGATTTCGGAAGGGTGGTTGAAATGCATGTTGAAGTACAGCGGGTGATATTTTTTCAGTATGGAGCACAGGTTTTCAGTCACTCTGGCCGGGAGAGTTCCCGGAACCCGTGTGCCAATACGAATGATCTCCAGATGCGGGATGGACCTGAGTTCACCTAGAATGCGGTCCAGCTCTTTATCCGGGACCAGAAGCGGGTCTCCGCCTGACATTATTACATCCCTGATTTCAGGATTGTTGCGGATGTATTCAATGCCTTGTCGTAAAGTTTCGCGTGTAACAACTCCTGGAAAACCGATTTTTCGTTTTCTTGTGCAAAACCGGCATACAATGGGGCATTGGTTATTGATCATGAGCAATACCCGGTCGGGATAACGGTGTACCAGTTCTGGCACTGGCATATCGCCTTCTTCATTAAGCGGGTCCGCTAACAGGGTTTCTCCATCTATATAATCGTCCAACTCCTCGATTGTGGGAACGACCTGCTTCCACAAAGGGTCATTGGGTTCTTTAATGAGGTTCAGGAAATAGGAGTTAATTCTTACGGGGTAGATTTCTCTTACTTTCTTGAGTTGTTGCCGATACTCTGGTGATTCGGGAATGAACGGCAGGTCTTCAATTTTTACCACGCTCTGGCTGAGTTGTTGTTGCCACGACTCCATGTTTTTTCCTTATTTTTTGTCCGGCTGTTACTTGCCGGACTGAATTTGCAATGACTTTAACTTTTCTCGATAACTTGAATGTGTTTTTTTCTTTACCTCTATAGTTGGCGAGGGAAGTTAAGAATTCACCGGATAGGTCTTTTTTAGATAGTCGATGATTTCGTATTCATCGTCAAGAATGGTATCGCCGTCCACCAAAACCGGTACGGTGGTTTGCCCCGATATTTCGTGAACTTCCTTGCGCAGATGATGTGGCCACGGAACATCTATTTTTTCATACTCCAGATGCATTGTTTCCAGAACCTCTCTTACCATGGCGCAGTAACCACAACCGTCTATATTATAAAGTTTCATCATTTTTTATGTTCATTTCTTACAGCACAAGGCATCATAACCGCGTCTACCATGCCGTGAATTTTCTTTTTATCATGCGGACAAAGCGTAGCCAGAATACCTGCCAGATAGGTGGTCTCTTCTGCTACAAAATAATAAGGGGTCAGCCTCACGCGGCTTTGCATGGTTTCCATCCTGCCTGACTTTTGGTCCAGATACGAAACCGGTACACGCTTTCCCTTATAAAACTTCTGCAATATCGAAATTTGGTCGGGAAACTGTCCCAATCCTTTCTTCAGGGTTTCCTGCCAAACTTCTCCTGAAACATCATGCCCCACCACAACACCCCGGCTTCCCCATGACTCCGGGGAGAAACCCGAAGGCTTGATCACCATTTCCCTTTCTTTTTGGGTTAACCCCATTAACCTCTTCCAATCCTGAACCGGTTCGCCATTTATCTCTAATCCCGGAATTGCTCCATGTGGGGGTATGGGACGAGAATCGAGAACCCAGGTTTCAGGGATTAGATGAGATAAGGCCTTAAAAGTTTCGGGACCTAACTCTTTTTCCCAATTCGTTTTAAGGGCAGGGTGGTGAAATAATGCAAAACTGAGTTTTTCTTCCAGACAGGTTTTATAGGGAGGCGTGGTCACAACCTGCCCTTTTTTCGCAGCGTACATCATCAATTCGGATTTGGGGATGTTTTTCAGGTCAAATAGCTCAAAAAATCGATACAAAATATCGACTCTCGACCAATTCCCTTCATCCTGAATGAACAGACCTTCCTCCCGAAATTGGATCTCTTTAGGGTGAACCGTGAATACAGGAAGATCTCTTTTTCTCAAAAGGGTTGCCAGCCACTCCATTTCACTACGGTAGTCCTGAGCCTCATCTGAAACGACAATGGCAACACAGGGTTTTTCCTCATTAGCCAGAGATTTAGCCATGTTGTAAAACAGGGATGGAATTCCACCTTCAGCATCGCCAATGATATGCCATTCCGGATCATTATAGAGGGACATGAGTTCGGCAGTCAGACCAAAACCACCAGGTACAGAGTCCAGCTCCGTAACAGCAAATCCATCTTCGGTAACAATTACATCGGGTCTGAGGATAGTCGGTAACTTTTGGCGAAACCGTCTCATCCTTCCAAACTCGATCAACTCCTGCGGTTTTCCAGCATCCAGATACTGGGAAAACCATGAAGGACAGCTTCCCTTGACACTGTTGAGATACAGTTTGTTCCACGCTGAATAAAAATTATGGAGTTTGGGACCTAACTGGTGGAAAAATTCCACTTCCTCCTTTGAGAGAAAATACGGCTCAGGAGAAATTCGCCAGTGGTTTCCAGAGTCTTCTGACTCTGCAAACAAACCCGAATGGGTCAGTGAGCTCTGGATTTCAGTGCAAATGTTTTCCGGTTGGGCAATCATGCTTTATCAGACTAAAAAAATAAACCGCAATTGTCAAATTTCCTGCAAGCAAAGGGATGTTACAATATTCACCTTAGTAGTGTATCAACTTAGATATGGAAACCATGGAAAAGGATTCAGTGCAGAAAGAAATCATCCCCATCTTCCCATTACCTTCAACCGTGTTTTATCCCGGTACTCCTTTGCCACTGCATATTTTTGAGCCGCGTTACCGGCAAATGACCGCCGATGCCCTGGAAGGGGAACGCAAAATAGGCATGGTGCTTTTAAAGCCAGATTGGGAAGCAACCTATTTTGACCGGCCAAGCGTACATTCCACAGGTTGCGTTGGGAGTATTGAAAAAGAAATCCGCCATCCTGATGGAAAATATAACTTCACACTGGTTGGACTTCGCCGGTTTCGTATCATTAGAGAGTTGGAAGGAAAACTTTACCGTCTTGCAGAAGTTGAACTGTTGGAAGAGCATAATGAACAGGAGATCGGAGAGCAACCTAATGCAACACGTGACGGGTTGATTGATGCCTACAGGCAGTTCATCAATTTGATTCCTGACAACAGTTCGCTAAAAGAAGAACCTGGCTGGAACCTGGGCGAAAAGCTCAGCCAGTTTGTCGACCGGTTCGCATACAGGCTGGATCTCACTCTGGAACAAAAACAAACCTTCCTTGAAGAACAGGATGTCCTGCGGCGTGCCGACTTCCTTCACGAGTATCTTAAAATGAAAATCAACCTCGTCCATCTCTCGAAAGTCCGCAACACCACCCCAGACTCCGCCCGCTGGAACTAACTGCTAGCCGCAGGGGCAATGGCAATAACGTTTATAAGCGACCAAAGATTTTTCTCGGCTTGATGGGGTGTCTTCACGAACTGATGACAAAAAGCAAACCGCCTCCCCGTAGAACGGAGAGACGGCTGGTGTTAAATCATTCACTGCGAGTTTTAATTATAAGGTGCCGTTGGTGGTGTGAAGTTTGATGTCCAGCGGGCGATACCCTTGGAGATGCGAACTTCATCAAGGTAGCCAGTATAAAGGCTGCCTCCCAATAAATCCGATCCGATAAGTAAATAGGCACTGCTTGAATCATTAGTTGGTACGCCTGCTACACTTACTGATCCTTCCATTGTTCCATCAATATAGATTTTTAAAGTATCATTGTCACGAATCAAAGCTGCATGATGCCATTGGTTATCTGCTGTGCTACTTGTAGCTGCCGCAGTATAGGCAACATGTGAGGAATTCCAAATATACCCATGCACATGAGTGCCACCATATACTTTGAAGCTTGATGTACCTCCAGAACTTGTTCCATAACTTACCATCGGGTTTGTCCATTGACCTCCAGTAGCTGATGACTTGAACCAGAAATCTACGGTGAAATCACCACTACCCATTTCAAAATCAAGTGCATCAGTTGGTCCGCTTAAATAATCACCTGTTCCATCAAAGTACATTGATGAACCACCAAACTTGCTTTCGGTAGTAGACTGAGTTGCATTGCCAACAGCTATGATGGGATGAGCGGAAGATGAACTATCGGTAAAAATATTACCGCTGCCATCTCCATGAAGTAGCAGTTTGGTAAACTCATCATTTCCACCGGAGGAAATGATTTCACTTAACAAAATTAAACCTTCTGAAAACCCATTAGCGTTTATCAGTTTTAATTTGTGGTTACCTGCGATAAGAGAAGTCGGTAAATCCACAATCACTTGTTGTAGGGCTGGAGTGGTATTGGGAATGGTTCCCTTTGAAAGTACAGAGCGAGGTTGGCCTCCAAGGGTAACTGTAGGATCCTGAGAACCAATAAATAAATTAGTTCCATTCAAGTCCAGGGCAGATTGAGATTTTCCTACGAAAGTAATCTCGACTCCATCGGCGCTGTCTTCGACATTAACGGGTGGAGCGGAGATGGTGATCTGGTTTCCATCCGAACTAACGGTGACTCCGTTGCCTGCAGTTATTTGGGTTTCCAGATAATCTGCTGTATCTGTGCCTGAGACTTTTACTTTATCGTCATCGATGCCGCTGAAGTTGGTGATGGTCTCTGCACCCAACTTGATGGAAGTGGTTGCTTCGAGGTTGGTGAATTTACCCGCTTCTGGAGTGGTGAGGCCAATGGTTGTGTTGTTGATGGAACCCTGTGCTCCTGCATGGGTGGCAATCAGTAACAAGCTTATTACAAATAAAGATGCAATTTGTTTTTTCATTCTTAATCCTCCTCAAAATATAGAAGTGAATAAATTGAACGAGGGAGATATTCGTTGGAAAAAAAAGGAAGCTCAATACCCATAATTTGGTGTTTTGTTTTGAGAAAAATTGTCGGCGATTTTACAGTGGGTTTGGTGGAGGGAAAAGTTAGGGGCAAAACATATCGCCATCACGAGCGACTCCTTCGACAAGCTCAGGACAGGTTCCAGGAGCGTGGCCGTAATATTATTCCTATGTATTCGTGCCCCGCAGGGGTAGACCCAGGTTTGCTTAACTACAACCCCAACATCTGGATTGCTTCACTGCGTTCGCAATGACGAACATGTGGGGTTTAATTGTCATCCTGAGCCAGTCGAAGGATGGAGTGCTTATGATCAAACCCTTCGAGAGCCTCAGGGTGGCGTAGGGCTATTGCTCATTCCCTGTGGATGTACTCCACGGAATGATCAAACTCAAACATGTGACACTGCCATCGGCTTTTTCAAATTCGCTCATTTCCAGCTCGATGGTTTCATGACCATGCTTGTGAATTTTATCCCGGACATTGGGAAATCCTGCGGGCATTAGAACCGTGTTTCCCAATGCCAGGCAGTTGCCCGCATAACTTTCTTCTTCGGTCACTTCGATCCAGTCAAATTGTTTCAGCTTGGAAGCATCCACCCTTGTTGGATCAATGATCAAGAGATTGTTGCCAAGAAAGGTGGTCGCGCTCTTGAGGTGAAGGCCTTTTGTGACGGCAACAGACACTACTCTTTTAGAGGTGAGTTTCGAGAACGCTTGTATGGCTCTCACATTGGTGCGTTTTGAAAGTCCTATGAATATGGTGTCGGGAGTGTTAATCACATCGCCGCCATCAAGGGTAGCGGGAGGTTCCAGTGTCACACAGTCCCGGTATACTTTCAGTTTGTCAGCGGTAGATTGGACCTCTTCCTGGCGTGAGGGTTCTTTTAACGGACAAAGCAGAGATGATTCTTCTAAGATTACGGCGGTATCTTCCACAAACGTTGCGTCAGGAAGGTGGTCCTGTGTTGGCAGGTATTCCACCTTGCCTCCGGTTTGTTTGAGAGCTTCAACGTAAGCTCCGTGTTGTTTGAGAGCTGCAGCAAGTTCGATGTTATTTTTTTCCGGATGTTCTGAAATGGCTTTTGGGAAACTTGATCCGGGTTTTCTAACCAGTGCCGTGAAAGTGGGCATTGGGTCTCCTTACTTAATCGCAGGTGGGGGTATTCATCATTCTTGAAAAATAAAGCATGGGAAAAAGTTTTTTAGCCTTCTTGAGAAGTTTCATGGTGGCTTTGTCTGGCTTTAGTCCTACGGCTATTTTATCAGGTTTGGCGACATAGGTCAGTCCATTGATCATTGTAAAATCGTGGCGATTGAACCGCATGACTTTGCGTTGATACTCGTTGGGGTGCCCGAAAAGTTCATCCAGTTTGGGAAGGAATTTTTCATCCATGGCATACAGTTCTCCATGCATCATCCCTGCGTTATCGTTGGTGGGTTCGATGTTGGCCAACCCCAGCCCTTCCACCCCTTTGTTGTCGATGGGGATTTTATTAAACACCAGCCGCCAGGCCGAGAGGGTTACAGAAGATTTGGATATATATTCCAAACCCTGTTCCTTGAAATAATCTTCGTTAATCAATTCGTTGTACGCAAAAAAATGGACGACATCAGCCATTATCAAAACTCCTGTTCCAAGTCATTTAACTTATGGGCTTTATTTGATTTTCCTCCTTTTGTTCCGGGCAAAGAGCTTGCCGGTAATGGGGGAGGTATGATAATATCAAAAAAATCATTCCTACGTGATCGTCATTTTTAATTTGATCGAAACTATTTTTTCAATCATGGGCGATTCTTGCAAATGAATTTTCATAAATAGGTTGTTTCTATAAAAAATATATAACCCTAATGCAACAGATTCTGGGGTGATCATTTCTTTTTATCTAAGGAGTTTTTTATGTCTGCCAAAGTGGTCACGGTCTCCGATGCCGAATTTGATCAAACGGTTTTAAAGTCAGAAAAACCGGTCATGCTCGATTTCTGGGCTGAGTGGTGCCAACCTTGCAAAATGCTCAGTCCCACCATTGAAGAACTTGCCGGAGACTTTGAGGATCAAATTCTGGTAGGAAAGCTGAATGTGGACGACAACCCTAATACCGCAACCACCTATGGTATACGAGGTATACCGACATTGCTTTTTATCAAAGGAGGGCAGGTGGTTCAACAGGTTGTTGGTGTAAAATCGAAAGCTGAAATCAAGAAGGTTATTGAGGAAAACCTGCTTGCTTAAGCCGTCAGGCTTTCAGCAAGTGTTTGAATTTAAAACCCCTTTTTCCTTTCCGGTAGAAGGGGGTTTTGTTTTTTCTGTCAGGTTCTAACTTACACACCCTCTAAATGGATGTGTGAACCGGGCGTAGACCCAGACCTTCGATCATCTCTATGTCTCTTTTGGGATCCTGGCCTTTTGTTGTGAGATAGTTGCCTCCCAGAATCCCGTTTGCGCCGGCTGAAAACAGTTTTTCCTGTTGGTCGGTCAGCACTTCTTCCCGCCCCCCACACACGAACAGGTCAATATTTGGTAAAACCAGCCGTAATAGAGAAATGGTCCTGAGTGCTTCATAGTGTTCCATAGGTTGCAAATGGTCCAGGGCGGTTCCTTCAACCGGTTTGAGGAAATTGATTGGAAACGATTGTGTGTCCAGTTCACGAATGGAAAAAGCCAGCTCTGCCCTTTGTGTGAACGACTCTCCCATTCCGAAGATGCCTCCAACACACACCTGCAATCCCGCGTCTTTTGCATTTTTTACGGCATTGACTTCATCTTCGTACGTGTGGGTTGAGACGATTTTATCGAAGTGGCTTTTTGCGGTTTCAAGGTTATGGTGGCACCGGTCTAATCCGGCTTCTTTAAGTTCCTTTAAATGTTCCATGGGCATTAACCCCAGGGAACAACATGTTTCAAGGTTGGTTTCAGCTTTAATACGTTTAATGGCTTCAATCACTCGGTCCAGTTCTTTTCTGTCGTCGAGAGAAGTTCCAGAAGTGACGATTGAAAACTCGTTGGACCCGAAAGCTTCTGCTTCTTTTGCGGCGGCAACGATCTCTTCAACATCCATCAGTTCGTATTCCGGAGAATCCGTCTGGAATGAACTCGATTGGGAGCAGAAGGAACAGTCCTCTACACATCTTCCTGATTTTGCGTTGACGATGGAGCAGATTTTTACATCCTGCCCTTTAAACTGTTCGCGAATGCGGTTGGTCCCGATAAAGAGATAGTCCAGCTCTTCGTTGGTCAGTGACTCAAGTTGCAAAGCCTGGTCGTAAGAAATTGATTCGCCCTTTAAGGCGGTGTTGACCATATTATCTATCAATTCTGTGCGCATAGAATTTATCGTTCTCTATAGTTTGAAATGAGTACCGTATAGTAGTGCTTCTTCAGTCATAACTCAACAGTTTTACCAATTCTTCTGCAGATTGCACTGGTTTCAGGCAGGTTCCCTGCTGGCAGACATAAGCGGTGCCTTTTCCATTTGCCAGTTTACGCCCTTTAAGCAAAGGAACAGGTGTTTTTTCAATTTGGTCTTCATAGGCAAAAGCGAAAACGGCGTTGGGATAAAACCCTTTGCGCATGGTTTCGAGCAGTTCCCTGGTTGTCGGGTCATTTCTCTTTCCCACCACGGCAACCTCTTTCAGTCCGCCAAGATATAAATGCAGGGCTTGAAGCATGAATGCTGAATTGAGACCATACTCCATGAGTTCATCATTAAAGTTTAAGAATATTTTCTCTGCTTTTAGGGATAGAGAGGGGTCTGTCATATATGCGGAAAGCCTGAGCAGGGCCAAAGCTGCGTTACTATTTCCAGAAGGCTCCACCCCATCGTATCCACTGACTTGTCTTACCAATAGTTTTTCCCCATCGTTGGCGGTCTCATGAAAAATGCCGTTTTCATTGTAGAACTTGTCCGAGACACGTTGCATCAATTCCTGGGCAGTTAAAATATATCGCGGGTCATAAGTGGCTTCGTATAAATCCAGACAAGCGGTGGCGGTGGCTGCGTAGTCGCACAGGTAGCCATCGTACCGGGCTTCACCGTCTCGATATCGGCGAAGGAGTTTTCCATCCGGTGTATGTAATCGGGTGAGAATGAATTCCATGGCGCGGGCAGATTTTTGTATCCGGTCATCATCATCGAGAATCCTTCCCGTTTTAGTCATGGCACTGATCATCAGTGCATTCCAGGAAGTTAGGATTTTGTCGTCCAGCAGGGGGCGAACACGTTGACTGCGAACCTCAAGGAGTTTTTCCCGGGCTGTTTTCAGTTCAGCCATGACAGCGGTTTCCTTCATTCCCACTTCTTTAGCTATGGTCGCGGGTCCCCTTGTGACATTTAAAATGTTTTTTCCTTCGAAGTTTCCTCCGGGAGTGATGTTGTAGTAGGCAATCGCAACGCTCGCGGTTTTTCTTCCAAGAATCTTTTCCACTTCCTCCTGATCCCACACATAAAACTTGCCTTCAACACCTTCACTGTCAGCGTCTTCAGCGCTGAAGAAACCACCTTCTTCAGAAGTCATGTCCCGGTCAACGTATTGCAATAGATCGTTGGCGTAATCGGCGAACTCTGTTTTTCCAGTTACCTGATAGGTTTCTATCAGTGCTGTGGTGAATAAAGCGTTGTCATAAAGCATTTTTTCGAAGTGCGGCACCAGCCATTTGTAATCCGTACTGTACCGTGAAAGTCCACCACCAATCTGGTCATAAATCCCACCGAACTTCATGGCTTTGAGAGTGTTTTCCGTCATGGTCAGGCTGTTGTTATGCCCAGTTCGGTGATAATGCCGAAGCAGGAGAGATAGTCCCATTGAAGGTGGAAATTTGTTTTGTTGTTGAAACTGGAATCCGTGGTTGAGTCGATCGTAATGTTTCTCAAATAACTCTGCAGTTTTATCTTCTCCGGAAAAACCCAGGTCATCCGACTTTGTGGAAACTGGTTCTCGAGTGGAGGCCTGGCGGATGTAGTCCACTAATGCCGTGGACTGTTTTTCAATTTTATCCTGCTCATTGTTCCAGGTATTGATGAGGAATTGCAAAACATCAAGAAAAGAGGGCAGGTTATAGCGCCGTTCGGGCGGGAAATAAGTGCCACCGTAAAATGGAATTCCATCTGGTGTCAGAAATACATTGAGAGGCCAGCCGCCCTGCTGACCCAAAGCCTGAACCGCTTGCATGTAAATGCTGTCTACATCTGGCCTTTCCTCCCGGTCTACCTTTATACTGACAAAGTTTTCATTGAGCACCTTTGCCAGAACCGGGTCTTCAAACGATTCGCGTTCCATCACATGGCACCAGTGGCAGGTGGCATAGCCAATACTAACCAGAACAGGAATCTTTTTCTCTTTGGCTATTTGAAAGGGTTCATTGCCCCATGGATGCCAGTTCACCGGATTGTGAGCATGTTGAAGAAGATAGGGACTTTTTTCTTTGATGAGTGAATTCGTATATGGGTGTTCAACCATTTTATTGTGGAGGAATAAAGTTATTTGTCTTGACGACAATATCTAACCTCACCGACCTCTTTAACTGGTAGGAGTTTAGTGAGATATTTTTCCCCAGCGCTAAAGACTTTCGAATCGCTGGAAAAAGTCTGGGAATGATTTGTCCACGCAACCGGGATTCTTTATGTAAACCCCTGGAATCTTTAATCCAGCTACAGCGAAACTCATGGCCATGCGATGGTCGTTGTAAGTTTCGATTTCGGCCCCTGTATAAGCTCCTGGTTCCACGATGAGATAGTCATCACCGGCTTCGACTTTTGCTCCCAGGCGGCATAATTCGTTAGTCAATGCTGAGATTCGGTCTGTTTCCTTGATTCTTAGATTTCCAATACCCTGAATCACGGTTTTTCCTTCAGCAAACAGGGCTGTTACAGCTAACGTTTGCACCGCATCGGGCATATTATTCATATTGATGGTGATTCCCTGCAAAGGGTTTCCTTTAATATGAGCAGAATTTTTTTTCTTGTCGACCTGGCATCCCATTTTTTCCAGGACTGTGGTGAATTGAGCATCACCCTGAACACTTTGTGGATTGATGTGGTTGAGGGTCACTTCTCCTCCTGTCACCGCAGCGGCCGCAAGGAAATAAGATGCGCTGGACCAATCACTTTCTACTTGGTAAGTTTGGGCTTTATAATGGTCTCCCGCTTTAACTTTAAAACGCCGGTAGCTCTCATTTTCAACATGAACGCCGAAGGTCTTCATGATGTCCAGAGTGATGTCTGCATATGATTTTGAAGTGAGCTCTCCCTGAATATGTACACAGGTATCAGATTTGAAATAAGGGGCTGAAAGTAAAATGGAAGTGAGATATTGACTACTTTTATCACCCGCTAGATTAATCTCTCCTCCCGGTACCTTCCCTCCAGAAATATCTAAAGGAGGGCAACCATTGTTATGGATTGATACGGCTTCGACGCCCATTTGTGTTAGGCAATCCAGAAGGTCGGCCAGGGGTCTTTCACGCATTCGTTCATCGCCATCCAGCCGGACTTTTCCAGGGGCCAATGCTGAGAAGGTGGTGAGAAAACGCATGGTGGTTCCGGCGTTGCCAATAAAAATATCTTCATCCGGTGTAGAAAGTTTTCCACTCTTCCCTGAAACTATAAAGGCTTCTGTTTCTTCTTTAACCGGCACTCCAAAAGCTTTTAGAGCCCGAATCATGTACTTCGTATCATCGCTCACCAATGGTTTTTCTAATCTGCATTCTCCATCAGTGAGTCCTGCAATCAGTAGCGCCCGATTGGTGTAACTTTTTGAGCCGGGAACAGTAACGGTTGCTTGAACTTTTTCTACAGGTTTGATTTCTATCAAGGTCTTAAAGTATTGAGGGTTAAAATAAAGGAATATACCATACCCCTTGGCGGGTAGGTAAATTGCAATGAAATTCCCTGGCAAAGATCACGTTCCCGCCCTGAGTGGGTATTGCTAACTGACCCCACGCCTGGTGCTCAGCCCAGTTGTTTCGCATGGGTGATTCTGCTATGATCGGATTTTCTGGGGTTTTTTTGGTTCTTTTATCTCTATGTATTTAAAGGGCCTTTAGTGTCAGGGAGTAGTTATGACCGAGGATAAAAAAGGAACCTTATGGTACAGGTTGTGGGATCATAGGTCACTGAAAGAAAAACAGCGCCTGCGGTCGCTGATCCCTTGGATTCTGTATGGGATAGCTGTTTTTTACGGGGTTATTTATTTATCTATTCTTAATACTGTTAACCGCGAGAAAACCGGGACAACCGTTAAATCATGGTTTGGTGGTGATCGTAAGGATGTTGTCGAAGCCCGTCAGAGAGAAGAACGAGAAATCAAGGAAAGTTTTAAAGCTCTGCGCAAACGTACTTCCGGCGGACATTAAGCATGTGGCTAATTAGCAGTAACCCATTGAGCTAAGAGTACGATTGCTCGCTTAAGAGGTCATTGAAAATTACTAGCGGAGGTTCTCCGCATTAGGCGTGCGGCCATCGAGTAATGGCTTGGTTTAGCTGGCAATAGTTTGTTCGGCATAAAAAGCATTTATAGATAATTTGCAAGATAGGTCTAAATGAAACGTTTAGTTTTTATTTCTAACTGGTTTTACCTGTTTTCTCTCTGCTTGTGGGTCGGGGGAATGTTTTTGCTGGGTATTCTTGTGGAAATAATGGTACGGATAAACTTGAAAGACCAGCCTCTGGTCGCCAGCACTATTATGAACAAAATTATGGATGTTTTTAACGTTCATATTATTTATACCTGCATCGCGTTTATGGTATTGGCTGAGCTGATCAAATTTCTGGTGGCTAAAAGCGGCTCATCCGGATATGAACCCCAGGTAGTGACAAAACGTAAATACACACGGGAAGTGTGCCTGGCTGTCATGGTTGTTCTGGCTATATACATTGGTAGTGTTTTGAGACCAGAGATGCACGCTATGGACAAGCTCAAAAAAGCCAACCCCGCTGATCAGAAACTGCAAATCCAGTTCGATCGATATCATTCACGGTTGACCTGGATCTATACCGTAAACATGATTCTGGGTCTGACTTTGTTCTATATTAACGGTAAAGAGATGGCCCGGTTTTCTATAAGGCGTGACCAGCCAGAGACCGGAGATATTGAACAATAGCCCATCGGACCGAGATAATCCCTTTGAGCACAAATAAGTATTTTTCAGTTTTGTTGCAGAAGATTGTGGCACCACTTAAATGGTTGTTAATTTGCTCGTCCTTTTTTCTTTTTTGGGTTTCATCCGTTCAGGCGAAGCATGCTGGTGTTAAGCATGAAGACCCCGGTGAAACCAAAATTTCTACTGCCCGACCAGACCCCGATGACGTTACAGACATGGCTTTTATTCGATATGGAAAGTTTTTTCGGGGTTCTAATTTTGAAGAGAACAAGGCAGCTTTTAAAATGTGCCGGAAGTATGACAAATCCTGCAAGCTCTGGTGGTTTTCTGATGAATATCCAGGGAAGCTGGTGACGCTGGATAATTACTGGATCGATATCTATGAAGTGACAAACGAACAATACCTTGAGTTTGTCAAAGCGACGGGGCATCCCCCAGCTTTGGATGACTCCTGCACCACGGATGCCTGCCGTGAAGGAAACTTATGGGATGGAGCTTCTTTTCCAAAGGCCATTCGCAGGCAACCGGTCACTCAGGTAAGCTGGTATGATGCGGATGCATACTGCAAATGGCGGGGCAAAAGGTTACCGTCAGAGGCGGAATGGGAAAAAGCTGCCAGGGGCCCCAGTGGCAACATGTACCCCTGGGGAAATGCATCTCCCAAAGGCAGGGCAACATACAACCGCAAATGGCGGGGCATTTATACAATGACAAATGTTGGCAGTTACCCAAACGGGGCTTCAGTGTATGGTGCTTATGATATGGCGGGCAATGTCTGGGAGTGGGTGGATGACTGGTATAACCGTACTTACTATACTTACGGTACGAAGAACAACCCTAAAGGTTATGTTGAAGGTGAGTTTAAATCCGTTCGGGGAGGATCCTGGGTCAATTACCCGGATACATTGAGAAGCGCATTTCGAAGATGGAGCAGGCCTGATGTCAAATTTAACGACACCGGTTTTCGCTGTGCCAAGTCTGCTCCGCCAGATTTGGAATTCAAAAACTGATTATGACTGACAAACCAAAAAGATCCGATGAGTTGACTGACCGAGAACGGGAATTGCTAAAGCCCTATCTTTCGGATGTTGATGCCAATGTGTTTGCTCTGGAAAACCTGAATCCTGAGGTGATAGGTGGGGCACTTGCACGTTACAGTCGCGCGCCGACTGGATTTAAAGAAACGGTAGCACGGGAATTTCTAAATCCGGATGGAAGCCCGAATGATGTCAAGGGTTCCCAGATGATCGACAGGGTGGTCAACAAGTTTGGCGATGAATCTGTCGCCGAGTTGGCCGTTGCTCCTTTATGCATGGAAGAAATTTCCAATTTGATGACCAAGGTCATTGAGGACTGCAGGATAGGGGGCTCACCAATCGAAGAGTCGACCCGCTACGTTCTTTATGATGCCAAAAAGAACGGGCGCTGGCGCTATGTATGTCCGGAAAATATAAAGCAGTCTGAACTTGGTAATGCTTTTGTGGCGAATATGGATTTTCTTTTTGAAACCTATGCCGCAATGGTAGAGCCTATGCAGGATTTGTTCAGGAAACGCCTGACTGAGGACGCGTTTGAAATTGAAGTGGAGCGGGGTGGTAGCATTCAAAAGCTAGGCCGGAAATCCCTTGAAAGTGAAAACGAAATCAAGGCTCATCGTATTGCCTATAACTTTACCATTCGCAGTGCGGCTTGTGATGTGATTCGCTGTATCCTTCCGGCCTGTACTCAGGCCAATGTCGGGTTGGTGGGAAATGGGAGATTTTTCTCCGGACTGATCACTAAACTGTTGTCACAAGATTTAGATGAAGCACACAAGCTTGCCAGTTTGATTCGAAAAGCCCTCAATACTCAGATTCCCACTTTCATAAAGCGTGCTGCTCGGAACAATTATGTAGCGAACAACCATCAGGCGATGAGAAAATTGTGCCAGGAACTTTTTGCCTCGGTTCAGATAGAGAGTTCTTCCGAAGTGGAGTTGCTGGAAGATAACCCTGAAGATCAATGGGTCAACCTGCTCTCTAACATGATTTTCCCCTATGTCAGACATTCTTCCCGCCAGATTCGAGGAATTGTAAAATCATTATCTGAAGAACGTAGAAAACAAATTTTTGATACTTATATTGGATCACGCGAGAGCAAGCGCGACCGACCAGGCAGGGCATTGGAATATGGCTATCCTATTCAGTTTGATATTCTTGCTGGTTTTGCTGAATACCGGGATCTGCAACGACACCGCATGCTCACCCAGCAAAGGCAGGATCTTGGGATCGACCTGGGTTATTCGGTACCGGAGGAAATTGATGAGATTGGTATGGGGGAGAAAGTGCAGGAATGTTTTGAGCGTACCGAGTCTTTACATCGCGATTTGAAAAAAGCTGGAATGGTGCAGGAAGCGCAATATGCTACCCTGTTCAATCACTTCATCCGGTGGAATGTAGGGATGAACCTAAGAGAACTGGGTCACCTTGTTGAACTTCGCACCCAGAAAGCGGGTCATCCAAAATACCGACGTACGGCGCAAATGATGGCGCGACAATACCTTCACCGCCATCCGGAAATGGAGCCGGTTCTCCATTACGTTGACTACAATGATTATGATGGCGGCATAACCCGCGCAGATCAGGAAGCCCGCACGGCTCGAAAAAGTCTCGCCTCTAACCTCTTCGACGATCAGGACTGACCGGTCAGCGACCGGAGGCAATGATATTAAGCCCTAACTGCTGGCAAGCAGTGTGCCGCTGAAAAAAATGATATCCATTTACCAGAGGGCGCCTACACCTCCCCATTGGAGTGGGACTGTTATACTCTTCTTTAATTTCATTCGTATGGATATATAACCCCCCTAAACCCCCAACGAAAAAGGAGAAGCGCCAATGTGCCTGAAGCGCATGATGAGAGTTCGGAATGATAAGCAGCTTCTTCAGTAAGATAGAAAGCGGATATTTGGACTATTTTTAGAGATTTTTACAAAAATATTTGATTCTTGTGGTAGTCTTATGCGCTTAAATATTCCCCAAAACCATTCTTGAATGAGAGAAAAGAGCGATGAAGATTGGTATCCCAAAAGAAGTACATGCAGGCGAAAAGAGGGTGGCGACCACCCCGGAAGTCGCAAAACTGCTTATCAAACTGGGTTTTGAAGTCGCGATCGAGGCAGGTGCCGGTGCGGCCGCACATTTTTCGGATGCTTCTTATGTTGAAGCGGGTGTGACCGTTGTCAAAAATGCCAAAGAGATCTGGTCTGAGAGCGATATTATTTTAAAAGTAAGAGGACCTGAACATAACCCGGACCTGAATACTGATGAAGTGGATTTGCTGAAAGAGAACCAGATTTTTATAGCGTTCCTTTGGCCAGCACAGAACCCGGAACTTCTCAATAAATTAGCTGAGAAAAAAGTAACAGCCATGGCCATGGACATGGTTCCGCGTATTTCTCGAGCCCAGAAAATGGATGCGCTCAGTTCGATGGCAAATATTGCTGGTTACCGTGCAGTGGTCGAGGCTGCCCAGAATTTTGGCCGATTCTTCACCGGGCAGATCACCGCGGCGGGTAAAGTCCCTCCCGCTAAAGTTATGGTAATCGGTGCTGGCGTTGCGGGTCTTGCCGCTATTGGTGCCGCAAGGAGTATGGGGGCTATTGTAAGGGCATTCGATACCCGTCCGGAAGTTAAAGAGCAAATTGAAAGTATGGACGCTGAGTTTCTTGAACTCGATTTTGAAGAAGAGGGTTCGGGCACTGGTGGCTACGCAAAGGTAATGAGTGAAGAATTTATCGCGGCGGAAATGGCTCTCTTTGCCGAGCAGGCCAAAGAAGTGGACATCATCATCACCACAGCACTCATTCCTGGAAAACCGGCCCCGGAATTGATTTTGGAAGAACACGTTGTCGCCTTGAAGGACGGTAGCGTGATCGTTGATCTTGCCGCTGAACAGGGTGGTAACTGCAAACTTTCCGAAGCCGGGAAGATAGTCAAAAAACATGGAGTTTCCATCATAGGGTATACCGACCTGCCCAGTCGCATGGCGGCACAGGCGAGCCAGTTATATGGAACGAACCTGCGTCACCTTTTAACGGACATGTGTAAGGAAAAGGACGGTAACGCTACTGTTGATTTTGATGATGAAGTGGTTCGTGGTGCCACGGTGACCAAGGACGGGGAAATCACCTTTCCTCCGCCAGCACCAAAACTTTCTGCTGCACCGGCTAAACCCGAGGAAAAGAAGGTTGAAGCGAAGAAACCTGAAGAGGAAGAAAAACCCTCGGCTATGGGTCCTTTGATCACATTTGTCTCGGGAGCATTGATTCTGCTTGGGCTGGGGGCGGTTGCTCCTGCATCATTCATGGCACACTTCACGGTTTTCGTATTAGCGTGTTTTGTTGGTTACATGGTCATTTGGAATGTTACCGCGGCTTTGCATACACCTCTTATGAGTGTGACCAACGCCATCAGCAGTATCATTATCATTGGTGCTTTATTACAAATCAGTTCAGGGGATTCGATGATCTCATGGGTTGCTGGATTTGCAGTACTGATTACTGCCATTAATATAACAGGCGGGTTTGCGGTAACGCGACGCATGCTCGAAATGTTTCGTAAATAGGAGGCGAAAAGATGAGTGAAGGAATCGTAACCGCCTCTTATGTAGGCGCAACAATTTTATTTATTCTGGCATTAGGTGGTTTGAGTAATCAGGAATCTGCGAGGCGCGGCAACCTGTTTGGAATGATCGGCATGACTGTGGCTTTGATTGCCACCATGAGTGCCGTAACAGCAAATTGGGGAATACTGATTATCGGCCTGTTAGTTGGAGCAAGTATCGGACTTGTTTTGGCCAAGCGGGTGCAGATGACTGAGATGCCCGAACTGGTTGCCATATTGCACAGCCTTGTAGGGTTGGCGGCGGTTCTGGTTGGATTTGCCAATTTCATGGACCCTGGGAGGTTGCAGCATTACAGTGGTGTTGAATTAACCATTCACGATGTGGAGACTTATCTGGGAATCCTTATCGGTGCGATCACCCTGTCAGGTTCCGTCATCGCATTTGGAAAACTGAGCGGAAAAATTGGCGGTAACCCGGTGTTATTGCCGGCAAGACATTGGCTCAACCTGGGCTTGCTGATTGCTTCGATTTACATATGTATCCTGTTTATTGACCAATCGGCCGCAGGGGGCGGGCTTGTTCCGTTACTGATCATGACAGGAATTGCATTGCTGTTCGGGATTCACATGGTCATGGCTATCGGTGGTGCTGACATGCCGGTTGTTGTTTCCATGCTCAACAGTTATTCCGGTTGGGCGGCGTCTGCCACCGGATTCATGCTTAATAATGACCTGTTGATTGTAACGGGTGCTTTAGTTGGTAGTAGTGGTGCTATCCTCAGTTACATCATGTGCCGTGCAATGAACAGGAAGTTTTTGGCCGTTATCGCCGGTGGTTTTGGCACAACGACTGGAGGAGGCAGTTCTGCTACTGTTGAAGAGCAGGGAGAAGTGGTTGCGCTACAAGCTCCTGAAGTTGCTGCTTTGTTGGCAGAGTCTAAAGAGATCATGATCATTCCGGGTTATGGAATGGCGGTGGCTCAAGCACAACATATCGTCTATGAAATCACCAAGACTCTCAGGTCCAAAAAAATAAATGTCCGCTTTGGCATTCATCCTGTTGCTGGGCGAATGCCAGGACACATGAACGTTTTGCTTGCCGAAGCGAAAGTTCCATACGACATCGTTTTTGAAATGGATGAGATCAATGATGACTTTCCTGATATTGATGTTTCAATCATCATTGGTGCTAACGACATTGTAAATCCATCTGCGCAAACCGACCCGGATAGCCCCATTGCCGGTATGCCGGTGATGGAGTGCTGGAAAGGTAAAACAACGATTGTGCTGAAACGAGGAATGGCTACTGGATATGCCGGTGTGCAGAATCCTTTGTTCTTCAAAGAAAACACACGCATGTTGTTTGGTGATGCGAGAACGAGTCTGGATGAGGTTTTCAAAAACCTTTAGGTTTTACTGGGGAATCGTGAATGCGATGTTTCCCTTGGAAGATGGCACGAGAATAAGGTTGCGGGCATAATCAAAAGAGATGCCTGCCGGAGTTAATATTTTTTCCCGGACAGTTTCTGTCCGGGAAAACTTTTTTATCCTGTGGATTTTTCCAGCCGTTTCGTCCGAGATCAATAAATCTCCCTCCCGGTCCCAGTCTACCCCATACAGATTTTTAAAAGTTTTCTGAATGACAGGCAATATTTTACCATTCACTCCCACCCCTAAAACTTTTCCGGAGGCCCGGGTTACTACAATTAATCTCTTTCGTAAGGGATCGTAAACCATTCCACTGGGATTATCCAGACGGTTGTCTTTGATGAAAATGGAAATTCTGTGGTTGTTGTCCGTTTCAATTTTATAAATTGTATTACCGAGAACATCAGAGACATAAAGGTTGCCTTCGTCATCGAATGCTAGTCCTCTTAATCGTTTAACACCGATTCCTGTCAAATCAATATGTCCCAGAGGTTTTCCGTTATTTTTGTCGAACCAGCGCAAAGAATCAATATCTGTGACATAAAGTTTATTGCTTCTGAGTGCCAGACCGTCAGGAGCATGCAGGGTGATCTGAGGGCTATCTCCTCGGATTACAAGCAAAGTTTTTCCAGATGCGTCAAGTTTTGTTATGAAACCGTTATTGTCCCTGCTTACCGGGTTACCGTTGATGTTGGAGATAAAATAGCTCCCAAGAGCCCTGTCAACAATAAAGCTTGCGGGAGATTTTAAACCATCAATACGAAATGCCTCAGCAGGCAGGATTAAAAAGAACAAAATGAACAAATTTGATAAAATAATCTTCATAGCAATAACCTTGGCTCAAATAACTTAGTTACAACTCCAACAGGGTCAGTATGCCCAAATCGCACGGAAAAAATGAAATTTTTATGGGCATGGTGCTGATGGGTGCAACTGGCCTTGCTATGGGCTGGGTGATTCACAGTCCTCTCCTGATGGCCATCGCCGGAGTTTTGGGTCTGGTGGTCGGCGGGTTCATCGGGTGGATCGGTGGACGACGCTATATGCTCATCATTTGCCTGGGAGTTTTAATCGGTGCTTTCTTTGGATATCGCACAGGCGACCGGGATATTCTCATCATTGCGGCAGGTAGCGGAGGTGCCATTTCCGGATTCGTAGCGGCTCAAATAGAACTATTCTTTACTTCTGGACGTGGAGATAACTAGGAGACCAGGAAAACATTGAGACTATTTATTACTAATATTAGCCGTTCTTTTAAAGCTGAAAAACCAGATAACCACAGATGAAGTGAGAATAACCAGAATAAGACCTATGCTCATTAAGGAAAGGAAACCGGAAAATTGACCGAATTGGTCAGAAAGAAAAACAATACCATTTTCCATTTTAAATGAGTGATTAGATACATATTGTCCATTCAATTCAGGTCCTCTAATTGCAAAACCTTCTGGATATATTCTTTGGAGATTGACAGTCCGTTGGTGCAGTTGAACCCAAACCCAGGACTTATAGGCAGACTCCAGGAAAAATAATCCTATTAAAATAACCCGAATTCTCTTGGTAATTATTCTGAGCCCATTGATCAAGAAAGTAACCAGCAGGAAAAGGTAAGGTTGAAGGCTTGCATAGGAAACTCCCTGAACATCGTAAGCACCATAAGCAGATATATGTAATAAAATTCCTAAAATGAAAAATGTGCTCCAAAATTTCCAGCCAGGTTGAACTGTTTTGGGGTGAAGATCGTTAGATTTTCTCAAATACAACAAAGATATGATTCCAATAAGCCCACCAGCGTACCCGACATTACCGGTGAAGGAACCCTGATCATTTATCAGGTCAAGCTTCCAGGTCATGTGGGTGTTTATCACTTTTTCCCTGCTTTTTAGATCTATGGGGTGATAAGGCCATCCCTCCTTTATATACTCAGGTGCCCCGGACCTTACCCAGCCATACCGAAAGCTGAAGGGGATAAATGTGCTTCTCATGTTTTCCCAGAAAAGCTGGTAGCGGCTGAATTGAAGTCCCGAATCATTTTTAAAAGGGCTTTTGTATACATTACCTAATGTGTTATTTGCGAGCAAGGCTCCTTTAAATCCGAAAGTTGGAATCAAAAAAGAGAACCATGTGGATAAAACTAAAAAAATTACCAGAAGCGGAGGTACAATAGCTTTTAATGTTCGCTCTTTCTTAAGCGTATAAAAAATAAAGTGAACAACAAAAAATATTGCAAAAAGTATGGTCATATAATGTGTTAAAAATCCTAGCGAAAAAAAAAGGAATGATCCTATAAAGAATGAGTTTTTTTCTTTTTCTTGCCCTACTATGTAAAAGTAAATCCCTGCAAGGATGAATCCTGTCGTAAACATTTTCGTCCATGGATAAATTATTTGCTGCATCGAGAAGGGAGTCAGGCAAAGCAGTAGTACGCTTATTATCAAAGCCCATGTTGTGTCAAGCTTGGAAATTTTCTTAAGTAAGAGAGCCATTGGAAGAACGCAAAAGCTGCTTAGTGTCGTTGCCAATATTTGATACACCCAGAAGCTATTACCCAGCCCACCCATCAAAAGAGCTGTGACAGAATTAAAAAGTGGGCCCCGGGCGGGGAGTGACCAAATATCATTCAGGAATAATGTGTCAGGTGGTAATTGTTTAAGAAAAAATATGGACCGTTCGTATTGTTCCCACCAATCACCGAACCACCCGGTTGGAGCACCATAGACTACAATTTGAAATTGTATTGCCAACCCCCATAAGGAGGTCGTCAGCCAGGCAAGAACTCCTCTCCATGTTATAGAAATTGTGGGTGATATTTCGGGTCTGTATTTAAAAATACATATTGAAGTTGTGATCAAGGAAGTCAGTAAAAGTAAGAGGAAAGGTGCCCATGGAGGAAGAGAAAGCAGATATGCACCAAACTCGAAAAAATACATCAGTGCAAAACCGGTCAGAGCACATACAGCCAGCTTTTCCAAAGGCTCAAGGTTTATTCGGTAAGTAATTCCCCAGCCGGATATCAAGCTCAATATTATGGTGATAATAACTATGGAAAAAGGTTCGATCAGAAAAATAAAATCTGCCATAGTAGGAGCCTGGCTAAAGTTCGGGTAAATGGAAATGATTCCCAAACTGTTTTACCACACAAGGGTATTCAGTATCATGCTCTGTTTGTATTGCTGGTTCTTTTATCAATGAACATTTGTGCTCCAAGTTTAAGCAGAAGATTTTAGTGAGGAGTTTATCAGAAATAAGAAATGAACTTTTTGGGGTATTAATTGTGGAGTTGTAATTGGTTTTTTAGAGAGAATAAAAGTGGAGTTTTTCATTCCGTTATTTATACGATCAAATATTTTCTAAGACTATCTTTCCAGTATGTTTATTGGATGCGAATAGGGCATGTGCTTCATTTGCCTGGCTAAAACGGAATTTTTCTTTATGAATTAGTGGCTTGACTATTCCTTCATCTACCCATTTCGCGACTTTTTCCAGTAGAACACCATGGTGGGCTCGCCCTTCTCCTGTCAGCATGGGTAAAAGCATAAATACCAAATGTAAACTTAACCCCTTCATATGCATAGGTGAAAGATCATGCTTATTAGTTCCTATGATACTAATAACTTGACCCCTGACCTTAACGGCATTTAAAGATTTGTCGAGGTTATCTGCTCCAACGGTATCAAACACAACATCAAACCCCTCACCTTCAGTGAGTCGTTGGGTATAGTCTGTAACTGTTTCATCACGATAGAAAATAATATCGTCGGCCCCCAGATCTGTCGCTGTTTTGGCTTTTTCTTCAGAAGAAACGGTGGTTGTGACCCGTGCACCATGTTGTTTGGCAAGTTGTATTGCTATATGGCCCACCCCTCCGGTTCCAGCATGCACAAGAATATGATCCCCTTTTTTTATATAAGCTCTGTCAAATAAACCTTCCCAGGCTGTGATCGTTACAAGTGGTAATGATGCCGACTCAGAAAAGCTTAAAGTTTTCGGTTTCAAGGCAATCAAATCACTGTCCACCACCATGAAGTCGGCCAATGCCCCTTCAATATTTCCTGCTTTCCCTTGTAACCCACCAGCGCAACCATAAATTTCATCGCCTGTCGTAAAGGCGGTAACACCTTCTCCCACTTCAGTGATGACTCCAGCAACATCCATATGGAGAGTTCCGGGTAAGGCTGGGTTAATTCCTAAATCATTTTTCAGGAGCTTATGGTCAATAGGATTAAGACTTGTGGCTTTTACTTCAACCACCACATGTCCCTGCTTTGCTTTTGGCTTTTCAACCTCATCTTCAATAAATTTTGCGGATTCTCCATACTCATGAACTCTGTATGCTTTCATTATCCTAATCTCCATGCATAAACAAATTTTCTACTTGCATGATACAGACAAAGCTCAAATAAACAAATAAGCAAAACATAAATTAAACAAAAGGAAAAATTAGGAATAACTAATTTTTGAAAATGGTTTGAGAGATTATCGGTGAGTAACAGTTTTACAAAAACAATCACCACTGTTTAGCTTGGATAAATTTTGTATGAGAGGAATAGCTATTGACCATTTTCCCCGGGTGTTGCCCAATCACTGCTTCCCCTCGCTAGAGGGGTCGCCCCACGTCATGTTGACACGACCAAAATCGAACATGACATTTTGATTCCACAGTTTGTCCTGGTCTTTAATGATGTTGTTGTATTTCCATACTTCTTTTCCTTGATGCTCCCACTTGGTATTCGGTTCGCCGAGAGTTTCCAGTACCTTTTCTTTTGTGCGGTTCATGAAAGTGGACTCGAACTCAATGACTGAATAGATATGTTTTTCACCCTGAGTTTTTTCTGTTTCTTCTTCCGCCCATATGGAGAATGGGAAAAGGAGCGTGGAAAACAAAAAAATGGATATCAATTTGAATGAACGCACAGAAAACTCCTCAATATAAATGGGCAACGAAATCCCCATAGCCATTATAGGGGAGGGTAGGAAGGATGTCTCCACTGCCGATCATTTTTTCTCGTGTCTGTGGCCAACGTGGGTGTGGGATCCGTGGATCAACATTGGCGGTGAAGTCATATTCCAGACCTTGTAGTGTGTTCCAGAAAGTTGAAGGGCGGTAATCGACCAAATCGATCTTGACGATGGATTTGATATTCTTGAACCCGTATTTCCAGGGAACAACCAGACGGATCGGTGCGCCGTGTTGTTTGGGAAGCGGGTGCCCGTAAATGCCGGTGGCTAGAAATGCCAATTCATTCATTCCTTCCTGAATGGTTAACCCTTCGACATAGGGCCATGGTTCCCAGAAAGCAAGTTGACCCTGGGCGGTGAACGGTTCATAAAAAGATTCAAACCTCACATGGGTAGCCTCAGATTTGGGCTCTACCTGTTTTAGGAGTTCGCGAAGCATGAACCCTGTCCAGGGCACAGCCATGGCCCAGGCTTCCACGCAACGCAACCTCAGCACACGTTCCTCAATGGGCATGGTTTTCAGCAAGGTATCCATATCAAACGATTGGGGATTGTTCACCAATCCACCCACCTGTACTGTCCATGGATTTGTGTTCAATTTTTGTGCGTAATGTACCGGATCGATTTTATCTGCGCCGAATTCGTAAAAATTATTGTAGGTGGAAGCGATTTTCTCATCTGTTATGGCTCGATCCAACTTGTAAATTGGATTTCTTTTGGCGGGATAGACAGACTTTTCCAGTTTGCTCCATTTCACTTCAGGAAGAACATTGGGAGGAGAAGATGGACCACAACCATATAGCACCCCTGCAGTTGCTGCTGTAGTCAGAACAGTGCCTTTTATAAAGTCTCGCCTACGTATATAGGCTGACTCAGGAGTTGCCAGATTATCTGAAATTTCCCATTCCCTTTTAATCCTAATCATGATCTGGTGTTTTTGTTATCCATTCATCAATCCCTGACAGGTATGCAGGCAAGCCCTGTTCAATAGGTAAGGCTATGATTTCAGGAACCTCATAGCTATGATTTATTTTTACCCATGTTTCAAGCGCTTCATAACGGTCTTTACGGGTTTTAATGATTAAAAGAAATTCTTCGTCAACATGGATCTTATCTTCCCAGTAATAAGTTGACTGGATTTTAGGAATGGCACTGACACAAAACGCGAGTTTCTCTTCGGCCAGTCCTCTGCTTATTTTATCTGCTTCTTCTTTTGATCCGGTTGTGATGAATATTACAAAATGCATGGCAGACTCCGTCAGAATACAAACTTTAATAGATAAAACCCCAAAACAAGCAGAATGAAAAAAACGATGCTAAAAATATTAAAATATTTTTCTATTAAGACCTTGATGGGTGGTCCGAATTTATAGATTATAAATCCAACCAGAAAGAATCGAGCTGAACGGCTGATTGCTGAAGCCAGAACAAAGGTTGGAAAGTTTATTTTAAACGTTCCGGCTGCAAGGGTGAAAATTTTATAAGGTAAAGGTGTGAAGCCAGCCGCGGCAACAGCCCATGCCTGATGCTCGTCATAAAGAGACCCGATTTTCTCAAATTTGGATTGTAAATGGTAAAACTCTACGATGCTGTTGCCGATCAAATCCATAAACTTATAGCCTATGAAATAACCAAACATTCCTCCAAGAACAGAAGCCAGAGAACAAATGAAGGAAAATCTGATCCATAAAGCAGGCAGGGCGACAGTCATGGCGATTAATAAAACATCTGGTGGGATCGGAAAAAATGAAGATTCGATGAATGAAATAACAAATAACGCCGGAAGTGCATAGGGAGTGGCGGCCCAATGAAGGACCCAATCGTACAGGGATCGAAAAATTTTCATGAATGTTGTTCTAACTTAAATGATATGGAATTTATAATAGGTTGAAAGGGTCAACATCGATTGAAAGTTTGATTTTTCCACGGGAAGTGTTCTTAAGCTCTTTAAGTTCCCGGCAGTCTACCAGAATTCTTTGCAGAGCCTGCATGTTCTTGCCGCGTAATATAACATGCCAGCGGAATTTGTTCTGAATTCTATAAAGTGCCGCTTTGGAAGGACCCAATATTTCTTCATGCCTGGAAACTTTTTGAGTCAGGACTCGGCCTAGTTTTGCGGCAGTATTTTGTCCAAGTGTTTCATCATCGCTGACAATTTCTATAGCAACCATACGAGTGAATGGAGGATAGTTAAGTTGCTGTCGTAATTTTAATTCTTTCTCATGGAAAGCATTGACATTGTGTTCCCTGACAAACTCGAACATATAATGGTCAGGATTGTTGGTTTGGATAATTACCTTTCCAGGGACCTCTCCGCGTCCTGCTCGGCCAGCGACCTGGGTCAATAATTGAAACGACCTTTCGCATGATCTGAAATCGGGTATATTCAAGGATAAATCTGCATGCACGACCCCTACCAGAGTGACGTTGGGAAAGTCATGGCCCTTTGTTATCATTTGCGTGCCAATGAGGATGTCGATTTTTCCAGCATTCATTTTCCGGTGCATATTGGCAAAAGAATCGCGACCTCGTGTCGTGTCCCGGTCAAGTCGGGTTACTCTGGATTCTGGAAACAGTTTGTGGATTTCCTCTTCCAGCTTCTGGGTGCCAAAACCGCTGAAACGAATCACTTCTCCCTGGCATTCTACACAATGATTGGGCATCTGAGTCTTGAAGTTGCAATAATGGCAGAGCAGGAGTTCTTCCTTACCGTGGAAGGTGAGAGTGACACTGCAATGGTTGCATTCCAATACGTAACCGCATTCAGGACAAAAAACAAACCGGGCTGTTCCTCTGCGATTGAGAAACAGAAATATCTGTTCTTTACGAGAAAGCCTGTCACGAATTGCGTTACGCAAGGTTCCGGAAAGCATGGAGAAATTTTTATTTTCTTTACGCTCCTTTTTCATATCCACCAGGTTTACTAGAGGAAGCATTCGCTCACCAACACGGTTTGAAAGTGGCAGGTATTGATATTTCCCAACCCGGGTGTTCTGCATTGACTCCAGAGAAGGGGTTGCAGAACCCATAATTACAACAGCATTTAATGAATGAGCCCTCATGACGGCTGTATCACGGGCGTGATAACGGGGAGTGGAGTCCTGTTTGTATGATCCATCATGTTCCTCATCAATTACGATGATTCCCAGGTTTTTAAAAGGAGCAAAAACCGCTGAGCGGGCTCCAACGGCAATCGACACCTTCCCATCACGGATTTTTTTCCATTCCAGATAGCGTTCAGTCTGTGACAAGCCGCTATGCAAAATAGCAACACGGTCCCCAAACCTTTGGTGGAACCGTTCTACTGTTTGTGGTGTGAGAGAGATTTCAGGAACCATCATAATTGCAGATTTTCCCATTTCAAGAACGCGCTGGATACACCGGATGTATATTTCTGTTTTGCCACTTCCTGTTACACCATGAATCAAAAATGATTCGAACTTTTCGGCTTCTATGGCCTGGTTAAGTTTCTTGAATACCACTTTTTGTTCAGGAGTAAATGTAAGCGAATTTCCGAAGGGTTGGGTCATCGCATTTTCTGGCACAAAGGCATTCCGGTCTTTTTGTTCGATGAATAACTCAATCAGGTTTTTTTCTTTAAGGCTGCGCAACGCGGCATGACTGTTTGGAATCAGGTTTTGAAGTTCCGGAACACTGATTTGCTTTTTTCTGATCAACTCGAAAACTGACTTTTGTTTTGGACTTCGTTTGAGCAGTTGCTCTATATCTTCTTTGCAAGGAAGTGGATTTATGATACGCGCTGATTTTATAAACTGGTGGCTGACCGTGCTCTTTTGAGTTTGGTGGGAAGCCTCCAGATATCCATCCTGCTTCAAACGAGCGAGAGTATAGGCGCTGAAGTTATTTCTCAGTGCTTTTTGGCATTGCTTTAAAGTAGAGGATCCTTGCTGATGAATGTAGGTCAGGATTCTCAGAGCAGATTTCGAGAGAGAACCACTCGGTTCTTTAGCTGTAATAGAAAAGACTTCCCTGCTCTCGTCGTCAATCCCGGCAGGCAGAGAGCAACGAATTGCTTCGCCCCATGAGGATTGGTAATAATCTGCTATCCAGCGAGTTAAGTTCAGGATCTCTGTGCTTACTATGGGTTCAGTATCAGGAATGTCGGAAATATTTTTGAGTTCTATGTTTTTTTTCCATTTATCAACAAGGTTCACTACGTATCCGGTTATACGTCTTCTTCCAAAAGGCACAAGTACCCGCATGCCAATTGATACCTTTCCCAGAAATTGTGGAGGAATAATATAAGTAAAGGCCTCTTTAATAGGAAGGTTGAACACCACTTCTGCAAACTGCATGGTTGAGGGATCGGATGTAACCGTTTCAATTGTGCTCTGGGTGTGTGTGTTCACAGGGCAGGACTTTCAAAAATTTACCAATTGTAACACCCACTGGGCGTGGGGCCAACTAGCAAAAGCCTTTGGAGCGGAGAGAACGTTTTTCTGCAAAATAAAGATATTGAAATTTGCCAACGGAAGTCACACCGCTCCTTTACAGGCAAGGAAACTGGCAATAATCCCTCAAGCCGATGTGTTTGACGGCACTATAAAGACATTGTATTCTGCCGGCGGTGGCAACACTGCAGGGGAAGAAAAGATTGACTCGATTGTAAATTTCCTCTAATCTCAAATTTTTCAAAACAATGAGTTGGCTATGGCTTTAGGAATAATGTCATGAGCAGATCAATGGTTTTTATTTAGAGGTGAAGTGATGAAAGTTGGAGACAAGATCAAGTTTGACTTTGCAGGCAAGAAAAAAGAAGGCGTAGTGAGCAAAGTGTTTTCAAAGACAGTTTACTTGAAAGTCGATTTCGACAAAGATAAACAAAAAACTGTTAAGCGTAAGCTCAGCGAAATTGATGGAGGAAAGTCCAAGAAAAAATAATCTAATTCAAGATCAATTCATTAAATAAGATTTTTTAAAAATAGGTTTTTATTTTTGCCTGCCCCTTCAGGACCTCAATATAGTCTTTGGTAGCTTTGGAACTTTTCTTTTTTTTGAGAAAGCTTACAATTTTCCCTTTCTCGTCCTCAAAAGGGCTGGTTCCCGCTGATTTTTTATCGGTGACCTTCAGTACATGGAACCCGTGTCCAGTACGGAAAATATCGCTGATCTCTCCTTTTTTCATTTTGAAAGCCCTATTGCTGAATGCGGGAAGCATTTGCTTTCTGGTGAAAAATCCAAGGTCGCCACCTTTGAAAGCCAGGCTGTCTTGAGAAAATTTCTTTGCCATTGCCGCAAAATCTGCTCCATTGCGGAGTTGATCGAGAATTGACTCGAATTTTTTTAGAATCTTTTGTTCTCCAGCTTTTCCTTTTGTTGGATTAAATTTTAACAAGATGATGCTGGCGCGGACTTTTTCCGGACTGGTGAATTTATGTTTATTTTTTTCATAATAATCACGGGCTTCTTTCTCAGTGACTTTTATTTTGGGCTCGATCTCCTTTTTGATAATTTCGTCCATATATAAATCGGTTTCAACCTCTGATTTATATTGATCAAGAGTCAAGCCCTGATCGGCGAGTTTATGCTCGAAGACTGCGTCTGAACGAAACTTGGCTTTAACTTCACTGACTCTTTTTTCCAGCATTTCTTTTGTGATGTTGATTCCCAATTTTTTGGCTTTCAAAACCAGAAGAGTGCGTCCGATTTCGTCATCTATTAATTTTTTGGCTGCGGCTTTTTCCTGGTCGGCATTCAAAGGCATGCCACGTTTTTTATATTGTTGGGCAGCTTTTTTTAATTCACGGAAAATCACATCTCCATTGATATTTTCTCCGTTGACCTGAGCCACAACTTTAGGAAGTTTGATCTTCAACTCATCGTGCTTATGTCCGGAATGAGCCCAGGTGTTTGAAGGACAGACGGAAATCAAAAGTCCTGTACAAAACAAAATAAAGTATAAACACAAGGAAACATGTCGTGCCATCTTGGTTAACCTTTCTCTACAAACCTTTGCAAGGATATTCAGGAATTCAAAATTGAATGAGGTACTCCTAAAACTAATCATTCGACCAATTAATGTCAACCGATTTGTTAACCCTGCAGTTGTCGTGTCAAGTTACGAAACAGAAGGGTGCCTAACACCACGATACCTAGCAGCATGGTCACTGCAATACGGTATTTTAGAGTTTCGGTTGTTTCAAAAACCCATACCACTCCACCCCAAAGCATAGGACCCAGAATGGAAGCCGCTTTGCCTGCAAACCCATACAGCCCAAAAAACTCTCCGACTTTTTCTGGAGGTGAAAGTTCTACAATAAACGCTCTGCTGACTACCCAGACTCCTCCCATACCCACCCCGGCGATCGGCCCCACACACCAGAACAAGTATTCACTCTGACTTAAAGCTGCGAGTGCCAGGGCAGTGATCCAGAGACCCAGTACCAGCCAGTAGGACCATATTACTCCTTTATGCTTTACCAGAATGCCAATGAACCAAGAGCCGATCATTGCGCCTACCGTCGAAGTGATCAAAAAATTCGTGATCTGTCCGCTGCTGAACCCAATCACCTTGCTGGCATAAACCGACATAAAAGCAATAATGGTGTTTACTGCATCAAGTATCAGAAAATGTATAAGAATAAAACGGAAAAGAGACTGGTATTGTTGGGCGCGAAGAAAAGTTTGCTTGAGTGTGTTGAATGCTTCTTTTAAACGAATTGGTTGAGCGGCTTGCCTGGTTTCAGGGTCTTTAACAAACAGGAAACAAGGCAGAGAAAAGAATAAAAGCAGGCCGGCAGTGGGGAGGAATGCTGCCGAGCGTCCATCAGCTTCCACAAACCCTTTAACCATCAACATGCCAAAGATGGAGCCAAGATACCCAAAAGCCACTCCATAACCTGAAACAAGGCCAACATGGCTGCTTCGTGAAATGGATGGGAGCATTCCGTTATAAAAAACCAACGCTGATTGATAACCGTAGTTGGCCATCATGAACAGAGCCAGCCCGGTCCAGAGGTGGTTGGTGGTTCCAATCAATCCTGTGCAGAAGACGCAAAGCAGAGTAAGTCCAATCAGAGGTCCTCTACGTTTGCCAGTGGTGTCTGAAAATGTTCCGAATACAGGTACACTTACAGCTACTGCCAGCATGGAAAGTGAAAGGGCGGTGCTGTATAAAATGTCTTGACCCCCATGGTCCACTGTAACCCACAACGCGAAATACAGTGAGATCACGTTCATGGAAAAAATGGTGTTGGCAAAATCGTAGAGGGACCAGGAGAAGATTGCTAGTTTGCCGGAGGTCTGGCTCACTTTGAGGATAGTGCGGTGCGGAACCCGTATATTTCGTTTTTAATATGTGGCAAGTTGCGAGCTCGGTTTACAATTTTTACCCCTTCAATACTATTGATCCAGGAACCGCCACGGAGCACTTTCATTTTCAAGGGGCCTTGTGGCCCTTCAGGGTTGATTTCAGGGCTCACTCGGTAATAATTTTCGTCATACCAGTCGAGGCACCATTCCCAGACATTTCCGGCTGTATTGTATAACCCGAATGGACTGACTCCAGAGTGGTAATAATTAACGGGTGCGGTGAATGGGTAGTTATCGTTTTCCCCAAATATATTGAGGAAGAAAAAGTTGATGCCTTTGTCGAACTTTTTCCCCCACGGCCATAACCGACCATCGTTACCTCGTGCGGCCTTTTCCCACTCTGCCTCGGTAGGCAGTCTCCGTCCTTTCCATTTGGCGTATGCCATGGCATCGTGCCAGCTTACTCCGACTACGGGCTGGTCAGGTTCGTTAAACCGGGAATCTTCCCAGAACTTAGGAGCAGGATGTCCGGTAGCTTGCATGAAGGCTGCGTATTCTTTGTTGCTCACTTCATATTTATCGATGTAATAACCGGGAGTGAAAACAAAATGTACAGGTTTTGCATCTTCTTTTCCAGAAGAGGTGCCCATTTGAAAGTATCCCTGAGGAATATATACCATTCCCGGTGGAGGATCAGCGTATGCAGGAATTTGAAATAAAAAGTACGAAAGTATAAAAAGGAAAGAAATCAGCTGATAAGGTCTCATGCATGTCCGCATGGAAGTCATGACAAATCAAAAAATCCGATATAAGTTACAAGATCCCGCTTGGTTTCAGGTGCGAGGTCTTTTGCATCCTCAATATTTTCTATATTGATCCACTGATAATGCCCATTCCAGCAATTCAGGCTCAACACGGTATTGCCATACCAGTCCATACTTTGATTCAGGAAAATTGGTCCCTCGCATTTCTGGCAATGACCGTGAATCTCTAAATTGTTTTTTGGTTTAAGCATTCCAAATTCCCAATAAATTAGCAGGCTATGGTTATAAATTAAGTTACAAAGGCATTGGTTGGCAAGCAATTTATTAAGAAATAATGAAGTTTAAAATGCTCAACCTCATTGAAATGTCAAGGTTTTTTCAGCTATTTTCCTAAAGGTGATGTTTTGATGGGCGATAAAAGTTGTTTAAGGATAGGCTCTTGGCTTTGGCAGGTAACCGGTTTTTTGAAGGAGAGTTTTCAGTTCATCAATGGGAAGTCCTATGATGTTGGTTTTTGATCCTGAAAATTCGCGAATCATAAAACTGCCTTCACCCTGTATGGCATAGGCCCCGGCTTTATCCATAGGCTCACCGGTCTGGATATAGTTTAAGATTTCTTCCTCTGTTAATGATTTAAAGCGGACTTTGGAGGTAATGGATTTATCAAGAGTTTTTTCAGGACCTACAACACAGATGCCAGTGGCAACGCGATGTTCTTTTCCGCTCAAGCGCCGGAGCATTCTTTGAGCGTCAACCGCATCTTCAGGTTTTCCCAGAATCTCCTGGTGCAGTGTTACAAGTGTATCTGCTCCAATCACCCAGCATTCGGGATATTTACTGGCGACATCCTCGGCTTTCGCACGGGCGAGTAAGCGGGCATTTTCCTCAGGCCGCAAACCATAATCTATTTCTTCCTTTACTGAGCTGGGGACCACTTCAAACTCGCTGGTGATCTGCTTTAGCAGTTCCAGCCTGCGGGGAGATTTTGATGCAAGAATAAGTTTGTTCTTTGACATAGGCATTGCAACATACCCGAAACAAATATCAGGATCAACCCCACTGGATGTGAGGCCAATGGGCAATGGCTTGAATTGATAAGAGGTGATTGTTTGCTGGCTGGCAATAATTTGTCTTGGCTTAATGAGAGTTTGCCATTTGCCACCCTCGCTAGAGGGGGCTGGAAATTGGGAATCAAATCTTATATATTGTTTGCCTTTATCCTGACATGAAAATTAACTTGATTGATTGAAGGAACTGATATGGCGGGTGCAACACATCAAATTCAGATTCGACATATATTGGTTGAAAAAAAGGAAGTGGCAGATTTGCTAATAGAGACGATAAACAGTATTCCCAATGAGACTGGCCGGGTTCAAATGTTGATGAAGCTGGCTGGCAAGTACAGCATTTGTTCGGAATCTAAAGAAGATGGTGGAAATCTGGGTTGGCTGGAAGTGGGTTGGAACAAAAATGACCCGCGTCAACCGAGAGGTGGTTTCAAATCATTAAATAATACTGAATTAAACGATTTCATTCTCGAAGGCATAGACAAGATGACCCTGATGAAAGGAAAAGTGTTTGGACCTTTTGAGTCCTATGAAGGATTTCACGTAGGAATCATTTGTCAGGAAGTCAAGTTAGACCGGATTCTTTAGCCCACTAGGCGTGGGGCCAACGGGCAATAGCTGATAATGCCGAGAGGACGTTTACCAACTATTAAATGTCATTTCTAACTACCAGTGGTGATTACACCGCCCACTAGCATTGTTAGCAAATAAAGATTTATTTCTGTGTAATGGTTTCTTGCCCAGTTACCTGCAGCGGTTCGCTGCCTTCCCCAACAAAATTATAGGCAAAGCAACCGCTTGAGCACCTTACCATATAATGTGGGCAGGATCGGCAAGGTTCTTTCGCTTCGGTTTTCTCGAATACGGTGTTCAGAAACTTGGCGCCCATCTTGGCCATGGCGATGGAGTTTACCTCTTTAAACTCTGAAACATTTCCAAGCTTCAGGTTGTGAAAGGGAAAACAATTGAAACAGTCGCCCTTCGCGTCAATATCCATAGGGCTTCCATCCGCGCATCCGAAATAAAACTCATTTCGATTCCATTCTTCTGTTGGTGGTAACTGTTTGTTGCCGTGAAAATAAAAACGATCGGTTAAAGACAACTGATCTTCACTGATATCATCGAGGAAGCAGGGTGGCAGAGAACAATCGAAGCGGAAACACAGTTGTGGAAATTTCTCCATAATGTTCAGCATTTTCTTTCCGACTTTTGGGAAATCCCGGATGGGAAGGTAGGTGTTAGCTTCCCCTCCTATTATTGGGAAGGCGGGGCTGACGCGGATTTTATATTGTTTGTCGCGAGGCAGGCCGGCTTTCTGGTAGATCTGGTCGATTTCCTCACATTGTTGTTCGAGACCCTGTTCCTTCGAGTACAGGTTAATGCTGAAGGTGACGCTGTATCCGTTGACACGCAACATGCGTTCAGCGACTTCCCGGCAACGCGCATGATTTTTTTCTGAAATATTTTCCATCGTTTGCCAGTTTAAAAGAATGGCAAAGTTTACATTTTTGCTGATGGCACCCCTGGGGCTGGCTATTTTTAGTAACAGGTCCAGTACTTTGTCAGGCATTAACCCATTGGTGAAAACGCTGAGATGGGAATAGGGGAGAATATCATCATAAGTGTTTTGCAATATTTCTACGAATTGGGGATGCAGGGTTGGTTCCCCACCCATAAAATTGATAATAGGGGCGTTCTTGATTTTCGGCAGGAACTCGTTCTGGAAGTAATCGAACTCCATGGATTTCCCCGGTGTCTTCACCGTCTCTTCCATATATTCGTCTGCAAAACAGTAATTGCATTTTAGATTGCAGTAACTGTTTAAAATGATATTCACCTATTACCTCCTGGGAACTTTTTAGGGTTCTGCTAAGCTCCTAAGCAGTCCGTTATTTGTTGACTTAAGGCGTTATAAAGCTAATTTTTCCTTGAATGACTACATTATACTATTTAGAGGATGATAAAGGGTTTTTAATGTCTAGGGATCGAACTTTTTCTTCCGGCGCAGGATTTGTGATGTGCCGGCCTGGACCACAAGACCCATTTCACACGGATAAGTGCGCACGACATTGACGAACGTTTGAATTGCTTTGTCTTTCGCGTCGGTTTCATCTTCCGATTCGCAGGCATACTCCCACGCGGAATTTAAAGTAGGGATTTTTTCCAGCCCGTGTTCTTCCAGCCTCTCGGTAATTTCCTTGTGAGCTTCTTCACTTAAACCTTTAAACTCTACAGCAATGAATACTTTGTACTGCAAGGCTCTCCTCCTTCGTTTGTCAGGGTTCTGAAAAACTTAAAGAGACTAGTGTATAATATGCCGTGCTAAACTGCTAGTCGTTGGCTCGGTTTGCTGGAAGTAATTTTATCCCACTTATTCACCGGAAACTCCCCGGCCCGCTTGAGGTTCTTACCTTGTCTTCATTTCAAAAATTCATTGCAAATATTGGCTGGACTACCTTGGGGAAAACTGGAGTCCAGATAATTTTGTTTCTGATTTCCATAGTGTTAACCCGCTATCTGGGTAAGGAGCGTTTGGGGGATTACGCCACTCTTTTGGTTATTCCAGTTTTTATCAGGTTGCTGACATCATTCGGATTCGAAACGCTGATAAATAAAAAATTGCCTGAACTTGGCATCAATGATCCCTCTGGTGCTGAAGGGCGTTTTCTGGTTAGCAGGTTGTTGTTTCTGAGGTTTTTGACAAGTGGAATATTTTGTTTTCTGATCTATCACTTACTGTTTTATTACCTTGACTTTATAGATAAACCGGGATTGATTGAGTTTCGCTGGGCTTTGGTATTTTATTTCTTTGTCATAACTGTGGACTCTATTTTGAGCACTTTGTTCATGACATTACTTCGATTTAAGACGTTAGCCAAAATTGAAACTTTGGGTGCCTTTTTGAATCTAGTGCTTTTAATATTGTTTATACGCTTTGATTATGGAATTTATGCGGTCCTTTACGCTTATATAATTTCGGTCGCCATAACGAGTGTGATTTATATGGTTTTAGCGAAAGATCAATACTTAGGTGTCGTAAAGAAACCCGAATGGGATGACATGGTGCACCTCGCGTGGGTGTCTTATGGGATTAGTTTTTTAAGTTTTGGATTAATGACCCAAAGCGATGTCCTGCTGATGAATTTTTTTAAAGTGGGTCGTGCTGATATTGGGTTGTATCACCTGGCCACAGGTCTTGGGGCGTCAATGGCTTTTCTCCTTGCTGGGGTGGCACCTATGGCGCTATCACTATTTTCAGAGACCTATGCTAAAGAAGGAAAAAGGAGTCTTGGAAATCTTTTTAGTCAGATCGTTGGGTTTGCTGCTTACTTGACGATTCCTGTATACGTATTCTGCATCCTGAATTCTTCCCATTTAATAGAATTTATATATGGTTCGGCATTTTTAGGGGGAACAGGAGCATTGTCTGTATATGCCACTTTTGCAGGGATACAAACTGCATTAGGAATCAACTTCACCGTATCTACTTTATATGTTATCCGTCATCGAGATGTGGCCATGCGGTCCACCGCTGAAAGCAGTATTCTGAATATTGCTTTGAATCTAGTGATGATTCCCTCTTTCGGAATGATGGGAGCAATAGTGGCGACAGGTTCTTCAATGGTCTATATGGTTGTGAGACAGCTAAGAGTAATTTCTGTTGAAATGGATATCGCGCCGGTTTTTTCCATTATCGGTCGTTGTTTTTTGTTTTGCCTGATAGCTTCCGTTCCATCTTTAATTTTATCCGGGCTGGATAAAGGTCATTTGATGGTTAATCTGCCTGTATATCTGGTGTCATTTGTTGTTCTCCTCATTTTTGTGAAGCCCTTTAATGATGAACAACGGCAATTTGTTCTCAATGTATATCCAAAGCTGGATAATTGGTCCAGGTGGTTTTTTCGTGCCCCAGGGAATTGACTTGATTTATGAAGCTTAAGAATCATACTTGCCGTATCTGTGGAGAGTCGGGCGGTCACCCGATTTATACGGTTCGCGAAATGATGTATGGGTTGAAAGAGGAGTTTACCTACTTTCAGTGTTCTAAATGCCAATGTTTGCAGATCACAGAATTTCCATCAGACATGTCGCCTTATTACAAACAGGATTATTATAGTCTCACTCAAAGTCCCGAAAGTTTATACCCGAATATTTTTGAAACCTGGGCCAGAAGAAACAGAGACCGTTATGCTGTTTTAAACGAAGGTTTCTGGGGCAGGTTGATAAGCCTGCTACATCCAGCAGAGTCAGACATGGCCTGTTTGTCTCACGTAAATTTGAACCGTAAAAGCCGAATCGTAGATGTAGGCTGCGGTACAGGCTTTCTGCTCTATTTTCTAAAAGAAGCAGGATTTGAAAATGTATTGGGAATAGAGCCAAATATCGAAAAGGACTTAAAGTATCCTAACGGTCTGGTTATTAAGAAATCTCGAGTGCATGACTTGGATGAAGAGCAGGATCTATTCATGTTTCACCATTCTTTTGAGCACTTGCCTGACCCAGTAGAAACCCTTGAAACTGTTAACAGGTTGTTGCCTGCTGGTGGAGGGTGCTTGATCAGGGTTCCTCTTGTTTCTTCGGAAGCCTGGGAAAAGTTTGGAACCAATTGGGTGCAACTGGATGCCCCCAGGCATTTCTTTTTATATTCTTTGGAGAGTTTAAAAATTCTTGCGGGAAAAACCGGGTTTGCAATAAAAGATGTTACTTATGATTCTGATGAATTTCAGTTCTGGGGGAGCCAGCAATACCTCAATGATATACCATTGATGTCAGAAAATTCGTATGGGAGGAATCCTGCCCAGGCAATTTTTTCCCAGGAAGACATAAACAATTTCAAGAAGATGGCGGAAGATCTAAACGCTGCTTCACGAGGGGATCAGGCCGCTGTTTATATGGTGAAAAGCTAACGGGAAAGGGACTTTTCACCGTTAAGCTGGTTACAATTTAATTAAAAAGAAGTTGGAAATTTCTATGGATCAAGACTTGAAGTTTTGTGGAAAGCCTTTAAGCCCAGGACACCCCGCATTCATTGTGGCGGAAATCGGCTTTAACCACAACGGTGATGTTGAACTGGCAAAACGTATGATTGCGTCTGCAGCTGAAAACGGAGCCGATGCAGTTAAACTTCAGACATTTGTCGCTAAAGAGATGATTGCGAATACTCTGTTGGCGGATGATCCGGATAATCCGGGAAACGAAATCCCCTTCTATGAGTTTTTTCAACGATACGAATTGTCCAAGGAAGACTATCAGGTTCTGATGGATTATGCCCGCTCTTTGAATATTCCGATGTTTTCAACACCTTTTGATGATGCGTCTTTGGAGTTGATGGTGGAGTTGGGGATGCCCGCAATAAAAATCGCATCCCCAGATCTGACCTACATCCCATTTTTGGAAAAGGTGGCCAAAACAGGTTTACCTGTTGTGCTCTCTACGGGAATGGGTAACGAGCAGGAAATAACCGAAGCTTTGCAGGCGCTTAACAAAGCAAGTTCTGTAGTTCTTCTGCATTGTGTTTCGAACTATCCCTCAAAGTATGAAGAGATGAATTTGGGCTGTTTGGGACAACTGCGTGATAGATTCCATTTGCCAGTAGGTTTGTCCGATCATACATTGGATAATTTATCCGCTGTGGTCGCGGCATCTTTAGGTGCAGTGATGATCGAGAAGCATTTTACACTTGACCGCAATCTAGCCGGAGTTGACCAATCGATCTCAATGGAACCGGAAGACCTTCGCAGGCTAAAGTCGGAAATTCTTAATGTCACAAAGATTCTTGGTGAGGAAAAAAAGCAAATCCAGCAATCAGAAGTCCCGGTCAGGCAGTCTGCAAGACGCAGTCTGGTGGCCAGGGTCGATATCCCTGCCGGTACTTTGCTGGAACCTGATATGCTTACCTGCAAACGTCCTGGAATTGGTATCCCTCCCAATGAGTTGGCTCAGGTCATTGGCAAACCGTCTAAAAAAGACATTCCCGCCGAACAGGTCCTCACCTGGGAAATGATTTCCCACTAATTTTTCTGTACACAACTTTTTGTTGACAGTTAAATTATGTCAAAGAAATAAACCTGGAAAATTTTCCTATCATTCCTCTTTCATTGACACATAATAGTTGTAAGATAAAAAGCGCAAGATAGTATTTACAAAATATTGAAAATGTTTTAATCTTAACCTGAGTTGGTATCCGACAACCTATTGATTTTTAATAAGTAATATCGTCTTTTGGGTGGCGTTGTGCAAAAAACAGTTTTATATACTGCTGGTTATGAGGGTACGGATTTAGATAGCTTTGTTAAGCAATTGAAAGATAACGATATTGAATATTTAATTGATATTAGAGAGAGACCACAAAGTCGAAAAAAAGGATTTTCAAAAAAGGCTTTAAATGCAAAATTAATGTCAGAAAATATAATTTATCTGCATTTTCCTGAAATGGGAAGCCCCAGTGAAATCAGAAAAAAATTAAGAAATGATGGAGATTATTCTTACTTTTTTAAAAGGTTTTCTGAGCATCTTGATGCTCATCAATCTACGTTTGTGGATATGTTAGAGGTCATTACTTCATCAATTTCATGTTTGTTTTGTTTTGAAAAAGACCATGAAAAGTGCCACAGAAAAGTGGTCGCACAAGAAGCTTTAAACCTTAATGGAGAGGAACTTGTTTTAAAGCATTTATGAGTGCTTATTCCAAGAAGGAAATATTAGTTGTTGTTAAAACATATCCCAATCCAAGTAGAAAATATCAAGAAACAGTTTGTGTTGCAGGTGTCCTTTTAGAGAACCCTCCCCGTTGGATAAGAATATATCCTATCTCCTTTCGAGATCTTCCTTTTGAACAACAGTTCAAAAAATTTCATGTCATTGAGGTAGAAGTACAAAGAAATAAGCAGGACATTAGACCAGAAAGTCACAAAGTCAAACTAGATTCAATAAAGCTCCTACGTGAAATTAGTACCTATAGAAACTGGGAAGAGAGGAAGAAATATCTCCTTCCTTTGGTTCAACCATCAATGTGTGCTATTCAAATAGAGCAAAGGGAGAGTCATAAATCTTTAGGAATATTTAAGCCCTACGAGATAATTGATTTTATTGCAGAAGAGGACGAAGAAGATTGGAATGATTCAGATAGAAATTTACTCTCTCAGAAGAATCTTTTTGGGAAAGAAAAGCAAATTTTAGAAAAAATTCCGTTTAATTTTAAAATTCATTATCGCTGCTCAGATCAAAAGTGTAATGGTCACAAACAAACCATAATTGATTGGGAAACTGCTCAACTGTATCGGAATTTAAAAGGTAAGCATTCTAGTACAGCTTTGATTGAAAAAATGAAGCAGAAATATTTGAGTGAAATATGTGGCCAAGATAAGGATATTTATTTTATATGGGTAAGTAGAGAAAAGCGTTTACAGATAGAGACCCTTCCAGGAGAAGAGT
>CAYFNV010000025.1:0-51394 GCA_964344595.1 uncultured Nitrospina sp. | reverse complement strand
TGTTAAAATATCTTGGCCGAGAGACCGACTGTCAATGCGAATGGTTCTTACCGCAAATAAACTGAAAAGCCAACCTCGTGTCTAAATGTAGCTTAAAAACGAACGCGGGCTTTTTTCATCCAGTTGGTTTCGTTGAAAGTTCCCTGATAGTACTTTTCAAAAAGGATTTCGTTTAACGTCAATGATGCTTCCCTCTAATAAAGGTGATTTTTCCTTTTTCCCCGTAGTCTTTTCTGATGAGGATTTCCTTGGTTCGAGTTTGTAGTTACTGGAGTTTGAGTATTTTTCACTGATCATTTGATATAGTTCATCAAGACTTAAAAACAGATTCAAGACGGCCTTTTCATTCATTTGATTCTGTTCTTTAAACTTGGCAAGGATATCCCGCACTTCTTTTGATGCTACGATGGCTTCCAGAATGGCATCATTTAAGTTTTCATACTCTTGGTCCAAAAATGCGTCCGAATCTTCCATAACCGTTTCTCCTGGGAGTTAAAAGGTGTTTATGAGAGTAATAGCAAAACTGGTGCCATATTCCTTTTCAGGGTAGAACCCTTCTAACTCATTTAAATTGTTATGTTTATGGCAATCTTTATGTTGTCAAAATTTTTGCTTCCCTCCTGAAAAATCACTGTTTTTCATGTTTGATGCTGAGAATTTTGACAAATTTATAGCTCAAACTACGTTCATTTTAATGTGAAAAGATAATATAATTTTTTTGCCTGTTTATTCTGCAGAAGAAATTCTAATCAGGGGAATTGCTTAATAAGATGTGATTTTCACAGCTTGTTTTGAAAATATTCATGGATTATTATGGATATTAAGTAAATATTTTTGCTGGAAATTTTCATGTCAATTTTGGCTAAGAATCTGAAGACGATTCGTAAGGAACTGGGTTGCACTCAATCAGTGATGTCGGAAATTCTGAAAGTGGGGTTTCGGACCTTTGTTCGTTATGAGGCAGGGGCTAGGGATGCTCCAGTATCAGTATTGGTAAAGATCGCCAGGCTCGGGAATATATCCTTGGAACAATTATTGACTTCAGAAGTCGGCAAGAATGATGTTGCACCATTACAGAAACTGAATAAAAGCGTCTCAGCAACAGAAGTGGGTATGGTTAATTTCAAGGAAGGATCAGTGCATTTCAATAACCCTTCCCGCCAGGAAATTATTACATTGACTGATGATGAGAGAAAGATATTGACTCTTTTTCGAAAAATGGGTTCCCGCATGCAAAAAGAATGTCTATCGAACCTTGGGCAAATTGCAGAACTGGTCAATACTAATGATAAAAAGATGGATAAAACAAGAAAGGAACAAATTGGCAAAAAAGACATAGAGACTGGTTTTGAAAAATCTTCCCAAACTTCTGTTCGCCAACCAAAGGTCAAAAGGAGACCTGGCAGAAAAAAGCTGGATAAAAAAGCTTTGCAAGAGAAGATAGACAAGCTTAAAATGCTCACCCGGAGTATTAATAAAACCACGGTGAAATAATATTCAGTGAAATATACTGGTGTCAGAAAGTCGTGGCACGGTGTCGCCGGATTGGTTGTTCTTTCCGCATTCCTTTTCCTTGAGTTTTATACCAACCTGTTTGAAAAAAGTGTCGGTTATTACTTAAAGTGGCAAAACCACAAAAGGCCTCAATTGGGTAGAATGTGGGATCGGGACCGGCAATCCCTGGTAGCACAAGCCAAGATAAAATCAATTCGATCCTCTCTGGATCTTCAGGAAGAAGCAGCCTTGGGAATTTCTTCCTTCAAGCATATGTTTGAAGAGATTTCACCTGGTTTTCCACTTGTAGTTTCTCGTGAAAAGTTTCTCCAGCTTTATTTTGATTTTCCGGGACAATGGTCTGAGAGGATCATATCCTCATATGATCTGGTTGACTTGGATTCGGATAAAAATTGGGATCGTGTTTTCTTGAAACGTTTTGGCCCTTGGATTACTCTGCAGTTTATAGACCGTCAAAATATTCCAATACATGAATTGTTTTTATCTGTTGATACGTTGTTTGAGGTCCAGGCAACTAGGACCGTAAAACGGGGAACTCTTGAAGAGGCAAACTTTACCGTAAATCGGATTTTTCCTGTTTCTGAGTTTCTTCCTGTCTTGAAATCGCTGGATACTACTACACAGAAAGCTGTATTTCCGGAACCCCGATGGTTTTTAGGTAAAAACTACCATGTTACACGCATTGGAATTTCAGACTCGCCTGCGGGAGAGCTATCTCAGCATCTTTTATTTGGAGTGGAGTACGACACAGATTATTACACAGGAGTTCTTTTGATTCCTGTAGCAATGGAATTGGCTAATAATATGATGTCACAAATTGAAAAAGCGGATCTACCTGATTTGAACTCCGATGGAACACCGCCTTCTGTAGGAGAGAGTCCTTGATAGGCCGTTTACTCCATGCCCTGAACCTGATTCTGGTGGCTTCAATTTTATTTGTAGTTCTGATTGTAGCCGGCCTGTATTTCTGGTTAAAACGAGATTTACCTCAACTTCCCAAAGACCTGCAACATATTAACTTAAGCCTTCCCACGGAAATTTATTCTTCAGATGGTGAGCGCATTAAGATCCTTGGTGAACGGCACCCAATTGCTCTGGAGGATATTTCTCCCTTTTTCACAAAAGCCATCATTAGTGTTGAAGATTCACGGTTTTACAGTCATAGCGGTATCGACCATAGAGGGTTAGTGCGCGCTTTATGGACAAATATCCGAATAAAAAGAATTGCTCAGGGAGGAAGTACAATTACCCAGCAACTTTCTAAGAACCTATTTTTTTCTTTTGAGAGGAACTGGGTGCGTAAGATCAAAGAGCTGTTAATTGCTTTTCAACTGGAGGCAACCTTCAGTAAAGATCAGATTCTACAGGCATATTGCAATCAGATATATTTTGGTAGCGGTGCTTATGGAGTGGAAGAAGCGGCGCAGGTGTATTTCAGAAAACGTGCGAAGGACCTTACTTTGCTTCAAGCGGCTCTCCTGGCGGGTCTGCCCAACTCACCAAATAATGCTAATCCCTTTTCGTATTATGAAAGGGCGATGCAAAGAACGAAGTATGTATTAAACAGAATGGTTTCTGAAAAGCTGATTAGTATGGAAGAAAAAAAATCAGCGTTGCAATCCGATCTTGAGCTTGTTAATCCCCGGGTGGAGTCGAACCCTAACCTTTATTTTGTTGACCGGGTGTTGGAACAGCTGGAAAGAGACTATGGCAAGGAATTTGTACATTTTGGGGGGCTGAAAATTCTTACCACATTGGACTCCCGTTACCAGAAATTCGCGGTCAATAGCGCCCATAACCATTTAGAAGCTTTAGAGGAGAAGATAGAAAAAGACCCGGGAACGGGACCACTTCAGGCGGCTTTAGTGGCAATAGAGAATAAAAGCGGTGCAGTTCGCGCTATGCTTGGAGGTAAAGACTATTCGAGCAGCCAATTTAACCGGGCAATTTCGAACAATCGTCTTCCAGGTTCTTCATTTAAACCCTTTGTATATTTTACTGCAATGGAGGAGCTGGGTTATTCACCTGCTACTGTAGTTGTGGATGAGCCATTGACTATAGAGATTCCAGGTAGCGACCCTTGGAGTCCGCAGAATTTTGATGAGGAGTTTGCTGGGAATCTTGTTTTGAAAAAAGCCCTGATGAAATCCATTAATATTATTTCTGCGAAACTCCTTAAAGAAGTTGGCCCGGAAAAAGTGATTCGCACAGCACGACAGTTTGGTATCAAAAGTCCTTTAGGTAAAAATCTTTCCCTGGCATTAGGCACTTCAGGGCTGTCCCCATATGAAGTCGCATCGGCATATAGTGTCATCGCTAATCTTGGAATCTATAATGAACCTTATATGATCCAGCACATTGAAGATTTTCAGGGAAACCGACTTTATGAGCATTACTACCAGGGAGTGCAACAGTTTTTGCCAGACTCCCTTTATCCGCTATTAGATATGATGCAGGGTGTAGTAGAGGGGGGCACTGGTCGGATTCTAAGGAGAATGGGTTTTCGTCACCCAGCAGGAGGCAAAACAGGAACAACCAATGATTTTAAAGATGCATGGTTCAATGGCTTTACAAAAGATATTTCAACTTCAGTCTGGGTGGGATTTGATAATAACAAGCCTATGAAAGGAAAGTCCGGTAAGGGATTGACAGGTGCCAGCGCCGCAGCACCTATCTGGGTATTTTTCATGCAAAAGGCGTTAGAAGGAAAAAGCCCGGTTAAATTTCCTGTTCCAGAAAAAATCAAGTTTGCCACTGTGGATGCGCAAACTGGTTATCTGGCTGATGAATTCTCCCTTGAGACTTTGCAGGTTGCTGTTAAGGAAGATGTGGATCTTTCGGTACATCCTGTTGTGACGAGAGAACAGGAGGCTGATGAAACAGGTCTTCTTCCGGACCCAGTCAATACAGGCTCCAATCAAATTGAAAATAAAAATGCTGTACCAAACCCTTAAATTTTATCTGGCTAGAACTGCCGTCTCCTTATTCCTGATATTTGTGTTAGGGTTTGGGTTTCTGTTTTTTTTGCACGAGGTTGCACTTCCGGGTGTTTTGTTTGATGATTCGGCAATTCAATGGGCCATAATCATTGTCTGTCTTTTTTTTGGATTCATAGCGTATGGAATGTTGGGAGAGCAACGTTTTTTCAATGCTCTGCATTTCCTTAAAAACGTTTCTCCTCAGTCAGACCCGGCTGATATTAAAAGCCAGTATGAAAATCTTCTGAGCTTTACTTATTCCTCCTATTTTTTACCGGAAACAGGAAAACAATACAGGATTCATTGTGTACTGTTGTACGCGGATTATTTGTTGTCCATTGGAGATGAGTCCCCGAGGGCATTGAATATATATGTGCAGGCTTTTTTGCAGAGCCCCAGGGATTCTCGTTTTCGTAAACCTTTGCTTGCTATATTAAATCAGGGAAGGGAGCTTACGGAAGAAGAAATGGACCTCCTTTTAATAATGGTTCAACAAGAAGAAATTCATGATCCTGTTTTGAATCAATATTTGACGAGTCTATTTCTAAAGGCTGGGCAGTGGTCTGGAAAAGTGGAGCGTCTGTTTTTAAGGGCATTGAAGGATAAAAGTGAGCTTTCAAATGAGATTATCCAGTTCGCTTTGCCTATATACCTGGCACATAAAAGAACAGATGAACTGGCATTGAGGTTTTACTTATTTGCATTGAATCATTCTGTTGAAAATGACGATGAAATTAAAAACTACCTTGCGCACAGTTATTGCGAAGGAAACCTTGCCGGTGTTGCTCCAGAATTACATCAGAATTGTAGAGAAGTTTTTTTAAGTTTAAATTCTGATTTGCAAGAGGAGATTAAAAAACGAGCCGAGGAAGATCGGATTTCTTCCAAATTGAAAAAGATAAAATTATTTCGCCGGGAAGACCTGCATGACCTTAAAAGCTTAAAAGTGGAAATGGGGCTGGTTGCAGGTAGGGTGATGATATTCAAGAAAGGTATAAGTTGGGCGGTTAAAAAAATTTTGAAGGGATTCAAATGGATTCTTTTGCAACTCCTTGAAGGGCTCATAAAGTTTGGACATCTTTCGTTAAGAGCCAAGCTGATTAGTTTTTTATTTCTTTCTTTTTCAATCATACTGGTTCTTGGTTTTAGTGGATTAGTTCCAAAATCAAAAGATGGAATCACTCCGGCACCCTCAACATTGGTGCCATCATCAAAATCTTTGCAGACTAAAAAGGCCGATAGGGTTTTTACAGTTCAAATTGCTGCAGTTATTTCTGCTAAACAAGCAGATAAGATGATCCGGAGACTTAAAAAGAAAGGAGTCGATGACCTATACGTTGTCAAGGCAGCCAGAAGAGCTGGGGGACATTGGTATAAAATAAGGGCAGGTCAATTTGCTTCGAAAGATCAGGCCAGCGTTTATGCCAATCGTTTGGTTGACTCAAAGACCATTAAAAACTATTTTGTGATCTCATTACCTAAAAATTAAGGTTTTGACTGGTTTGATTAATATTGATCTAAAGTGGTCATCATCGACCATACCGGTCTTCATAGCGCACGATATCATCCTCATTAAGGAGATGACCGAACTGAATTTCTATAATTACCAATAGTTTGGAGCCAGAGTTGCTTAGCCTGTGTTTTGAATTTTGAGGGATAGCAATGCTTTCATTGGCTTCAAGATGAAAGACTTTCTCATCCAGTACTACTTCTGCCAGGCCGGAGACAATCGTCCAGTGCTCACTACGATGTTGATGGGATTGCAGGCTGAGTGCCTCCCCGGGCAGCACTTCAATGCGCTTAAGTACATAAGAAGGCCCAGAATCTAAAATTATGTAGGATCCCCATGGCCTGTTAACTTTAACGGCCTGTCTTACTTCCGGGCGATCTTTTTCTTTTAGGGATTCAACTAACTTTTTTACATCCTGAGACCGTTCCTTGGCGCAAACCAAAAGGGCGTCGGGACTGTCCACTACTATTGTGTCCTTTAATCCTAATGTGGCAATGAGGCGGTCTTGACCCTGAATTATGGTTTCACTGCAATCTTGTGCAATAACATTTCCACTGATAACATTTCCTTCAGAATCTTTTTCGCATACATCGTCTAAAGAGTTCCAGGCCCCGACATCATTCCAGCCAAAATTTGCAGGGACGAGGATCACACGGGAGGAATTTTCCATGACAGCGTAGTCTATAGATAAACTGGGCAGGGAAGAAAAAAGGTCGCGACCAGTTTCATCAAGATCCATATAGGCTGAATTATTTTTTGTGCACTGCAAGGAGTTGGAGATACTTTCAAGCTGGGAGTATATATTTCCTGCGTATTTCTCTATTTCTTCGAGAATAGTGGAAGCTTTCCAGACAAAGATTCCACAGTTCCAGAAAAAACTTCCTTGCTCCAAAAATTGCTCAGCCTTTTCCCGGTCGGGTTTTTCAACAAACCGTTCTACCTTATAGGCCCCGTTCTCAATTTCCTCTCCTTGTTTTATGTAACCAAAACCGGTTTCGGGACGGGTAGGTGGGATGCCAAGAGTAACAAGATTTTCTTTTTCAGCTAGAGTTTTTGCTTTTTCAAGCGCCTTGATAAAGTTTTCAGAGTTCGTTACAACATGGTCTGCAGGAAAAACAGCCATCACAGCATTAGGGTCTTTCTTGATGATCACTTTTGCCAATAAACCAATTGCCAACGCTGTATTTCTGTTACAAGGTTCTGCTATGAGATGATCGGATAAAAACCCGTAAGTATCTAATTGACGAAGGGTTTCGACTGCCTGTAAATGGTTAGTGGCCAGATATATGTTTTCAATGGAAATCAGTGTTAGCAGACGTTGCAAAGTATTTTGGAGCATAGTTCTCTCACCAACTATTTTCTGCAACTGTTTTGGGTTTTGTTCGCGGCTTGTAGGCCAAAACCGGGTGCCGCTGCCTCCGGCCAATATCACTCCATACATAGAACAGTCTTTCTCTGGTTATTTAAATGATCGCGGATATCAAGGACTATGGGATAAAATAACTGAGTTGCTGAACAGATTTAATTCTGATTACCCGCACCCATTCTAGCTAAAAAGGTATAAAAGGACTAGGAAAATAACTTCAATTCACAAATGGATAAGAAGGGTACAAATTGGAAAACCTGAGATTATTCTGGCCATATATTTCCAAATATCAAAGGGAGCTGATGATAGGTCTTGTGGCTTTGATCTTCACAGACACCTTGACGCTCGTTGTTCCCTGGTTGATCAAAAAGTTTATTGATGTCTTGCCGGAGAAACCTTCTTCAGAAACTCTTCTTGAATATACGTTTCTCCTGTTGCTGATAGTTTTATTTCTTCTAGTGGGCCGTTACGGATGGAGGGTGTATATGTTTGGTCCTTCCAGAAAAATCGAATTTGATATCTTAAACCGCCTTTTCAACCATCTGTTAACTTTAGACCGAGCATGGTACCTGAAGCAGAAGACGGGAGATATCATTTCACGCGCTACCAATGACCTTCGAGCGGTGAGAGAGTTCATAGGGTTGGGGGTATTGATCCTCCTTGATGCGGTTTTCGTGATTATTACTGCTGTAGGTATGATGGCATGGATTAATGTTGACCTGGCATTCAAGGTATTGTTGCCACTCCCGGTGATCTCATTCCTGTTCTTTTATTTTGTTAAGGAAATAGGTAAGCGTCATAACGCTGTGCAGGAACATCTCGCACTTATAACCGGGATGGTACAGGAAAACCTTGCTGGAATTCGTGTGTTGCACGCTTTTGTTCAGGAGGAAAATCAAAAAAGAAAGTTTGCCTCACTCAACAACGAATACATTGAAAAAAATCTGTATGTAACCCGGATGTTTGGCGTCTTTACGCCCACTATGGTGTTTGTGATGGGCCTTGCGGCGATGCTTTCTCTATGGCTGGGAGGAAAAGCCGTTATCTCAGGTTCCATGACACTTGGGTCGTTTGTTGCGTTTAACGGATATTTAATGCTTCTTTCTTGGCCAATGATGGGGATTGGTTATGTCTTCAACCTTACCCAAAAAGGAATGTCGGCCATGAGTCGTATTCGTGAAATCTTTATGGCTCAACCCGGAATAATGTCCGGCAAAGGAAATAAGGTGTCTGTAAAAGAATTAGGTGATATTGAATATCAAGACCTTAGCTTTTCTTATCCAGGAGAAAAAATACCAAACTTGAAAGAAATTAATATCAAAATTCCCAAAGGTCATACGTTGGGAATAGTAGGTGTGATCGGTTCTGGAAAAACCACTTTGGCTCAAATGCTTTTACGTTTCCATGATCCAACCTCAGGGGCTTTGCTAGTAGGAGGCCGCTATATAAAAGAACTTTCCCTGCCTTGGCTAAGAGGGTCCATAGGCTATGTCAGTCAGGATCCATTTTTGTTCTCCACATCCATCCGTAACAATATTGTTTTGGGTAGAAAGTCGAACCTTGAACTGGAAGAAACAGTAAGAATAGCAGGATTGAGCAAAGATATTGCCAGGTTCCCGGAAGGACTGGATACATTGATCGGTGAGCGTGGAGTATCATTGTCAGGAGGACAGAGGCAAAGGGTTGCCTTGGCGCGCGCTCTGTTGTCGGAACCCGAAGTTTTGATACTTGATGATGCTTTCTCAAATCTTGACTCAGATACCGAAGAAGAAATTTTGAGGAACGTCCGAGAACATCTCAGTCATACCACCACTTTGATCATTTCACACAGGCTTTCGGCCGTCCGCGACTCGGACAATATAATTGTGATGGATGCAGGAAAAATTGTTGAGCAAGGAAGTCATATCTCTCTGATACGGGATGGAGGAATTTATGCAGGACTGTTCAGGAACCAATCCCTTGCCAAAGAGCTGGAGGTGTTACTGTGAACACCAGGTTCAAAATGGAAAATATGAAAGACCGCTATCGTGAATGGGTTTTGTTTAAGCGAGTGCTTGTTTACCTGAAGCCTTATAGTCAATGGGTGGTGCTTGCAATATTCTTCCTGATGGGGGTTTCTTTGCTAAACCTGGCTGGCCCTTATCTGACCAAAATCGTCATTGACGATTATATAAAAGTTTCTAACCTCGAAGGCCTGGATGTCATTGCGGGACTGTATCTGGTTGTATTGGTAGCCTCCTTTGTGTTTCAGTTTTTTCAGACTTATCTGATGCAGTTCATAGGACAAAAAGTAATGTTTGACCTGCGTTCGAAAGTGTTTGCACACATCCATAAAATGTCGTTCTCCTATTTTGACACGAACCCAATCGGGAAAATGATCACCCGGGTGGTTAATGATGTTGAAGTTCTAAATGAAATGCTGACTTCAGGTCTTATCCTTATATTCAGTGACCTCTTTACTCTTGCTGGTATTTTCGCTGTCATGCTTTATCTGGATTGGCGACTGACCCTTGTTGTGTGTACGGTTTTCCCTTTTCTGGCATGGGGTACACGTCTTTACAGGATTAGGGCGCGTGATGCACTTAGAAAAAATCGGGCGCATGTTACGGAGCTCAACTCCTACCTGGAAGAAAATATATCGGGAATCGATACGGTCCAGTGCTTCAACCTGGAAAAAGCGAACCACGAAAACTTTACAGCAATTAACCGAGATCGGATTAAAGAAGACCTGAGAACAGTTCGCTACAATGCACTCTTTATGCCATCTATAGACTTTTTTAGCTCTCTGGCTGTCGGGATGATCTTTTGGTATGGAGGAGGAAGGTTTGTTCAGGATGAAATTCAGTTAGGTGTTCTGGTCGCATTTATCCAGTATCTGCAGAAATTCTTTGATCCCGTCAGAGACCTTGCAGAAAAATTTAATATCATTCAAACAGCCATGGCCTCTTCAGAACGAATTTTCGAACTACTGGATACGCCTGAACAATTGCCCGACCAGAATCCGCCTCTCCCCGACTTCAAAATAAAAGGAGAGGTCGAATTCAAAAATGTCTGGTTTGCATATAATGACGAAAACTTTATTCTAAAAAATATCAACTTCACCCTCCAGGAAGGAGAAAGCCTTGCCATTGTTGGTGCCACCGGATCAGGAAAATCCACTCTGATAAATGCCCTGTGCCGGTTTTATGATATCCAAAAAGGGGATATCCTGTTTGATGGTAAATCCATTAAAGATATCAATAAATATGATTTGCGCCGACAGATAGCACTGGTCCAGCAAGATGTGTTTTTATTTTCAGGCAATATTTCAGATAATATTCGGCTGGGAAACCAGAATATGGGACAGGAAGAAATTGAATCCATTTCACAAGCAGTCAGTTCACATAATTTTATCAGCAGCCTGCCTTTTAAATATGAACAGGACTTGAAAGAGGGTGGTGTGGGCATTTCCTCTGGCCAGCGCCAACTATTATCTTTTGCCCGTGCTTTGGCCAGCAGCCCCAAAATATTAGTGCTTGATGAGGCGACCTCCAGCGTTGATCCTGATACTGAGAGACAGATCCAGAGCGGAATCATGGAATTGACGCGTGGTAGAACCAGTATTATAATTGCACATCGAATTTCCACTCTCATGCATGCAGATAAAATTCTTGTATTAAAAAATGGCGAAATACTGGAATTTGGACCAAGAAAAGAACTATTGAGGCAAAAGGGTGTTTTCTACAGGCTCTGCCATTCACAACTGCAATCGCAAAACCTGCAAGTTGATGGCTCCTAGGGACGGTAATGGATAAAAAAATTCATAATAAGACTTCTCAGGAACTCTTGAGACTGATCAATAATATCCCTTTTTTCCGGTCTTTCAACGTAGCAGAAAGGCAGGAGATTGCTTCCCTAAGCAATCAGGTCATTGAGTACCCTGAAAAAGTGGCGATTGTTGAAGAAGGCCAGAAAGATATGGCGGTGTTTGTAGTCCTTAAAGGAGAAGCCATCGTAACCCGTAATGACTTGCCCAAAGTTACCATTAATACACTCACACCAGGTGCTTTGTTTGGCGAAGTATCGTTCCTGATGAAAACCCCTCGCACGACTAATATTTCAACCAAAACAGCCGTCAAAGTGTTGAAGTTGGACCCGAATATGTTTAAGAAACTCAAACCTGAGACTCGTGAAAAAATCAAGGATAAGTTTATCGATGTCTTGGTGAATCGTATCAACGAAATGAATACAGCACTGGTCCGCCTTAAAGTCGAAATGGAAGCGATCAGCCAGGCGGCGGCAGATTATCAAGCGGAGTTTGACAAAATTCTCAAATCCGGAAAAACCATGAAAGATGTTTTTGCGGGAATCAACGATACCATCGACGGGCTCATTCGTTAGCGGGGCGGTTCTCGCTGGCTATTTCAAAATCTTTGAATTGTTTTTTTCTGAAGAAGTATTTCTGGCAGGAAACTACAACGTACCGTCAATAATGGACTTCGTGATACCCTCTTTCGAAGCCTTCGTGAGCTTGTGATATCACCAACATTAGCTTCATGCCATGAAAAGATAGAATGGGCAGACCCCTTTATCAACTGTGGCGATCCTAAATGGTCTGAGATGATTCTATAAGTGTTGCCTCCTTTCACCATGTAGTCGGGCACATTGGCACGTGAGGTGTAGATAAACCTACTCACCACATTCCCCGCACCATCCAACTCGGCTACAGGATTGAGTTGGTCTTTATACAAGAACCCTTGTTCTAAAACTCCATCAACTTTCTTGCCGATACGGCGGTTTGAACCGTCTACGATATATTCTATAACATTTCCTGAGGGGAGGGTAACGTTGATCAGGTTTCCTAACACATCATACGTGTAGCTTGTGGTGTCGGCACCATTAACCTTGGTTAATAACTCCCCGTTCGCCGTATAACTGTAACTCGTTGCGTCCAGGCTCGTGAGCCTGTCCTGATTATCGTAGACTGCACCGTTATTGGTCCGGTTGCCGTTACTGTCATAGGTGAACGACTCGTGCAGAGAACCGTTCCGGTTCACCGTTATGAGTCTTCCCGCCGCATCATAAAAATAATCGAAGGTGGCGGCGACTCCCTGCACGGTTTCCACCTTCTGGGTTATGCGTCCTAACTTATCTCTGGTGAACGTGGTATTGAACACCGATGCCGAGTTCGCATCTGCGTTATAGCTTGTGACTTCGGCAAAGCCGTTATAGCCATAGCTGTCAGCCAGCACGCCGAGCGTAGTACCTGTCAGCAATCCATTCGCCGCATCATAGGCGAGGCTCTGAGAGCCAGCCGATGTGAGCAAGCTATCGTTATCATAACCAAAGCTTATGGTGTTGCCACCGTTCACACTTCTTGACGTGATACGAAAATCGTTGTCATAGGTGCGACTGACGCTACCCGCTATACCGCCTGCCCAGGTCGTACTGAGTAGCAACGAACCGTCGTAGGTGAAACTCTGTGTTCCCAAATCGGGTGCGGTAATACTCGTCTCGTTACCCGTAGCATTGTCATAAGCAAAACTCGTGGAACCACGAGGGGTAGTAAAGCTACTGACTCTTCCTCCCGTATCGTAAGCAAAGGCCACTGTCTTCGCGTCCGGCCTTGTAATGGTCGTCAGTTGTTTATCGATGTTATAGGCGAACTGCGTCCTATGCTCTGGCAGTCCGATTGCCGGGGGATCGTATTCCGATTCCAGATCGACCGCAGTATATTGAAAACCGTGCTCAGGTCTTCCCGGCGGCGTGATGGACGCTACGTTGCCGTTCGCGTCATAAGTAAAATTGATTTCACGAAGATCAGGAAGAATCTGTTTCGTCACCCGTCCTGCAAGGTCATACTGGAAACTCACAGCACGATTCAACGGATCGGTGACAGACTGCACGAATCCGAGTAAAGGGGTCATAAAGGGGTAAAGGGGTCTAAAGTAAAGTAAAGGGGTCAAGTCCACTCTTGACTGCAAGCAGATTTCAAACGGTTGTATTTCTTCATCAATCGTTTATTCGACATTAATTTATCTCGAAACCTTAAGCAATGCGAACCTACCGTACGGTAGGAATCAAGTCCAAAATACAATCCTATCTCTGAAAGTTTTAGTCCTGACAACTCCTTTGATAGAAACAGTGCGGCTTGCCGAGCTATATTAGAACTGCCCCTTTTTCCACGTGAAAGGTCTATTTTCTTAACCCCAAACAAACTACAAACCTCTTTTTCGATTATTAATATTACCTTCTCACCTCTAATTCTCATTTTTTCCTTCACCTCTATTTCAGGTGAGGGATCATTAAGAACATATTTGTCTCTAATCCGCTCTATAAACTCAGTACCCCCCAAAATGCTTCCCTGCTTCTTTGCATCATAAAATTTTTCTACCTCAACGTCAGGAATTTCAGACATGAAACGCCTATAAAGCTCTACAGCTTTCTTGCGATTTTGTGAAAAATACTTCAAGGGAAAAGAGATATCTAAATTTGAAAAGGTTTTCTTCCTGCCTATATAAGCCTTATGGCTGCTCCACCTGAACTGGCTTAATCGTTCAACGATCTTTGCTTTTACAGGGTTGTTATGAATATATCGCACTACCTCAAGTAAATACTCATCTTCCTGCACAAGAATCCCTTTAAAACGTCCACGATATAATGGGCCATCCCGACCATGCTCACGATTAAATCTTTGGGTATACACACCGTTCAAATGCCGCATAAACCGGGATAGATTGCCTGAGGGTGTTCGAATCAGCAAATGATAGTGATTTGGCATTAAACAATAGGCATAAACAATCACATTAAACAACCGACAGCCTTCATCAAGGGTAGAAAGAAACAACTCATAATCTTTCTTGTTCAGGAATACTATGTTCTGGTTCAAACCACGGTTCATCACATGGTAAACAGCACCCGGATACTCTATTCGTAAAGGACGACTCATATATTAAGTTTATACATCTATTAACATGCTGTCAAGAGTGGACTTGACCCCTTTAAAGTCGTATTAAACACAGACGCTGAGTTCGTATCGGCGTTGTAGCTTGTGACTTCTGCAAAGCCGTTGTAACCGTACGAATCGCTAACTACGCCCAACGTGGTGCCGGTGAGCAGTCCGTTAGTGGCGTTGTACGTCAACGTTTCAGAACCCGCACTCGTCAACAGGCTGTCATTGTCATAACCAAAGCTTATGGTGTTGCCGCCATTCACAGAACGTGACGTAATACGAAAATCGTTGTCGTAAGTTCGACTGACGCTTCCCGCTACACCACCTGCCCAGGTTGTGCTGAGTAACAATGAACCATCGTAGGTGAAACTCTGTGTTCCCAAATCGGGCGCTGTAATACTCGTCACGTTACCCGTTACCGCATCGTAGGCAAAACTGGTTGCGCCTCGTGGAATCGTGAAACTGCTGACCCGCCCACCGGTGTCATAGGCAAAAGTAACCGTTTGTGCGTCCGGTCTCGTAATCGTTGTGAGCTGTTTGTCTAAGTTATATGCGAACTGCGTCCTATGCTCGGGGAGTCCGATCGCTGGGGGATCGTATTCCGATTCCAGATTGACCGCCGTGTACTGGAACCCGTGTGAAGGCCGACCCGGTGGGGTGATGGACGCTACGTTACCGTTCGCGTCATAAGCGATGGTGCTGACACGCTGGACAGGGCCCACCGCCCCCTGAGCGAGGAGCCCCCGCTGGCAATGTACAGGGCAAATCTGGAAGAGAAGATGTTTTAAGCTAAAATTATCTAACTTAGCCTTTATTTAATTCTCGTGAGATACTTTCAAAATACTCTTTAGCTTTTCCCTCCAGCTTTTGCCATGATCTTCTGGCAATATCGCCATTATCATGAATACCTCTTAATGCTACAGATACCAAGGCATTCTGTATTGTAGAATCTCCCTTTTCACCCATGACATTGAAAAGCTCAAAAGCTTTTGCTATAAGTAATTTTCCACCTTTCTCCTTCTCCATCTCATTTCGAAGCATGACTGAGAATTCAGCGAGATAATCATGGCATACCTGAGATTCTAAATTTGGATTTGCTTTGGCGAATTCTGGGAAGTGTTCAATTATTATTTGAGGAAGATTTTTCTCGTTAACTTCTTCAACCTTCAGGTTCATATAGCCATTGGGCCAAAAACGAACAACACGCTCAAACATCTCCAAAGCAAAACCTTTGAGTTTTTCACGAGCCATCTTGGTAAGGACTTCTTTATCTGATAAGCCTTCAAGGACTGATATAATTAAAATATTCTGAACTTCATCATCACCTTCTTCAGCCATCCTGTTATAAAAATCGAAGGCATTGTTTATAAACTGCTCATCTCTTTGCCCTTTTTTTATTTCCTCTTCAACTTCGCAAGAGAGTTCATCCATATAGTCATAGTTTCCTACACTTTCCTCAGGTGGAAATTTTTTTGCAAATGAGGGAAACGTTGTTGCGATTGTTTCAATTAAGTTATTTTCTGAAAATGTTTTCATAGTTTTATTTTTTCAATTCTCTGTCAAGTTGTCGTTTTAGAAATTTAGCAACACTTCTATCAAATGCATTTAATTTGCCGCCTTTCAACAATTTTTCTAACCCTCTAGCTCTGTTTCTTCCCGCTTGAATATGTCCTGTTGCAGAAAGTAATTCACCTGTTTCGCGTTCATATTTTATTGCACCTGCAGTGCCACCTGGAACTTTATCCTTATCTTGAAATAATTTTCCAACAATTCTTTTTAATTTGGCATTCTTCACATTACTCTTAATCAAAGAAACGGTCTGTTTTTCCGCAACCAATCGCAAGCCTTTTCCACAAATTTTGCTGGCAATTCCTGCCAGACCTTCACCAGATGGAAGTGTTGCCAGATCAAACGCGATGATGATGTTTCCAAGGTCATCTAATTGTTGTGCAAACTCTAACAAACCAATTAATGCCTCAAGATCCTCCTCAGCAGTCAAGCCTGTGGGATCCAGAGAGTTTATGGGATCATTGAGCGCGTAACCATATAGGTTCGTGTCACTGCCTGCAAAACGTATCGGGTCTTTGGCAGTCCACCTTCCAGTTTCGGCGTCATAGTCTCTTGCTCCAAAACGCACTAGTTTTGTATCAGGATCGTATAAACCACCACCAAACCCAAAAGGTTGGAATTCTGGATTCGTATCTGAAATAACGTTACCAAATGAATCGTATTCCATAATCTGGGCAGGCAATCCTGTAGACGTGTCAATCACCAACCTTGGACTTCCAAGATGGTCACTGATGATCCGGTATGTTATTCCGCTTTTGATCATATAATCTGGAACATTGCCCTTGGACGCATAAACGAATCGGGCAACCACATTGCCTGCTGCATCAAGTTGAGCTATTGGACTCAGGTTTCCTTGGTAAAGCCAGACTTTTTCCAATGTTCCATCCACTTTTTTACCGACCCTTCGATTTTTACCATCTACGAGATAGTCAATGAAGTTGCCACTCGGCAAAGTCACTTTCATCAAATTTCCTAATGCGTCATATTCGTAAGAGGTAGTTCCAACATTGTCAGTTTTTGATAACAACTCACCATTGTCAGTGTAGGTGTAGCTGGAAGTAGCAGTGCTATTTAATCTATCCTGATCGTCATAAGTTGCACTGTTATTGGTCCTGTTGCCGTTGCTGTCATAGGTGAAGGTTTCATGGCTCAAACCATTTTTATTAACAGAGATCAGCCTTCCACTGGCATCATAAAAATAATCGAAGGTACTGACTACACCCTGTACGGTCTCGACTTTCTGGGTGATCCTGCCAATTTTGTCGCGGATAAACTGCGTTTGAAATACAGTAGAGCCATTGGAGTTTGCTGTGTAGTTAGAAATTTCTCCAAAGCCACTGAAACTATATGAGTCATTCACTACGCCCAATGTGGTTCCTGAAATCAAACCATTTTGAGAATCGTATGAAAGAGTCTGTGCTCCAGCCGATGTAACCAGGTCATCGTTATCGTAAACAAAGTTAATGGTATTTCCGCCGTTAACACTACGTGAGGTTACCCTGAAACTATTATCAAAAGTTTGCGTAACATTTCCTGATACGCTGCCTGCAGGTCCACCCCATGAAGTGCCGGTTTGCAGAAAACCATCATAAGTAAAGTTCAGTATTGCTCCATCAGGAGCTATTATGCTGTTAAGATTTCCAGTGCCGGGATCGTAACCATAGTCAAGAGTTCCTCTGGGAAAAACCATATTGTCAAGTCTGCCACCACTATCATAATTAATTGCTATCGTTTTTCCATCAGGTCGTATGATTTGGGTGAGCTGTTTATCCAAGTTATATTGCAGTTGTGTTGCATGTTGAGTAAGACCAATATTTGGTGGGTCATAACTATTTTCAAGATTCACGCTTGTATGGGTAAAAGAATGGGATGGTTTTCCTGGAGGAGTAATTGAAGTTATATTCCCATTAGCATCATATAAAAAATTGATCTCCCTTAAGTCAGGCAAAATCTGCTTTGTAACTCTTCCGGCGAGATCATATTCAAAGCGTGTTGATCTAAGTTCTGCATCCACAAAACTATCGACAAAACCCTGAGAATTGTAATTGATTGTTGTAACGCGTTGATCAACCCCAACACCTTGAGTTATTGTTATCAATCTTCCTCTGTTATCGTAACCAAAATCCCGATCCAATATGCCGGAGACTTGAAACTTTGTCAGTTTCTCCTGGGTATCTATAAACGAAGTAGTGACTCTTCCTTCCGGTGTGGTGTCGGTGAACTTCAACGCGGTTGCGTCGTACACACTGGAGAAAGGCCGACCGTTGAGGATCAGCGTATCGACCATTGATGTCATGCTGAACAGGTCCAATGGATCGGTCAACACCACACTGCGGCTGGTGGTGAGGGTGGAGGTTAATCCGCCCGGTGTTGCTGAACTCAAAGATCTCACTGCCGTCTTCAGACACCAGCAGGATATTGCCTTCCTTGAAACCGGGGATGCCGGGAGATATCTGGCGCACCCGACTTTGCTGGTGCACCGCCAGGTTGACCGAGCCGCTGTTGCCGACATCGACCTGGACCACCAGGTTTAAAAGGGCCCGGTGTGCCGGAATGTCGTCTCCGTTAAAGGGGAACAGGTTGTTGCCTTCGCGTCCCGCTATAGTGTGGATGATGCCGTCCCGATCCACTCGTCTGAGAGTATATCGTGTGGCGATGAGCAGGTTTTCCTGGTTGTCGAAGTCGACACTGCGGACACGGCGCAGGGGCGATTGCGTTGCCGGAACGCCGTCTATGCGCGGATTAGTGCTACTGACGAAAGTGCCGTTACCGGCGAAGGTGGTGATGACGCCAGTGATGGCATCGACCTTGCGCACCTTGTGTTCAGAAGCTTCGGCGATATACATATTGCCATCTTTATCGAAGGTGATGTCTTCGGGACTGCTCAGCTTCGCGTTTGTTGCCAGGACACCATCGCTGGTATTGCCCCCGCCACCCGCTACGGTGGTGATGATGCCGGTTATTTTGTCGATTTTGCGGATACGGCCGTTGCCGGAATCAGCAATATACATATTGCCTTCTTTATCGAACTCCATGCCTTGCGGACTTTTAAACTGGGCGGCCGTTGCCGGGCCTCCATCGCCGGAGAATCCCTCCGGCCCGGTGCCACCGGCTACGGTAAAAATCAGTCCTGTACTGGCTTCGATTTTGCGGATCACATCATTGGACCGGAACCTTACACTGATAAAATAGACATTGTCGTCATGATCGACCGCAATATGATGGGGTTCGCGCATTCCCTGCCCGATTGCCGGAACACCGCTGGCATCGGGATCGCGGCACGTCCGACCACTGGTGGCCCCGGCAAAAAAATGTCTAGGGGGCAAGTCCACTATTGACCATATTCCTCCTCTCGTTGAAACCACTCCACTGAAAATTATCCATTCCTCTCTATTGACAAGTTTTTTCCATAGGAATAAATTATAACTGTCGAAACACGAAGGGCTAGTGCCCTGCCTAAGGGCATTTTTTATTAGTCCTTTAATATGGGTCAGAGTGTCCTGGTGTCCGTGAGGCCCGGGGCGGTCCTTCGTGTCCGCGACAACACTCTGGCTTTTTTTAATGTCGAAACACGGAGAAAAAAATGAATACTCGAACCGCAAGAAGTACCAATGGGAAGGAAATTGATCTAGCAGAAAGTAGTCGCTTGCAACCAATTCTGGATTGCCACACTTCGTTCGCAATGACGACAGATAAGTCCCGGTGCTGGTTACAAGAAATCAACCGGTGCCTGCCCATATCATTCGCCAACCCGGATGAAGAAAGTTATATCCGTTCCCTCCGGGAAACTTTTGAACTCAACTACGCCAATGAAAAGTATGAGTTCGCCCACTTCGCCTTCCACCTCCTCTATATGAGTTTCGCCGCGTTCACCGTATGGAAAATCCGTAAAACCCGTGAAACGGATTTCCGCAAAGCTCTCATCGGATTCCACCGTGATCAGGAAAGAGAGATCCTAAAATCCACTTCCCCTTTTACGCTCCTGAGAAATATTCGGGAGGGAAATGTCTTCCGGTTCCTCAAACTGATTGGATGCGATAACATCCATGTGGGAGGGTTCTCTCAGTTCTCAAAACGTAGAAACAGGATCGCCCATCCCGAAGGTTCGCTATTCATCAACAATCCGGGAACCCTCGACTGGCACCTCTCCGGCATTCTTAAAGAGGTCGATAATATCCAGACCCATATGCAACCCGTAATCGAAGAACTACATACAGAAAACATCCGGACAGAAGAGTTCATTCGTGAAAACTATCTGTCGTTACGGGATATGGAATCCTGGATTTAATTCTCCTCAGACCCGTCTACCTCCACTCCATTGAGGTAGACGGCGTCCCGGTAACACCGTTGGCTTCATCTATGACGATGATGATCTTTTAACGAGTGTTGGTACAGAAACTCTATTGAAGGGGTCAAGTAAATGGGTCTACCCCTAAGGGGCACGAATTCTAAGAAAGAGGATATCACGAAGTCTCTACTTGATTGCAAGTAGTTTTTAGTGTTGCTTTCTTAACCAAGCGCGAAGGCGCGGGAGCCAGTGTTAAAACCTAAGAAATTGAAATGTCAAAGAACAGAAAAAACTTTAGAACGATTCAACGCTGACAAGGGCGGCCAGCATTAATTTTTGGAAAAATAAAATGTAGATAAGAAAAGACCTGATCACTTATCAACTTCTTTGTATACCTCGGAAGAATCTTTTAGTTAGACCTTTTAACTCCGTAATTATTTACATACCAATCTAAAAGATTGTTTGCCAAATCAGAAGAAAATGAATTCTCATCATAGGGGGAAACGTTTGGATTATCTGAGGCTTTTTCAAAACTCATATCCTCTTCGTCAAGCAATTCTGTTCCGATATAATAATAATTTGGTTTTTTAATTTCGCATATGGACTTGCAGATTTTTGTAAAAAAATCTACACGTTCAAACTTTGCAAATTTAAGAGCATCTGCAAAACCCCAAATAAAGTTCTCTGTCGTTGTAAGACCTATTACCTTTGAAGCCAAATAAAATTCTAGGTTGATTTCTATATTAATGTCATATGCCTTTGCAAAAAACTTTACTATGGCAGTATGATTTCCGTTCTCTTGAATAAATTTAATAAGTTTTTCAAAGCTGCCGAAATATTTATTACCTAAATATTCTTTATTTGCACCTTCTTCGTTCAAGAAAACGAAAATAGCCTTCTTGTCCTTAATAGTAAGACCTTTTCCCAATAAATTATTTACAATAGGTAAAAAGTCCTCAATCTCCATATCTTTGTAGGATAGAAAGCATTCTAAGTTTGCTCCACTAATCGATAAAGAATCGTCTTGGTTTGTTTTCTGATTATTACCCTTTATCAATTTTGAAATCCTCCTGTTTTTCCTTTAATAGCAGTAATAAATCTTCCATTGGTTGTGCAGATGCGCACAGTAAACCCTGTCTGTCTGCTATATATATCCACTACAGTATTTCCTCCTCTATCTTTAAAAACAGGAGAAATCTCATTTGCGCTTTGAAGTGTCTCTCTGACTTTAGCAATAGCATTCTGGGTTCCTTGCCTTCCCTTTTCAAATGGCAATTCTCCCTTACCAATCTTTCTGCCAAGTTTGTTGTTTAACCGACTAATATTTCGATTAATAAAATTATTCACTCCTCTTTGAGTGAGATCTAAGTTCCCCCTTCCTGGAATATTGGTAATGTGTCCACTAGAAGCTCTGCCTGCACCACCTCTAGATCCACCACCTATAAACCCACCACTTCTATATCCTCCACCTCCTGTAAACCCGCCACCACCAATACCACGATCAAAAAAAGGACCTTTACCCTGTAATCCTTCAGGATCAATTCCGTTCATAGGATCTTGAAGGATATACCCATATAAATTAGGTCCATCTCCATCAAATCCTATCGGATCTTTACTGGTCCACCTGCCTGTCTCGGCATCGTAATCACGGGAACCGAAGCGGGTTAGTCCGGTCTGCTCTTCATAGAGACCTCCTGCAAAACCAAAAGGCTGGAAGCCTGGGTTTGTGTCGGAAATAATATTTCCAAAGCTGTCATAGTCCAACACCTGCGCCGGTAGCCCTGTTGCTGTGTCAATGACAAGTCGAGGGCTGCCCAAGTGATCGCTAATTATTCTATAGGTCACACCTCCTTTCACCATGTAGTCGGGCACGTTGGCACGTGAGGCGTAAATGAACCGACTCACCACATTCCCCAAGCCATCCAACTCCGCAACAGGGTTCAACTGATCCTTGTACAGGAATCCCTGCTCTAAAACTCCATCGACTTTTTTGCCGATACGCCGGTTCGAACCATCTACGATATATTCTATAACATTTCCTGAGGGGAGGGTAACGTTGATCAGGTTTCCTAACACATCATATGTATAGCTCGTTGTGTCGGCACCATTAACCTTGGTCAATAACTCCCCGTTCGCCGTATAACTGTAACTCGTCGTGCCTCGGCTCACTAGCCGGTCCTGATTATCGTAGACCGCTCCGTTATTGGTTCGGTTACCGTTACTGTCGTAGGTGAACGACTCGTGCAAACCGCCATTCTTATTGACAGTGATCAAACGTCCCGTCGCATCATAAAAATAATCGAAGGTGGCGGCGACTCCCTGCACCGTCTCGACCTTCTGCGTGATCCTGCCTAATTTGTCTCTCGTAAACGTCGTGTTGAACACAGACGCTGAGTTTGCATCCGCATTGTAGCTTGTGACTTCGGCAAACCCGTTGTAGCCATAGCTGTCTGTCACCACGCCGAGCGTAGTACCTGTCAGCAATCCATTCGCCGCATCGTAACTGAGCGTCTCGCTTCCCGCACTCGTCAACAGGCTATCATTGTCATAGCCAAAGCTTATGGTGTTACCACCGTTCACAGAACGTGACGTGATTCTGAAGTCATTGTCATAGGTGCGTGCCACCGAACCAGAAACAGTTCCTGACCATGTTGTGTTAAGTAGCAGGCTACCGTCATAGGTGAAACTTTGTGTCCCTGTATCCGGTGCGGTAATACTCGTTACGTTACCGGTCACAGCGTCATAAGCAAAACTCGTGGAACCACGAGGAATCGTAAAACTGCTCACCCGCCCGCCTGTGTCATAGGCGAAAGTAACTGTTTGTGCGTCAGGTCTCGTAATCGTGGTCAACTGCTTGTCTAAGTTATAGGCGAACTGTGTCCTATGCTCGGGCAGTCCAATCGCAGGTGGATCGTATTCCGATTCCAGATCCACTGCTGTGTACTGGAAACCATGCGCCGGTCTTCCCGGTGGCGTGATGGACGCTACATTCCCATTTGCATCATAAGTGAAATTGATCTCTCTTAAATCAGGAAGAATCTGTTTCGTCACTCTTCCTGCAAGGTCGTATTGGAAACTCACAGCACGGTTGAGCGGATCGGTGACAGACTGCACAAACCCGTTCGCGTCATAAGCGATAGTGCTGACACGCTGGGCAGGGCCCGCCGCCCCTTGACTGACGGTGGATAGTCTGCCCCTTACATCGTAAACAAAATCGGTATCTTCCAGCCCCGTCACCTGTTCTTTGGTGATGCGGCCCTGTGTATCGGTGAACGGCGGGGAAGCCCCCGCGGGCAATTAGAAAATCAAGCCGATGCTGAATCCTCAGATTCTGGATTTGGAGGTATGTTCCTGCTCAATTCATCTTTGTTGCGATTTAGTAAGACGAAATAATAAATTTCAAGTGCTAAAAGTAATAAACATAGTAAAGGTACAAAAAATATTCCTATAGAACTCTTAAAGTATTCTGAAAGTTTAAATAATGGTGTCCAAAAAATCATTAATACGGGGCTATAAAATGCAAATGGCATTCCGACAACTGTAGCTATTGCAAAATTCATCGTCATCCGTCCAAAAGATAACACTCTTTCAATAATTAAAGTTAATGGGCCACACTCTTTTTGAAGGAACCTCCATAAAACAATTCCATTTACTATAAAAAATGCGCTAGAAAGTTTTATTAAATAAATATTCTTATCAGGGCCTCCAAAGCCAATAGTTGTTATAAGGATGTTTCCTAACACAAGCAAAACATATATGACTTTACAACCTATGATATTTCTCAAGAGCTTACCTCATTGGATATATTAGAAGCTTATGGTAATCGAGGGTCCCTGTCTGGCAAATCAGGCCCTTTTGAGTTATACGGATTTTCTGGGTTTAATGCACAACCGGCAAAACATGAAAAATGATCTTCGGTAATTGCGAGTTTAGTATTTCCAACCAAAGTGCAGGTCTCTCTTAATATAGCTCTTTCCTGCAAACATTGCCTCACGCAATTTGATAAGTTGGGAATTGATCGTTTTCCAAAATCTTCATTGGCCTCTCCCTTCGGAGCATTACTACAAACGAAGGGAGCGATTGAATCAAAGTAATCACTGTCTGGGTACCTTTTGCTAAGGTCATCATATAGCTTGCAAGACTGTGTGCCATATAACCCTAATGGATCGATCAGGTTAATGGGGTCGCTGAGCACGTAGTTGTACAGGTTCGTATCATTGCCTCTGAACCGTATTGGATCTTTTGCTGTCCAACGCCCGGTGTTAGGATCATAGTCCCTTGCTCCAAACTGAACAAGCTGCGTGTCTTCATCGTATAGTCCGCCTGCATAACCAAACGGCTGGAAGCCTGGGCTTGTATCAGCAATAACATTTCCCCATTCATCATGATCCATTTGCTGGGCAACCAAACCTGTAGCCGTATCAATCACCAACCTCGGGCTGCCCAGCCTGTCACTCACTATACGATAGGTGTTGCCATTTTTAATCATAAAGGCAGGAATCGTGTTGCGTGTACCATATACAAAGCGCGATACCACATTCCCGGAACCATCTAATTCTGCAACAGGGTTATAGCCATCTTTATAAAGCCAGCCTTTTTCAAGGATTCCGTCGACCTTTTTCCCGATTCTGCGATTTTGACCGTCATATACATATTCAATCAAATTACCGCTGGGAAGTGTGACTGACAATAGGTTGCCTAATACATCATAGTTGTAAGTTGTCACTCCTGACGGGTCGGTTTTAGTTGCTAGCTCCCCATTTGCTGTATATGTATAAGTCGCTGTACCAAAACTAATCAAACGGTCCTGATCATCTACCGTTCCTCCTACCCGGTTGCCGTTTAGATCATAATTATATTGCGAGATTAACACACCATCACGTCGAACTTGAGAAAGCCGTTCACCAATTTCATAAACATAGGTGAATACATTTGTGACTCCCAAGACCGTTTGTGTATCTTCAACAACTCTTCCCAGTTGATCGTAAACCAAAGATTGTGAATATACCTGATTTCCGTTGGCAGTGGCCGTATAGCTACCCAATTCCCCGAAAGCGGTATAGGTGAGACTGTCCGCAACCACGCCGAGCGTGGTTCCAGTTAGAAACGTATTGCTGGTACTGTATTGCAAGCTTAAATCACCAGCCTGAGTGATCAACTCATCCCCATCATAAGTAAAGTTAATAGTATGCCCACCATTGATGCTTCTCGATGCAACCTGATGGTCAGTATTAAAGGTTCTTGTTACCGATCCGGCAACTGTTCCTACCCAGGTCGAACTTAAACGGAAACGCCCATCATGGATAAAAGACAAAGTTCCTCCATCAGGAGCTTGAATGGATTTGAGTTGCCCGGTGGTCAAATCATAACCATAACTAAAATTACCACGTGGAATTCTTACTTCAGAACGCCTGCCACCCGTGTCATAGTTGATCAATACCGTTTTACCATCCGGGCGCGTAATGAGGCTTAACTGTTTGTCTAAATTATACGTGAAACGGGTCGCATGGACCGGCAAACCAACATCAGGAGGTGTGTAAGCGGATTCCAAATTAACAGGCGTGTATTCAAAAACATGAGCAGGGCGGCCTGGTGGTGTGATGGCGGCTACATTTCCATTTGCATCATAAGTCGTCAAGATTTCTCTTGAGTCTGGAAGTACTTGTTTAGTTACTCTACCACTCGTATCATATTCAAACCGGTTTATCCGTCCCAAAGGATCATTAATGCTGGCTACAAATCCTTGAGGATTATAGGTGATTGTGCTAACCCTTTCGTTAGCCCCTGTTCCCTGTCGAATAGCCGCCAACCTTCCTCTAAGATCAGGCTCGAAGCTTCGATCAGTTATTCCGGGAATAATTTCTTTGGTTACCCGTCCCTGATCGTCAAAAATATTTTCAAATTGCCTTCCCTCTGGAGAAATGTTCGTCATTTTATTCTGAGACTTATCATAAATACTACTAATTGCTCGCCCGTTGAGGATAAGCGTATCGACCATGGATGTCATGCTGAACAGGTCCAATGGATCGGTCAACACCACACTGCGGCTGGTGGTGAGGGTGGAGGTTAATCCTCCCGGTGTTGCCACATTTAAATTGCTCAACGCCGCCTGCATGCCGAACCGTGGGTCCGGGTTCTTCGTGACCGTTGTCACCGTTCCGTCCGGTGAAGTGATGGTCTGGTTGTCGTCCTCGGCGGTGAAGGTGGTGGTGGCGAGTCCGTTCGGATCGGTCACCGTTCTCAGGTTGCCACCCGCGAGGAGCTGCTGAACTCCAAAGCTTGAGACACGGTTGAGTCCAGTCGTGCGGGTGATGACGAAATTGTCGTCCTGTCCACTGCGGGCGAAGGTTTGCGAACCGCCTGCCGCGTCTTCATCACGTGTCAGTTTGCCCGAGGCATCGTAACTGAACAATGAAGTGTTGGTACGCGCGTCGGTCATCGACAGCATGAGCCCTTCCGGCGTGTAGCTGAAGGTGTCGGTTTCGTTGTTGGGATTTGTAATGCCGGTGATGTAGCCATCGCTGTTAAGTGCGAGCAACGTTTGCTGTCCGTCTGTCGAGGTGATGGAGGTCGGGTTGCCATCGACATCTCTCTGGATGGTGGTGACGTTGTTATCCCCATCGGTAATCGAAACCAGTTTGCCGCTTGCAGAGTAAGCAAAACTGTAAACCGTTGCCCCTGTGATCGCGTTCAGGGTTTGCAGGTGGCGCCCTGTGTTGTTGAACACAAAGACCTCGCTGCCGTCTTCAGACACCAGCAGGATATTCCCTTCCCCAAAGCCGGGGATACCGGGGGAAATCTGCCGCACCCGTATATGTGAGTATACTGCCAGGTTGATCGAGCCGCTGTTGCCGACATCGACCTGGACCACCAGGTTTAAAAGGGCCCGGTGTGCCGGAATGTCGTCTCCGTTAAAGGGGAACAGGTTGTTGCCTTCGCGTCCCGCTATAGTGTGGATGATGCCGTCCCGATCCACTCGTCTGAGAGTATATCGTGTGGCGATGAGCAGGTTTTCCTGGTTGTCGAAGTCGACACTGCGGACACGGCGCAGGGGCGATTGCGTTGCCGGAACGCCGTCTATGCGCGGATTAGTGCTACTGACGAAAGTGCCGTTACCGGCGAAGGTGGTGATGACGCCAGTGATGGCATCGACCTTGCGCACCTTGTGTTCAGAAGCTTCGGCGATATACATATTGCCATCTTTATCGAAGGTGATGTCTTCGGGACTGCTCAGCTTCGCGTTTGTTGCCAGGACACCATCGCTGGTATTGCCCCCGCCACCCGCTACGGTGGTGATGATGCCGGTTATTTTGTCGATTTTGCGGATACGGCCGTTGCCGGAATCAGCAATATACATATTGCCTTCTTTATCGAACTCCATGCCTTGCGGACTTTTAAACTGGGCGGCCGTTGCCGGGCCTCCATCGCCGGAGAATCCCTCCGGCCCGGTGCCACCGGCTACGGTAAAAATCAGTCCTGTACTGGCTTCGATTTTGCGGATCACATCATTGGACCGGAACCTTACACTGATAAAATAGACATTGTCGTCATGATCGACCGCAATATGATGGGGTTCGCGCATTCCCTGCCCGATTGCCGGAACACCGCTGGCATCGGGATCGCGGCACGTCCGACCACTGGTGGCCCCGGCAAAAAAATGAGCACCTCCCTCATCGTCAACGCGGGTGATCTGGCAATGGCTGACTACAAAGAGGTTGCCCTGCGAGTCTTCAGCAGCACCCGTGACCGGGGAGAAGCCGAAATTTGTTGCCGGATCTCCATCGCTCCCAAAAAATGGGGGAGTGAATGGAGGACTGCCTCCGCCGTTGCCGGCAACGGTTTTTATGACCGGGTTCAGGCTCTCGGCACTACGTCTGGGCCCGGGACCCAAATGCAGGATCGGTTCGAACGGATCGTAGACATGGTGCTGATCGAGGGTCCACCCTCCGAGTCCCAATGCACGGAAGTCGGACAACAAAATCGGAACCTGATATTCCAGCGGGCGCGTGGCGACGGTGCGGGCCGAGGGCAGGTCGGTTCCATCGCCGAATTCGGCGAATGCATTCGTCCCCTGATACTGGGTCGGGAAAACATAGCTGATCTTGATATTGGCGTTGGTCTGTCCGGTAGCACGTCGGCCGTAGGCATCGAGTCCATCCCAGGTGATAGTTTGTGTCAGTCCGGGTAATGCGTCTATCGCCGGGTAGCTGAAGTCGAATTTGCGCCCCGCTATTTTCACTTCAAGGTCGATGCGCAGCAGACTTCCTGGCAGAGGGTCGTTGCCGACCAGCGGAATGTCGATGGACGTGATGTAGCCGGGCGTGCGGTCTGAGTTGTAGTGCATGGTGAACGGCGTTCCGCTGATGGGAATGGCTTGACCCAGAACCTGCGCCTCGGCCTGGATGACCGAGCCTTCGCAGATGGTGCATTTATCCGGCAGGTGCTGTTCCGTTTTCGCCACTTCGACGTCGGGTTCGACCGCGTTATCCGGACCTTTTTTAACGCTCCAGTTCCAGTCGTAGGTGGTGAAATGCGAAACCGGCACCCTCCACAAACTAAAGTTTGATCCAAATTGGGAAGCAAGAATCTGTCTTTCGGAATTCGTGATGCCGAGCGCGGCCAGTTGTGTAGAACTGGCGGGGGTGGCGGATCCATCAACGTCGAGATCGGCGAGTCCGCCGGTGATGCCGAGAATATCTATGACCAGTCCGCTTTCCGAAGGGACCCATTTGGCTTGAGCGGCATCGTAGAATCCGGATGGAACAATTGTGCCCGCGGGGAAGCCGAGGAAGTTATCGACATAAGCCGGAACAGACTGATTAAAGTTGACGGAGCTGGCTCCTGCAACGAGGGCTTCATCGACTGTGAGATCTACGGCGTAGGTGTAACCGCTGGATGGCGGCAGTTCAGCGGGCATTGCCATCGGTCCGTTGTCGCCGACAGTGTATTCGGTGGCACGGACTGTCATGGAAGAAAGCGGTTGCGTAGAGCCGTTTGGCAGAACCATTTCCGCCGTGGTGCCTTGTGGGAACAGTACGGCGGCCTGTCGGGTTCCATCCGCGTCGGTGACCGGGCTGCCCTGTGCCAGTGTTGGCTGTGTGGCGTTCGCGAGATCGACTAATGTTGATTGCGTGTCGAGAGGGACCAAGGCGATGTCATTGACGACGGAAAAATCCTGCCACGGCACATCAATACTGCGCTGGCCGGGCAGGTATCCGATTAAACTGTAATCAAGAACGAGTTGTGAACCGCCGTTGACGGCGAGGTCGTAGAATCCATCAGCACGTGAGATGGTCTGTCCGAATTCCGGACGGTCTTTGACCGTTACTGTTACGCCGGGCAACGGATTGCCATCGCGGGTGAACACCTGTCCCCTGACTACGGCTGCTCTTACAGCTTCAATTGTACCTGGAATCATTCCAGTTTGTACGGCGTTGGGTCCGGTATAAAGAAACGCGGTGTTGGCCGACATATCGGCGATGAGAGTTTCATCCAGAGAAGGCGCGTCAGCAATGGCACCGGGTATGGCCGGTGCCGGTTCTTCTACCACAACCGTTTGGCTGCTCTGGCTGATGAGCCCGAACGAGTCCGCGACCGTGAGCGTGACCGTAAAGGTTCCGGGGTTCGCGAAGGTATGGCTTGTCGTAATACCTGTGGCGGTTTCGCCACCCGTAAAGTCCCAACTGTATGAAACGATGAAGTCGTTGGGGTCGGTGGATGAACTGGCATCGAAAGTGACTTCGAGTGGAGCAGGGCCTGTTGCCGGATCAGCGGTGAAGCTGGCGACTGGCGGCAGATTCGGTTCTATGACAGTGATGGATGTCGTTGATTGGCTAGTTAATCCAAACTGGTCGGTGACCGTGAGCGTGACGGTGAACGTTCCGGGCGTTGTGTAAGTGTGACCGGTGAGGGCACCAGTGCCTATGCTGCCATCACCGTAGCTCCATTCATAAGACGCGATGGAGTCATCCGGGTCGATGGAGGCAGTTGCATCGAAGGACACAGTGAGTGGTGCCTCGCCCTGTTGCGGGTTGGCGGTAAAAGCGGCGACGGGTGGTAAATCATCAATAATGATTCGAGCAGAAATCAGTGAACCGCGTCTTCCTTTCAGTTTTACCGAGAGGGTGTTGGTGCCTTGTTGCAAGTTGACCGGCACGACCAGTTTCGCAATTTTCTTTTTCAGTTTTAACTTTTTATTCCTGTCAGAATCTTTGTCTTTATCTTTATCTTTGCCGCGGTCTTTTTTTTCCGGGATGATTTGTTGTCCGTTTAAAGAAATTTTTCCTTTTCTGACACGTTTCTTTTTCGGGGCATTTTCTTCACCGCCATTCAGAATGATCAGGGTTCCTTCAATGTTTACAGGAATATTGAAACTCACCGTCTCAGTTCGAGGTTTTCCTTTTACTTTGGAGAAAACTTGCGGACCGAAAACCGTTATTTCTTCACCCTGAACAGGTGAGGGATTGGATATGCCAAAAGTAATCAGTATTGGAAGGAACAGAAAAAATCGGATAAAAGCTTTCATAAACCCATTTCCCCAGTGGCTTAATTAGATAAATGCGACATGCATTTTAAGGTTTGCCAAAAATTTTTCCAAAACTTAGATTTGCCGAACATTATACCCCCCGTTTGCGGGTGTCAAGGGGGGTGTTTCCGAATTCCAATAAACTGCGGAATTACATTGGTTTTGAAAATGGGAAAAGAAGGTGTTTCGATGAATTGATTTGATAAAATTGTAAGAAGTTGAGGTAAAACACGACTGTTTCTGCAGACAGCAAATTTTAAAACCCTTTAATTTAAGGTGACATTGATGAAAAAACTACACTCTGTTTTGCTGGCATTAATTTTTATGTTTTTTTCTGTTCCAGTGTTTGCCGATGAGGCGGCTTTGAAGTTTCCCATGCGTGAAGGCTCCAACGCAGAAGCTAATAAGCACAATGAGGAAGGAATATCCCATTACAATCAGGGGCATTATGATGTTGCCTTGAAGCATTTTCAAATGGCATCGAGTATTGACTCGTCAGTTGGAGAGGCGCATTTCAACGAGGCTTTGTGTCTGGACAAGCTGGGGCGGCATGGTGACGCGACCAACCATTTTTATGCGGCTAGAAAATATGCCCATGGGAATCCAGCTATTCTGGAATCCGGAATTCTTAACGCCCACGCGCCTATGAAGAGAGAAGGTTCCTGAAATTATGCTTTAAACTTAAAGGGAATGGTTAGCCGGGTAACGGGGCGGTTGTTCTGGATATGTTCTGTGATTATTTCTTCCACATCTTCTTTTGACCTTGGGGCATACCATACATCATCGGGATAAATGACCATGGAAGGACCTTGCGCGCAGGCATCCAGACATCCTGCTTTGTTGACCCGTACTTTGCCTTTCAGTCCCATTTCGTGGATGCGGCCTTTCATATAATCGAGCAGTTCTGCCGAGCCTCGGGAATGGCAACAGCCTCGTGCATCGTCAGCTTTTCTTTCGTTGATGCAGATAAAAATATGTTTGTTAAAAGGTGGCATGTTTGAACCGAGGAATTTCTAAGAGATTTCCAGGATATTTCAGGCTAGTCTGATTTCGGAAGTTTGGTGGAGTGAGTTTTGTAGTACTGTTTAAACTGTCCGAAATTGACATAACATCTTTCGCAGCTATCGGGGAACACGGTGACGATCACCCCACTTTTGATTTGTGAAGCAAGTTTCAGCGCTCCCACCATGGCCGCGGCAGAAGAATGCCCTACGAGGATGCCTTCCTGCTTTTCCAAATCTTCGACCATGTCGTAGGCTTCATCGGTTGGAACGCTTAGCTTCCCGTCCAGTTCTTCTTCTTTATAAATTCCGGGGATGATTGAAGATTCCATGTGTTTGAGACCTTCCAGTCCGTGCAGGGATTCTGCAGGTTCTACTGCATAGCATTTAATGTCGGGGTTTAGTTGCCGCAGTCCCCGGCTGGTTCCCATGACAGTACCTCCGGTTCCGATACCCGCCAGGAAATGGGTGACTCGGTGATTGGTTTGGTTCCAGATTTCCTGTGCTGTGGTTTCCTGATGCGCTTGCCAGTTGGAGTCGTTGTTGTACTGGTCTGGCATGAAATACTTATCCGGATCTTCTTCAAAGATCTTTTTTGCAAGGAGGATGGCGCCATCGGAACCTTCAAAAGGACTGGAGGTTACAATTTCAGCACCGTAAAAATCTGCCATCAAACCTTTACGTTCCTTGCAGACATTGGCCGGCATGACCAGTTTGACTTTGTAGCCTTTTACTTTGCCGATCAACGCGTAGGAGATGCCTGTATTACCGGATGTGGAGTCGAGAATAACTTTATCCTTTGTGAGCCTGCCGGATTTCTCTCCATCTTCAATCATTTTCAGGGCAGGGCGGGATTTTACCGAGCCACCGGCATTTTTCCATTCTGCCTTGGCGTAAATGTCGACATCTTTGAATTCTTTTCCGAGGTTGTGGATGCGGATCAGTGGTGTATTGCCGATTGCCTTCAATACCGATTGGTCAGTGATGACAGGGCAGGTCGGGGCCTGAACCTCAAATGGAATTGGGAAATTCATCGATTTTGTCATTTCAGCTGTTAGATACTTTTTAAACCGGTAACGTTGCTAAAAATATCAGGAACCGGCAATTTTTAGTTTTCACGTTAGCGCGACAACCCGCAGAACTCTTCATAGTCGATCAATTCTGTAATCGTGGGTTGATCACTGCAAACAGGGCATTTTGGATCCTTTTTTAACTTCAGTTTCCTGAATTCGGTGTTCAATGCGTCATAAAGTAGTAAGGAACCGACCAAGGTATTTCCTTTTTCTAATATTAACTTCAGGGTTTCGACCACTTGCAGGTTTCCAATCACTCCTGCAAGAACTCCTAAAACACCGCCTTCCTGGCAATTGGGAACCAACCCCGGTGGGGGAGGTTCAGGATACAGGCAACGATAACAAGGGCCATCTCCAGGCTTGAAAACAGTCACTTGTCCTTCGAAGCGGAAGATGCTGCCATGAATATTGGTTTTTCCTGTCATCACACAAGCGTCATTGATGAGATAACGTGTCGCAAAGTTGTCGGTACCGTCCAGGATATAATCATAACCGTCAAACAGTTTCATGATATTTTCTGAATTCAGTCTTTCGTTAAAGACGGTAACATTGACATCCGGATTGAGTTTTGAAATGGTTTCTTTTGCAGATTCGGTTTTGAGCATACCGATGCGATCGGTATTATGGATAATTTGCCGTTGCAGGTTACTGAGGTCGACCACATCGAAGTCGATGATCCCCAAATTGCCGATACCTGCAGCGGCGAGATAAAACGCGGCAGGAGAACCCAACCCTCCGGCACCCACCAACAGAACTTTTGATTCTAAAAGTCGGCTTTGTCCCTCACCGCCAACTTCAGGCAGGATGATATGACGGCTGTAACGCTCTATCTGCTCATCGGTGAAATCAATCATCAGAGGATCCCACCCGCAATAGCTGGTATGATGGATATTTCATCGCCATCTTTAACTGCTGTGCCTTCCCCATCAAGAAATCGGATGTCTTCTTCATTCAAGTAGATATTGATGAAACGTCTGGGAGCGCCATTTTCTTCGCAGATCCGCTCTTTAATTCCGGCAAACTGGCTTTCCAGGTTATTGAGAATTTCGCTGATGGTGGCACCTTCTGCCTCAACTTCACTCTTGTTGTCAGTTAATTTCATCAGCGGGGTCGGTACTCTTACTTTTACTGCCATGCTTTACTCCTTCTAAACTGTTAAACCGTTGGCAAAAATTTCTTCAAAACTATCTATGTTAGGTTCGATCACCTGGGGCGCGGGAAAACTTTTTTCCAGAGCCTCCTGGGTTTTTAGTCCGTTGCCTGTGACGCAAATGACAGTCACTTCGTCCGGTTTGATTCGGCCTTGTTTTACCAGTTTTTGCGTGACACCTACTGTAACCCCTCCAGCCGTTTCTGTGAATATGCCTTCGGTCTCGGCCAGCAGCTTCATTGCATTGACAACTTCTTCATCAGAGATGTCTTCACCATAACCGCCACTGGTATTCGCGGTTTTGATGCCGTAGTATCCGTCAGCCGGGTTACCGATAGCGATAGATTTTGCGATTGTATTTGGTTTCACCGGAATGATATTTTCACTGCCATTTTTTATAGCCGTTGTGACAGGGGAACAACCCGTTGCTTGGGCTGCAAAAACCTTGGTTTGAACTTTGTCGACCAGCCCCAGCATTTCAAACTCATGAAAAGCTTTCCAGATTTTTGTTATCAGTGAACTTCCTGCAACAGGCACGATAACATTATGTGGAGTTCTCCAACCTAACTGTTCGGCAATTTCATAACCATAAGACTTGGAACCATCACCATAATAAGGTCGAATATTAATATTTACGAAAGCCCATTTATGGGTGTTGCCAATTTCACTGCAAAGCCGGTTTATGTCATCATAGCTGCCTTTGATTGAAATCAGTTTGGCTCCATAAACCAATGTTCCAAGAATCTTACCCGCCTCCAGATTATCAGGAATGAAAATGACACTTTTCATTCCGGCTTCTGCAGCATGTGCGGCTACCGAATTAGCCAGATTTCCAGTTGAGGGGCAGGCGACGGTATCAAATCCGAGCTCAATTGCTTTGGATACTGCTACTGAGACAACTCTATCTTTAAAAGAAAAGGTAGGATGATTGACGGAGTCATTTTTAACGTAAAGGTTGTTTAACCCCATTGCCTTTCCCAGGTTTTTCGCCCTGACTAAAGGGGTAAAGCCGGTATTGAGGCCAACTTTAGGAGACTCGTCCAAAGGTAAAAGAGTCTCATATCGCCACATGGAAGGTGGACCGGATTCAATGGAATTTTTTGTAGTGACTTTTTTTATAGTTTCATAGTCGTAGTTGACTTCCAATGGTCCGAAACAGAATTCACAAACGTGAATCGCTTCCTTGGGAAACTCCCTTTTACATTCTTTACAGATTAAACCTTTTACATAACCCATTCCAACTTTCCCTTAATTTTTATTACAGGAAACGAAATTCCCATAAATTTTTAAAAGTATTGATTAAAACTAAAATAACGTTCACCTGTATCTGGTAACACGACCACAACGTTTTTTCCCGGCCCTAGTTCTTTGGCCAACTCATTGGCAGCAAAGCAGGCGGCTCCCGAGGAGATTCCAGCAAGGAGCCCTTCTTCTTTTCCAAGCCTTTTGGAAAAAAGAAATGCGTCTTCGTCAGACACTGGCAAAATACGATCCAGCAGATCAAAATTCAGGACGTTGGGCTTGAAACCAGCGCCAATTCCCTGGATTTTGTGAGGGCCGGGAGGATTTCCCGATAATACTGCCGATGTTGCTGGTTCAACACCCACCACAGTAACTTGTTCATAATGCTGTTTTAAAACTTCTCCAGCACCGGTAATGGTTCCTCCAGTCCCAATTCCAGCCACAAAACCATGTATGGGTTCATCATTCATGGCAGAAATAATTTCCGGTCCGGTTGTTTTCCGATGTACTTCCGGATTGGCTGGGTTGTTAAATTGCTGAGGCATAAAATAATCCGGATTCTCAGCCAGCATCTCTTCTGCTCTCTGGATAGTGCCCTCCATGCCAAATTCTGCCCGGCTCAGTTCTGTTTTTGCGCCGAAACTTTCCAGAATCAATCTCCGCTCGGTGCTCATGTTTTCGGACATAACCAGTATGACATTATATCCCTTGATAGCACCTACTAAAGCAAGTCCTATCCCGGTATTTCCACTAGTTGGCTCAATGATCGTGGATCCGGGTTTCAGCAACCCCTTTTTTTCCGCATCTTCCACCATAGCCAGCGCAATACGGTCTTTGACGCTGCCGCCGGGGTTGAAGAATTCCAGCTTTGCGAAAATATTGGCACCATTTGAAGGAATAACGCTATTTAGTTTAACTAATGGGGTGCCACCGATCAACTCTAAACTATTCAGAAATCTGGATTTAATCATTTCGACCATGGGATTCTATGCTCTAATCCGCTTCCGATGGAATAGCTTTTCTTCACATCAGGTATCCAATGTGTAGAAAAGGGGATTATAGAATAAAAGAACACCTACTATGCTTGAGATTGGCCTTAATTTCAAGCACTTTATGGGATTTTTGGTTAGGTCTGGGTTAGCTTCCCAGATGGGAGATATTTTTCAGGTTGCTCAGGCGCTTTTTGAATTCGTGTGTGACAAACTCAGAATCGCCAGAGTTGGAAATCACGTGCGGGGTGATAAAAATCATAAGCTCTGTCTTTTTAAGACTGGTTGTTTCGGAGCCAAACAGCTTTCCTATATAAGGCAGGTCTTTTAGCACAGGAACGCCGGAGACCGTATCAATGGTATCTGTACGCATTAATCCGCCCATGACCAGTACCTGGTTATCTTTGAGTACGACTTCGGTGTTTACCTGCCGGGTGTTAAACGAGGGTTGGTCTCCCACATCAGTACCCCGGCTGGATATTTCCTGATTGATTTTCAAATTGATAAACTTTTCTGAATTGATCTTGGGTGTAATGTCCAGTTTTACTCCGACACTACGGTATTCGACAGTAGCACTGACAACGGCTGAGCCTCCTGATGGGACCGAAGCTTCTTGAACAATGGGAATTTCATCTGTGATTGAAATGTTTGCTGCCTTGTTGTCCGAGGTCACGAGAATGGGATTGGCCAGAACATTGGTCTTGGAGTCGGAGGCAAAAATCTGTAGTTGGGCAATGATTTTATCAGGCTGGCCAACGAAAAAACTACCGCCTCTTAAAAATGAAGACGCGGCAGTTGAGAGGGAAGACCCCAGGGAGGCGGCTTTCTCTGTGGAGGAACTGATACCTCCGGCTATCGTCCTGCCGTTAGGACCACCAAGATTTTGTAAAGCTAATTCCAGTCCAGCGGCAGTTTGTTCATCAACTTGTAGGTCTACAATCAATACTTCTATCAATACCTGTTGTGGTAACAGGTCCAATTTATTAATCAATGCCAGAATTGCAGGATAATTACGTGGACTGGTCCTAATAATCAGCGAGTTCGTATCTGAGTCTGGTAGGATAGTGATTTCACCTTCAAAGTTATCACTGATGCCACTTGTAGTCTCAACAACAGGCTTCTTGCCTGCAGGCACAGTGGTGCTGGCTCCTGACACATTTGCTTTTGTTTCTGTTGTACTCTTTGTATTCGTGTCAGTCTTGGATTTATTGTTTATGGTACTTTCAGAATTTTCATTCCCTGTAGAGGTGAAGATTCCGTTTAAAAGTCCGGCCAAAGTTGCCGCATCACCATTTTGCACATAATATACGAAGGTGCTGACTTCTCCTTCTGAAACGGGTTGGTCCAGTCGGTTGACCCAGAACTCAATTGTGGGCAGGATTTTGTCAAAAGCGTTAACCACAAGAATTGAGTTTAACCGTGTCAATGAGAGGAATGTAAGAGAATCGCCCAGGGCTTCCTTATATCCCATAGAACTAAAAACTTCTTCCAATTCCTCTACCATTACTTCAGAGTCTGCATTGCGCAGTTTATAAAGCTGAATGTCTGAAGAAGCCAGTTTGTCGATATCCAGAGCTTGTACGACTTTGACTATACGTTTAACGTTATATGCCATTTCTATCATCATCAGGTTACTGGTTTCGGGGACCTCAATGAAGCTGGCGTTTGTTGTAAGGAGTGGTGTGATGATTTTTCTCATTGACTCTACCGAGATATGTTTAAGAGGAATGATTTGAATGATCATTCGCTCTTTATCCGGTATGCTCGGATCATTTGAGAAATGAATGCTGAGAGGTTTTTTTGCTGCCTCAGGGGCTTCCAGAAAACGATAAAAATTACCGCTCTTCACAACAGTTACATTGTTGAGTGCAAGAATTTGCTCCAGGACAGAATATAGATCACCCACTGGAATTTTATTGAAAGTTTGTAAGGTTACCTTTCCTTCAACATTTCCTTCAATAACATAATCAATTTTCAATAGTTCACAGAAAGTAGTGATGACATCATAGAGCTCCGTTCCTTCGAAATTGAGGGTAATATGTTTAGCCTCTTTCAGTTCTTCAGGGAGATCTGGTTCAACGCTTACCACAGTTTGGATTTTATCCAATGAATTTTTCTGTCGTTTTTGCAGTTCAATTTTTTCAGTTTTTTCCAAGGGGCTATCAGGTGAATCAGTGCTTACTCCGTTTTGTGCTTGAATGGTTTTTTCTATAGGAGCCTCCTTGAAGATGCGTGAAGACTCGCTGGACACAAAGAATTTGCTTCCTGTTATGTCTTCAACGAGATACCATGTTTGGCCATTTCCATATCCTCTTTCCACTCGAATCAATTCGAACAGGTCACCTTTCGATGCTGTTCCTACTTTCTGATACTGGGCGCCGGGTCCTTTGAGTAGAGGGGTGTTGTCCTTGACGACACGGATTTTTTTCAGATTAACAGGTTTGGGAATCTCCTTGATTTTTTTTGAGTCAATCAATTCCCCTTTGTCGGTCTGTTCGCTTTTGCTTTCTGGGTTTGCCAATATCATAGAGTCTATGACATCGGTTTTATTCTTAAGTCTCTGCATGGTGGATTTCTTAGTTACTCCACATCCGTACCAGGCAGTAGACAAGATGAAAATTGATAATATGATAGACGCTTTTTTCATATTTTTTTCCCGCCTTGAGTTTCTAGTTCCTGAATGAAGCCTGTTATTACGAGACGAGTCTGGATTTCTTCAGGATCAACTTTGTTGATTCTGCGTGATTGCAACTCTTCAATAATTAGAAACTTTTCGTTATTTTCTATACGCATTAAAAACATGGACAGGTTTTTAAGGTTTGAACGAATGGATATTTCAATGGGTACCGCTAATATGCCTTCCATGTACTTAGGTTTTTCAACCTTGGTCCGCTCAACAGTAACTGATCCCGTCGAAAAACTTTCAATGAGCTTTTGCAGGCTGGCTGCAGCGAGTCCGGTTTGCTTTTCTGTGAAGAACCTTTTGCTCAGTCTTGTATGTGCAGTTTGATTTGCCTTTTCCTTTTCCTGATAATAGGGTTTCTGGTTTAAGATTTCGTAATATTTTTGGATGAATTGTATTTTATTTTTAATGGTATCATTTGTTTTCGCCTGCTTTTTGTAAATGGGTTCTGCGACAAAAAAATATAATATGTAGCAAGCCACAAAAATGGAGCCTGCTATTAAAACATTTTTATCCCTTTGGCTAATATCCATTTATGACGCCTTTTCCAGATCAGCATGAATGGTAAATTTTTCGCCAGCTGATTCGCTTATAATAGTTCCTACAAAACTTGCTTCCTTGAAGGTTTTGGATTTCTCCATAATAGGTATCAGCTTAGAGGCTACAGGAGCAAAACCTTTGATTTCTACGCCGTCTTGTTTGACTTTGAAATGTGTTATCCAAGTATCTCGTGGGAGGGTGCGGCTTAATTCGTCTAAAACTGGAAGCTTGTCAGGATATTGTTTACTTAGAGCACTTAAAATGTCTACATATTGCTTTAACGATTCGTATTCCAAGTCTATTTTTTCCAGGCTGGCTACTTGCCCTTTAATTTCATTCAATTGTTTGTCCAGGGTGCTCAATGCTTTGTTGCTGTAGACGACCTTGTTGATGAACCAACCAGCCAAAAGAAGAACTACAGTGGCGGCTAGGGCTAAAGTCACTTTGGGGTTTGCTTTTTTCCTTTTTGGTTGGAGCTCTTCTGGCAAAAGATTTGTTTCAATTTTTTGTTTTTTTAACTCTCTCATGCCAAGCCCTAGAGAAGTCATGGATGCTGAAAAAGACTCGGGAATGCTAACGAAATCGGGGGCTTTAAGAGTAATGGTTGAGACTTCAGTTTCTTTTTCCAATTGTTGGGCTACCTGAGAAATAAGAACGCCTCCACCGATTAAAATAATATGACCCACTTGTTCGTTATCCTCAATATTTCTGCAAGATGAAAGAGCCTGTTGCAGTTCTTTGATAAGGGATGTGGTAATTTCAGTTGTTAGGCTTCTCAATTGATCTGGATCACTTAACTTTCCTGAGTTTGCATCTTTTATTGCTGGCTTGTTCCAATTCAGGTTTCTAGAAAACACTATGATATTGTTTTTTATTAGAGCTATGTCCAAGGCGTCCGGATTGAGATCTGCAAGTGCCCAGACAGATAGATCGCTTTCAATACCTTGTAAAAACCCAAGGTTGACGTTCGCGAATGTTGAGACATCCAAAATTGTCGGGTTTAGGTTGAGCTTGCGGATTAGATCCAGATAATAATTGGCAATTTCTTTTTTTATTGCTGCTGAGATGACATGGAAATTGTTATCAGCCTTTGGAGTTAATTGAAATGTAAAATATAGATCTTCAAGACCGGAAGAAAACTGGCGTTCTAGTTCAAATGGGACCATTGACTGAACTGATTCCAAATCAGGGGCGGGTAGCTCAAAGGTTTTGAATGTTACGTAACCTCTTGGAAGGCTCACAACCACTGACTCTGGCCATGTATCATGCTTCACAATAAAATGGTTGACCTTATTGATGAAATGCTTTTCTGCTTTCTCGTCTCTACCCGTCAAGGGCTTCAAGGTAATTGTTTGACCATCTATAATCTCAATCGAGCTTAGCTTCTTCCCGAGAAGCGTTAGAGATACAGAGTTCTCACGAATATCAATTGCTAATGACTTTTCTGTGAATATTGATTTCATAAGTCCAGCACGTTATCGTTCCAATAATGAACGACCATGTGTGCGTTGTTTCCAGATCCGGTTTTTTCTAAAACTGTTTCCAAAGTGTGTTCTGTTCTGCTGCCTAGAACTTTTCCAGTTGAAGTGATCCTGAAAAAAGTGGAAACGCTATTGGAATGATAACCTTTTGCAGACCGGTTGTTTAAAATAATCTCTACCTGCTCAGGTGAGTAGATAATGTTTAGCACTTCCTCACTTGCAGTATTAGGATTCGCCGATGGAAAATTATAAATAGTCAAAAACTGGGCTATGCCTTTTAATTCCCCATCTTCCTCAGTAGAACCGTATAATATTTCTTCAGTCATTCCGCGAACCTTCAATAATTCGTCCAAGGTTTCAAACTTTCCATTTTTCGCATAATAGGGTGGACGTTGGGTGCGATAATAATCGTCTTCTGCACCATTGATCCGATGATTTTTGTCTGAGTCAATCCAATCCAGGATCGAATCAGAGATAATATTCCTATCAAGTTTTTCTTTCACACCGGAATATTCCAGCAGCTTGTTGAGCACAACCTTGTTGGCAGAATTAATAGAAATTTTCCCATTTTCGTCTCTGATAATGTAGGTAATCGTTCCATTTTTTAATTCGATGTCTGTTCTATTGACGATGTCAAATTCTTGGGCTTCCTCCTCTTCTTGTGAATCTTCAGATTTTGGTGCCGGATTCTGGTTTCCAGCGATCCACCCATATTCATCGTGAATGGAATGAAACCGGGCATCCTTTAGTAACTCTGCCAAAGCCAGATTGATTCCGGATTTGGCCAGATAATAGCTCTCGGTATCTTCTTTGTAATTTCGAGTTGTGTTGACCTCCATTTTCATTGAAAAAGCAAACTCTGTGGCTAAAGCTATTAGTAGAACAAGAACCCATAGAACAATCATCAGGGCAATGCCATTTTGATCAGAATTAAGCTTTTTCATCACTAGTCTCTTTCTCAATTGCAGGTCGTGCAAATTCCATTCCAGAGTTCAACAAAACCAGAATAGGCGGCGAGAAAACAGGTTCCAGTTCTTCGTCATCTATTTCTTCTCCTGGCTTGGGCTTGGGAGTAATACCAAGGGTGATTTCTACAGCGCGTGGAAGCGATATTTTATTGGCTTTTTCAAAGTCCAGAGTGGGATTGCTCTGGCTGGAACTGGTTTGACTTTGTTCAAAGGTTTCCATCAATATCCGATCTACCCACTGCCCAGAATATTGCTGGGCATTTTTGTCCTGTCCTTCTACCTCCTGAGGCGGCAATTTTTTCACTTTATAGTATCGGAACTTCATTTGTGCTACGTTTTCGGCCAGAACCAGATATTTAATTGAATCGGAGCGAGGGTTAATCCGGGAAAAAACATCTCCAGCCGTGATATCACGTTCCATCAAAATAACTCCGGTCTGGCCGGTTTCTGGATGTTCTCCAACATAGAATTTAACCTCATGTGTCAAGCTTGATGAATCGGATGCTGTCATGGGGGTTGCGAATGAGACGAAACGTATGGAGTTGGCTTGTCCATCAAAAGCCAGAATTCTTTTTGAAGTGACAGGAACTGTGACTCCCGGTATTCCATCAACCTGGCTGACAAAGACAGGATAAGTGGATTGAATTTTCTGTTTGAGTTGTTCGCTGATAATGCGTAAACGTTGATAAGTGTCTACTTTTTGTTCTCCAACATCTCGTGCTGTTATACCAAGGCGAACCCCTCCCAGCCCCAATGCAACAATGATGGCAACAATGGACATAGCCAGAATCAGTTCCAGTAGGGTGAATCCTGCTGGGCTTCTAAGCTGATGTTTTGCTGACTTTATGAGATTTTCTATATTCATGGGGTAATGCACCCGGCTCCAAAAATAAATACTTTCCCAGAAGAGCAAGAAACGGACGGGGACTGAAGACTAGTACTTGCGCCGCTCACGTTGCTTGACGAGCCACTTGACCCCGAATTACTGTTGGATGAGGAGTCAGCACTCTCTGAGGTTTCACCTTCTTCACCAGCACCACCTGGAGATGAGGCTCCTCCTGAAAACAATTTTTCCAAACTAGAGTCTGATTTGGGAAAAGTCTGGCCTCTCAAGTGAAGTGTGGTTAATTCTACGTTGCGTGTTTGACCTTGATCTTCCCAAGCGACTCTTAAAAGAACTTTTTCTAGTTGAATGCCAGAATCAGCATCATTTAACGGAGAATCATGAGGTTCGATATCAACTTCCCAACTATAATTTTCTTCACCCTTAAACCTACCCGAGTTTTCACTGGGCTTGAAGTTCAGCATTTCTAACTCGTTTATTTTTGAGTTTGCCAAGGTGACAGCTCTCATATATTGATCAGAAAAGTCTACTGAAAGGACACTGCCAGAGAACAGGTTGAGCACTGTCAAAAAACCTCCAGCCAGAATGGTCAGGGCGACTACAACCTCCAGAAGGGAGAAGCCATGCTCATTCTTCCAGTTGCTTGATTTTTGGTTTGCCGGTAATGGGGTCGATAATGACCGCATAAATATTTTCCTCATCTTCATCGTTGATGGATTTAAATCGCAGGGTTCCTCCACTGGAGTTACCTCGAGGATAAAAAAGAATCATGAAGTCTCCCTCAGTCAAAGTTTCGTCCGCATTCTTGTAGTCCATAATACGGACTGTTTCATCAATTGGTTTTGATTGGGTGACTTCATTCTGTTTAGGTATTGCCAGCCAGTATTTATTTTCATCAATATTAATGTTAAAAGTGAATAAGGCTTTTTTCGATATAGCTTCACTGCGAGCAAATTGGATTGCTGAAGCAATTTGGCGAACTTCGGATTGCAGCTTGAGTCGGTCCAGAGTAGATGCCACGAATGGGAGTGTCAGCCCAGCAATCAACCCCATTAAAAGTAAAACAAGAACCAATTCGAGAAGCGAAAAACCATCAATATTCCTTTTAATGTTGTTATTCAAAGTTTTTCCAGCTAACGATGTCCATATCGTTGTCTTCACCTCCTTCAGTATTGTCTGCTCCATAAGAAACTAGGTCATAACCTCTTCCTTCTTTGCCGGGTGATTGGTAGATATAATCGTTCCCCCAAGGATCAAGAGGGAGACTCTTTTTTAGGTACGGAGTTATAGCCTCAAGCCCTTCATCAGTTGTGGGGTATTTGTGTTTTTCCAAACGATAAAGATCGAGGGCCTGACCGAGAAGTTCAATCTGGGCCTGGGCATCCTGTTGTCGGGCTTTATCAACACGACCAAAAATCTTGGGTGCGACAGTAGCCGCTAATAAGCCTATAATAACCATCACCACCATGAGTTCTATTAGAGTGAAACCTTTTGTGTTAAGGCGGCTGAATTTAAAAGATTTTGTTTGGCCCTTCATGTTTTTTCCTTGTCTTGTTGTGGGTGATTAAAAAACTATGTCATTTGCCCCGATAATAGCTAGTAACATGGATACCACGATGAAACCTATGACTAGTGCTATAAACAGGATCATGACAGGTTCGATCATTGAAATAAGTTGTTTGATAGCCTGTTCAACTTCCTTGTCGTAAGTTTTGGAGACTCGGGTAAGCATATTATCCAGGGAGCCCGAAGTTTCGCCTACTGTGATCATTTGAACTGCCATGGGAGGAAAAACTTCTGTCTCCTGAAGCGGTCCTGATAGTCCTTTGCCTCTCTTCAAAGACTGTCTAAGAGTTCCAACGGCATCGGAAATAACGCGGTTGATCAAAATAGACTGAACAATCCCCATCGCCTGCAGGACAGGTACTCCACTTTTTAACAGAGTTGCCATGGTCAGGCTGAAACGAGAAACTTCTATCTTACGGATCAGAGGTCCAATCAGAGGAATTTTTAAAAGGAGGTTATCCCACCAAAGCCGCCCTTTATCAGTTTTTGTATAAAACTTAAATGCTCCTGCACAACCCAGTATGGCAAGAATTAATGCTGGCCAGTAGTTGATGATGATGGAGCTGATGCCCATCAAAATCTGGGTCGGAAGAGGTAACGCCGCTCCCATATCTTCAAAAAGTTTTGCAAATTGAGGAACGACAAAAGTTATAAGTATAACTACGGCAGTTGCGCCTACCATAAACAGGATGGCAGGATATACCATGGCAGAGCGGATATTGTTTTTGAGCTCAACAGATTTTTCCAGGAACTCACCGAGGCGGGATAATGCTTCACCTATTAAACCTCCTGCTTCTCCCGCACGTACCATATTGATATATAGCTTCGAAAAAACATCTGGGTGTTCTGCCAGTGCATCGGCAAAAGATGTGCCAGCATGAACTCTTTTTCGAACATCCGAAAGTATGGTTCGAATCTTATCCGTTTCTGCTAGCTTGACGAGAGTGGAAAGGCCATCGTCCAAAGTAAGTCCGGAATCTACCAGTGTCGCCAGTTGCTGAGTAATAGTCATCAAATCTTTTGTGGACACTACTGCACCAAAACTTGGCAATGAAAGCTTTAGCCCGGGAGAAAGTTTTGAAACACTTTTTCCTTCTGATACCTTTACAGGAAAATAATTTAGCTGGCGTATTTGCTGGATGGCCGCTTGGTAATCTGGAGCGTCAATGTCGCCTTCAATAAATTTTCCGCTTTTATCCGTGGCTTTGTAGGAATAAACCGTCATGGTTTACAGGTTTCCCTCTTAGTAAGGAATGATCAGTTTCTATCACTCAGTGTAACACGCAGAATTTCTTCAACGGTTGTGATGCCCTTTACAACTTTGTCCCAACCGTCTTCACGCAGGGTGCGCATTCCTTTTTCTCTTGCTCGATCGCAAATCATTTGTGCAGTAGCTTTTTTCAGGATAAGTTCACGAATAGAATCATCTATGACCAGCAGTTCATAGATGCCGCATCGGCCTCTGAATCCCGTATGGCTGCAGGCATTACAACCTTTACCATGGTAAACTTTTACGTTTTCTTTTTCCAGAATCCCCATTTCCATTTTCAGGGTTGGTGTCAGAGGCGCTTCTTCCTTGCATTCCGGACAGATTACCCTGACAAGCCTTTGAGCGAGTACTCCGAGCAGAGCTGAAGAAAGAAGGAAATTTTCGATTCCCATATCCAGAAGCCTGGTTATGGCTCCTGCGGCATCATTAGTATGGACAGTGCTGAAAACGAGATGTCCTGTTAATGCGGCCTGGATGGAAATCTCGGCAGTTTCCGGATCGCGAATCTCACCAACCATGATGACATCTGGATCCTGACGAACGATAGAGCGTAATCCATCGGCAAAGTTTAGGCCAATTTGTGATTTAACATGAATCTGATTAATACCACGCATCTGATATTCTACCGGATCCTCAATGGTAATAATTTTTTTGTCAGGTGTATTGATTTTACTTAGGGCGGCATAGAGAGTAGTGGTTTTACCACTTCCGGTTGGGCCTGTAACCAGAAACTTCCCGTAAGGTTTTTTGATCAATGCTTGAATCTGTTGGAGTTCTTTTTCAGGAAAACCCATCTGGCTCAGGTCTAGAACCAGATTGCCCCGGTCAAGAATCCTCATGACCACACTTTCACCATGCAGTGTAGGAAGTGTGGAAACACGCATGTCGATGTCTTTGCCTAGAATTTTGAGTTTGATGCGTCCGTCTTGCGGCAACCTTCGTTCCGAGATGTCCAACTTGGACATGATTTTTATACGAGTGGTGATAGCTGAGCTCAAACGTTTTGGAGGTGGTTCCAACTCGTGCAGGATTCCGTCAATACGGTAGCGAAGAAGTAAGTCGTCTGCAAAAGGTTCCAGATGAATATCACTGGCTCTAGATTCAATGGCCTGACTGATAATATGGTTCACCAGTTTGATGACGGGAGCCTCAGAGGCCATATCCCGAATATGTTCGGTGCTTTCATCCAGTGAATCCAGTCCATGCATGTCGTCTTCCTGGATTTCACTGACCATGCGGTTCATTGCCGATCCGCCTTCTTCTCCGTAAAAGGTTTCGATAGACTCCAGGATGTCCTGTTCACTGCTTAAAACAACACGTATGTTTTTCCCTTGAGAGACTTTTAAATCTTCTATCGTATAAAGATCAAAGGGGTCGTAAACTGCGAGAATAAGAGTGTCATCTTTAACTTGAAGTGGGAAGATGATTTTCTCTCTTAAAAAAGTTTCGGTAATGGTCAGTCCTTGAACGGGTAAGCCAGACTTGGGATATTGATCTTTTTTGATATAAGGCAGTCGCAGTTCTGAACTCAGTGTTTCAAGCAAGGTTTGAGTGTGAATATAACCATGGTCAGCCAGAGTTTTACCAAGGTAACCCCCAGTATGCAGGTTGTTGGCTTTGACTTCGCTCAAGGCTTTCTCAGTGATCTTATTGTGCCTGAGAAGTATGCTTTCTACGGGATCAGTTTTTTTCAACATAATCTTTTATCGTCCTGAAATATGAACTCGAGCTGGTGGCGGACTGCTTGCACCAGATACTCTGAACACAGGGGCCGGTGCTGGTGCCGGAGCAGTTTCCTTGCCCACCTTTTTCACTTTTGGTCTGATAGGTTTGCGCTTGGTACTAGCTCGCCTGATTTTTTTCGGATCGAATTTTTTGTTTTTCTGGAACAAAGAAGTCCCCTCTCGATGAATTACTTTATCTGCCGGTCGAGCGGATAACCGCAATCGAATTTTTCGACCTTTTTTATCATCCAGAATAACCCAGGTTTTTTCGATTTCTGTTAGTTCAAAATCACCCACAATTTGCCCCAGAGAATACCCTTTTTTCTTCACATCTTTTTGTGTGACTTGTCCACCCTGTAGAGTGGAATATTTACCCTCTAAAATAGCAATTTTTGTGCCTCCAAGCATTAACACACCTTTTAAAACCAGGTTTGGAGGAGGCAAAGCCGGTTTAGGTGCTGCAGGCGGTGCCGCTTGTGGCGGTGGCGGTGGTGGAATATATTGACTGCGTTCTTTTCGAAACACATTGGCCTGCACTATTCTTGACACTGCTCCCGCATTGTACGGCGGTTTGCTAACTTCTAATTTTTTCAGGTTTTTCGGCGATCCCACCAGTGAGGAACCATCCACCCTGAACGGATAAGGGGGCTGGATCCAGGTTTTGACCGACAAAGTAACAAGGAGAGCAATGGTGAGGACAAAAACCAGATTGACCGCCGGGAAAAATTTATTCACAGGCACAAATTTCCCTCATGAGTTCTCTCCCTAACTTAATGAAATTATTGATGTTTGTCAAGCTAATACAAAATTTTGACGCAACGATTTCATGATTTCTCTCGTTGCAATAAACTTAAGCCCGGATCAGGCTGGAAACAACATGAAATGACAGGCTCTTTTTTCTTGGCAGGCCTGTTATTATTTTTCGGAAAATTCGAGAAAGACCTTTAAACAATTATGCTTTCACCATGTATGGGCCGGAATTTCAACAGTTTCATATCTTTTTTTGGCAAGATGGTGAAATTGAAAATGTAATGGAGATTGAAAAAGAAAAAGGCCAATGGGAGAAGGAAGTTTCCTTCCTCCCCCAATGGCCTTTATTAAAGCAAGATTAAGAGGTTATCTTCTTCTTCTTTTTTTACCACGGTCACGATCTTTATCCTTGTCATCATCTCTACCTCTGCGGGTATTGAAGGTGACATCGGTCTCACCAAAGTCGTTACCAACGGTAACCGCGAACGGAATCGGCGTATTATATGAAAGTCCGCTGAGATCCATACGCTTGACTTTCAATTTGAAATTGCCGTTTTCATCCACTCTCACCTCGGTAAGTCCGGTGCGTCCGCCTTTGTACTTATAGGTGACGCCACGGTCTCCATCCTTGTCCTTATCCTTGTCGCCGTCACCTTTTTTCAAGGTGAAGGAACCAGGAGGCAGGTTCCAGGTGAAGCCGTTCAGAACGATGGTGACTGGATCGGTGAGCCAGTTCAGACCGTCGCCATTGGAGAACTCGGTAAAAGTTCCAGCAATTTGCAACCAGTCTCTCGGACCACGATCACGATCCTTATCCTTGTCCTTGTCACCATCACCACGGTGAATCTTCAACTTGGTTTTACCAATGGACACTCCAAGGTCGAACGGCTTAACCGTTACAGTCTGGGTGGCGGTAGAACAATTTCCTGCCGCGTCACAGGCTGTCCAGGTGACCGTGTTGGTTGAATCAACCGGAAAACCTCCTGCAGGAGCGTCATTGGTCAGGGAAACCACACCCACCGCATCGGTCGCTGTAGGCGTTCCCAGGCTAACCACTGTCAACGAACCTGTCGCGTCTGCAGTCACATCAGCAGGTGGTGTCAACGCTGGAGCGATCGTATCCTGAATCGTGACGTTCTGATTTGCGGTAGAACAATTTCCTGCCGCGTCACAGGCCGTCCAGGTCACAACCGTTGTGGTGTTGGCACTGAAAGTACCTGGTGAGTTGTTGGTCAATGAAGCCACGCCCACTGCATCTGTAGCGGAAGCGTCACCAGAAACGTCAACAGGTGTTGAAGGACCTGTTGCTTCTTCAGTCCGGTCGCTCACCGTAATTACCGGAGCGATCGTATCCTGAATCGTGACGTTCTGATTTGCGGTAGAACAATTTCCTGCCGCGTCACAGGCCGTCCAGGTCACAACCGTTGTGGTGTTGGCACTGAAAGTACCTGGTGAGTTGTTGGTCAATGAAGCCACGCCCACTGCATCTGTAGCGGAAGCGTCACCAGAGACATCAACAGGTGTTGAAGGACCTGTTGCTTCTTCAGTCCGGTCGCTCACCGTAACCACCGGAGCAATGGTGTCCTGAACAGTGATCTGGACGCTGTCCGTATCACTATCAGTGCCATCGTCAACAGTCAAGGTGATGTTGTGAACTCCAGGATTGAGACTAACAACTGGGTTCACACCGCTTGCTGTAGCACCACCAGACCAGTTGTAGGTCAGAGGATCGCCATCCGGATCGGAAGAACCGGAACCATCAAGTGTGACACTCATTGCACCAGGTCCAGTTTGTTCAATAACCTGATCTGGGCCGGCATCCGCGCTTGGCGCCTGGTTAACAGGAGCACTGGGGATGTTGACCGAGAATGAGGTTTGGCAGGACTGATTGGCAGTGTCGGTGAAAACCAGCAATACAGAATGCCCAGTGCCCTGATCAGAGGGACCTGGTGTCCAGTTGAACGTTGCTGTTGCCGGTGATGCCTGTGTTGTACCATTTGCCGGTGTCAGGGTTGCTCCCGGCGGTAGACCAAGATGCGTTACTTTCAGATTGTCGCCATCCGGATCGGTAGCCGTTGCAGAAATGGAGAAAGCCTGTCCGACTGTAAGAGTGTTGTTGGTGGCGCCATTCAAGTTACAGGTCGGCGGTTGATTTGAGCCTGTTGCTGCATTGATTTCAATAAGGAAATCCAGCGCCGTTTTGTTTGTGCCTTCTAATAACATAACCTGTACCGCGTATTTCTTTTTATCCGGTGCAGTGGAAGCGTCCCAGTTCAGCACACAACTGGGTGAAACACTTAAAGTACCACTAGTGGTTGAGGCTACGCTGCTGATTCCAGATTCTCCTGAAGTTGCCATGCGGCAGGTGACTGCTCCATCCGGATCAGCTACTCCGATAGGAATCGAGTTAACCCCCTGCGCCATCTGTAACAGCGGCGTTACACTACCGACTGATGATGAAAGTTGGTTGGGATCACTCAAATCCACCGTTGTACGAATAGCCCAACTGGAAGAAGGGTTACCCAGGCCGCCAATTCGGCAACAAGTGGAATTGGTTGCTTCAAATGTTCCTAAAGTTGCGTAAGTATGTGTCACATAGCGTTCATGGACAACATAAGTTGCACCTGCAAGGTCAGTGAACGATCCGACAAACGCATCGGATCCCGTTTGGGAATTACCATCCCCAAAGAACAGACGGGTGTCACCGCCGCCAAACAAAACCCGCCAAGCGGTTTGAATCCTGAATGTTACCGTTTTGCTGGTTCCTGAATCACGAGTCCAGGTGATGTGGCCGTAGCGAAAATGGCTTGCCATCGCCTCGGCAGCCAGCCCTAGAAAAAACACCAGGACCAGCAATGCAGCTAAATAGATTTTTCTGCTGGGTTTCGATTGCATCTGAAATCTCCCCGATTTTAGATAAATTGATAATGGTTAATTTGCAAAGCAAGAACTTTTTTGTGTTTACTGGCCGTTGATGATTGCTTGAGCCTGTGCAGACAGGTCTTTGCTGGCCTGATCGTTGCCCGCGGCACATTCCTGACTAGCCTGTGTTAAAAGTTGTTCGATCTGGGCTCTCTCTTGATCAGAAAGGTTTTGGGCATGCTCGTAGAGCATCACTGTCAGGTCCATTTCGCTGGTGCAATCCCCAGCCCAAGCCGGAGCGGCAAATAAGGCCACTGTAAATAAAATTGCAACAAATTTACACTTCATGATCGATTCTCCCCTGTTGTTTGGTAGGATAAAAAAAGTGAAAACAATTCAAAGCTGTATCACTCTCATTATTTCAATATGTTACGTATGAAGCTAATTAGGGTTGCCCCTAAAATGAGAATAGATTGGCATGTTGCCTTTAACGATGTGTATCTTATATAAACTTAGGTTCATGACTAGTTAAGAGGCCCTTTTTTGATAATTTTTAATAGTAATTTATA
>CAYFNV010000024.1:39585-56266 GCA_964344595.1 uncultured Nitrospina sp. | reverse complement strand
ACTCTTCTCCTGGAAGGGTCTCTATCTGTAAACGCTTTTCTCTACTTACCCATATGAGAGTAAGGTTCCTTCTTTCTTCTATCAAAATCCCATGGATAGAAGCAATAGAGAGCTTCACTTCAATTGAAAATTAACGGGTTCTAATTTTCTCATAACTAAATCAAACTCTTGACCTTTTGAATGTGTTCAAGCAAAAACACTCTTCATCTTGCTCTGTTTCGTGGTAGTTGGTTGAATTTTCGAGTTGTTTTTTCTTCTTTAGGAAAGAATGGGTAAATTCCCTTTGTCCACTATTCTCTGTTCATCTGAGGTCCAGCTATTTTTTTTCCTTTTTAAAGACCACTCCAATTGTCAGGATTTTATTATTGCGTTGGAGTTGAAATGTTGAACGGTCACCAAACTTTTTGTCTGCCAGTAACTCAAGTATATCTTCCACATCCGCCAGGGTTTTACCGTCCATACTGAGTAACAGATCTCCCGATTTCATTCCCGCGTTTTGAGCGTTTGAGTTTTTTGCTACAAACTTGACACGCACAGCTCCATCTTTTTCCTGGGCAAGCCTCACTCCCAGTTTTACTTTATTATGACCAGGTACTTTGTATTCCACCTTCCAGACATAATCCGAAGAATATAAAGGAATGGAAACTTGTTTCACTGTCATTTCCCTGTCTTTCAAATTGTCAGGTACCTCGGTGATGTCGGGCAAGACTATGGAATAGTTATGAGGGATTCTTCTGTATGCGCGCTTTGGGATGCCAAAACCATATTGCACGTGAAATCCACCTGCCAGCACCACCAGCTTTTTTTCATTGTTGGCTGGATTGCGTAAAAATTCTGCAACAGTCTGTGCCATAGTTTCTTCCCAGAGCAACAACATACGATATGGTTTTTCCAGCACTTTCGCAGTATGGCCTCCGAAAGCAGACATGGAGAAAGCTCTGTGATACGGGTCGGTGTCGTCGATTTCCGGATAAAGTGTGTTACCGGGTGCTGTGTCTCCTGAACGAAAATGGTTTTCTACTTCCCGGCTGGGTTTCAGTCCGATCAACGGTAGCCCTTTTGATTTCGCAAAATCGAATATGGGCTGATAGAGACCAAATCCACTTCCCCAGTTGGAACGGAAAAGATTCCTGAATTCCCGCTTCGAAAGTTGGCCTAGTTTGTAGAGATCCAGTTTTTTCTGAGCCGAGCGGCGGAACATTTCCAGTCCAATCGCTACAGGATATTTATCCGATAGATGTTGAATGATTTGCAGCTGAACGTTGTGAGCTTCAATATTGTCATGGGTTTCACCGATGTAAATGACCCGGGAAGCCGAAATGGAATCCATCATTTGTTCCCGGCTAACCAGCAATCCAGTTGGAATGTGAATGATTTGGCCGGCTTCCAGTTTTGCCAGGCTCTTGTAAGGAGATCCGGAATTGGGTACGGCAAATTCTTCAGAATGGCCATCGCGGGATAATAGTAATAACCAAAATAAAAACAATGTTGCCAGGATGATGCGAATAGTTTGGGTAACAGGATTCGGGCTCATAATTTTGTAGCCTTGACTTTATATGAATTATTGTTGATAATCACAGGCTTCACATAAGATGGCTTTTCTGCCAAGGGGCGGAAGTTTTGGTGCCGAATGTTTGGCAGCGGATTGTTTATTTGTGTCATCAAAACAAGTTGTTCTCCCCTGCTAAACAATTAAGGGAAGAAAGGAGAGATTTTTGGAAGTCACAGTTTACCAAAATCAAGTTGAAAAAGCCTTAAAAGTCTTAAAAAGACAAATGACCAAAGAAGGCCTGTTAAAAGAACTCAAACGACGTAGATTTTATGAAAAGCCTTCTGTAAAGAAAAAGCGCAAGCAAAAGGAAGCCAAGAAGAAGAGAAAAGCCGCCATGCGTCGTATGCGATCCTATAACCGCCTTTGAGTTTTATATGCCTTAAATCCTTGGAGGCAACGCTCCTGTTTTTTGGCATTATCCAGCATTTTTTTGTCGCAAATTTTCATAGAACACCACTGCACTGGCTGACGCAGCATTCAAGGATTCCAACCGGCCTTTCATGGGGATTGCGAGTGTGACATCGCAGGATTTTTTTAGCAAAGGTCGAATTCCTTTTTCCTCCCCTCCAATGACCAAGGCTACTGGAGTGTCAAACTTATATTGATAACATGGCATTTCGCCATCGGCCACGACACCTGCGATCCAAAATCCGGATTTTTTTAGTTGTTCGATACATCGGGTTAAATTTGTAACCCAGGTAATAGGTAAATGTTCGATGGCACCCGAAGAACATTTAGCGACCGTTTCAGTTAAAGATGAAGTGCCATGTTTAGGCAAAATCATTCCATGAACTCCAAGAGCTTCAGCTGACCGGATGATCGCTCCCAGGTTTTGCGGGTCCTGAATGCCATCCAGGATTACGAGAGTTGGCAGGGAGCTTTTTTGAAACACGGCTTTAATCAGTTCTTTCAGCTCAAGAGTCATGACGGGGGAAAAGTATCCAGCAATCCCTTGGTGAACCTGGTTTTTGAACTTATTTTGGAAGATGGACTTAGGCAACAGTTCTACAGGAATTTGTTTTTCCTTTGCCAGCTTGATTACTTCTTCAATTCTGGAGTGGGCTTTACCTTGTTCTGCTATAATCCTGTAACAATGCCGTTTAGAGGCTATAAGAGCTTCACGTACAGGGTTGATTCCGACAATTAAAGATTCTTCCTTAGATCTCATCAGTTTTAAACATAAAAAGGCTATGTAAGAATATCAGGTTTTTGCTGGACGAAAAGGCCTGAATGAACTATAACATTATGAAAACAATGGATTTATGCAGATCGCGTCCATTGGTGGTTGCTGAGCGGTTACGAACCGGTTTTGCTACTTTTCCTCAAAAACTACTCTTGCCGGCTGATAAAACTGCAAAAGCTATTTTAACCTTTTTCTGCAATCCGTAAACCAGCATATGTCGCTCTACCGAAAAAGGATCATTTTCTATTCCCTGTTCACCTTGATACTCGGGGTGATTTCTGTCTGCTCACTGGCATATTACCAGTTACGCAATCTTGGAGAAATCAAAACTCATGCGATCAAGAAGCTCGAAGAGTTGACCCGAAGAGAAGTGAAAATAGGTGATGCTGAGATGGATATTGTCCGCGGCCTCAGCATACTTTTGAAAGATGTCTCGTTAAAGTCTAGAGTTACTAAGGAACCGGAACTGGAAGCACGGAGTGTTTGGGTAGTGGTCAGGCTGCTGCCGTTACTGAACAAGCGGGTTGAAGTTAAGAAAATTATTGTTCAGGGTGCTTCTTTCAAAGTAGTCAGAGATTCTGAGGGGCGGTTCAGCGTAGGAAATGTGAGGAAGTGGATCACTCAGCCTGCTGAAAGTGGATTGTTCAAGGTTCTAAGAGTAAGCCTCATGAACCAGCTTATGGTGGAAGATGGGACCATCCATTTTAAGGATTATTTAAACCGCCCTCCTGATGAACCTCTCCCACTGGATCTGAAGCATATTCATTTTTCAGTCAGGAAAAGTCTTTTAAATTCTCCTTTCCAATTTAATTTAAAAGGAGAAATCCCTGGCGGGAGTGCACCCACCGCCTTTCAGGTTTCAGGAGCCTTTGACAATTTCTCACAAGATCAGGGTTTTACCGGTATATCTATCAACGGAAAGGTCCGGGTCGATGAATTGAATGTTTCAAATTTTCAGCCTTACTTGAAAAAGGTGCTGGCTAAAGCACCTCTCGACAGTTTGTTGTCTTTGAAGTCCAGTTTTTCAGGGAATCTTGGTGGTGCATTGAAAACAGAAGGAACGTTGAAATACTCTACTGCCTCAAATAAGGGTCGCGCTGTATTAAGGGATGCGCGTGTTCCACATCGTGGAGGATTAGAATACAAGATTGCCCTGGATCAGGACTCCCTTCATATTGAAGAGTTGAAATCAGAATCTGGTCCATTTAAGTTCAAGGCCAAGGCATCCCTCGTGAATTTTCTTTCTAAAGAACCTTCTATCTCTATAAATCTGGTTTCAGATTCATTTCAGGTAAATAAAAGTATTGATTATCTGCCGTTAAAGTTTTTTCCGGAGGAATACCATGCATTGGTGCAGTCCCGATTTAAAAACGGTTCTATAAAAATAAATTCATTGAAGTTTAAAGGAAGTCTGGAACAGTTGCGGGAACTGGCACAGGAAAAAAACCGGGGTTTAATTTCTTCGGAGTTTGAAATGAAGCACGTTGATTGGCAGTCACCCTTGCCGGCTTTGAAGAATGTGTCAGGGACTTTCAGTATAAACAAAGGGAAAACGGATTTGCATATTGCTAAAGCCAAATATGAAAATCAGCCAATAACCAATGTGCATGGAACGATTACTGATATCCTGACGAGACCACTGGTTGATCTTAAAGTGGAAAACGAAGTGGATATTAGCCAGTTTCATGGGACCCTCAAAAAGGTTTTCAAGGGCCATCCTTTGTTCGACTCAATTGCTGTTTACGATGAATTTGAGGGGACTGCAAATGTCCGGCTGGATGTGAAGGGCCCTCTTGATGATTTTGACAAGCTTGCGATCTCTGGAAAGATAGGCCTGCAGGATGTTTCGCTCAATGATGAAGGTTTTGAGCCCCGATTGGAAAACCTTAATGGGAATATCATATACACTCACACCCCTGAAGCAGATAAACGCAAAGATGCTTCCTGGATTCCAGTCCTGAGGTATGACAATCTTTCCGGAAACTTTTCCAAAAGTTCTTTTTCAGGAATGAATGGAGAAATGGGTTTTAGTAATGGTGAACCTCTTGAGAAGATGTCATCAACTTATAAAATTGCCTCCAGCGATTTACCCTTTATCTTGTCTGACAATTCCGAGGATGCGCTGGTCAACCTGAAAGAAGGATTGGATTTTACTTCAGGCGAAGTCGTTATGAATTATAGATCGCAGAGTAACCCATCCAAGCCGGAAACTGAAAAGGAATGGGGAGAAATTGAATTGAAAAACGTTTCCATGAAATATCCTGACAGGTTTCATGCGATGTTCAATCTGAATGGAAATATTTCCTATGGTGATGGAAAGATAAGACTGGAGAATTTAAATGGAAGGTATGGAGACTCACCTGTCCAGCTTGAGGGAGAAATTGACCGCAAGAATATTAAGACACTGGAGTATGCTCTCCGCCTTAATTTCCCCGGCCTTGTTCAGTCTGACCTAAAAGATCTACCTCTCTTCGAAGACTTGAAGTTTTCTGGTCCCGCACACGTTTCCTTAAGTTTGAATGGAAACCTGGATTCATTCGAATTTGAACATCAGGCCGATTTGGCTCGGGTGGGTTATAAAATTCCCGGCTATATGGAAAAGCGTCAAAATGCTTTGAGTAAATTCAAAGCTAAAGGAAGTGTTGTAAAAAATGAAGGTCTGACTATCGATAACTGGTCGTATGAATTGGGAGGAAACCAGGTTTCAGGAACGGTTCGAATTCCTGATCTGGATAATCCGGAATTTACAATCAGTATGAAAGCCGATAACTTTCAGGCATATCCTTCTCGTCAGTTTTTCAGATTTATCAATGCAGAGATTGATGGAAGTACTGATTTTAAAATTGTTGGTTCCGGTAACCTGAACGACCTTCAAAGAGCAAAATTTGAAGGTGAGATGAAATTGAAAAAACTGAAAATCCGCCCGGAAAACTTTTTAACTTCTGTAACCGTGGATGCAAATCTTAAATTTAAAGAAAACCGCCTGGACATTCGCTCAGGATATATTGGATCCGATCAAAGTGGTCTTGACTTTTCAGGAGTTTATCTCAGAGGGGATACACCCAGCCTGGATTTGAATCTTTCTGGAAAGGGATTGGATATTGATGAAATTTTTCCTGAGTCACAGGGTGAGGATATATCTCTAATTGAACGACTGAACCAGTCTGAATTTTTCTCACGCGGTAAGGGAAAAGTCAGGTTCAACCTTGATCGATTGGTTTATAAACATTTGAACTTGGATAAGATTACCGGAAGCATAACCCTGAAAGACCGAGAAGTTGAGATGAAGGACCTGACTTTTGCTTCCAATGCGTCTGTGAAAAGTGGCGGGAAGATGTTTATCGACCTTGAGGGTGTTGGGAATTTTGAGGGTAATGTCCAAGCCAAGAATATGGAAACAAAAAACCTGTTCGGTTTTTTTGGTGACGTATTTGGAGATAGCTTGAGTGGAAATGTGGAAATGATTGATGCAAGGATGAATGGAAGCGGAAAGGACTGGCAAGAAATTTCTCGATCCTTAACAGGCAATATTTCCCTTAATATACAATCAGGAAAAATTAATACTGACAGGCTGAAAAGGGGAGTTCGCAGGCTGTTCAGCTCAATCCCTCAAGCTGATCCATTGGAAAAGGACGAGGTTTCTCCATTTAGACAAATTTCAGGGGATTTTTCTTGTAAAGAGGGTATCCTTGAAACGGAAAACTTTGTGGTAGAAACCGAAAACCGCAGGACCTCTATAGTCGGAAACTTTGACCTGGTTAACAATCAAATGGACACAGTAGTGGGGGTTGCGCCTATGGCACAGTTGGACAGGTTCCTGACCAAGATTCCGCTGGTGGGTAAAATCATAACCGGGGGAGATGAAAAAAGCCTGGTGAAATCCTACTATACTGTAAAGGGCGATTTTAACGATCCAGATGTAAGCGCTATTCCTTTTACATCCCTTGGGAAGAAGTTGATGGGAATCTTCCAGGGTATTTTCCAGACTCCACAGGACATCCTGAGTCCTATAACAGATAACCTGCAAACGGCACCACCGCAAACTCCTGTTGATAACTAGCAGGTTATCGCAACAGGTTTTAACAACAGCACTCAGTTAAAATCCATTTTTATCGTTGGGAAATATTAACGATTCTAAAATCGTTGGGGGACTTCCCCATGTGCATGGCCAGGCTGGCTGTAATTGCAGCTATATGGTCGTCCTCCTGGCTCGTGCTTGTTGTGGCAGACTTAGCTTTGCGTTTCGCGGGTAATGGAGGTGGAGCTTTGTAAGGAATCAGTTTTACAAGAGCCTGAATGGTGAAGATCAGGATAGTCAGAACGGTAAAAATAACCGCCATGGCCAGAATAGAAACGTTAACAGCTGCAAGAAAAGAAGCTTCCATAGTTTTTCCTTTTAGTGGCTTTGTTTTATAGCTTCGACTACTTGGGATATTGCGGCTTTGGCACTGGGTTCTGCAGTTCCAACTAGATCAGCGATTTCTGCGTGTGGTGCGGGCACATTGTCTCCAAACAGTGAGATGAAAACTCCTGCGGCCACTGCGCTACCAATTACTCCTGCGACATTTGGTCCCATTGCATGCATCAATAAGAAATTTGAAGAATCCGCGTCCGCACCGACTTTTTGGGAAACACGTGCCGCCATAGGAACTGCAGAAACCCCAGCTGAACCGATAAGTGGATTCACACGGCCTCCAGTCGCTTTGCACATGATTTTCCCAAAAACAACGCCTCCCATTGTTGCGACGCAGAAAGCCAATAGACCCAGAACAATGATTTTAATGGTTTCAACCCGCAAAAAAGAGTCGGCCGTCATGGAAGAGCCTACAGCCGTTGCTAAAAGAATAGTTACGATGTTAATCAAATGGGTTTCTGCTGTCTCGTGCAAGCGGGCGGTGACCCCTGATTCACGGAACAAATTGCCCAACATCAGCATTCCCAAAAGTGGGGTGACGCCGGGTAACATCAAACAGCAGACGAAGGTCACAATAACCGGGAAAATAATTTTTACCGTTTGTGATATTGGTTTCAACTGCTCCATTTTAATTTTCCGCTCTTCCTCTGTAGTCAGAAGTTTCATGATCGGGGGCTGGATGAGCGGTACCAGAGACATATAGGAATAAGCGGCCACGGCAATCGGAGCCAAAAGGTGCGGGGCCAACTTGGTTGCGATAAAAATGGAAGTGGGACCATCCGCTCCTCCAATGATACCGATGGCACTGGCTTCATGCATATTAAAACCAAGAAGTACAGCACCAATCAGAGTGGTGTAAACTCCGATCTGGGCCGCGGCACCCAGTAGAAGCGTGGCAGGATTAGCCAAAAGAGGACCAAAGTCTGTCAACGCACCCACTCCCATGAAAATCAGGGGGGGAAGAACCTCATGCTTGATTCCCTGGTAAAAAATGTTGAGCAGTCCACCCTCATCGGTGCTGGCCATCATGCTCATAGGAATGTTAGCCAGCAGCGCACTGAAACCCATGGGAAGGAGTAGAAGCGGTTCAAACTTTTTCCAGACCGCAAGATAGATCAACGTGCAGGCGACTAAAATCATTACCAAATCGCCACCTGCCAGACTGGAAAAGCCAGTGGAGCTTAATATTTTTGACGCGGATGCGCCGAAACTGAATTCCATTATCCTATTATGATAAGTTCGTCGCCGGTTTGTACGTTATCGCCTTCTTTAACCAGAATAGATTGGATAGTTCCTGATTGATGCGCTTTAACTTCCGATTCCATTTTCATGGATTCCATAATAAGAACGGTATCGCCCTCATTCACAGCGTCTCCTTCATCACATTTTAAGGAGAAAATGGATCCCGGAAGAGGTGCCAACAAAGGAGTGCCGCCACCACTACTGGCTGGTGGAGCTGCAGCGGGTGCTGGTGCGGCCGCTGGAGCAACTGCCGGAGCCGTACCAACCGCTCCTCCAGTAGAGACTTCAACGGTATAGTCTTTACCATTCACCCGAACACTATAAACGGCAGAACCCGCAGGGGCGGTAGCTGCCGCAGGAGCTGGAGCACTTGCCGGGGCTGGTGCGCTTGCAGCAACTGTTGCGCTTGCCGGGGCTGGTGCAGATTTTGGTTGGGGCTTTCCTCGAGTTTCAAAAAATTTCAGAGCTACTTTAGGGAACAAGGCATATGTAAGCCGATCTTCTTCGCTGGTATGTGAATCTCCCAGTTCCTTGCAGACGGTGTCCCATTCTGGGTCCAGCAAATCTGCAGGACGGCAATCGGTTACTTTTCCGTCTTCTGAGACTTTTTTCAGCAACTCTTCATCTATTGGTGCGGGAAGTTTCCCATAATTTCCTAACACGCACTGCCGGGTTTCTTTAGTGATTACTTTGTAACGCTCTCCCGTCAATACGTTCAAAGTTGCCTGGGAACCTACTATCTGGCTGGTCGGAGTGACGAGGGGTGGATATCCCATATCTTTACGTACTCGCGGAACTTCTTCTAAAACCTCGTCAAGTTTGTCGATTGCGTTTTGTTCCCGTAATTGGTTTTCCATGTTGGAAATCATTCCGCCGGGAATCTGTGACTTGAGGATGTTGATATCGACACTCTTGAAATCGCTTTCAAACTCTGCATAATTTTTCTTCACTTCGATGAAGTAATCGTTGATTTCTTCAAGCAGACTCAGGTCCAGACCAGTATCTCTGGGTGTTCCTTTCAGCGCGGCTACCATACATTCAGTTGCGTAATGAGAGGTACCCATTGATAAACAGGAGATGGCGGTATCTACCATATCCACCCCTGCATCAATCGCACACTGCATATTCATGCCGACAAGTCCGGTTGTTGCATGAGTGTGCAAATGGATTGGAAGCTTGATATTTTTTTTGAGTTCACTAATCAGGGTTTTGGTCACATCAGGGGTGAGGAGCCCAGCCATATCTTTTATACAGAGAATATCTGAACCCATATCCTCCAGCCTTTGCGCCATGTCCAGATATAATTCAATATTATGAACCGGGCTGACGGTGTAACTGATACAACCTTCAACGGTTTCGCCGCATTTTTTTACTGTTTTTACAGCGGTTTCAATATTTCGAAAATCATTGAGAGCATCGAAAATTCTGAATATATTGATTCCCACTTCTACCGATTGTTTGACAAATCGCTCAACAACATCATCCGCATAGTGGCGGTAACCGACAGCATTTTGTCCCCGCAGTAACATTTGAAACGGGGTGTTAGGCATTTTTTTCTTAAGGGCTCGGGCGCGTTCCCAGGGATCTTCATTCAAGAACCTGATGCAGGTATCAAAGGTTGCCCCTCCCCACATTTCAAGCGAGAAAAACCCTACTTGATCAAGTTTTTCAGCAATAGGGAGCATATCTTCGGTTCGCATTCGGGTGGCAAGCAGAGATTGGTGAGCATCCCGTAAGACAAGTTCGGTAATCTTAAGTGGATTTGTTTCCATAGTGTTTAAATCCTTGTTGAATCAGGGTTAATCCCGCCTGTTGATCATAGAAATTCATTAACAGGCTTGATCCAGAATTGACCCGTTTTCTCTCTGATAAGACTAATAATAAATAATATGAGTCAGGGTTAATCCCGTATATTATTAGCCTTATCAGGGAGAAATTTGGACGGGAAGCCGGAATTCTAGATTATTGACGGGTTAAAATCAACCTTTATTTGCGCCAGGTCATAGGCAGGAAAAGCAGAATAACTCCGTATATTTCAAGCCTTCCTAATAGCATAAAAAAGATGAGAATACCTTTACCCATAGCCGGAATGGAGGAATAGTTACCCATCGCGCCTACATCGCCAAGACCCGGGCCGATATTGAACAGAGAAGCCACAGTTGCAGACAATGCAGTAGTGAAATCCACACCCATTGCAGAGAGCAGTACCCCGCCTAAAGCGGTAAAGCCCATAAACAGAAATGTCAAAGCGGCAACATTGGAAAGATCATCCGGTTCAATGGTTTTATCCCCTACTTTGACATGAAATATAGCGCGAGGGTGCACCAGGTTTTTCAGTTCGCGCACAATAATTTTCAACAAAATGATTATACGAATGACTTTGAACGATCCGCTGGTCGACCCGGAACAACCCCCTATCATCATAATTGCAATGAGGAAGAGTTTTAAATATTCCGGCCACAAGTTGAAGTCATCCGTAACAAATCCGGTAGTGGTATTAATGGAAACCACTGTGAAAGCAGCACTGCGGAAAGCTTGTCCTGCGTCACCTGTTGCGGATTCCTGGGTGAGACCCCAGGTTACAAACAGGACACCTATAAAAACCAATGCGCAATAGGCCCTGAATTCAGGATTTTTGAAAATGACGGAAAAATTTCTTCGGACTAATTGAAAATGCAGGGCAAAGTTGATTCCTCCCAGAAACATGAAAAGGATGATGATACTTTCTATATAAACATTGCCTAAAGCACCGATACTGCCATTATGAGGTGAAAACCCACCTGTTGCCACCGTTGAAAAAGTGTGGCAAACCGAATCGAACCAACTCAAACCGGCAAATCTCAGGGCAAAAATTTCGATAAGTGTCAGGGTTAAATATGTTTTCCAAAGTATTTTTGCTGTCTCGGCCAGTCGGGGTTGTGTTTGTTCCACTGTAGAACCGCCGGGAATTTCTGCCTTGAACAGGTGGAAGCTTCCAATACCCAGCATGGGGAAAATAGCCAGGGAAAGCAGAATAATTCCCATCCCACCGACCCACTGCATCAGGTTTCGCCAGAACAGAACTCCGTGAGGCATTGCATCAATATCCTGAAGGATTGAAGCTCCGGTAGTGGTAAATCCGCTGGCACTTTCAAAAAACGCGTCTATAAACTCCGGACAGGCACCACTTAAATACAGGGGTAATGCCCCGAAAGCCGACATCGACAACCAGGAAAAAGTTACAATAGCGAAACCTTCACGATCCCTTAGTTTTGCTAAACCTGAAGGAAACAGTTTCCATAATATCAGGCCGAATGTCAGGCTCAGACCAAATGCCCAGCCAAATGCTGAGGACTCGGAGATGAATCCATCGATAGGAGCATCACCATAATACAGCGCAACACCCATCGGGGCGAGAAGTAACCCGGAAAGAAGGACCAGTAGAATTCCAACGACACTGAAAATGGACTGGATATTCATCTGAAAGGAAGAAAAGATCGCTTGCGGCCAAATAGTTTTTCAATTTTTTCGATGGTTCCAGGCAAGGCTACCACGATGACCGAATCGCCTGCTTCGATGGTGACGCCATCATTGGGTAGTACCATTTCTCCTTTTCTGAGAAGAGCCCCAATGATAGCACCTTTAGGGAAATTGATTTTACCAATTTGTTTTTTAACGATAGAGGAGTCTTCGGCCACACCAATTTCCATCACCTCTGCGTCTTCAATCAACTTGAAGACAGACATGACTTGCCCTTTTCTTAAATGTTTCAGAATAGCACTGACTGTGATAAGCCTGGGGTTAATGGTGATATCCATTCCAATAGAATCCAGGATAGGCAGGTATTCAGGGTCATGGGTGATGACCAGTGCGCGTTTGGCACCGTACTTCTTTGCCAGCAGGGCTGAGAGAATATTGTTTTCATCATCGTGGGAGAGAGCCAGAAAAAAATCGGCATCTTTCATATTGATTTCATTAAACAGATCCATATCCGTGCCACTACCATGCAAAACTACAGTACGTTCAAGCTTGTCAGCGGCCTTGTGAGCTTTTTCCCTGGAAGGTTCTATGATACATACGTCGCGCATATCCTCTTCCAGGGCTTTTGCCAATCGGGTTGAAGTGGACGTAGCACCATAAATGATAATTTTTTCAACCTGATCAAGTGTTCGGTTCAGCATGGGTAAAAGAAATGGCAGAAACTCTTTATCAACGAGGGTGTAAAACCTGTCACCAGATTGAAGGATGTCTTGATCTTTGGGGATGACCAGTTCGCCATTACGGACGATGGCGACAATAAGAAACGAATCCATTTGTGTGATACTACGGATGTCCTGAATAGTTTTGCCCGCAATCGGGGCATTTTCTGGCACATCAAATTCCCGTAACAGCACTTCGCCATCAGCAAACTCAGCAACGCTGACCACGCCGGGAGTTTCCAGAATCTTCAGGATAGTTTCAACAATGATTTGTCCGGGATTTATGGCCTGATCAATACACAGCTCTTCAGAGGAGAATACCCTGTCACTGTTAGTGAACTCCATGTTGCGGAGCCTGGCGAATCGCTTGGGAACTTTAAACCGGTATGCAAGGAAACAGGAGAGCAGGTTTATTTCGTCTTTTTCGGTGACAGCGATCACCATTTCGGAGGATTTAATACCCGCCTTCATTAACACACTTGGCAAACAGGCATTGCCTTCGACAGTCATGACATCAAGTGTGTCTGCTATACGCCGGGTTCTTTCCGGGTCCTGGTCCACGATAGCAATATCATGGCCTTCCTGTGAAAGCTCCTGTGCGAGATTGTAGCCAACTATTCCGGCACCTACAATGAGTATTCTCATGCCACCCGATTAAGTAAAGAGAACGCTTCTCAATCTATATAATAAGTATATTCCATGTCTTTTACCACTCTGGTCATGGAAAAATTTTTTATTTGGATTTATTCAGGAATCCCAGGAAATCTGAATCCTCAGACATAAGGAGTGTGGTGTCGGTTTTTAAAGAGTTCTTGTAAGCTTCCATGGAACGCATGAAAGAATAAAACTTGGGGTCATTATTAAAAGCATCAGCATAAACTTTGGTTGCGATCGCATCGCCTTCACCTCGAATCATTTGTTCTTGCTTGTAAGCTTCGGCGACCAGAATAGTTTTTTCCTTATCAGTTTCCGCTCGAATTTTAGTAGCTTCTTCCTTTCCTTCAGAGCGATATTCCATGGCTATCCGTTCACGTTCGGTCCTCATCCGGTTGAAAATGGAATTGGCAATTTCAGGCGGAAGATCGGTCCGTTTGATTCTTACCTCAACAACTTCAATGCCATATTCTGCGGCTTTGATATTGGATTCTTTGGTTACCTTGGCCATGATTGCATCTCTGGTTTCTGTGACAATATCGTGTAAGGTATGAGTACCGATTTCAACCCTTAACTCAGAATAGACAATGTCATCCAAACGGGATCTCGCTCCCTGCTCTCCGCGGACTGTTTCCAGGAATTTCAGCGGGTCAACAATGCGGAACATTGTGAAATTATCGATCAACATATTTTTCTTGTCACGGGTGATGACCTCGGCTGGATTAGAGTCATTATCCAGCAACTGCCTGGAAAAATAGCGGACTTGTTGAAAGAACGGAATCTTGAAATAGAGTCCAGGCTCGGTAATGATCTCTTTAGGTTTTTGCAGTTCGAGAACCACCGCGTTCTGGGTCATATGAACCGTGAACATGGAGGATGATAAAATAACAATCGCTATGATACCGGCTATTATCAGAGAATTTTGTTTCATATTTATTTATTACCCCCCATCAGCTTGTTACCCAGAGGGAGAATAGGCAAAACGCCGCTGCCTTTTTTATCCTCCATAATAAACTTTTCGATTGTTGGCAGAATTTCTTCCATGGTTTCCAGATAAAGCCTCTTGCGTGTTATATCTGGGGCTTTTTTGTATTCCTCGTATTGTTGAAGAAAACGTTTGGCGTCACCTTCAGCTGTTTTTACGATTCTTTCCCGGTAACCTTCTGCCTCTCGGACAATCTTTGCAGCTTGTCCACGTGCTTCAGGAATGACTGCGTTTCTATAACCCTGTGCTTCGTTGATCATTCGTTCTTTATCTTCACGGGCACTGACAACGTCTTTGAAGGCGGCTTCGACTTGCTCAGGAGGGTGTACATCCTGAAGTTGAATGGTCACTACTTGAAGACCGGATTCGTATCTGTCCAGGAGTTCTTGAATTCGGTCCTTAGCGAGAACCTGAATTTCGGCTTTACCGGTGGTCAACGCCTCGTCAATTTTCTTACTACCTATTATTCCGCGAATGACCGTTTCCGCGGCATCACGAATCAGCTTATGAGGTCGGCGTACGTTGAAAAGGTATTGAACCGAATCCATGATCCGGTATTGGACCACGAGGTTGATGTCAATGATATTCTGGTCGCCGGTCAGCATGAGAGACTCGGCAGGTACCCGTTGCATGGGTCTTCCTTCTGAAGCTCTGAATCCGATTTCTGCTCTACGCACCTGGCGAACTTTTGGGGTCGATGCGTGTTCTATGGGGGAAGGAAATTTAAAGTGTAAACCGGGCGAAGTTGTACGATGGAATTTCCCAAACCGTGTGACCACTCCTTCTTCATCGGGTTCAACAAAATAAAAGGTTCCAGGCACAATCCATACGACAAGAAGGAGCAATATGATTCCCAGTAACATGGATGGTTTGAATTGAGGAACTTTAATTTGTGGGATATCAAAAGGAGGTTTTTGAGAGCCTCCTCCACCTTGTCCTCGGTTACCTCTAAACCTGTCTTCAGGGCCTTTCGGCTCGTGTAAATCGTCCCAGGGCATAATTTTCAGATTAAAAATAAATTAGCAAAATGTTAATCGGATTACGCTATCAGACTGCTCAAGTCTTGTCAATCAGAAGGCAGAGAACCTGAATAGGTCACACGAAATTACTTTCACCCAAGTAATGAGCAAGAGCTGATAGAATCGATTTATAATTAACCTAGGGGAGTCTTATGGATTATGTAGGTGTAAATAAACGTTTTTAATCGGCTCTTTTGAAGTTTGCTGGAAAGAAGGTGCTTAAAATATCTTGAAATCAATCTATTAAACAGTCAAAATAAGACTTTCCCAAAACAATTGATAGAGAGAAATATGTTAGCTTTTGCAAAAGATATCACCCAGAATCAGCCTAAAAACTCCAAAGAATCTGAGAACGACGAGTTCAAGCAGTATATGGATTATCAGAGAAAATTAAACCATGAACGTTTGGTCCATCATGCTCTGGATTATGCTAAAAATCACTTGCAACTGAATATGCAGAAGGCTGAAGGAAATGAGGAGCAATTAAACGAATATCTTCGCAATGCATTTCCTATGTCTCACCGGTTTGGAGATGCGGACAAAATCATGCTCCTGCTCAGGAAGCTGTCTAACGGTCAAAATTCCAGCACCAACTGGTATCGAATGAACGCCTACTACCATGCCCTGGTGTATGACAGCATGAAACGATTTGTAAAAATTTATAATCAGCTGATTTTGGATGATCCCGAAAAAGCAAAAGAATATGGTGCCTCAGAAGGTGTCCAGATTGATTTTGATGACTGGGTGTATTTGTATTTTCCCGATCTGGATTTTCATATTGGACACGAGCTTGGCTACACGCATTATCCTTTTGCCAAGAGAAATAAAGCCATTGAGAAGGAAATTGAAAAACTTATGCAGACGGGCCAATCCCAAGAAGAGGCGTTGAAGTCCATTAAAGATGATTATGAAATGGATGATACTTCCATAAAAGTTTTGCTGGGCAAACCCATCAGCAATGAAGACATGGAACTTTTTTATACTTCGGTGGAAAACCCAATATATGAAGCACTGACTGAGGCCGAAGATGGTAGATGGGGTGCGATGGATGGAGAATCCCTTTTAGACCATTCTTATTATATGGGGTCTCATTTGAAAGTCTGGGAATGGAGGAAGAGAGAGGAAGTAGAGGAAGAGGCTGAGTCCGTCATGAAAGAACTACTTAAGGGTTCTTCAAAATAAAAGGTCATTATCTCAATAAGTTTTTAGAGAGGCTTTGGATTTGGAATTCTTGTTATATGGAAAATGATTTGACCCGACCGCGCCATAAGGTGCGGTCTTTTTTTTCTGATTTCATCTTTTTGTAAACGGAGGAGTGATGAAAAATTCTAAGCTAACGGCATTAGGACTAGGATTTGCTTTGATTGTTGGATTATATCCAATCAAAGGGTGGTGTCAGACATTCAATGATGGGGAGGGGTTTCAGGAAAATTTTCAAGAACGCCGGGACGCAC
>CAYFNV010000024.1:0-39485 GCA_964344595.1 uncultured Nitrospina sp. | reverse complement strand
GGCAGGAAAGACACGATGAGTTCCAGCAAAACCGCCAGGACCGACGGGATCAGTTTCAGCAGCGGCGAGAAGAACGCCGGGACGCACGGCAGGAAAGACACGATGAGTTCCAGCAAAACCGCCAGGACCGACGGGATCAGTTCCAGCAGCGGCGAGAAGAACATCGGGACGCTCATCAGGAAAGACGGGATGAGTTCCAGCAAAATCGTCAGGATCGCCGAGACAATCGCCAACAAGGTCGCCAGGAGCGCAGAGACGCCAGACAGGAAAGACGACAGGATCGTCAGGGAGATTTTCAACAAAGGCGTGATGAGCGAGGTGGTCGGGGTCGGTCCGAGTTTGGTCAGATGCAGGGCCGTGAGCGAGGTCGAGGCCAGCAAGGGATGGGCCGGCAGCGTGGCGGTCAGTCCCGGGGAAGGCAGGGAATGGGTCAACAGCGAGGAGGCCAACGCGGTGGGCACGGCAGGACTAACCGAGGAGGTGGTCAGAGAGGAAGAGGAAGAAGGTAGCTTTCGTGGCGCCGTAGTTTGTGAGTGCTCTGATTAAAAATTATATTGAACCTATGATCTTTACTTAGGTTATTTTTTAATAACCCTTTTTAAATTATAGGTTTAACTGATTAATACCTTGACTCTAACTACATTATATGGAAGCTGTATAATTTAAGCAGAATGTGGACGTTAATGGAAAAAAGTAATTCGCTTAAGCCACAATATATAGTGTTTTGATGGTTTGTTGGTGCACAATATCTAGTTGACATACTGGGTAAAAAGTGCGTAAATAACTAAAAGGTTGTACTTTTGTTTTAAACCCCACACTAGCGTAGGTATCAGTTGACATACAGTGCCAACAAGATATACTGCTACTACCCTAAACTTATTAATTCTAAGTTATATTTTGATTGGCAAAGTTGTTTTTTCCTTTCAAGCTTGAGTCCATTGAAAGGTGTCTTGCGGGAATAATGGTCTATCAAGTTTGTTATTTGATTTGCCGATAATTCCTTTATATAAACTAATTTAGAGGATTTATGTCTATAACGAAAAACCTTTCTAATTTTGAGAAAAAGGTCTTAGATTGCCGCAATAACTTAAAATGTGACATTATCAAAAATGATTCCAAAGAATATGCTTTGATATTATTTGAAAATCTTTTGGATGTTGCCTTGGAAAAGACCGAGGACGTTAAAATCGTTTCGGGAAGCCTTGATAAAACTTTTTATAATAAACTCGTCCAGAAAATAAACTTATTATTGGATAAGGTTCAGGTTACAGTATTTGTTTTAGAGGATGTGGATTTATCAGGTAACCACTTTGCTAGTGCTGTGACTGAGAGAGGAGACCTACGGGTTAATAAGACAGGAAAAAAAATCAATATCCCTCATTTCATACTTGTTGGTGATAGGCGATTTCGCATCGAAACCGACCATAACCAAGCACAAGCTGATGCTAGTTTCGATGATGAGGCTTTAGGCAAAGTACTTTTGAATTTCTACAACGAAGCAGGTAAAGCAATCCCCGCCTCCGTTCTGGTTTAGCTAAAACTAATAAACTCAAACTGATTTGTTAAGGCTGAATGCTGATTTCCATATCTCATGTGACTTGTCTGGTTGTGTTGAGTTCTGTTTTGTTGGCTGTTACTCAATATATAGACGGTTATCATAAAGATGAAATGAAAATTGTGAAGGATGAGGTTGCAGGGGTATCAGTACCAAAAGCCGAAAATGAGACTCCAACTCTAGATAGACTGAGAGCCAAAAAAGATAATATTTTAGCTGCAAAGGTAAGTCGTTTGACCATGCAGGTTTATGGGATTTACGTCACCCTTGTATTGTTAGCGGCATTTGCATTTGCCAACCCAATATTTATTCATCTCAAAAACCCTGGTTTTTCTGCCACTATATATATGATTCTATCTTTTGTCCTGATTTGTCTTTATATTTGGATAGGCTACCGTGCATATAGAAATGGGGAAGACAGAAAATGGATTCGCAAACGTAAAAATGAATTTTTTATTGAATTTAAATCAACCATGCAGACTTGGGGAGAAGCTCAAGCAAACCCAGAATGTAACTTTGAAGCAAAAAATATCTAGCATTACTGCCCACGATCGATAACATCACGTAAATACCAAATCTTCTGACATTTTCTTTTTGTTAGCCGTAATAAATATTATTTGTTCGTCTATTCAATAATGTAGAGTTAATTTACCTTCTTCAAATTGCAACCCTTGGGCGGAGAGGTAATTTGATATTTTTTCCAGACTCTTAAGGGATTGCAGGTTTTCATGGATGGTGTTGAACCGTTTTAGCCTGGCTATTGGAACCCGTTTAAGCTCGGGGGCTTTGATAATGCCAAGCAGATCGCTTTTAAGCCATGCTTCGAAATTCAAGTTGCCGTTTTCCAGAACGATCTTCACCTTGTGCGGAGTTGCCAGTTTGAGCTTGGCACGGGTATCCATAATTGCAGGTTTGCTTTCTTCCGGATCAAGAAACAAAAGTAATCGATCAAGGGTTTTTGCTCCAATGCGTGTGATGGCAATATTTACGCTTAACTGATCAAGAGAAACTGGCTGGCCTTCCAGCCCGGTTTGAATTTTTAGCTCTACTTGCAGGTTGCCATCTATTTTGGAGTCTATATCATTCTCTTTTGATATGGGAAGAAGTTTGGAAGAGTCGACGCCGGCGAATTCTGTTGAAAATTTTATAACAGGTCCCTCCCTGTTTTGGACCAGAAACAGGTTGCCGCCCACTGCTCCTCCAAGCACATCGAAAATAAACTTTTCAGTCATGAATTGGTTATCCTTGAACACTACGTCCAGCCCTATATTGTTTATGGTTTGTCCCTTAACTTCCAGTGAATCTGCACGGAGGATATTTTTATAGCGGGAGAAATTTCTTAACGGGGTGAAGAATTTTTTTTGCGAAGGGGAAAACACGTATGGTTTGTCTTTAAGCTGTTCCAGATCCAGAATAATGGTTTTGGTGTAAGGGAAAGTGCCGTTCAGATTATTCAACACAATCCTCGAAGGAAGGTGAAGACTGAACTTATCAAATCCAACACTTCCTTTCAGGTTTAATTTTTTGCCAGCGCTTTGTTGAAAAAATGTTTTTGATGTCAGCGTTCCTTGAACTCTTGCACCACCGAACAACTCTTTTGAGGTTGAAGTGGTTGCCTGGGCGATATTGAGAGTGTTTGTAGAACCCAGCTTGATATCCAGTTTGTTTAAGAGTTTTTCAAACAGAATGGGGCTCTGCCCATTGATGAAAGGTTTTAACCCATTAATATAGCCTTCCATCGTATGCTCAACTCCTCTACCAATCAATTTCAATTGATGCTGTTTGATCTTTAAATTATCCAGGTTATTTAGGGAATAATTAAAGCCAAACTCAGGGTTAAGAGGAATGCCTGCCAGTCCCTCCAGCTTTCCAGAAAACTTTCCGGATAGACCTCCATTGCCATTTTCAGAAATCAGTTTGGTATTAAGGTTCAAAGAGTCGGCGCGAATTTTCTGGTTACCCAGAACAAGCTCATCCACGAGACCATTTTTAAGAATAACCTCGGCCTTTGTATTTAAAGAAGTGAGAATTTGTAGAGGGGGTGCTTCTTTGTTTGCTGGCAGACCTCCTTTGGTTTTCAAACTGGCGTCCAGAGTACCTCCGGGCTGTAGGTTCTCATGCCCTGATTTCAAGCTTTCAGGCAGCGTGTTCCATACAGAAGCCAGTTTGAGTGATTCAATTTTGCCATCGATCTCGAAATTTTTTCCCCATTCTTTAATAGTTGCTTTTAACCGGGTATTGACCATATCCGGGATTCTCAATAAAAAATTGTCTAGGTTCACATTCCCTAGCTGCAGATTTTGTCTGCTTGATGTCTCAAGGTCCACCGATTTTAATTCCACATCCATTTCGTTTTGGTGAAAAGACGGTTTGTTGATTTGGGTCTTTTGAGAAAGACGAACCCGGGTCAGGGACTTGTCATGTACATCCAGATTAAACCTTGAAAACCAGTCATTGGCTTTCAACATTTCCATTACCGACAGGTCATCGAAAGATAGGCTCCCTTTCATCCGAGTGTTGCGAACATCATCGGACGATACATCGGCTTTAAGGTTTGTTTTGCTTTTCAAGTTAGCAAGGGATAGGGTGGGACTGTTCAGGTCTGCCAGCTCAACGCGAGCGTCCAAATTAATTGGCAGGGTACCAAACCGGGGTTTTAAATTATGGAACCCTTTTGCTTCTAATTTTGTGTTGAGTTTTAGGGTGCCTATTTCCCAGTTTTCTAAAGCTTCGGCATTATTAAGTTCTGTGTGAAATTCCAAATTGGAGATTTTTACCCCTTTATTGGCCTCAAATTCCAGAGGAAAAGTTGCGCGTGTGTTGAGGTTGTTGATTTTAATTGGGGGTTGTTTCAAGTGGGCAGTCAGTCCTACCAATTCCAGGTTTGCCTTTCCATTTAATTGTGTTGGCATGAAGCTATCGTCTAATTTGCAGCTTATTGCAGTTTTTGCTTGGGCAGTTCCTTCAAAATTTTCTGGAATACTTGAGGAATACTTTTGGGGCAGTCGGTTTGCTGCTTCGGCGAGATTCAAGCTGAAGTCTTGTTCCAGTTGAACAGAGTCCTTTCCGAAATTTTTTATGGTTCCCGCTAATGCGCCTTCGGCAAGGCTTCCCAGTTTGTATGAAACTTTAAGATTGTTGAGGTCGTGATTTTTGAGATGTCCGGAACCTTTCACATGGGCCGGAAGATATATGTCTTTGGCTTCCGGGTGGTCATAATGTAAAGATTTTATGTCTGTGCCGAACTCCCAAAGTACATCTTCAATTCCTTTGGCAGTAAGACTTAGAGACTGTTTCCAGTTTTTGATTTCTGCCTTTTGAGCGATTCCCCTATTCAATTGCATATTAATGTTTAGAGATGCATTTGTTAGTTGCGAACTTTCAAGGGCTACTTCTTTTAAGTCAATTTTGCTGCTCAAATCTTCGAGTTGGAGATTTTGATCAGGATAGTTTGCCCATAATTTTTCTGTTACAAGGATTCCCTCATCTATATTGAAGCTTCTCAATTCAAAGTTGGAAATCTGGCCGCTAATTTTTAATGCTTCCGCTTTCAGGAGCCCTCTGCCTGATAAAGGTGGGAGCCATGGTTTTCCCAACTTGAGGAGTTCTTTCAGTTGAAAAGATGCTTTTTCGATCTTTATTTTGAAAGATGGGTCTTTAGGAAAATTAGCGGCACTTCCTGACATCTGTATCTGGTTGTTTTTTCCCAGTGAAAGCCATAGTTTTTTCAGATTCAGCGTTTCAGGTTGTTGGGAAATTTCAGCATCCATTTCTGTAGTGATATCCGGTAAGGGTTTCGTCTTCAGTTTCGTTTTCTTTAACCCAAACTTGCCGATTACTGACAACCGGTGTAAATCCCTTGCTGAAAACTCCAGGTCCGTAAACAGGCTGGTTTGAAAACTTCCTTCACGTGTAGATTGGAAACCTATATTAGGGTCAGTACCCGGCTTCATGATAACTCTTAGTTTCAGATCAATGGCTTTGAGGCTGGCTTTACCTTTAGCTTCCAGACTGAGCCCTTCAATACGTCCGCTGAGTTTCCCATCCTGATCGAGATTTGCAGAAGCCTGACGAATCATCACCTCATTGATGTCAATTTCCGCCAAGGGTAAGGAAGGCATGGGTTTTCCACTGTCAGGAGGGTGTGTAGGGGATGGAGATTTCTCAATTGCCAATAGAGGCTGAAAATTCCACGTTCCATTTTTTGAAACCGCAGTAAGTTGAGGGTGATCGACCAGAATCTGGTTTATGACCAGTTTCCCTTGAAAAAGTTTGGTCAGGTCATAATCGAGAACGATTTTTTTTACCTGGGCTATCGGATTGGATGCAGAACCCAATGTTACGTTGTCGAGTTGCGCTCCGCTGAGCAGACTGAAGCCAAGTTTCTGGATTTTGAAAGGAAGTTGAAGTATTTTAGTGACCTGACCTTCGACAATCTTTCTGGCTTCTTCGGCTGGGAAGTAATATTCCAGCATAATTCCCGCGGCAGTTACGCATAAAAAGAAGAGAAATACTAAATACATAATTCCGCGAAACAGAATTTTCCCAGCCGATCTCTTTTTTTTCTCAGCCGGAGGAGTTTGCTTCGGCGCGCCTTCCAAAGAAGGTTCTTCGTCTTTTTCAGATTCTTCCTTCATTCAACCTCAGCTTGTCTGGTTAAGATATTGTTGCAGAAATGCGGCTATCGCCTGAGTGTTATCTCGAATAAACTCCAGATCCAGTGTTTCAAGTGTATCGTTAGGAGTGTGGTAATTTGGGTTCCTGAAGAAAGCCGTATCGGTGACCATAACTGCCGGGATGCCTGCGTCCCAGAATGGGGAATGGTCGCTCAATCTCACTTCTGAGAAATTTCCTCCCTGTCCTGGAACTACAAGGGACTCCACTTTAAGTGAAGGGACAGAGCGTGTCATTTCTTTCCTTAAAGTTTTTACAAGCTCAGTTGAAGGCTCGTTTCCCACAACAGCGATAAAGTCTCCGGTATCAGGATAATTGCTCATGTCTACATAAGGGGGATAAGACTGTGAGTTCGGTCTTGAGTTTTTAAAACCTACCATTTCCAAAGAGATCATACCGGAAAGTCTTTTTATCCTTTCAGTATCATGATTGATAAAATGTTTAGCTCCTATGAACCCATATTCCTCCAAAGTGAATGCTGAATAAATAATGGATTTTTTGTGTGAGGTTTGGTTAAGGATTCGTGCAATTTCTATTAGTGCCGCAACGGCACTGGCATTGTCATCGGCTCCTGGAGAATCTGGTACAGAATCATAATGAGCCGCAATAACAAAAAGCTCGTTGCTATCGCCTGGTTGCAGGGCAAGGATATTATCCGATAGGCTGTTCTCGTGCTCGACAGTTTCCTTTGTGATTTCCAGCCCTATTTCTTCAAATTGATCGACCAGATATTTAGCTGTTTTTTTAAGGTGTTTTGGCTGTGTAAAGGGGTTTCTTTCGCCTATAATTGTTTCAAGATGCTGGCGAATTTTTCCTAATTCTGGTCCAGTCATGGTGGTGGTATTTATCCGGTAAGTGTGCAGAAAAATTTTATCTGGCTAAGAAAATCTGGGCCTTGGATGGATTATAACAGTAATTTTTCTGTCCGTGGCTTCTTAACGGGAGTACCGCTGGACATGGTTTTTCCATTGTTGGGCGTGGACCAGAGCTTTAACTCTTTACAATTATTATTGAAAGTCATAACATTAGCCCATGCTTAAGGTGGAATGTTATACAGGATCGCAATTACAGGAAAACCCGGTAGCCTTCATCTTGAAGGGCAGTCGTTACAAGGTGGAGGAAATCATTGACCGCTGGTATGGAGAGGGTTCGTCTTATTTTAAAGTTAAGGCGGATGATGAAAATATTTATCTTCTCAAATACGACAAGCGGTCAGGTTGCTGGGAGTGGGTTTTTTACCAAAATCCCAAAAAAATGAATGCCCTGCCTTATTCACTCTCTGGAATGAATCCGTTTCGTAAATCAAGATGGGAAGAGAAGGAACCGGATAACGATTTCCTGTCCTGAACGAAACGATACCACTTTCGAAAAATAAAACATCCATGTCCGTGGAGAAAATATGAGTCGCTTATCTCCGGAAGTAATCCAGTCCTACGCCGGACAACGCCGCAAAATGGTTGAAGAGCAATTGGTTGAGCGTGGAGTCAAAGACTTACGACTGTTGGAAGCGATGAGCCGGGTTCCTCGCCATTTGTTTGCCCAGGATTCCCTGCAACATAGGGCTTATGGTGACACACCTCTTCCTATAGGAGAAAACCAGACGCTTTCCCAGCCCTATATTGTAGGTGTTATGACTGAAGCGCTTGGCTTGAAAGGTGAGGAACGGGTTCTGGAAATCGGTACGGGCTCTGGTTACCAGACGGCCATTATTGCTGAACTGGCCCGTCAGGTTTTTACCATAGAGCGTTTAAATAACCTTTCCCGTAAGGCCCAAAAAATTTTGGAAGGTTTGAATTATATGAACATTGTTTTTAAGATGTTTGATGGAACTTATGGTTGGCCAGACCAGGCTCCGTTTGACGCTATCCTGATAACAGCTTCAGCAAGGGATATTCCTGAGTCCCTGATCAAGCAGTTGGGGGACGGAGGACGACTTGTGGCACCCATCGGAGAAGCAGATAAGCAAAAACTGGTTGTTTTGACCAAAAAAGGAGATCATGTAAGCCGTCGGAATTTAGGAGATTGCAAATTCGTTCCGCTGATAGGAAAATACGGCTGGTCTCAGTAGCAGTTTGAGTTTGTAGAACGGAAGGCATTTGGCCAGGACAACTTTTTAAAGGGAGGGATTGCAGTGTTTTCCAGAATCATAAAAAAAGGAAATTTTGTTCTCAGTTCAGGGGTCAAATCGTCTTACACCTATGAATATGGAGATCTGTCGGACGCCATGAACGAGGCTTATTGCGAGATGCTCCTGAAAAAACTTTTGGTGTGGCAAAAGCAACACGGAAAGTTCAGTGTGGTGGTGGGGTGTGAAACGGAAGGCATCCGTATAGGTCACCAATTATCCAAGCTAATGAACCTGCCTTTCTACATCATGCCCAAAAAAAGGTTGGATTATGCCCAGATTGCGGCTTCTCCTCACTCCGCCGAGACGCATTGGCTTATAGTCGATGATATTGTCACTACAGGCCATTCGTTCATTCGTGCGGTGGATTATCTGGAGGTGGAAGAAAAACCTGAAACCATTACTTTTGCCTGCATGGTCAAGAGAAACCCGGCAAACCTGGACTATTCAGCAGTTCAGGGTGATCCGGAGAAAGAGCAGTTAATGGTTCCGGATGAGCGAATGGATTTTATCGACAAGAGGCTGGTCGCGTTATATAGCGAAGAATAAAAACAGGGTCTGGGAAATTGTTGTCTTGCAGTTTTAACTTCTTTTGATCAGGTAATAGACTTCTCCCCGCTCATGGTAGTGCCCTGCTTTGGCTCCTGCTTTTTGACCGGTTCCAAAAAACAGATCGCCGCGGCCCGGTCCCCGAATAGCACTTCCAGTATCCTGGTCCACCACAAATCTTGAAACGGGTTGCCAGCGCACGATCTCATTTTTCTCATTGAGAACAGGTTGGCGGACTTTTATGAAAGCCAGTCCTCCGGCAGGGTAAATGGATTTATCGGTAGCGATAGATCGCCCACCCACCAACTCTCCACCTCCTGATCCACGAGGTCCTTCGTTATCATTGAGAGTGAAAAAGATATATCGTTTATTCTGGTAGAGGTATTTGGATATATCTTGTGGGTGATCGGAAAAATATTTTTTAATCCCTTGCATGGAACCTTGAGAAATATCGATTACTCCATCCTTGATCATCAGTTTTCCAATGCCTGTATAGGAATATTGGTTGGAGCCCTGATATCCAACGCTTTGACGAGTGCCATCCGGGAACTCCAGCATGCCGGAACCCTGAATATGAAGGAAGAATCGTTCAAGTTCGTCCTTGAGCCATGCTACTTCCAGTCCTTGTCCCTTTAAGGCACCTTTGTGGTCAATGTCTTCACGAGTGAAACGCCTCCAGGCTTTGTTCTCGGTATATGTCTCGCGAATTTTTTTTATCCCCACATTAGTGCCTACCAATTGGATGCCTTTTTTATATTTCACTTGTTGAAAGCCTTGCTGAGGCATCTGGTAGATGGGGTAGCGGTAGACAGCAGTGCGCACGGGACTGGCTTCAATAACGGGTCGGTAATAGCCGGTGAACAATACTTTCTTTTCTTTGCCAACTCCTACACGGTAAAGAACGAATTCTTCAGAAATCTTGTTGTTGAATTCTTCTAAAGGCAGCTCCTGTTTCAGAATTTTTAAAAACGCCTCGAGGGTTTCTACCAGACGTCCGCGTGTCAGGGTGAATGACCCCAGCCTTACGGGTGTGGAAAGTTCTTGCTCAAACATGGCCTGGAGCTGATTAGTGATGGCTTTTTCCAGAGATGCACGGCTCAAGTCATCTGCGAAACCGGTCAACTTGTCAAGATTTGACGGAACGGTGAAAGACTCTGAATCCTGCTCCAGATTTTTTTCCGTTTTCTCATCTTGCTTCCGCAGTCTGTCTTGTCGGTAGCCTAAATCGGAGTCATGGGAATCTCCATATTTTCCCATACGGTCCGGGTAAGAGTCTGTTGTATGGGTTGGGCCCTTTGTAGAACAGGATGCGACTAAAAAGAAAAGTCCAATGATAATGACAGGGTATAGCTTTGATTTGTTTTTGAGAAGAGGCTGTTTCGAGATCAATTTCAGTTTATCCTTCCGATGAAAAATGGATGCTTTTTAACAGTCTTTTGTTCTTCAAAGAGAGCAGATTATTTCAAATGATCTGAAGCTCAGCGATGGCTTCATTTGCCAGTTGGTCACACCGTTCGTTTTGTGGATGACCATTGTGTCCTTTCACCCATATCCACTCAATGGAATGAGGTTTGCTTAATTTCATCAGCTCCTGCCAGAGCTCCTTGTTTTTAACTGGTTGCCGCGAAGCTGTTTTCCAACCGTTGCGAATCCACCCATTTATCCATTCAGTCATTCCCTTTACGACATATTGTGAGTCGGTCGTTAATCTTATTTCGCAGGGCTCCCGTAGTTGCTTCAGGGCAACAATAACGGCGGTCATCTCCATAATATTGTTTGTGGTTTTTGGATCACCGCCCTTGATTTCTTTTATGTGGTCTTTTTGTTTGAGGATGCACCCATAACCGCCTGGGCCAGGGTTGCCTTTACATCCACCATCGGTAAAAATTTCGACTTTTTTCATAGTTTTGGCTCAGGGGTAAGAAGTGATTTTGTTTTAGGTTCCCGCCAAGGTTGGAGTCTTACTTTCAAGGGCATGGTCACAAGCTCCAAGCTTTTCTTTTTTGACTATAACATATTATTTTTATTGGGGAAATTTCATTTCAGATGTTTTTTTTTGAATCTTCAAAAGAAGTAAACGTCAAGCTATGATATTGTTGGTTAATAATCGTGGGCAATGCAATATGTTATAAGCAAGCGCCTTTAAGATTTGGGGGTGGAATGGAAAAGGGAAAAATAAAGAGTGAGGATCTTAACAGAACTTCATTTCAATGCATGGATGCGATTGAGATCAGTCTGTTTATCGAAAAGGAAGGGTTGTTTTTTTATGAATCGGTGGGCAGGAAGATTAAGAACCCTCGGATTCAGGAGATGTTTTCCCGTCTGGCAGGAGAAGAAAGAGAGCATATCCAGGCTCTTCAAGAAAAGTCCCGTTACCTGCAACCAGCGATAGCAGGGAGAAGCAGGCCTAAGGAATATTTATCTCGATTTATTAGTGAAGAACTGAAGGGTAAAATTTTCCCCGCTTTGAATACTACTTCCACGAAAGAAATTCAAACCGACAAACAGGCACTTGACCTGGGTATTGAATCAGAAAAAAGGTCTATTGAGATTCTAGGGGGCTTGCTGGAAAAAGAGAAAAAACTGGATGTGAAAGCTATCTTTTCTCATTTGCTGGTTGAAGAAAAAAAGCACCTTTTGATGTTGCAGGAATTAAAAGCCCAACTTTAAACAGAGGTTTTTTGTTTTGTGCTAAATCTCAATTGGATGGTAATGCCAGTTTAATAATCTGGCTTTTCAGAATCGTCTATAATTACATCAAATTTGTTGAATTAGTGGTCAGCCGGGGTCAGGTCTTTCGAGCCCTTGTCGATGTTGGAAGATATGCAGAAATTGCCGAAATAATTTGGGCGAATGGCCACGCCCTTTTCCATAAAGTGCTGTTAAAATAAGGGTTATTTGGTTTTTTGGCTGCTGAATTCGGCGAGCTAGAGAGTATTTATGTGACTTGGAGGTTGATACTTAAAGGTGTATAGTGAAGACAAGATATACTGGAAAAAATAAGTGTGCAGAAGGGCCTAAGCTATTTTAGTTATTATGGTTTGACAACTTTTTGGGCCTGGTTTATGATTAAACTCTTTTTTCAAAATAAACTTATAGATTAAGGATTTTTAGAATGAGTCGATATGAGGTCAAAGCTGGGCCGGAGGCTTTTTTGCCGCCTGCGGCTGCATCAATGGGAAACATTTTGCCCGATCCCGGGGAAGCGCATATAGAAGGTCGGATTGTTCCTGAGGAAGAAGCCTATGAACATGCGGCCAGGAAAATATTAGAAGCGAAAGTACCAACCATTTTCCCTGGACCTCTGGTGCTCTGGAAGTGGAACGACCATGTGGCGGAAAAAGCAGCAGCTATCCGTGAACTGGCGAATGAAGCTCCTATGAGATTAATTCCCATGGCGGATTACCGTCCCAAATATCCCAAAATCAATGCGGCGGTTGAGATAAATCCCAATCACCCCAACTTGACGATATGGCACTCCAAGATCGATGTTGGTCTTTTTATTGGTGTGCATTGCCATCAGGCAAACCTGGCCCTTAAGATTATTCGTGGTGGTACGAATTGTTACACACTGGCTCTGTGTGCCATGGCAGGGCATGAAGATGCCTGTCTTTCTTTCCGTGATGCAAGTGTGGAGAAGATACAGAGACTCACAAATGCGATTAAGAAATTGAAGTCGGAAGGTGTTAAGTCTCAGGCAATTCCTTTTACTCAGTTTAAGCGGGGACGTGCAGGACGAATTGAAGAGCCGATCAGAGAAGAGACGATGAATACGGCTTAAATATAGAAATAGTATTAGTACATAACCATATCTAGATACTCTTTATTCGGGAGTAAATTTATGAATAAACAAGTAGAGCTTAAAAACAAACGGGTCATTGCCTCTAAGCACGTTAAATTGGGGCAGAAAAATGCAAAGGGCCAGACTTATACGGATGTGAATGACATTTTTTATAAGGCTGAACAGAAACCCAGCTTTTTGACCGGTAGTGAAGTTATTCGTGCTGCTATCAAGATTGCAAGTGTTGGGACATCCGTTGCATATCCTATTACTCCTCAGAGTGAAGCAGCGGCGCTGATCGGTGAATTGTATGCTGAAGGCTACGTGGATGAATATTTCCGTGGAGAAAGTGAATTTGCGGTAATGGGACAATGTGCCGGTGCATCTTTTGGCGGACATCGTGTTTTCACCACCACGGCTGGACCCGGTACCTTGAGAGCTATGGAGAACTTCCCCATGTGGGCCGGATCTCGACTGCCGATTCAGGTTTGTGTGACCTGCCGGGGAATTAACTCACCCCTCAGCATTCAGCCTGATACATTGGAAATGCATTATCTGTTGGAGTCAGGGATGTTGGTCTGGCACGCAGAAACCGCTCAAGATCTGTTTGATTTTATTTTAAAGGGATTCATTGTTGCTGAACAACCGGATGTTCATGTTCCTCTAGCTACTTGCTGTGACGGTTTCTTCGTGACACATACCAAGGATACTGTAGAACTTCCACCGGAAGACCTATGTCTGACACCTTATGATCCTTATGAATCACCGGTAACGTGTATGGATATGGAAGTCGCGCCGATTCGAATGATGCGCGATCCTTTCGTAATGAAATCCAATTATATCAGCTATGCCACCCACGCCTCATGGCAACAGGAAGTGCATGCTGCGGTTGAGCGTTCCCGCAAACACACCATTGCGCTTCTGGATGGGTTGATTGATGAGCACAATACGGATCGAGAGATCCTGATTATTGGCTCGGGTACGGCTGTATCGCAAAGTCGGGAAGCCATTCGCTTACTTGAAGAGGAAGGCATCAAGGTGGGATTGATTAAAATCAAAACCATTCGCCCGTTCCCGTATGAAGAAATCAAGCAAGCCACCAAAAACGCGAAACATATTTTCGTGCCTGAGTTCAACGTTGCAGGTTGGTTGGCCCGGGAAATTAGAGCAACAATTCCGGATAATGAACGGGTTTATGTTGGACCTCATGTTGCAGGTGGCATGACCATGCCTTCTGAAGTGATTGCTCAGGAGATTAAAGTTCACTTGGGTATCGCTACTGATAAAATTGCAACAGGTAGTTAATCAGAAGGATAATTATTTAAGCCATTTTTCCCGAAAGGGGAATTTAAATTTAAGGGGAATTTATGAGCAAGGAAAAAATTGAAATCTGCGAAGATCTGGCGGACATCATGCCCCCAGAGTATCAAGAGCTGGTAGAGTCTGCGACTTTTGGTAATGAAGACCGCGGATGGAAGGATATCGGCCAGTCTAAAGAGTTGATTGAGCAGCATTCTCTTTGTGCGGGATGTCCAGAGTCCATAGCTTTCCGCTATATTTTGGCTAGTCTGCCAGCCCCGGAAGATACAGTATTTGTAGGGTCAACGGGTTGTACCAGTTTGGTTTTCCCGCATGTCGCAGTCCATAATATCCATTCATTGTTTGGAAATCAGAATGCGATTGCTTCTGGTTTGAAGCGGACTTTGGCCTCACGTTTTCCGGATCGTCATAAGGATGTTGTGGTTTTAGCTGGTGATGGCGCAACAGTTGATATTGGTTTGGACATGACCATGCAATCCTGGTTCCGTCAGGAAAGATTCACCACCATCTGTTTTGATAACGAGCTTTATGCTAATACCGGTGGTCAGGAAAGCGGACTGATGCAGAAAGGCTTTGTTGCTAAAATGGCTCCGAAGGGTAAAAACTTTGAAAAAGTTCGATTGCCAGAAATTGCTCGCGAAGCGGGCTGTGCGTATGTTGCACTTCTCACAGTTAGTAAGCCCAATCGTGTTGAGCAAGTTATCAAGAATGCCATTTATGTTGCTCGCGAAGTGGGGCCAACTTTTGTTCAGCTCTATACTCCCTGTATTCTTGAAATTGGAAAACAAAGTATGGAAGGGTTGGATGAAATGAAAGACTCCGAGTCTATCGGAGGTCGATTTGTTCAGAAGGAATACATTACTGATGAGGCCCAGAAACTTCTGGACGCCATTAAAGAAGAAACCAAAGCTAGAAAAAAAGCGGCTAAAAAGTCGGTTAAAGCTTAAGACATAGGAGTGGAAAAATTATGAGCAGGATGAATATCCGAATTTCCGGTTTAGGTGGGCAGGGTGCGGTAACTGCCGCGCATCTTCTGGCTATGGCTGCCAATAAAGATGGAAAATTTTCTATCTCGAATCCATTCTTTGGTGCTGAAAAGAGGGGTGCGCCTGCGGAAAGTTACTGCCGGATTGGTAGTGAGAGAATCTATGATCGCGGGGAACTGGTTTTTCCTGATGTCATCATGGTGTTTCACCCTCAGGTTATCACCATGCAGAAAAGTTATACGGCTCCATTCTATTCAGGGATCAAGGAAAATGGCCTGATCATAATTAACACCAGTGCGGACCTTCTGAGTGATGAAGATCATAAACGGCTGGAAGACCTGAATGTGGCTGTATTGAACCATGATGCGACCAAACTGGCTTTGGAAATTGGTAAAACCGAACTTTCCACGAACATGGCTATGATTGGTGCCTGTGCGGGTGTCACCAAAATAGTGACTCTGGAAGCTCTTGATGGTGCGCTTCAGGACCGGTTTGGTAAAAGGTATGTGGCTTCTGGTGGTACGGCTACTCTTGACGAGGCGATTAAAAAGAAGTATGCAAAAAAAGAGATGCTTTTAAAAGCAAATATGGACACCATTATCAAGGCACACGAAATTTCTTCTGAGTGGGCTGAAAAGCAGAACCTGCAGTTGGTGGAAGTTTAGTTATTGATAATTTATTTGTCGGTTTAGGATTATAACCTTTTTTAACTTAGGAGAATTCTCGAGTGTATAACATAGCTTATGTAGATAATGAAAAATGTATTGCCCAAAAAGGTTGCCGACTGTGCATCATGTACTGCCCTGAATCAGACACTATTATGCTGGATGAGTCTACCACTAAGGCTATTGTCATCGAACATCGATGCAAGGGATGTGACCTTTGCAAAGTTGTCTGCAGTACCCATAATGCGATAACTATGTTTCCTGTAGACCCGACTACAGGAAAGGTTATTAAAGGTGGTGAGGCAGGAGAAGCGGCTTCGCTGGGTCAGGCTTACGCCGGGTAAAATAGCTAATAGATTACTGTACCCATGGCCTTTGGGCCATGGGTTTTTTTTTGCTCCGAATAGATGATGTTTTTTAGAACTTGTACACGTTTCACTCATCTAATTAAACGGGGGCTACACATATTTATGAAAACACAACCCTTTTGAGGAGCAAAGGAAAGGTGGACACGTTTCAGAAAGAAGTTCAATGTACGCTTTGCCCGGAAACTTTTGAACCGGTCATTGAACCAGGAGAAGGGGAAAGTGCTTACTTGATTTATTGCTCCACTTGCCCTGAATACCTTTCAGTTGCCAGAACCAATCCTGTTCGGGTAGCCTTTCGTGAGGTGCTTGGAATCAAAGATGAAGCCCTGGCCCTGGCTTTTCAGAGTGTTTTGGCTTCATGTTCCTGTGGAGGGGAGTTTACCCACGATGCCGGGAAACGATGCCCAAAATGCATTTACAAAATTGAAAGAGAAGTGCGCAAGACCAGCAACTCAGGTGAAATCGATTTTACGTGCCCATGGAATATGGAAGAATTGAAAAAGTCGGAAGGTAAATTTTTCGAATATATTTTCCGAAAAGTGGAATCAAAAGAAGAAACCTTAAAACAACTGATCGACAAGTTTGAATCGGGCGAAATGGATGCGGGAACCTATATGGAAGAATTGGATGCTTTAAGGTTCAGAGAATCAACGCAAATATCTGTTATACAGGCTTGGGCTATGATTCTTGGTTCAGATCTGTCCTTCCGTGCCGCTGAAGAGCATGGGCTGGTAGATCGGTATGGTTCCAGAATCCTTGTCAGTATTGCCAGTGCTATTGAAATAAGTGAAGGGAAGGCAGTTCTAACCACACTAACCAATGAGAAGAAAAATTGGGATGGTGTTATTGAAAGAGAATTGAATACGTTTATTGCCAAAATAGGTGGAGGCTTCTAGCCACTTGGCGTGGAGCCAGTGTGCAATAGCTTTCATCTGCAAGCAAATGGTTGTCACGGCTAAAGAACAAGCTTGTTGCATTTTTGAGTGACAGGTCTCAATTTATTAACTTGTTCTATGTAGTGTAGCGTTTAATTATCTGTTCTACTGAACCAAGATAGGACCCACCAAAAAGATTCAGATGGTTCAGAAGGTGGTACAAATTGTACAGGTCTTTTCTCTCCTCATATCCTGGATTCAACGGGAACGCTTCTTGATAGGCATCATAAAATTTTTGCGGTAGTCTGCCGAATAGTTCAGTCATGGCCAAATCGGTCTCTCGCAACCCGAAATATACCGCAGGATCAAAAATGCAGGGTGTTTGGTTTTTATCGGGAAAATAATTACCTGACCACAAGTCGCCATGAAGTAGTGCCGGTTTTTCACCGGAGATATCGAGATAGTCCTCAAGTCTTTCACAGAGCTTGCTTAATTTTTTATCTGTCGCAACAGGAAGCTTTCCGGACTTACGTGCCAACTCCTGTTGAAACTTTAATCTCTGGTCGCGGAAGAAATCAATGCCATTTTCTGTAAGAACATTTTTCTGCGGAGTCGAGCCAATATAATTATCATGGTCCAGACCGAAATTTTTTTGGCTGACTTTATGAAGTTGAGCCAGAGATTGGGCAAAGCGTACGGGAAAATCAGCCACAGGCGCTGATTCTTCAATGTATTCCAGAATAAGAAAACGGGGTGTTGCAGCATCCTGTACAGCTAGAGGCCTGGGGATTCTTGGTCCTTGATCTGCTTGTGATAGAGCTTGAAGGCCTTTTGCTTCTACAGAAAAAAAGTTTTGAGGAGGGTGGTCATTATGTTTCAGAAAAACCCGTTCCCCATTATTCAATGCTAGAATGTGAGTTTGGTTAATGCATCCTCCTCCTGTTGTGGTAGAGGACTGCACTGTCACCTTCTGGCCGAAAACAGGCTCCAGAACTTTGCAGATTTCCGAGTTCATGCTTTTCTGGCAAGCATGGTTTGCAAATGTTTCAAAATATTCGGGCAGGTACGCTCGACCATTTGATAGACAGTTTCAAAGCCTTTGCTGCCACCATAGTATGGATCGGGGACTTCAAGATCGCCATTGTTTTCTGGGTCAAACGAACGAAACAAAAACAATTTTTCCTGAAGCTCTGACCTTGGCCGCATTTGTTGCAGTGAATTCAAATTGCTGTGGTCCATAGCCAGTACAAGATCCATTTTCCTGAAATCAGAAGGCTGAAATTGTCGCGCACGGCTATTGAGTTGAATACCATGTGACCGGGCAGTTTGTTGCATTCTCGAGTCGGGGGGGCTGCCAACGTGCCAGCCACTCACACCGGCAGAGCTAATAATTATTTGATCTTGAAGGCCTTCCTTTTTGACAAGTGTTTCAAAAACACCTTGGGCAAGTGGAGAGCGACAAATATTTCCTAGACATACAAAACATACTTCAACGGTTGAGTTCATATATTGATTTACCGGACAATAGCGTTTAAGATGTGCACAAATTATTTTTACCATAATAAATAATTGTTCTGCATCTATTCAACTGGAACTTTTATTTCCGACCGATTATTCGAGGAACCAGAACTTTGATACCAAGATATTCATTGCCTGAAATGGCTTCCATATGGGAGCCTGAAAATAAATTTAAAATTTGGCTGGAGGTGGAAGTTCTGGCTTGTGAAGCCTTGGCGAAAAAAGGGGAAATCCCTAAATCCGCCTTGAAGGACATTCAAACTAAATCCAGGTTCAATGTAGAGCGTATTGACGAAATTGAAAGGGAAGTCAAACATGATGTGATTGCTTTTTTAACCTGTGTGGCAGAGCATGTCGGGGAATCTTCCAGATATATGCATATGGGTATGACTTCTTCAGATGTTCTGGATACCTCGTTGGCTGTTCAATTGAAGCAGTCTGCCACGTTAATCCTGAAAGAACTTTCGGCCTTCAAGGCTGTTTTGGAAAAACAGGCGAAGAAACATAAGCATACTCCCACCATCGGGAGGTCACATGGTATTCATGCTGAACCATTGACCTTTGGATTGAAAATAGCCAACTGGTATGAAGAGGTCAAACGTAATATAGATCGTTTGAAAAAAGCACGGAAAACAATTTCTTATGGCCAGATCTCTGGAGCGGTAGGAACCTTTGCTTGCATTGACCCGGATGTTGAAGAATATGTTTGTGCAAAACTGGGGTTAAAACCAGCTCCGGTTTCGAGTCAGGTTATTCAGCGTGATCGTCATGCGGAGTTCTTTTCTACCTTGGCGATTATTGCCGGGACCATTGATAAAATTGCCACGGAAATTCGTCACCTGCAACGGACGGAAGTTTTAGAGGCTGAAGAGTTTTTCTCCAAGGGGCAAAAAGGTTCGTCAGCCATGCCGCACAAGCGTAACCCGGTAGTGTCTGAGCAGATGTCTGGTCTGGCCAGAATTGTGCGAGCAAACGCTTTCGCGGCTATGGAAAATATTCCACTTTGGCATGAACGGGATATCAGTCATTCTTCTGTGGAAAGGGTGATTGGACCGGATAGTACGATTTTAATCCATTATATGCTGAGAAAAATGACCAGGCTGATGGATGGGCTGATCGTTTACCCGGATAATATGATGCACAATCTGGAAAAGACAGGTGGCCTGATATATTCTCAAAGTGTGATGCTTGCCTTGGTGCGTAAAGGTATCACTCGCGAAGAGGCGTATAAGCTAGTGCAGAGAAATGCCATGAAAAGCTGGACAACGGGAAAAGATTTCTTAATGCTATTAAAAAAAGACAGGGAAATAACTAAACTCTTGTCTATTGCGGAAATTGACAAGACTTTTAAATTAAAAACACAATTCAAAAATATAGACCGGATTTTCAAAAGGGTCTTTAAAGAATAAGAGCTGAATTATGGAGCGACTTGAAAAACTTTATGAAGGTAAAGCAAAGATTCTTTACACCACATCTGATCCAGATCTGATGATTCAGTACTTTAAGGATGATGCTTCGGCCTTCAATGGAAAGAAAAAAGGCACCATTGTTGATAAGGGTGTGATGAATAACCATATGTCGAGCCGTATTTTTCAATACCTTGAGAGTGAGGGCATCAAAACGCATTTCGTAAAAAATCTCAATGACCGGGAAATGCTTGTTAAAAAGCTGGATATCATTCCTGTGGAAGTGGTCATGCGGAATATTGCGGCAGGTAGTTTGTGTAAAAGGCTGGGTATTGAAGAAGGGCGGGTATTGGAAAGACCGATTCTGGAGTTTTATTACAAGAGTGATTCACTGGGTGATCCTATGATCAATGAATGCCATGTTGATGTATTTGGGTGGGCCACTAAGCAGGAAGTTGAAATCTTAAAATCAGAAGGAATCAAGGTCAATAACCTGATGGTGAAATTTTTTCAGGAACGCAATATACGCCTGGTAGATTTCAAACTGGAATTTGGCCGTCATAAGGGTGAGGTTCTTCTGGGAGACGAGATCAGTCCGGATGGCTGCCGCCTATGGCATTCGGATACCAACGAAAAAATGGATAAAGACCGTTTTCGTTTCGATCTGGGAAAAGTAGAAGAAATGTATCAGGAGGTGTATGATTTGATTTGTGCTTAAACCTTTTCACGCCCGTGAAAAAGAAAAGCCAATATGTAGGTCACTAAAGCTAACGTATAAAGGCTTTTGGTTCCAAGTGCCATTGAACTGTACTCCAACAAACCTCCACAAATAGCCCCCATAAGGTTGTACCCCAAAGAGGTTGTGGGTTCCTGCCGAGCGACAAAGATTTGCGAGAATAACATTCCCGCAAAAAACAAAGGCAAAGCAGTGATCAAAGCTCCCACTGCCCATTGGCCTCCTAAAGGTAATCCTAAAAGTATGTGGGTGGGCACGGCATAGCAGACTCCGATTGAGATGAACAGAATGAAAAATATTCTGGTTTTATCAAAAGGTCCTTTGTGGAGGATGAGAAGGTTGGCAAAGAAAATCAAGCCCAGGATGGACGCAAAAACCAGCACATTGACCTGCCAGGTTGACCCGAACAATAGAGACATTTCAGTAACACTTTTGGTCTCCAGCAATAAGAAACCGGCACCTAACAAAAATAATGTCCAGTCAGTTTTTTTTAAGCTCTTTTTTCCTGTCGAGGCAAAGATCGCTATCAAGGAAACCAAAAGTATGATGCCGCCAGCCTTAAGGTAATGGGAAGGTATACCAGGACGGTCCAAATATAGATAAGGCCAGTCATCAGTTGGCGGAGAGATAAATTCAGCGGATTTATCCTTCAATTCCTTAAAAAAATAACCAAAGTCACCAACTACTTGTTTCTTGGATCCGGAGACAAAGGTAAAGTTGAACAGACGATAATCTTTTTCATAGTTAATCAGGGGATGAACCTCAAAAATATCCGTCAGGACTTTTGCCAGTTTGATAGGTATATCCGCATTTGAGGACATGTGGTACAAAATCACCACTCCTTCTGGCTTTAAATGTTCTTTTATGGACTGAAAGGATTCTGCCGTATAAATATAATTATCGAGACGGATGGATGACATGCCTGATAACAGAGTCTGGCTGTCCAATGTACCAAGTATAATGACGTCATATTTTTTTTGGGTTTTCTTGAGGAACGCCCGAGCATCATCAATATGGATATTGACACGAGGGTCATCGTAAGGTTTTTGAGGATTGAAATCTTTGCCGATTTTCCAGATAACCGGGTCTATTTCTACCGCATCTATTTCCCCGGGATTTTGCTCTAAAACCATTTGAACATCATTTCCAGATCCTGCACCTAAAATCAAAACATGTTCCCAGCTTTTTGCAAAGCGGTAAGGGAGTTGATACTGCTGTTTTATTATATTGGTAACAGCTTTATGAGTATCATTGGAAGGAGAAAAATTGATCATATGCTGATGGAGAGAACCATTAACATTAATAGAAGTCATTGGTGGTTTATGGTAACGATTGATTTTGTAGTAAGGCGACCATATTTCATGGTCTCTTTGGTATAGGTTTTGAACCATATAAAACATCATCCCAAGGCACAGAATTGGGAGGATATAGTTTTGTCCCTTCCCAGCCAGAAAAAGGAAAAGGATCCCGCCAAATACAAACCAGACTAGAGGTGGGGTGGAAAAATGGCTCAACAAAGAAAAGATCAGGAGTCCGGCCAGACTTCCTGCTGTATTGATGGCATATGCCTGAAGGGCAGGAAAGCTTTGAAACTCCCGCCCCATAGCATTGCCTAAGGCGATAAAAGGAAGCGCTGAAAGGCAAAAAAAGACACAGATAACAGGAACCATACCCCATTCCCTGCTCTGTGTTGACAGGTCATAATATATTGCATAGATAGCTTCTTCGGTATCTGGAGCAGTCACTAAAATGTTACTGAAATAAACGCAAGCTCCAGTGAGTATTAGTAATGCAGGTGTAAAAAATTGAGTAAGATTTCTTTCGCTTTTTACAAGGATCATCCCGATACCCATTCCGAGAAAAGCCGCTATCAGAACAAGGTTTATAAAATAGGCGGTGATTCTTACGTTTGAAGGAATAAAACGAATTAACGCGAGCTCGAAAAAAAGAATTAAAAAACTGTAGCCGAAGAGTTTATAAGAGGTGGGTGAGAAAATACTTTGATACTTCAAAGTTATTTTTCCTTTGGGTTTTTAAAATCGCAAACTGAAAACTAAATTTCTTTGCACTCCATTTTTTCGAGAGGCTGGGCTTGACACTCAATGGACTCTGTCATGCCATTTGCCACTTTAGCGCAGGCTGTGCTCATGCCTGTCATGATAGTATCTTCTTTAGCCATACCTTTTACTTCCTGACAAACGATCTGATCCTTGTATTTGATGCAGATTTCACATTGGTATTTGTTGCCAGTCCAAAGAAGGTCAATAGAAACGCTGGCAACGAAGGCGAGAAAAACCAGGGTGATAACAGTGCCTTTGCTCATTTTCTAGATATATTTTCAGGTTACAGCCTGCGCAACACTTGCTTCACGACCTATGAAATAATGCTGTCGGTAAAAAACAAGTTCTTTTAGAGATTCCCGGACATCTATGAGTGCCATGTGCTCATTACTTTTTTTGGGGAATTTAGGCCCGTCCGGATACCAGCGGTTGACCAGTTCTTTTACTGAGGTCACATCAATACTTCTATAATGCAAATAATCATGGAGATCTGTCATATACTTGCTGAGGAATTTTCTATCTTGATGAATGGAGTTTCCACATAAAGGGGATGTCCCTTTGGGGCAGTATTTCTTTATAAACTCCAAAGTCCTTTTTTCAGCTTCCTTTTGATCTATCAATGATTCACGAACACGCTTGACCAGTCCCGATGCATTGTGATGTTTGGTATTCCATTCATCCATGTTGTCCAAAATTTCATCACGTTGATGAATGGCGATGCAAGGTCCTTCTTCAAGAACATTCAATTCACTATCAGTTATCAAAGTTGCGACTTCAATAATGACTTCTTTTTCCGCATCTAAACCGGTCATTTCCAGATCCATCCAGACCAGGTTATATTTAGATTTTTTAGCCATAAGTTAGAATTTGTTTGCTACTGGGAGTTTTGTTAACGTTAGAAACTACAGTCATAAAGAGCCTGTATAGGTCTGAAAAAGGTGCTTTGCTCAACCTGAATTGAAGAGGTAGCGTTAATCATATGAATTAAGCTCGCATTGTATCTTAAATTAATAAAAATATGAACCTTTCTTTAGTGAAATGATGGAGTATATAGTCTTTAGTTGAGTTTGATTTGATGGCTGGTTTAATACTTTGACGTAAGAGTTATTTATATTTTAATTCTATGAATTTTTGTAATTATTCTTATCTGTGCGTTTTAAAATCTTTAAAGAATAAAAACAAAAAGGGATCAGGCGGGCTTGGAAAACCGCCTGATCCCCTAAAGTGGAGGAGACGGGGGAAAGATTTGATCATGGAACCAAATCCGCTCCCCCCGAAAGGAGGAGAAAAGTACTATACGGATTCTATAAAATTAGTATTAAAAGAGTATTAATTCGACATTAAAAATTTTTAATGTTGTATCCGCAGGTTTTAGCGAGGTTATCGAGATTTGAAGTCTATATGGAACCTCTAACGAAAGAGGTGGTTATTGGCTCAGTAATATTTCCAAGTCTAGGACAGCATTCATATAAGTTTCTTGAACTCTTTTAAGGTTGTTTCCCAGCCAAAGATCAGCAAAGTTAGGGGGGAAGCGGGCGAACCCTTTTATTTGATTGATGGCGAGACGACAATCCCGGTACCATGAAATATTTTTGTTAGCTTTAAAAATTTTCATGGCCTTTCTAAGTTCCTCAATGGCAACATCTGGTTTTTTGTTGCCAAATTGTGCAAACGCGAGCCCTACCCGGCTCAACCCTTCTTCAGGGTTTAATGTGATTGTCTGTTTGAAAGCGTCGACAGCCAGAGAATATTGTTCTGAGGCAGCAAGGGCATTTGCAAAGTGAAACCAAACGTCATAGTTTTGGGGATTGGAATTTGTAAGTTCTCTGGAAACTTCAATGGCTTTGTTTAATTGACCCAGCCGTGTAAAAGTATTGATGAGTTTTAGCTTGACGTAAAGTGTGATATTTGCTGGAGGATTAGCTTCAATGGTTTTTTTCCAATAAACCTTGGCATCTTCGTAAAACTTTTCCTTGTCCAGATTCTTTGCCTTTTCGAAGGCGCTTTTGTATTGTTCTTCAGATAAAACCGGAGAAGGTAGCGAAACGAGACACAGGACTATAATTATCTTAAAGTAACGTGATTTGAAACTCATGGTATCTATTTACGAACTGGGTGCCAGCTCTTCCTGTAAAAATAAAGGTTCTCCAGTTAACAGAGGACGTAATGATTTTTTAATAGTTTGAATAAAGTGTTCTTCATGATTCATGATCTTTTCCACATCTTCTGGGCGAAAATAAAAAACATTCGACGCAGTCCCCTGGCTAGTGTGCAGTACTGCCTTCTGGCATTCCATATGGGCATCTGAAAATACTTTTGTTTCCATCATGAATATGCCGGGAAGGTTATGAGTCGATAACTTAACAGACCGTCCAATAGTTTTCATTTTTAACTTAACTTCCTGGAAGTGTTGTTTCTCCTGGAGGCTGGCAATAGACCTTCCTTTGAATATGGATGCAAGGGATTCCTTGTCGGTAAATATTTTTTGCAGGTCTTCCTGAATGCGTTGTTGGATAAAAAAGAAATCACCATAGTCAATCGGTTTGCCGTTAGAGTTTATAACTTTAAAAACATCAAAAACCTTGTCACGTAAAGTCTGAATATTTGCTTCGACAATATCCAACTGATTAAAGGCAAGTACTGCAGAAATTTTGTGAAGAAGCCCCAACGCATTCTTGGTGCAGACGATCAACTCCGAAGGTTGCCCGGGTTTAAAAAGCATCTCTGCCAAAAAAGGTTCCCGTGACTTGATAAATTTGTAATAAATTTCCAACTGCGACTGAAGTTCCCGGGGCAGGCGAACCATCTTCAGGAATTCCAGTTTTATGTGATTGGGAACACTCTCCCGTTTTTTGTGATGAAGTGTGTATTGGTAAAATAGCTTTAATTGTTTTATTTGTGTGGAAGACATATCCATTTTTGTTCCACCACGGTCAGCGTGGGTGAGCAGAATTAGCATCTTAAGTCGTTCCTTGTCATGATTGACAAGATCGAGAACCATGTCGTAAGTATCATCAGCTTCCGGATCAAGAAGCATCAGGTCATACATGGTTAGATGTTTTTCCACTAAAAAAGCAATATCGTCCACCCTTTTGGGTTTGTCGTTATAGCCCAGGTTTTTTAAAATCTGTGGAATCATTCTCGCGCCGACTAGTTCTTCGTTCTGGTCGCCAACCTTTGCCCCTTTTCCTATGTCATGCAGTAGAACAGCCAACTTAAGGGCTGTTTTATCTCTTTGAGAATGGTAAAGCTCCGAGAGGAATGGATCGGCGGTATCACGAAACTCCAGTCCATTTAAAACATCCAGGGCGGAAAGAATATGGACGTCTGTTGGGAATTTGTGCACATAAATATCCTGTAACATGCCCTTCAGGTTATTGAATTCTGGTATGAAGTAATCTCCCAGAATTCCAAACTCATGGAGAAGGCGAAGTGCTTTGGAAAAATATTTTCCCCTGATATAGCGTTTGAAGCAGTTTTGGATTTCCAGTTTGGAATCTTCATCCATGAAAATAGGATATGCCTGATCAACATGCTGCTCAATGGCACGTATTACTTCATAGGATAAATAATAATTCCTCTCAGCGACCCAGATAAAAACCTTGAAAAGCCATAAAGGGTCCTGGGTGTACAGGCTCTCAGGATCTTTCTCAAAATATATTTGGTTTTGCATGTTAAGAGAGAAAAACTCTGACAGACTTTTCTTTTTCTGGGTATCTGCCGCCATGCTTTCCCAATAGAGGTTTCTGCTGAACCGTTTAAGCGGATAAACCGCTTCAAAAAAATACTTTTGAAAAAAGGTCTTAACATCGAAACCCATTGACTGGGCAATTTTTTCTCGAACCTCATAGCTCATAGTATCCTTGAGAGTTCCCTTCTGGAAGGTATGCAGAAACAAGCGCACCCGGGATAAAAGATGAAGACCGTTTTGCATGTTTTTATATGCAAGTGGACTCAGCAGATTTTTGGTAAATAACTCATTGAGCAGTTCAAATTGGTTGCTGGTTTCCATATTCTTCAGGAAACGTACAGAGACTAATGCCCAGTACAGGCGGCGCATTTCTTCCTTAATATTTGGCTCCTGTTGAAAAACTGTATTCTGGACTGCGTAGTATCCTTCATGACTAAGGCAATGCTTTTGAATCTCATCACGATAAAGAAGGCTAACTGTTTTTACAGAACTTTTGAATTCGCTATAGACCAGGGAGTTGCCGGCTACAAAACGGTGCTCCAAAAGTGCCAGGAACTCTGAAACCTTGGATGGATCAAGATCGCGCTCAAATGTTTCGTTCTCGGTGTAGCAGGAATTACTGGATGAAGGAAAAATATCCTGAAATATGAACAGGTATTCAAAGTGCCTGATGATTTCCTCGGCAGTTGATTTGTTTTCTTTACTAAGAGATGACTGTGAAACGATCTGGATATCCACATCTGATCGAAAGTACATTTCCTCTCTGCCATAACCACCTCGTGCCACTATGGCTATGGGTACAGATTGCGTGGTCCATTCCTGATTATGTTGGTGATTGAAATACCATACCGCAGAGTGAAAACTTGCTTGTATAAGCGTATCTACAAGTGCAGTTTGTTTGAGTAGCAACAGATGACAGTTGTCAGTTCTGGCACACTCTTTTTTTAGGAGGTCCGTTTCTTTTTGAACAAGATCAATAGCCAGATCTTTAAAACCTAAATAAAATTTTTGCGGATCGATATCAGTGTTGTTAGGGGAATGCCCAGCCTGATGAAGAGAAACAACTTTTTGTTGGAGTTGATGACGGTATGTTTCAGCAAGTTTGCGGTTGGATTGGTATAAGTCACTCATTCGGGAGCGCAAAATTAAAAAGTTATCGAATCTGCTCAAGGAGCCCGGGCAGATTATTCTGGGTTCAGAATAAACCTAAAATTATAGGAATTCAAGGGCTTACCGGTGTTTCGCAGGGAACGAACAGCAATTTTTGTTTCTGCAAGAATTGCTGATTCACTGGGGAAGATAATGAATCCACCGGTTGGAGTTGGGCAAAGATTTGATGAAGACGAGAAGACTTATAATAACTGGTAACGGCAATTCCTCAATCTGTCCCCCTTTAGAGAGTACGACCCATTAATTCAGCGAAGGGTCGAAGGTGTTCCATGAGTTTCGAAAACTTTGCTGGTTTCAGGGATTGAGGTCCGTCAGAAAAGGCTTTGACGGGGTCAGGGTGAACCTCAATAATCAGTCCATCCGCACCTGCAGCAATGGACGCCCGAGACATGGACTCCACCATATCCCAATGCCCGGTTGCATGGCTGGGGTCAATAATAATAGGAAGGTGGGTCTCTTTTTTTAATACAGGTACGCAACTGATATCAAGAGTATTTCTGGTTGCAGTTTCGAAGGTCCGTATACCCCGTTCACAAAGAATCACATTGCTGTTGCCTTCAGAAAGGACATATTCTGCGGACATGAGAAATTCCTTGATAGTGTTCATCATGCCCCGTTTCAAAAGAATAGGTTTATCAATCTTTCCCAATTCTTTCAACAGTGAGAAGTTTTGCATGTTCCGGGCACCAACTTGAACGACATCGGCATATTTTGCGACCAGGTCAATCTCTCTGGGGTTCATCACTTCTGTGACTATTGGCAGCCCCGAAACTTCTTTGGCAGAAGCCAGCAGTTTTAGCCCGTTCTCTTCCATCCCTTGAAAACTGTATGGGGAAGTTCTAGGCTTGTACGCACCGCCTCGAAGAAAGTTGGCTCCTGCTTCCTTAACCAGATTTGCAGTGGTGCATATCTGATCTTTGCTTTCCACCGAACAGGGTCCCGCAATAATGGCGATAGCTGGCCCACCAATATCAATACCACCAGCTTTAATCACAGAAGGGGTAGACTTTAGTTCCCGGCTGGCAAGTTTATAGGGTTTTAAAATAGGGAAGACACTTTCGACCCCGCCCATGGTTTCTATAGATTGCAGGCGGTCCTTACCCCGTTCATCTCCCACAGCGCCAATTACATTCCGTTCTACACCGGAAATTATATGCGGGGTGTAACCGAGCTCCCGAATGGTGTCCTTTACCTTCTCTAATTGTTCCGAAGTCGCGTCCGGAGACATCACAATGATCATTACGCACCTTTCATAAGAGTAAAATTGCTCATTATACCAAATAATTCCTTAACCTGCTCTATCCCTTCAGGCCTGGTCCATCCAGGGTATTTATTTTGACCACTTCCTCTATGGGACGGCGGTAATCTCTGGGGCGGGGATCTTCTTTTTTGTAGCCAATGGGCATTAACATTACCGGGATAAAGTTAGACTTCAAGTTTGCCAGTTGAGAAACAGCAACGGGGTCAAATCCGATCATAGGTACGGTAGCCCATCCACGGTTATGAGCCCCCAACATTAATGTCATTGCGGCGAGAGATGCACTGCGGATGGCTTCGTCTCTTTGTAACTGATCCTTGCCATCATAAAAACCCTGGATTAAGGGAAGCACCTTATCCTGTATTTCCTGGGAGACATCTTTGTAAATTTCTGGAGCATCTTCATAGGCGTTTAGTTTCCCGCAAATAATCAGTAATACTGAACAGTCACCCACCTGCTCCTGGCCCCACGCGGCATCTTTAATTTTCCCCTTTAGATCCGAGTCGCGAACAGCGATGAATGCCCAGTGTTGCAGGTTGAAGGAACTCGGGCTTAGCACAACCTCCCGCATTAATTCAATTAACTCAGTGTCACTGATTTCCTTGCTGGGTTGATAAGATTTGATAGATCGTCGTTGATGAACAGCTTCTGAAAATTCCATTATGGATCCCTTTTAAAAAATATATTAATTAATAACTTTTTTAGTTTGTAAAAAGGGTAAATATTTTATAAGAAAACCATCAGCAGAAAACAGACCTCCGCCACTAATTATTAGAGGAAGGCATAGGGCAATGGCCAGGATATGGTATTCAAATCCTTCTCCGTTTTGTTTGCCTGACCAGTTCATAAAAAATCCATTGGCTGCATGTGACATGAAGATGGCTCCTGTCATAATGATGAGAATCCCGGCTGCGCAAAAACGCGTCAAGAATCCAACGATCAATCCTAGTGCCCCTAATGATTCACCCAGTATCACTAATATGGCAACGATCATTGGAATACCCAATTGATTGGTAAAAAATCCCAATGTGCCTTCGAGTCCATATCCTCCAAACCATCCCAAAAGTTTCTGGGCTCCATGAGGAAAGATGACAATTCCCAACATCACGCGGATGATAAGATTATTTAAACTTTCATCTGTCTGAAATAAGACTTTCATAATATTTTTCCTTTATTGGTTACGATATAGGGGATAGTTCACCTTTGCTGAAACTTCGATCGTTACAACCCGCAAAAGAGTATTTGGGTCTGCATGTATTGATAGCTCTCCGCTATTTTGGGCATGAGTTAAAACAAAGTCTTTCATATTGCAGTGGTCTTTTGTGCCGGTTGGAGAGTTGAACAGTGTGCCCTTTCCAGTGACAACCACAAGAGCTAATGATTTTCCCCGAACAAGTGGATATTGCATTTGATGGCCCTGCTCGATGGCGATATCTTTCATGATTACATCAGACACAAGCTTTATGGGCGAGCCCTTTCCGATAAGAGTCTTGAGTTTGATACCGTTATTTGACTCAATGGGAAAATCTTCATTTTTAAATTCATTGTATGTGGGTTCATTATGAATGGTCTTCTTGATATCAGGGTCAAACCAGATCTGGAAGAAGTCAGTACGGTCCCCCACCGTTTCTTCTTCATGAGAAACACCAGAGCCTGTTTGCATTACCTGAGCTCCCCCCGCTTTAACTCGGCTTTTGTTTCCCAATGTATCGTAGTGGCCGATTTCCCCTTCTAAAGCATAGCTCATGATTTCGAAGGCCTGATGTGGATGCAATCCTATCTTCCCGTATCCTTTAGCGGTGGCCCAGGCCCAGTAAAACAACGGACCCAGGTTTTTTATTTCAGGTCCCTCATGGGGAAAGCCGATAGGTTTGATTTCGGTGATTCGTCCTCCATCAAATTGCCCCACTCCTTGAGACTCGGGTGGATAAATATTTATATCTAAAACAGCCTTGTCTTGAGTCATGATCCCATTCCCTTATTTTGCGAAATTGATTTCCAATTGGTGGTTGTCCGGATCGCGAAAATAAACGGATACACTGCTGCCCCAGTCGCGAGGTTCACCGTCCGTTTCTATACCGTTCTCCTTAAGAGCGTGTATGGTCGAGTCAAACTTGTCAAAAGTGGTGCCGAAGGCGAAATGCAGGTAGCCGTCATCCGTCATGGTTTTATGTGCTTCTGTTAAATCCAGTTCAGGAGATTCAAAAAGTGCGATCGTTACATTTCCCGCATCCAGTTCAATATGTTGCAAACCTGCTTTGGTTCGGGTTCTGTGAATAACTGGAAAGCCAAGTATCTCGCTATAAAACTTTTCAGTCCGGTCCATATCTTTGACATTCAAGGCAAAATGATCAAGTCCCTTAAGTTGAAGTTGAGTGCTTGCGGATGCAGTAGTCATGATAAATCTCCTTATTCTGAGTAGATCAGATCTTAAAATTATAAATACAATTAGAGTTTGCACTGATCGTGCCAAATAAGCTAGGTTGCATAACCCTATATATTTAAAAGAAAATGCTCAACAATACGGTTTTCTATTACTACTAATTATCATAGTATTTGAAATTTAGTAGATTAACTACTAAATTTCGTATAACCTTGAAAGGTGACATTTTCATGACCTGAGGTGTTTTGATTATGGTTAGGGATATTTCAAAAGAAAGGTCTCTGGAGTTGGCCCGGTTTACCATTCAATGTTCGGTAGATTCCATCATCTTCCATGATAGTCAGGGTGTCATTCTAAAGGCTAATGATTCTGCGTGCAGGCAATTGGGTTATACAGAGGATGAGCTGATAGGGCTCACCATTCAGGATATTGATCCAGACTCAAATAAAAGGACCTGGGCAAAATTCTGGAAAGAGCTGAAAAGGGATAGAAGTGCTTTTTTTGAAGCCCGGAACAAACCCCGAAATGGTTCAATCATTCCTGTAGAAGTATCGGTAAATTTTGTTGAATTTGATGGCTATGAATATGCTGTTTCTTTCTCCCGTGATATTTCTGAGCGAAAAAAAATCGAGGAGGAGAAGGACAAAGCTTTTAAAGAAATATGCCGGTTGCGAGAGCAGTTGGAGCTTGAAAATAAATACCTCATTGAAGAGGTGAATGAACTCCAGTCCTTTGGGGGTATTGTTGGTAATAGTCCTGCTCTCCAGGCGATTCTCAGTCAGATAGAAATGGTTGCTCCAACAAATGCAAGTGCCCTCCTTACCGGTGAGTCTGGGACTGGTAAAGAGTTGATCGCACATGAAATTCATAACAGGAGCTCTCGAAGTCGGCATGCGATGGTTCGTGTCAATTGTGCATCCATACCTCGTGAATTATATGAAAGTGAATTTTTTGGGCATGTTAAAGGAGCTTTTACAGGAGCGGTTCGGGACAGGATTGGCCGCTTTGAACTGGCTCATCAGGGCACCCTTTTTCTGGATGAAGTGGGTGAAATTCCATTAGAACTGCAAAGTAAATTACTCCGGGTTCTTCAGGAAGGAACATTTGAGAGAGTAGGGGATGAAAAACCCCGTAATGTTGATGTGCGCATTATTGCAGCTACAAATAGAGACCTGAAGGATGAAGTGGACCGGGGAAACTTTCGGGAAGACCTTTTTTACCGTTTGAATGTTTTTCCGATAAATGTGCCTCCATTAAGAAAGAGAAAAGAAGACATCCCTTTACTGGCGTCCCATTTTCTAAGGCAGGCCGCCAATAAATTTAACAAAGATGAAATGGTTTTGACTAAAGCCAATATGCTTCAGTTGGTGAATTACAATTGGCCTGGGAACGTGAGAGAGTTGCAAAATATTATAGATCGTTCTGTAATCATTTCCCGAAAAAGCAAAGTGAAATTTGATTTGCCAAAAAACAGTGTTGATAAAAAAGTGATCGTTGATGCAGGTTGGGAAGAAATTGAAAGTCAGAAAATTCTAACCTTTGATGAAATAAAAATGCGGGATCAGGAAAATCTTTTAATGGCGCTTAAGAAATCCGGTTGGAAAATTTTTGGCAAAGATGGCGCAGCTCAACTTCTTGGTGCTCCTCCCACAACCTTGCTTTCCAGAATGAAGAAACTGAATATAAAAAAGCCTCATCTTTCCTGATTATTCTGTAAAAGCTCATTAAGGATGGCAGACTGAAGAATTTCAGGGCTGCCTTTAGCCAGCTTGCGTGCTTTACGAAAACTTTGAACAGCTTTTTCCTTTTTACCTTTCTGAATGTATGTTAGCCCAAGATTAAAGTAGATCTCTCCCGAAGTCGGATCGGCAAAGTTTGCCTGGTTAAAGTGCAGTAAAGCATCTTGATACCTTCCCGCCTGATAATGTTTGATTCCCAGGTCGTTGCGTGATTTTGCCGATGGCTCTGCTCCTGGCAGTAAGGTCAATGGAGGTTCAGTCAAACTTTTAGAGCAACCGCTAACTCCAAGAGCAATCATTAATATTAAAACCCAGGTTTTCATGGTTTTCGTTGAAAGATTAAATAAATCAGTATTCTAGCAGAAAAAAGGGTTGGTATTATATATATGGAAAATTTTAAATTATCATCTTCAAAAAAATACTGAATGAAATCCAGAAATCGTGGTGGAATTAATATCAGGTTATCCTTATTAACATCGATTATTATATTGCTGTGGCCAAACTAAATTTTCAGGTATCAATGGAAATACCCGGATTCATTCTTGTTGGTTTTTACAGAAATATTTTGTCCAAAGGCCGAACATCTTATAGACCTTTCAGATCAGTATGATATGTAAGGAGTTCTGTGGACTATGAAGAAAATCAAAAAAATAACTTTAATGTTTTAACATTTTTTATTTGATTGTGATTGAGCAATTAAATAGTCTGAACCTGAATTGCAGAATTGCTGTGGTGCAGTATCAAACTCACCAGTATTGAAAGTCTTTCTGTAAAATTGAAATAACCTCGATTGTGAATAAATGAAGAGGCTCATGTCAAACATATATGCAATAGCTTTAATGATCCTGATTGCTGTGGGGCACTCAGGTGTTTCATTGGCTGAGGAAAGCCTTGGTTCCCAGACAGATGGTGAAAAAGCATTTTTACTGGGGGAGTATGACAAAGCCGAAAAAATTTTCAGTACTATTCTTGAGAAAGAACCGGATAATTTTATTGTGTTGAGAGCCCAGGCCAATACCAAAATAAAGCTGGAAAAATTTGTGGAAGCTGAAAAGCTTTTGGATAAGATTCTTGCTATGCCGGTATCTACGGGAAGGGATGTTCTGGTCCATACTGAAGAGGGTGCTTTGGAAGCGGAGTTGGTAGATGAAACTGTAATGGCTGTGGATGAAAAAGCAGAAACTGATGATGCGTTCAGCAAATTTCTGAAAAAAGACCATGAAGGACCTGTCCCGCATTTCAGGGTGTTTCTGAAAAAAGCCGGCAAGATGAAACTCTTTCCAAAAAGCCGGACTCGACTTCAGTATTCAGGAATACCTGCCGCGACCCGTGAAAAAGTTGAAGCTTTAAAAGCCGAAGTGAGGAAAAAAACAATTTCAGCCAGCAAGGCGAAACCAGACTTGGAGTTTGTTGATGTTCCGGGTGGTTGTTTTCAAATGGGAAGCAAAGTGGGTGACCCGGATGAGCAACCCGTTCATAAGGTTTGCATATCTGCTTTCAAGATGGCGAAATATGAAGTGAGACAAAAATTTTTTCAATCAGTGATGGGCTATAACCCTTCCCAATATGTTGGTGGAGACCTTCCAGTGGACACGGTTTCCTGGGAAGGAGCACGAGACTATTGCAAAAAACTGGGTGGTCGATTACCGACAGAAGCAGAATGGGAATATGCGGCCCGTGCGGGGACTGTAGGAGAATTTTATTGGGGAGAAAAAATCACCGGCAAGGAGGCGAACTTCTGTGACAGCACTTGCGACCTCAATAACCGAAATCCTGATCTGACAGATGGATTTAAAAACTCTGCTCCAGTGGGATCTTTTCCACCAAATGCTTTTGGACTTTATGACATGGCAGGCAATGTCAGCGAATGGGTCCGGGATTGGATGGCCGTTAGTGAAAACTACTATTTGATGAGTCCTGAGCAGGACCCGCAGGGTCCAAGGCCGGAACTAAACGCTTGTAGTGGGGCGAATTGCGTTGGATCAATTTCTATCACCTATAAGGTTTACAGGGGTGGGGCCTGGAACCAGAAATTTTCAAGTATGCGATCAGCCAACCGGAAGGCCGCACATTTCCAGCTTAAGGCAGATGGGAACGGATTCAGGTGCGCCGGAGATTGAAAACTATAGTCCACATTAAAGAATGCCATTCCATAAACGTTATTCCGCATTCCTTGTCATTGCGAACCGCCTAAAGTGGTGCGGCCGTAATACTCTCCTAAACTCTCGTGCCCTGAAAGGGTAAATCCAGGCAAAAGATTGTGATGATTTTTTTTTTGAAATCTTGCGCGGTCTGAAATCAAAGGGGCCCTGATGGATAACCACACTTCCAATGGTCGTTCGCGATGACGTGCTAAGCATCAGTGCTTTCACGGTTCTTGATAACACTCTTTCAATATCATGTACGGCTACGCAAGCATGCTACCGCTTTCATTTAAATCAGCTTTGACCTGAAAACTAGTAGTTTCTCTTCGGTCATTTCCATCATAGTGGGAAGGATACCCCCGACACCCAGTCCGGAATCTTTACGTCCACCAAATGGCATCCAATCTACCCTGAAAGCTGTTTGGTCGTTGATCATAACTGCGGCGGCGTTGATTCTTTTGGCGGTGTCCAAAGCTGTATCGACATTGCGGGTAAATACCGCAGCTTGAAAAGAAAAGGGAGTTTGGTTGGCCCTTTCGATTGCTTCCAAACGATCTTTGAATGAATAGATAACAACGACAGGTCCGAAGATCTCATTACAGGAAACCTTGGCGCTGTCAGGTGGATTGAGGATGATAGTGGGAGCGTAACAGGTTTTGCCGATTTTTTTTCCACCGGTAAGGATTTTAGCGCCTTTCTTTTTAGCTTCTTTCACCCATTGATCAACACGGGCCACTTCTGCTTCTGTGATCAACGGACCCACTTCTGTTTTTTCTTCGATTGGATCGCCAACCACAAGTTTCTCGGCAAGCTTGACCAGGCCCTTTGAAAATTTATCGACAATTTTTTCATGTACAAATACTTTTTGTACGGAAACACAAACCTGCCCCGCATGATAAAAACCTCCTTTGGCAAGCAAGGGCAGGGCATCTTTGAGGTCTGCATCATGGTCAATAATGACTGGCGCTGCTCCACCATGCTCCAGGGCACACCGGGTTCCTGGAGCCAGCTTTGAGCGCAGCTTCCATCCAATTTCTCCGGAACCAATGAAGGTCAAAAACGCCACGCGTGGATCAGTTGCTAACTTTTCTGCCAGTGAACTGTCACAAACGACAGCCTGGCACCATTCTTCTGGCAGCCCAGCTTCATGCAAACATTTTACGAGGTTGAGACAGGAAAGAGGAGTTGTTCGCGCGGGCTTCACTATAACCGGGCATCCCACTGCTACTGCAGGTATGACCTGATGGACAATTAAATTGAAAGGGTGGTTGAAAGCACTGATAGCGGCAACGACACCAATCGGTTCTCGAGTTGTCAAAGCCATCCTGTTCATGGATGAAGGAGTCAGGTTCATGGGAACCTCATGTCCGGTCAACTGGCCGATAGACTGAGCCGCTTCGCGGATTCCTTGTACTGCCCTGTCCAGTTCGATGCGGGAATCGATCAATGGTTTTCCACCTTCTTCCGCCGACTGGCGTGCTAGTTCTTCGGATTTTGATTGAACAATGTCGGCGGTTTTTTCCAGTATCTCGATTCGCCTTGGAGCGGGAAGGATTTTGTCCTGATCCTGCGCCAGTTGATGGGCGGTTTTTAGCGCTTTCTCAACACGTGTTGTGCCATCTAGATTGATTTCGGTAATTAGGTGGCCATCGTATGGTGAGTTTACCTTCAAACGTTTGGTCATGGAACTTTCCTCAATAAAAATTACAACGTGGCGCTGAGCCAATACTTGCAGGAAACGGGCTCTAGTATATGCGAAATGAGGAGCAGACTCACTTAATAAAAATTGATGGATAGTCTATGGGTCAGGATCTTCCATGGCAATGAGAAAATAGAGAATTATTGATGAAAGTGAAACGCAGCAGTCAGTAAAAAATATTGTGTTGGAAAACCGCAATGACGGGAGAAAAACTCCCCCGCCATTGCGGTTGTGCCAGGGAGGCAGAGGGGAGTCATTTTCCCTGGCGGATAACTTTCGGGTTTTCACTTCCTTCAACTACAAGATGCCCGATGGCACCCTTTGCAACCCGGTAGATGCTGTGGTCAACCAGAGCATAGGCACCCGGAGCATCGACTTTGAATTCTACAATCGTTGCGCCTGCAGAAGGAACCAATGTTGTTTGTATACCCTTGCCCATAGCACCACCAATTCCTCCCTCGTTGTACACCTTGTCGAAGATTTCTCCAATGATATGAAAAGAAGAAATGCTGTTAGGACCAATGTTGCCAAAATAAATTCTAACCGTTTCACCAACTTTGGCTTTCAAAGCATTTTTCCCGAGCAAACCACCGGCTCTTCCATTAAAGACTACATGTGTTGCGTGCTCATCAAGTCCTTTCTGGATGTCAAATTCTGAGACACCATTTTTAGGGTCTGTCGTGAAAAATTCGCTTTCCATAACATAAAACTCCCTGTCTACCTTGGGAAGACCTCCTTCCGGCTCGACCAGAATCAGTCCGTACATGCCATTGGAGATATGGTCCACAATAGAACCCGCCGCACAATGGTAGATGAAAAGTCCTGCCGACTTTGCCTTGAAGGTGAAAATTTTCTCCTGCCCAGGGTCCACCGTAGTGAAAGCGGCACCTCCCCCGGGACCATTGACAGCGTGAATATCTATGTTATGGGGCTGGGTGTTGCTCTTGGCGTTTGATAAATGGAACTCGATACTGTCTCCCACTCGAAGCCTTGCCATGGGGCCGGGAACAGTTCCGCCATAGCTCCAGAAGTTATACTTCACACCGTCAGCCAGGTCACCAACATACTCTTTGGCTTCCAGATTGATAACAACCGTATCGGCTCCACGTTTCACAGCAGGTGGAACATTGGGAGCGGTGGTCAGCTTTGCTGTAACCCCGGCTAGAGATGTTCCTCCAAAACCGGTAATTATGGCAATTGTTGCTAAAGCAGTTATTATTTTTTTCATAGACAGGTCTCCTTTAACTTTAAAAAGGTTTCAAACTTTGCATACTGATTATCTTTGCTAAAACATTATTCAAACCATCCGATACACATATAAAACCAACCGGTATGGGATAAAAGTCAATATTTAGATAAAAAGATAATCTTATCTTTTATTTTAAAAAATTTTATGGTATGTTATGGTTGTTGTCAAGACTTAATTATTTTGCAGAAGAGGTTTTATGATATCCCAGACATCAGAATATGCATTGCGGGCCGTAGTTTGTTTGGCCCAGAATCCGGATAAGCCCTATACCACAGCGGAAATTGCAAAATGGACGAAGGTTCCAGAACATTATTTATCAAAGGTTTTACTGGCTTTGGCCAAGCACGAAGTGGTCTATTCCAAGAAAGGCCTGCATGGGGGGTATGTTCTGGCTCAGAATCCAGAAGAACTGCCTTTGCTGAATGTTATTAATGCGGTGGATCCGATCAAACATATAAAGAGTTGTCCTTTGAAACTGAAAACCCATGGCACAAATCTTTGTAGACTGCATCAGAGGCTGAACGAGTCGATCGACACGATGGAAGAGTTGTTTCGTACATCGACCGTTGCATTGATCCTGAGCGAGCCGACCCAAAGCATCCCGCTTTGCGAATCGATTTCCAGATAAGAGTTAATCCAAAACCCGGCAAGTTGTTGCTGTACCCTCTACCTTTATGAACGGGCTGTTTATCAACGCCATTAAATAGGTGAGTTGGTGTAGGGAAGAAAGTAAAGCGGCACTCGCGTTTCCCGACAAACGCGGCTCTAGCACTGATCGTTGAGGTCGGGCTCGACCAGCAGCCAGCAAAAATAACATGGGATAGTTACCATTTGCATGTGCAAAGTTTGTAAAATGATTTTGAGCTGACTTCCGGATGTCATCGCGAATGACCGAAGGGAATGCGGCGATCCAGTTTCTTTCTGGATTGCTTCGTCACCTTTGGTTCCTCGCAAAGACAGCTGCAAAAGGATTTTTAAATATAAATCCTTGCCGTGGTAGAGCCTGTTGACCCTGTGTGTAAACTGCGTAGCAGTTTTCCACAAGCCAACAGGCAGATCAATGTGGATTCTCCTTTTTTCTAGTTTAGAAAAGTTTTTGCAAAATTTGTAAACACAAATGTAGCTTATTGCAAATAACATACGTTTCACTCTCCTTAAGTGGCAACAAAAAATAGTTTGCAACTCACTCAACTTCCCTGATAGGGGATGGACGTCATTGCGAACGAAGTGTGGCAATCCAGGTTGAATATTTAACAGGTCTGTTACACTATGAGAGTGAGGAATTAACCCTCAATGAAAAGTTGTGAGTTGCTCTCAAGTTTAGGTCTGTTACACTATAACCGACCTGATTACTCTAGCCTCCGTCGTTGTGAGTTGCTCTCAAGTTTAGGTCTGTTACACTTTATATTATTTGTGGAACGGCTCTTTCTTAGTTGTGAGTTGCTCTCAAGTTTAGGTCTGTTACACTAAGAATGAAATGGCTTTGACAGATCCGGAAGTTGTGAGTTGCTCTCAAGTTTAGGTCTGTTACACT
>CAYFNV010000023.1:0-59217 GCA_964344595.1 uncultured Nitrospina sp. | reverse complement strand
CTTTAAGGCTTTTTGCAAATCATCCAGGATTGATTGATAATTTCTTTTTAAATAATCAATCGTAGCTCTCAAGAGAAGCTTTTCCCTTATAGGAATTTCTTTTATATTTTTTTTTATTTTAGTAAGAGCTGTGTTCGCGCTTCTATTCAGGGGGCTAGTGGGTTCCCACCTGGTAGAATGAACGAAATTTGGCCAGAACGTGTATCTTATGTAGTCATCAATTTCTTTTTGCCTGAAATATAGTCCTTGTCTAAATTCACTGTCGAGGTATTTAAGAAAATAGTCTCCAAGCGCAGATCCTTTGTAAACCGTACGTTCCATCTTAATATCTAGCAAGTCATTGCCTTCATAAAAATACCACAAAACAATTTCGGGTTTCACTACCTCTACATATTCCCTGATTACTGCTAATGTAGAGAGCGGCCCCTGTCCAGCCTTGCCAAAATTTATTGATTCAGGATAAACCTTTCTGATGTGGGAAACGCTATCCTCTCCCGAGTTGACAGATGAGCCTTCGGCAAATGAATCACCAACAATCGCTATTTTTATTTTGTTGTCATAGAGGCCTGTTGGATTATGAAAACCATGTTCGTCTGTGTTGTGGATACCATACAGCCCTCCTTCATTATTGGTTACAATCCTGCTCAAAGATGGGCCTGTCAGCGGGACAAGTGTGTCTTTGGTGGGTAATTTAACTTTCAATCCAGGAAAGTCTGTAATTAACCAAAATGCTCCGTACCATGGAAAGGTTTGCTCGTCAAGGCTTTGAATGCTTTCATTCGATTCGTCAACATATTCCCAAACTCCTCTGGAATCGTAAGGTTGGTTGGTTTTTTTTGATAAAAGGTAAAGTTTGTAGCGGCCTTTTTCTGGAGCAGTTAGCAATTCAAAGATAAGTGCCTTCTCCAGAAAAAAAAATTCAAAAATAAACGCACATACCAACAGTCCAAATAGTGTGGAAAACAAGGCAAGTCCAAAATTAATGATATGTTTAAAGAATTTATTTTGGTTGAAAAACCTAAGAGATGTTAAGGCTGACAGAAATTTGATAAAATTTTTCACAATTGGGGCTTTAGTGGTATGGGAACAAGCGGAATGCCTTAGGAAGAATGAATAAATATATAGGAAATTGTCTTGAAGCTTTGATAGTCTGATTTTCAAAGCTTTAAGGATTTTATCAATTTTAAATTTAAACTTCTACCTTAAACAGCTTTATTGCTTTTGGAAAAGAAACAGCGCGGAAACCTATGGTTGCAGGATTTAGGTCAATAAGTTTGATGGAAAGTTATTCGTTAAGGTTTGCTTATGTCTTTTTTTTAAAAAATTGGTCTTATTTTAAGTACTCGTAAAAGATGGGAACAATTTTTAAACTATGCCATATTGGTGTTGTTTGTGAGCTATACAACTTATGTGCTGTTATATAGGGTTTTGGAGAAAGAAAATGCTCATGCGTCATTGACAGTAGATCATGTCAATGCTCCAGTAGATAATTTACCTGAGAAAATTACGCCTCCACGGATAACAGGAGTTAATTGGTCGGATGATACAAAGAGCGGCCTTTATAAATCTGGAGATCGATTGAAAATTGTTGTGTCATTTAGTGAGCCTGTTACAGTCGAGATTCGAAATAAAACACCTGTTATATTTTTAGCAACGGGTGAGGAGGGTCATATTTTTTATAAATTGCCAGGTAAGTTCATTGGCAGGTATGCATCCTATATTGGTGGCTCAAACACAAAGAACCTGTCTTTTGAATATGTCGTTATGCAAGGAGACTCTACCCTTGAGCCCCCTCACAAGCCTTATCATAGGTCCCGTTTGCGTTTGTTGAACCAGCGTAATCGTGTGATTTTTACTGAGCCAGGAACTATTAGAGGATCGCAAAGTTCAGCTGATGTCGACTTGATCTTGCCTGAGGAAATAGAATTCCCCCTTTGCAATTCCAAACGAATTCTTGTGGATTCTTCAAACCCTATACATTGCGGGTAATTACAAATTCTGCCGATGCCACCAATTCTGCTTATGTTGTTGACCTTGATAAGGATGGCGACTTAGATATTCTATCTGACAGTGCTGAAAATGATGCCGTCATATGGTATGAAAATGATGGTTCACAGCAATTTTCTCGCCATGATATTACTACGAAGGCTGACCGTGTTTATGATGTGTTCCCCGCAGATATTGATGGAGATGGGGATTTGGATGTGATTTCTGCTTCTGCCTATGATAATAAAATTGCCTGGTATGAAAATGATGGTAATGAAAATTTTACGCCTCATACAATTACCACTCAATCTGTACACGCAAGTAGTGTTGATGCTGCTGATATTGATAATGATGATGACATTGATGTTTTCTCAACATCGCTCAAGGACAATTCGATTAATTGGTATGAAAACCACCATTGATCTCTCTACAAAAATGTATTGTTTGAAGTATTGGTAGAAAAATAGTTGATAGGCTTTGAATGACCACCCCAAAACACAAGCTGTTTGTGAATTGAACCAACCGTTTTTCCAGAAGGTCGAGAATTCAATCGTTTAATCTATGCTGGATTTATTAGTTAAATTGGACTATTCTATTTTTAAGGCATGGGTTTTTATTGTTCTTAATATGCTGAATTTATTAGATTTATCTGCCCTCTCAGTTAATGAGATCCTCTAAGAGGTAAATTGGTTCAATTGTTTCATCAATCGACGCTTTTGTTTTTCTTGTAAAACAACTTCAATCTGCAAAGTAGAATGCCAACTTTAAGTTTTTCCCACCTTATTCCTGAAAATGGTCATGTTATTGGTGAAATTGCCTGTGGTCATGAAGGCGATATTGATAAGCTTTTTTTGTTGATTGACAGTGTTGCTGACGGTGGAGCAAAGATTGTCAAGTTTCAAATGTTTTCTCTGTTGGAACGCGCGGTTCAGGGAGAAAAGGCGTGGGATATTTTCAGTAAGCTTGTGCTTAGTGAAGAGGATTGGGAGCGGGCTGTTAGCTATGCGCGTGAAAAAGAGCTTTACATAATTGCTGATGTATATGGTGAGTACAGCTTGTCTTTGGCGAAAAGGTTAGGGGTTGATGGATATAAAATACATTCGGAGGACTTGTTAAATAGCTTTTTTATTGCTGAGGTTGCGAGAGAGTCTAAGCTGGTTTTCATCAGTGTGGGATCAGCGCATCGTGTTGAGATTTACTCCCTCCTGAATTTTCTTAAAAAAGAAGAATTGCTTTCCAATGTTGTTTTGATGACAGGTGTGCAAACCTTCCCCACCCCTCTGGAAGCCCACTCCCTTCAAGAGGTTAGTGACTTGATAGAGAAATATTCTGCTTATGGTGTGAAAGTAGGTTTCTCAGATCATATTGCTGGAGATCAGGAAGAAGCGCAAATTGTGCCGTTGATGGCTTTGGCTAAAGGTGCTTGTGTCATTGAAAAACATATCACTTTTGATCGAAAAAATGAGTGGATAGATTATCATTCGGCTTTAGACAAGGATGGCTTTGCTTGCTTTGTTGAGCGAATAAAAACTTTGGCTCCACTATTAAGTCCTATTGGGCCGATGAGTAAAGAAGAAAAGCAATATCGCCAGATGTTCAAGAAAAGCCCGGTTGTTAAACATGACCTCCCTGCCGGACAAATTTTGGGTGGAAATGATATTGAGTTTAGAAAAAATACTTCCAATGCCATTCCGGTTCCCAGTTTAAGCCTGGCCAATAGGGAGCTAAATCGCGATATGTCTAAAGGTGAGCTTTGCAAACCCTCAAACTTCAAAAACAAGGTGGGTGGAATCATTGTGGCCCGATGTACATCCAGCCGTCTTCCCAACAAGGCGATACGTAAAATTCAAGGCCGTGAGACCATTGCCTTGGTTATTGATAGAATGAAACGGTGTAAAACTTTTGATTGCCTTATATTGGCAACCTCTACAGACCCTTCTGATGATGTATTGGTGGAAATCGCTGAAAGGGAGAAAATCCTTTCATTTCGCGGCTCTCTTGAAAATGTTTCTTTACGCTTTTTTGAAGCGGCAGAATTTTATCAGCTGGATTACTTTGTTCGGATAACGGGTGATTCACTGCTATGCGATGAGGTAATGCTTGATGTTGCTGTCAAAAGCCATTTGGAATCGGGCCGGGATGTTACTTTCATAGAAAACATGCCTTTTGGGACAAATAAAGAAGTTATAAGTATGAATACCATCAAGACTATTCTGGACAAGGCCAATATCCCTTCTAATACCGAGTATCTTGAGTACTATTTGGAGAATGACCGGTATTTCAGTAAAAATGTGGTGACAGCAGATTATCAGTATGATCCCAGCTTAAGAATTACACTGGATTATGAAGAAGATTTGAAGTTTTTTGACGCTATTTACACGCATTTTAAAGATATCAACCCTGCTTTTACATTGAGGGATGCATTGGCTTGGTTACAGAAAAACCCTCATGTTGGTGAGCTGAATAAACATATGATTCAAAAGTATTCAAGTGCTGATATCGATGTGACGTTAAATATATAACGTACCTATAAATAAAGGTTTGCCCGTAGGAGGAGTGATTATGAAATTAATTTCCATAGCAGGCAAAAAATTGATGGACCAGTGCCAGTCAGGAAGTGATCTGGAATGCCAGTATTCCTCACCCGACTTTATAGTGAAAGGAGATTCTAGTCTTCACCTCATAAAGGAAAATGGAGAGCCCAGGGCCTTTGTTCTCGGTAGAGTAATTGGAATCCATACTGAATCTGGAATCGATCCAGCAGATAAATCACATAATGAAGTACAGCGCCTAATATGTTCAGAAAGTATAGAGGCATGCATCAACAAACTTGAAGGGCGTTTTATTATTGTCAGGGTGGGCAAAGACTCGTTAGAGGCCGGGTGTGATCGCTTTTCCCAGATGGACTTGTATTATCAGAAGTCAGGAGATGGTGTCGTTTTATCTAGCGATCTTAGCCTGCTTCCATTCAAAGATGAAGATGTTCAATATGATCATGTCTCGATCGCTCATTCACTCTATACTTATGGATTTAGACCCGGGAAAAGGCACACTCTTTATAAGGGCGTTCGCCGGCTAGGTATTGGAGAAACCCTGCATTGGAACAGCGGACAATTGAGCTTTAAACAATTGCCCCCACCCATTTATCCGGTTAATCAAGACTATGGAGATCAGGAACTCTCTAAGTATTCAGAATTATTATTAGATGCCATAAAGCTGAGGTCCTCCCCAAACGGGAATATCGTGTTTCTATCTTCCGGATGGGACTCAACAGCCGTTCTTGCCTGTTTGGTGAAATTACATGGAGCTGAAAATGTAAGGGCTGTTATTGGGAGAATGAACTATTCAGAACGGGCAGGTATCATAAACCCGTTTGAAATTGATCGAGCCCAGGCGGTAGCCGATTACTTTGGTGTCAAGCTGGAAATTGTCGAATTTGACTATGTGGATAGAGGCCCTGACTTAGCTGAACAATTGAAACCATTCCTTCGGTCCCATATGTTTTCAGGAATGTCTCTATTTCATTGGGCGAGGCTATGTGAACATATTGCCAAGACGAGCAAGGGAGAGCCGTTATTTTCAGGGGAAATTAGTGATGGGGTGCATAATTTCGGTTTTTCCCAATTTGCGTCAATACTCGACCACCCGGATTTGGGATTCAGGGAATATGGAGATAAGATGGCGGGCTATCTTTTCGGGCCCACATTTCTGAAATCCATGGAAGAGGGGACATACAAGGATGATATTGTCTACAACCTTTTCAGGCAAAGAGTTCCCAATGGAGTTTTCGATGAGGCTTCTGATGATCCGGTCGGTTGCAGGCGTCAATTATTGTCGAGTATGTTTTTAAGGGATGTTCGAATCCCTCTTTTGTCTTTGAAAAACCAGAAGATTATGACGGAAGAAGGGGCCCGACGTTACAGCGAGGAGATGGAGTCGGAATATATTGACCAGGCTGCTAAAGAAGCGACTCCAGAGACTCTATACTCTTGGTGCACTCATCTGTATAATTCATTTCATTGGCAGGGGGGAACGGTTTCAACCCTGGCTTATATTGCTGACGAATATGGCTTGGAGATGAATTTGCCTTTTTATGACAGCCGTATTCACAAGTTTTTATCAGCCATGCCAGAGTCCTGGGGGAGAGGGTTGGAGCTGAAGCCAACAAAATACCCTTTGAAACGGATGCTTGAAAAAATTGATTATCCGATGCACCTTCAAGTTGGGCCTCATTCTTACCTGTATGATATTGATGCAGGCTTTAATCATGCGGGTGAATTTATATACAAATCTTCTTTTGCACCATACATAAAAGAAATATTAGAAAAACGCGGCTATAGGAAGTTGTTGTCGCCGGATTTTTTCGACATTCAATATATCGATAAGATCGTAGATCATTATCTTGATGGTCAGGAGATTGTTGAGGAAAGGGGCAATTTGTCAGTACTTGCTTTTGTTTCGATGACAGGCTGGCATTAATTAGCTTTTTTAAACTTTGCGTGCTCATAATTAGTTTTGTTAAATGATGTCAGGCTCATTATGAGAAGTCGGCATTTTGTGGAATGCGCGAATCTCTAAAGATTTTAGTGTGTTTCTTGTGCTAACATCTCTTTTAGCCATTGATATGAAAATAGTGATATTGCGGAGGTTTGACTTTGTCTAACACAAAACCATTGGTTACAAGCCCATGGGCAACAGCTATAAGATCGAAATCGGAATATACAGGAATCGATTATCCTAATTTAGATGGAATGAGGGTTATGATCATATGCCCTGATGATCACTATAGGAAAAAATTCCTGGGGGTAGGTCCCGGTTATATCGCAACCGCCATGCAACGATGTGAAATCGAAGTTCAGGTGATGAGTTGTGAAATGTGGTTTTACGATGATATTGAAATTGCAAAAATTTTGATTCAGAGCAAAGTTAAAATATTTGCAATAGGCGCTATTTACCCCATGTTTAAAGAGGTTGAAAGGCTGTGCAATATCATTAGGGCTGTAGTACCAGGAGCGACAATTATTTTAGGAGGAGCATTGCCAAGTCCCATCCCTGAATTTGCCCTGCGCAAAACGGGTGCTGACATTGCGACAATTGGGGAGGCTGAAATGACCATTCCTCCTTTAATGTCTGCGTTAGCAGGTGAGGGAAATCTGGAAGATGTGAAGGGCATTGCTTATATCAGGGATGGGGAATTCATTCATAATGGAAAACCGATCCTTCCGCAAAAAGTTACTAAAGCAGAAGTAGGATGGCCGGCCTTGGACCTATTTCCTACCGAGCAATACATCACGTCTCCCAAATTCCATCCATTTAATCAACATGATCGTGTGCTTCCAATTGCTTCAGGAAGAGGGTGTCCATATGCCTGTAACTTTTGTTTTAGGGTAAACGCCTACCGCATTCGTCCCTTTGATGATTTGCTGGACGAGATGGAATATATGATCGACCGCTATAAGTTAGATGGCTTTTACTTTATTGATGATCTGTTGTTATTGAGTCCATCCAAAGTGAAGGGTATTTGTGAAGGAATCATTAATCGAGGAATGAAAATCAAATTCAACCTTTCAGGTCGAGTCGATACGGTAACACCTGAAATAGCTCGCCTTTTGAAAGAAGCTGGTTGCATTGCCATTTATTACGGTTTGGAAGCAGGAAATCAACAAATGCTCCAAACAATGTCCAAAAAAACCACTTTGGAACAAATCCATGAAGCTATCAGGTTAACCAGAGATGTTGGTATCTATGCGGACTATGGAGTTATGTTTGGACAACCTGGTGAAAATGAGCAAACCCTGCGGGACTCAATTAATCTGGTAAAAGATATATCTTACGGTGAATACCGGGCATTTAAGATATTTGGATGTGTGCCTTTCCCGGGAACAGGGTTATACGATTGGTGTAAGGAAACGGGACGCCTTAAAGACGATGAAGATTTCTATAATCGATATATTTGCCAGGACTGGCATTTGGACCAAATTCCAGTAAATATGACTGACCTGCCAGATGAAGAGGTTGCCAGATTATTTAAAGCGGCAAATGCCGAATTGAGCAAATTTTATATTGAAGAGATGTCAGATGATTGGATTGAAATATTTGGTGGGCAACCTAGGCCGGAAAACTCAAAATCAGCAGATAAAAAAGTAATGACTCACATCACTGACCGGATAGATGCAAACATGAACACGATGATTAGTTAGGCATTTTGCAATTAGTTAATTTAACTCTTGACCTTCGTTTGTAGCGAATATTGATCCATTTTTTGCCCCTATATAATTGAAAAACTCCTTAATCCTTTCATTTGTGCACCTCTAAAATTATAAGTTTTTTTGAATTTCTTGACTCAAAGCTGGAAATGTAAAAATCTAATCATATAAATAGCCTTCGCTTTTTTGTATTTTCTGTTCATGCATCAATTAATCAAGACCCCCCTATACCATTTCATACGAATATGAAAAAAAAGTTGCTTATATATTGGGCCTCTCGGACCTTTTTTGAAATGGTTGCTCCAATTGTTGAGAAATTGGTAGATAAATTCAGGATTACAGTTGTTCTCTTCAATTACTCAAGTCCTCCTGACTTAATAGAGCGATTGGATAAGTTGAAGGCGGACGGGCATATCGAAAGTTATTTTATAACTCCAGAGTTTAATAAGATGATAGGTTTTCATTTGTTTTGGAGGGCGAAAATAAAGGAGCTTGGGCCCTGTGAATTTGATTGCTTGCTGAGTGCAGGAGAAGCTCAAGTTGGTGAAAGATATTTGTTGGATTGTGTTCTTTCAAAAAATTGTGTTGTGGTGTGTATGTGGTTTAACGTTACACACCTTTTCATAAATACCCAAGGGAAACCGAATGGAAAATCACCAGCGATTGACTTAAAAAATTATGAGCTTGTGAGGGAGGATAAAGGTTCTAGAATAATAACGGTATTTTTAAAGTTTATTTATATATTAAGAAATGGAGAGTTTTTGAGAAAAGCAAGGTTGGCATCTCAATTACTTCCGCTAATACTAGTTAAAAAGATTCGATATTTCTTTGACCGTTTTTTTTTACCCATGCTGATGGCGGGTCGGGTTTTTCGTATGGACCCTTTAGATGCTTTAACTGAATTTAGCTCAGGTCGCGCTGATGCATTGATCTTTTTCGAGGAATCAGATGCTGAGGCGCATAGGAAACTTCTTAAAGGTCAAAAAGTATATGTGGCTGAAAGCCCAAATATTGGTAATTGTCGATGCGATCAGATTTCATCCAGAGAAAAGGTAGTTTTATCCCCGATGAGTGGATTTATGGGACAAAACAATATCGATGAGAAATGGATGTACTTGTTTTACCGCGATTACCAGATTGTTTTGTCTCAGACAGGTGCAAAGAAGTTACATCTAAGGCTGCATCCTGATGAAACCGGGGCATGGTCTTATCGATTGCAAGAGTATCTGGTTGGCAGAGGGATTGATGCTTCTTTGGTAGGGTGTGAAAAGCCAATTCGAGAAATAATGTGTGATTATATTGGACTGGCAGGATTCTCCTCATCTTCTTTTAGAGATGCTCGCGCAAGCTGTGACTATGCTTTTGTGGTAGGTTTTACGGCTGTCTCAAATTATATTTTTAATGACCCTAAATATAATTATGGTAGCTCAACAGGTATCGAGTGGATTGAGAAAGATGGGAGTTTTGATCCGGATATATTTGTCAGGAAAAAGCATACTCCTCCAGCTCGAAAAAGTGTTCCTGAAATTCTCGTAGATTTGTCCGATTCGGGAAAAAAATGATCTTGCGGCCAAATAGGTATACTCAAATAATTGAGTAGGTTGGATAACACAAACTTATGAGCCGTATTTTTCTTAAAGAAGGGTGAAATTGTGGCTTTTCCCCGAGGCGTTGATTTTGAAAGATCAAGAATTTGTTGGGGTTTTGGGAGTATTAATAGTCATGGCTCCTTTAAAATTGAAGCAATTCTCCGAGTTTATGATGCTTCTGACTTTATAGAGGAATCATTTGTGCTTAGTGCGGGAGTTCTTGCGGGAAATGTTTATGCTCCGGACAAACTAGTTAAGCAGCCTGCCTATAATTTTCAAATTGCCGCCTCAAGCACAAGGCATGTTATTTTTCGGACTTATACGGAATCTAAACTTTTTTCTTGGAAATCTTTAGTCGCAAGAGGACGTGAAAGAGATTCGTATGGTGAAAATCAGTTATTTGAGCCTTTGGATTTAAAACTCCATAGTAAAGATGTTAAAAAAATTGAGTCGAATGAGGAAATTGAGAGCCATTTATTAAATTGTTCGGATTTTACATGTCTAATTCATTTTCCTTTATTAAATAATCTCAGATTAGAACTGGAATTTCCTGTAAAACATATTAATTTTCATCCTACTAGCAAGGAGTTTCAGGTTGAAACGGGCCCCATTTTGTTCGTTTGCCCAGAGTTTTTTTTAAAAGGAAAAAGGGATCTTTTGAGAGAATTGATTCCGAGTTTTATTCATTTTAGCTCCTTGAATCGCGCAGATTTTACTCTTGATTTTCCTTATGGAGCCAGAAAATCTTTAAGGCGAGGAAAGTTTATGATAGAAGAAATGGATTGCAATATTCAACTCTGGGTTTCTGGTAATTCCCTTATTTTTTAAATTTTCAGTTAACCCTGACTTGGTTGCCTGGTCTTGCTAAGATTATGTTGTAAATTCTATTGTATAATAAAGTTTTTATGCTGATTGCATGTTGGTTGATTTTAGGTAAATTATTTTGTGAGAATGGAGGATATGGAAAACAGGTGGCAGGTGCTTGTTACAGGTGCTGATGGGTTTATAGGTTCACACCTTACTGAAATGCTGGTGCAGAATGGGTACTCTGTAAAAGCTCTTTCCCAATATAATTCGTTCAACAATTGGGGTTGGCTAGACGATATTTCCTGCATTGATAAGATCGAGGTGGTGACAGGAGATGTCCGTGACCCTTATTTCTGTAAAGAAATAACCAAAGGTGTGGGCATCATCTATCATCTTGCTGCTCTCATTGCTATCCCCTATTCATATGTGGCGCCAGATAGTTATGTGGACACCAATATCAAGGGAACTTTGAATATATGCCAGGCTGCCCGTGAACATGATGTGCAACGTGTTGTCCATACCTCTACCAGTGAAGTTTATGGTACAGCCCAATACGTGCCAATTGATGAAAAACATCCATTGCAGCCTCAATCACCCTATAGCGCTACAAAAATGTCTGCAGATGCAATTGCGATGAGCTTTCATAATGCGCTTGAATTGCCAGTCACAATTGTAAGGCCTTTTAACACTTATGGGCCGAGACAGTCTGCCCGGGCGGTCATTCCATCCATAATTACCCAAATTGTCTCTGGGAAGAAAAGTATTAATCTGGGTGATATTAGCCCGACAAGGGATTTTAGTTACGTCGAGGATACCTGCAAAGGGTTCCTGGCTCTTGGTGGTTGCGACCAGGCTATTGGTGAGACGGTCAATATTGGCTCAAATTATGAAATATCAATTGCCGATACTTTAAATACAATAAAAGAGATTATGGATAGTGATGTTGAGTTCGTAGTTGATGAACAACGAATGCGACCTGAAAAGTCTGAGGTTTTCCGTTTGTGGTGCGATAATACAAAGATTGAAAAATTGACGGGATTTAAGCCCCAAATAGATATTAAAGAGGGGTTAAGGCGGACCATTGAGTGGTTCTCTATTAAAGATAATTTAAAAAAATATAAATCGGGAATTTACAATGTTTAAAATGGTTTCGAATTTTTTTTGCCTGGTTTCCCACTGATACTTTCCTGAGCATACTGGAAGATTTGACCAGGCTTATCCCCAAAGCTTCCATTCCGAACAGTCCTTTTATAATTTTTTGCCTTAGACCGATGAGGTTATTCCCATCTATTTGTATGCTGGAGTAACAGTAGCAAATACAGTATATTGTGCTAAAATATGCGATGTAAAGTCACTCTACCGAGTCTTGAGTGTTCATAGATGCTCTGAAATAAATACATTTTCAGACCCGGGTGGATATTCTTCTTGCGCAGAAAATAAATCTCTTGTTCGCGCGTGTAGTACTATTTAATCCTTTGTGCGTTTTAACCTAATCAATTTGTGAATATGGTTGTTGCCAATTCTGTCCTCGCCCAACAGATAGTTTGTGCTATCCAGTCTGTGATAGGCACTGAGTCTGAGGCACTTCATGAGCCTTGTTTTTCTGGCAATGAGTTGATCTACCTGAAGGAGTGTGTTGACTCGACTTATGTGTCTTCAGTAGGAAAATTTGTTGACCGTTTTGAATCAGAACTGGCGAGCTATACAGGAATCCAGCATGTAGTGGCTGTGATGAATGGAACCTCTGCTTTGCAGATTGCGCTTGAGTTGGCCGGGGTAAAGAGAGGCGATGAGGTTCTGGTCCCTGCGTTGACCTTTATTGCGACCGCCAACGCGATTAGTTATTGCGGGGCAGTACCACATTTTATTGATAGTGAAGAGCGTACTTTGGGGGCAGACCCTCATGCTCTGCGCGAGTATCTTACAACGATTAGTGAAATCCGAAATGGGCAATGTATTAATTCTATTACGGGTTCTATTATTCGAGCTGTGTTGCCTGTCCATGTCTTCGGTCATCCCGTTGATATGGATGGAATGTTAGCGGTGGCTCGAGACTTCCACCTTGAGCTTATAGAAGATGCTGCAGAATCCCTGGGCAGTACCTATAAAGGGCAGCATACGGGAGCTTTTGGCTTGCTGGGTACTCTTAGCTTTAATGGCAATAAGACTATTACAACGGGTGGTGGAGGAGCTATCTTGACAAGTGATGCTGATCTTGCTCGTCGCGCCAAGCATTTAACAACCACTGCCAAGGTGCCTCATCAGTGGGACTATGTTCATGACGAAATTGGTTACAACTATCGCCTGCCAAATATTAACGCCGCTCTGGGATGTGCTCAACTTGAACAGCTTCCTGGTTTTATAGAGGGAAAGCGTAAGTTGTTTCATCGTTACACTGAAGCTTTTGAGAATGTGCCTCAATCAAGAATTTTTTGTGAGCCTGAAGGATGCAGCAGCAATTATTGGTTGCAGACACTGGTATTGAACGAGTCAGCAGCTAACCAGAAAGAATCCATTCTTGCGATGACTAACGATGCGGGCATGCAGACCCGTCCAGCATGGAAACTGATGCATAAGCTGGTTCCATACCAGAATTGCCCGAAGATGGATCTGTCTGTGGCAGAATCTTTGGAAAAGCGTTTGATCAATTTGCCGAGTAGCTCGAAACTGGGAGAGGAGGGGATACGGTGAGCTCTGAACCAATCTTACTTCTGGGGGCTGGAGGACATGCCAAGGCTTGCATAGATGTGATTGAGCAGGAAGGGCGTTTTTCAGTGGCGGGATTGGTAGGGAATCCTGACGAAGTAGGTTCAAAGGTTCTGGATTATCCTGTTTTGGGAACGGATGAGGATTTACCGGAGTTATTAAACAAATATAGCAATGCTCTGGTGACGGTTGGGCAAATTAAATCTCCTGAGATAAGGATACGTCTATTTGCTCTGTTGCGGGAAAGTGGTTGTTCCTTGCCGGTTATTGTATCTCCGAGCGCCTATGTTTCGCCTCATGTAAAAATAGATGCTGGAACTATTGTTATGCATGGGGCTGAAATCAATGCCGGTGCGTTAGTGGGTCACAATTGCATTATAAACAGCAAGGCCCTCATAGAGCATGATGTGGTTGTCCAAGACCATTGTCACATAGCTACATCGGCTATCGTTAATGGGGGCGTGCATATTGGATTGGGGACCTTTGTGGGCAGTGGTAGCATTGTGCGGCAAGATATAAATATTGGTGAGAACTGCCTTATAGGCATGGGACAAAAAGTGCTTTCCGATTGTGAAGCTGGAACCCGTGTTCCTTGAAAGAGGTTGACTTGAAAACTCTAATCATAGCAGAAGCAGGGGTGAACCATAATGGTGATATGGCGGTGGCCCGTGAATTGATTGATGTTGCTGCAGATGCGGGTGTTGATTGGGTTAAATTTCAAACCTTTAGAGCGGATAAACTGGTCACTAAAAGTGCTGGAAAAGCCGATTATCAGAACAAGACAACTGGCGCTGATGAATCCCAGTACGCAATGATCAAGAAACTTGAGTTGACTCGTGAAATGCATGAAATGCTTATCAAGCATTGTAAGTCAAAAAATGTTCAGTTTTTATCTACAGGATTTGATTTAGAGAGTATCGACCTGTTGGTTGAGCTTGGTCAGACAAGTTTCAAAATACCATCAGGGGAGATCACCAATCTCCCCTATCTACGCCATATAGGACAATATGGCAAACCCGTGATTTTGTCGACGGGCATGGCTTTGCTAGAAGAGGTTGAGGCTGCTGTTGAAGTGTTGGAGCAGTCGGGACTAAATCGGAACAGCATTACGGTGCTTCATTGTAATACAGAATATCCCACACCCATTGTGGACGTGAACCTTAGAGCTATGCTCTCTATTCAGAAAGCATTGGGTGTTGAAGTTGGATATTCTGATCACACCCTGGGTATTGAGGTGGCCATTGCTGCAGTGGCTATGGGTGCTACAGTGATTGAAAAACATTTTACACTGGATCGTAACTTTTCGGGACCAGACCATAAAGCAAGCCTTGAGCCGGACAAACTCAAGGCAATGGTGAAGGCAATTCGAAATGTGGAAAAGGCGATGGGGGACGGGATCAAGCGTCCTAGTTCGAGCGAGTCGAAAAATATACCTATTGCCCGAAAATCACTTGTGGCGGCGCATGACATTCGAAAAGGAGATGTGTTGAGTGAGGAGAATATGGCTGCTAAAAGGCCGGGTACTGGCTTGTCTCCCATGCTGTGGGATGAGGTGGTGGGTCGTAAAGCACCGCGTGATTTTCTGGCTGATGAGTTGATTGAACTATGAATCGAAAAGTTTGTGTTGTCACTGGATCCCGCGCTGAATACGGACTATTGCGGCAAGTGATGGATGGAATTCGGAATGCACCAGAGCTTGATTTGCAAGTGATAGTTACAGGCATGCACCTTTCTCCAGAATTTGGTCTCACTTTTCGTGAGATTGAGAAGGATGGATTTCAGATCGACCGTAAAGTTGAAATGCTGCTTGGTTCAGATAGCCCGGCGGGTGTGACCAAGTCCATGGGGTTGGGGATGATAGGCTTTAGTGACGCTCTGCAGGAGCTTCAGCCGGATTTGATGTTGGTGCTTGGCGACAGGTTTGAGATCTTTTCCGCTGTTTCTGCTGCGCTGGTTGCGCGTATCCCTGTGGCTCACATGCATGGAGGTGAGTCAACCGAGGGTGCAATTGACGAGGCGATTCGACATTCAATAACCAAAATGTCCCAATTGCATTTTGCTGCAACAGAGACCTACCGAAACAGAATCATTCAATTGGGAGAAAACCCTGATTTCACTTTTAATGTTGGAGCCACGGGAATCGATAATATTAAGGATTTGCAATTGCTTGATCGTGGATCTTTGGAGTCCGAGTTGGAAATTAAACTTGCCGGCAGGAACCTCCTGGTAACTTTCCATCCAGTTACATTAGAGGATGCTGAATCGTCAGGTCAACAATTCAGCCAGTTATTATCGGTCTTGGACGAACTTCAGGATACATTCCTAATTTTTACTAGACCCAATGCCGATACAGATGGAAGGATTATAATGGAACTCATGGATGAATATGCATCCAGAAATGCGCAAAAAACAAAGGTAGTAACTTCTTTAGGCACACAAAAATATCTGTCAACAATGAAATACATGGATGGGGTGGTGGGCAATTCTTCCAGCGGTTTGATTGAGGCTCCAAGCTTGTCTGTTGGAACTGTAAATATTGGTGATCGGCAAAAGGGAAGGGTGAGAGCCAAAAGTGTTATTGATTGCGACCCAAATGTGGATTCTATAAGAAATGCTGTTCAGAAGTTATTTTCAGATGAATTTAAGAAAGAGTTGTTAAACGTTGAAAATCCCTACGGAGATGGTGGGGCGGCAAAAAATATCGTAGATATACTACGAAAAACCAATATTCAATATATATTAAAAAAGAAATTCCACGATATAAAGGTTGAGAGACGATAAATTTTGACAGCAACTCTTGACAGTACCGATTCTTCTATAAGATTTATGAAAATTCAGGTTGCTTGTGCATGAAAGTGAAAAGGCAAAGAGGAGATTAGAGTTTGTATAACTGGAAAAAAACTTTGTTGAAAGCTACTTCTACTATGGAAGATGCGATCAATATTCTTACCAAGGAAGCACTGCGTATCGCAATAGTTGTTGATGATGAGGGTGTTATTTTGGGGATCGTTACGGATGGGGATATTCGTCGTGCTCTTGTGAGAGGTTGTACTATCAATTCATCCGTAAACGAATTTATGCATAAAGACCCTATGGTGGCTTCTGCAGAGGATAGTCGATTTAATATTGTTTCCATGATGAAAGAAAAAGATTTGCTGGTTGTTCCAATTGTGAATAAGAAAAATCATGTGATTGGTGTCGAGACTTTGAATCAGTTGCTGGATTCAAAAAAATATGACAATCCTGTTTTTTTGATGGCCGGAGGTTTCGGAAAAAGATTGAGTCCTTTGACGGATCATACTCCTAAGCCACTGCTAAAAGTGGGGTCAAAGCCGATACTTGAAACTATTTTGGAGCAGTTTGTGTCTTTTGGTTTCCATAAGTTTTTTATTTCAGTGCATTACAAGGCGCAAATGCTTAAAGATTATTTTGGGGATGGAGGGAAATGGAAAGTCGATATTCAATATGTCCATGAAGAAGAGCCGTTGGGGACCGCGGGCTCTATAGGTTTGTTGCCAGACACCATTCCAGATCTTCCAGTAATTGTTATGAATGGTGATTTGCTTACCAAGGTTAATTTTGAGCGGCTTCTGGAATTTCATGAAGAGGCAGGGGGAAATGCCACAATGTGTGTCCGGGAATACGATTTCGAAGTGCCGTATGGAATTATTGAGTCTGATGGTAATAAGGTTGAGAGAATCGTTGAGAAACCGGTGCATAGCTTTTTTGTAAACGCAGGAATTTATATTATTAATTCGGAGCTTGTTCGTTCGATAGGCGGGAATAAATATTTGGATATGCCCAGTTTTTTGAATTCAAAACTTGAAGAGGGAGGGCAGGTCAATATGTATCCCGTTCATGAATATTGGGTGGATATTGGACGAATGGACGAATATCAGCTTGCCCGAGAAAATTATTCTGAGGAATTTAAGCCTTGACCGAATTAATTGCTGAAACAGCTTGGCATCATGAGGGTGATTTTGGCTTTATGGATGAGCTTGTCAGCAAATTGTGCGAGGAGTCTCAAGCCGATGTTATAAAAATGCATGTTACGTTAGACCTTGATTCCTATATGGAACGTGAGCATGAGGCGTATCAAACATTGAAGAACTGGGTGTTTGATGAGGCTGAATGGGAGAAGCTTTTTTCCATTGTTAGAAAAAATAAAAAAAAACTGATGCTATTGCTGAATGATACTAAGGCCATAGAGTTTGCGTCAGATTTTCATCCCGATTTTGTTGAGCTGCATTCCGTTTGTCTGAATGTCCCCAGGTTGCAAACCTCATTGATCAATAATATCAACCCGGATACACCAGTTGTTATTGGGGTGGGGGGCTGTACTCTTCAAGAGATCGATGCGGCAATTTCTGCCTTCGGTGACAGAAAAACGGTGTTGATGTTTGGGTTTCAGAATTACCCAACTGAATATGAAAATGTTAATTTGAGAAAAATTAGAAAAGCTCAATCCCTTTATCCAGATAAGAAGTTTGGCTATGCAGATCATACTGCATGGGATGAAACAAATAATGAATTGATCACCTTGTTGGTTGCTTCGAACGGAATGGATTATATTGAAAAGCATGTCACCACTGACTATGGGGTCAAGCGATGTGATTATTCTGCGGCAATTTCTATCGAAATGTTAAATAAGCTGGCCAACAATTTGGAAATTTTGGATAGATTGAAGGGCGATGGAGAAATGGGACTGAATGAAGGGGAGCAGGCTTATTCTCAGTACGGTCCTATGAAAATGGCAGCGGTTGCGACAAAAAATCTGAATTTTGGGGATATATTGAAAAGTGCAGATTTCGAATTTTATAGAACCTCCACAGTCACACAATTGTCGCAATTGGATATTATTGATCATTTGGAAAAACCTCTTCAAAAACCGGTTAAAAAGGGAGAGGTTTTTGACAGGTCGCACTTTAAGGATTTTGGATGAAGGTAGGTTATCTGGTAACCGGCAGACTAAAATCAACTAGATTGCCAAAGAAACTGCTCATTGATGTCAAAGGCAAGCCTGTTATCAGTCACTTGCTGGACAGGCTGAAAGCGGCAAAAAAGATTGACCAGATTGTAATTTGCACATCCGATTTGGAACAGGATAGGCCCCTTGGGGATATTGCAAAAGAAAATGGTGTTGAATGCTACTTTGGAAGTCCAGATGATGTTCTTGATAGATTGTTGGGGGCGGCTAATAAGTTTGGGCTTGATTATATCCTGAATATTACAGCAGATTGCCCCTTGGTAGACCCCGCATATGCAGATGCAATCGTTGAACAATATTTGAAAACGGATGCAGACTTGATCAGGCAGTTTGATTTGCCACATGGTATTTTCAGTTATGGAATTAAGGTGGAAGCCCTGAGAAAGGTTGTTGAGATAAAAAGTTCTAATGATACTGAAGTATGGGGGAGGTACTTTACGGATACTGGATTATTCAAGGTGCTCGATTTCGAGGTGACCAACCCCTTCCACAGAAGACCGGGCTTAAGGCTGACCATAGACTATCCGGAGGACCTGGAAGTCTTCAAAATGATAAATGATAAATTATATAAAGATGGCGAAATATTCAGTTTAGATCAAATATTGTCTTTGATTGACGAAAACCCAGAAATTATGGGCTTGAATAAGCATTGTCATGCAAAATTTAAGAATAGGTTTACTCTACAATCTGAAATTAAATTAAAAAAAGTAAGAAATGTTTCAAAAGCAATTATTGTGGGAAGCGGCTCGATCGGGCAAAGGCATATTAAGAACTTAAAGTCATTGGGTGTGGATGACATAGTTGCTTTGCGCAGTAAAAAAGGGCACTTCAAAATACTTCCTGATGAACTTGGTGTTGAGGAAATTGAGGAATGGGAGGAGGTCGAAAAACTTAAGCCGGACATAGCCATTATCAGTAACCCCACCAGTTTGCATTTGGAGGCTATGAGAAAAGTGCTTCCTTTTGTAAAAGGGATTTTTGTTGAAAAACCTTTGTCAGATTCTCTGGAAGGGGTGGATGGGGTTTTGAAGCTGATCGAGCAGAATAAAATTGTATCTTTTGTTGGGCATAATTTGTTATTTCACCCAATTGTCAAGACTATTAGGGAGTTCATGGCATCTGCTGAAGTGGGTAAACCAATAAATATACAATGTCAGGTTGGTCAATGGTTGCCTGATTGGCATCCATATGAAGATTATAGGCAAGGTTACTATGCGCGCAAAGACCTTGGGGGTGGTGTTTCAAGGACTCTCATTCATGAAATTAATCTGATAACTGAACTGGCCGGACCTCCTGTTGAGGTTTGTAGTATGCTGACTGAGTCCGATCTTCTTGAATTGGATGTGGATACTATTTCAAATGTGATGGTGCGGCATGAATCGGGCTGCGTAAGTCAGGTGCATTTGGATTATATCCAGAAACCTTCTCACCGGAATGGAGTTATCACATTTGAGAGAGGTTGGCTCACTTATGACTTTAATGAGTCCCGGGTCGTTGTTCAGTCTGTGGATGACAAGCGTCCAAAAGTAATTTGGTCTGATAAAGATTGTGATGTGAATGAGGCATATATTGAGCAAACCAGGAAATTTGTTTCATATGTGGAGGAGGGTAGGGTAAAACATTCTTTTGATGCTCAAAGTTCACTGGACAGTCTAAGAATAGTAGAAGCTCTATTTTCTTCCAGTGAGAGAAGTACCATTGTGAAGTTAGAGAAAACAAAAAAAAATATATTTTAAACAAATTAATTGCATGTTTGATTTAAAAAACAAAGTTGTATTAGTGGTGGGAGGAAGAGGTTATCTTGGTCGTGACTTTTGCTCCCATTTGAAAAAACAATCTGCCACTGTTATCTCTGCCGACCTTGAACAAGTATCTAAAGCGGCGTCAAAGTCTGAAAATTACCAGGCGGATGAGGGAATTTTTCAAAAAATTGTGGATGTTACGGATAAGCAATCCGTTGAGAAATTAGTGAAAGATGTCCTCAGGGAATTTGGGAAAATCGATGTTTTGGTTTTCAGTGTGACAAGTAAACCAGAAGATTTTTATGCTCCCTTTACAGAATGTTCCCTGGAGGGTTGGAGGTCGGTCATCAAGGTGGAATTAGATGGCGTATTTTTGGTGGCTCAGGAAGTTGGGCGAGTGATGGAGAATCAGAAGCAGGGTAGTATAATACTGATATCCTCTATTTATGGAGTGGTTGGCAATGATCAGAGGATTTATCAAGGGGCTAACCTGGACAGCCTTTATGCGAAAGGAGGCTCTGGCCAAAAACAAATATTCTCTCACTCCGTCTATCCAGCTGTCAAAGGGGCATTGATCTCTTTAACCAGATACCTCGCTGCATATTGGGGGAATTTGAACATAAGAGTAAACTGTGTGTCCCCGGGGGGAATAAAACATGATGGAGAAAACGAGACCTTTGTTGAAAAATATTCTGCAAAAGTTCCACTGGGTAGGAAGGCGGATGTGGATGAGGTGTCCGGGGCCATAGTGTATCTTGCATCTGATGAATCAAGCTATGTCACGGGCCAAAACTTTATAATAGATGGGGGCTGGACGGCTTGGTAGTTGAATTAACCATTCTACTTGATTTCTCTCTGTTAGATGTCCCCTTCCTGTAACGTAAAGCCCAGGCTCCGGGTTGGATCATTAGAAATAGTAAAAATTATTCAAACAGGATTATGAGTTATGAATGAGATCGATAAATTTTACTCAGAAAATATAAAGGTTGAGGATTTTTCAAAATCTTATCTTAATTATGTCTGCTCGGTTCTGGAGAAAATTTCTCCCGAAGAAATAGGGCGTTTTACGGAATCATTGCTGGCAGCTAGGGATAGGGGATCTACAGTCTACTTCATAGGGAATGGTGGGAGCGCTGCAACTGCAAGTCATTTTGCAAATGATATTGCTATTGGTACAAGGTCTCTTGATAACCCTTTTCGTGTGATAAGTCTTTGCGATAATCAGGCAGTGATAACTGCAATAGCGAATGATGATGGTTATGAAAACATTTTTAGTCGACAGCTAGGGGTTTTGTTGAAAAAAGATGATGTTGTCGTGGCAATTTCTGCTTCGGGCAATTCAAAAAACTTGTTAATGGCAATTGAAACTGCTAGGCAAAAAGGTGCGATTACAGTTGGGTTGACAGCGTTTGATGGTGGAATGTTGAAAAAAATGGTTGATGTGTCAGTACATGTTCCTACCAACAAAGGAGAATATGGGCCCGCTGAGGATGGACATATGGTTCTTGATCATTTGGTAAGTAGTTACTTAATACGTTTTGTGAAAGACCGGGGATGATGGATAAGAGAAAACGTTTAGCGGTTGTGACAGGTGCGACTCGGGGAATTGGTTATGCGATCGCGGATAGGTTGAAGAATGATGGGTTGGATGTGATTGGCACCGGAACGGGTAAGGAGGCAAAGTGCCCGGAAGGTGTGGTCTATAGGCAGGTAGACATTTTGGATGACCGTTCAGTGAATGAGTTTGTAGATTTCCTGAAAAAGGAAAAAATAGATATCTTGGTGAATAATGCCGGAATAAACAAAATAGGAAAATTTTCGGAGATCGATATTGTAGACTTTGACAATATTATTAAAGTCAATTTAAGGGCTCCATTTATATTTTGCCAGGCGGTGGTTCCTCATATGATAAAAAATAAATGGGGAAGAATTGTCAATATAACTTCTATATTTGGAAATATAACAAAAGAATATAGAGCCTCTTATTCTTCAAGCAAATTTGGCTTGGACGGGATGACGGCTGCCCTTTCTGCAGAAGTGGCGGAGTTTGGGGTGCTTGCAAATTGTGTCGCACCTGGTTTTATCGATACAGATTTGACCCGAAAAGTTCTCGGGGTTCAGGGGATGCAGGAACTAGGTAATAAAATTCCCGCAAAACGTGTTGGTAAGGTTGATGAAATAGCCTCATTTGTTAGTTGGCTGGTCAGTGAGGAAAATACTTATTTGTCCGGTCAAAACTTGACGATAGATGGGGGATTTTCTCGTGTCTAAAGAAATTAAAATTCAATCGCACAAAGGTGAGTATACTGCCAGTTTTGATCAGGATGGGTTGAAGTGCTTGGCGCGGAAACCTGTGGAAAACGCAGTTTATATAATTGATGAAAAAGTTGCGAAGATTTACGGAACGATTCTTGATCCTATAATCAGGGAATGTAGGGTTATACAGCTGGAGGCTACGGAAGAAAATAAGTCTCTTGAAAAATTCACGGGATATATTGATTCATTGGTGGCCTTGAAGGTGAAAAGAGGGCAGACACTGGTCGCGATTGGAGGAGGAATCATCCAGGACATCACTTGTTTTATTGCTGCCACGATGATGCGAGGGTTGCCATGGATATTCTATCCTACTACGTTGCTGGCGCAATCAGATTCGTGTGTCGGGTCAAAGTCTTCTATTAATTCTGGAAAGATTAAAAATATTCTTGGCACATTTACACCACCGGAAAAAGTGGTTATAGATGTAAGCTTTCTTGCCAGCTTGGAGAAAAAAGATATATTTTCGGGTATCGGTGAAATGTTTAAGGTTCATGCGATAGATTCTCCAGAGAGCTTTGACCGAATTTCGAAGCATTATGATCAAATTCTGGAGAACGATGATGTGATGGAAAGGTTTATATATGACTCCTTGTTGATGAAAAAGAAATTGATTGAGATTGATGAGTTCGATAAGGGGCCACGAAATGTGATGAATTATGGCCATAGTTTTGGGCATTCCATTGAGACCGCGACCAATTATGCGATTCCACATGGAATCGCTGTAACGATTGGGATGGATATGGCTAACTTTGTGGCTGCAGAACTTGGTGTTTCGAATTTCGGGCAGTTTGATAGGATGCACGCTGTGCTTGATAGAAATTGCCAGGCTTATAGAAATGTCAAAATCGATATTGATTTATTAATGGATGCTCTCTCGAAAGATAAAAAAAACAGTGCCACTCAATTAAAATTAATTCTCCCCAGCCATGAAGGGAAAATTAATATAGGGTTGTATGATAATAATGAACTTTTATTGCAGTCTATAAACAAATATTTTGATCTTTACGGAGGCTGTAATTGAGTTCGCTTGCTGTTGCATCTCGCTCTTTTTCAAAACATCCGCAATTAAGAAAAGAAGTTTTATGTCGCTATCCCGATGCCCGTTTCAATGATGAAGGTCTTTCGCTAAAAAATGAATCATTGGTAAATTTTCTAAAAGGATGTGAAAAAGCTATCACTGGCCTGGAAAAGATTGATGAATCCATATTACTAAAATTGCCAGAACTAAAAGTAATTGGAAAGTATGGTGTTGGGCTCGATATGCTTGACTTAAATGCTATGAGTCATTTTGGGGTGAAGCTGGGTTGGACAGGAGGTGTGAACAAGCGGTCAGTTTCTGAACTTGTTATATCATTTGCAGTCGCTCTCCTGCATCGAGCTGTATATGCAAATGCTGAAGTTAAAGAAGGCAAATGGCAACAAATTAAAGGAAGGCAGCTTTCTAATTGCACGGTGGGTATTATTGGTTGTGGGCATATAGGAAAAGATGTTGTCAGATTATTGCAACCCTTCGGGTGCAAAGTTATCAGTCATGACATACTATTTTTCAAAGAATTTTATGAGAAGTATAATGTCACGCCTGCAGGATTGGATCAGTTGTTGGAGGAATCGGATGTGGTTACCTTGCACTTGCCATTGGATAAATCCACCCAGAATATATTGAGCCGTGAGAAACTGCAGTTGATGAAAAATAATGCTGTTTTAATCAATCTTGCAAGAGGGGGGCTGGTTGACGAAACTGCGTTGAAAGAAACACTGCTGGGAAAAAAGCTTGCTGGAGTAGCATTGGATGTTTTTGAGGTCGAACCTCCGGTTGATACAGATTTTATGTTTATGGAAAATGTTTTGGTCACTCCCCATATTGGCGGTAGTACTGAAGAGGCGATTCTAGCAATGGGGATGGCCGCTATTGAAGGGCTGGAAAATGGGAAAGACCCTTTGGAATTTATAAAGTAAAAAGAGCGTAATTTAAATGGCAAAATTAAAAATTGGAATTGCTGGCTATGGAAAGATGGGCCAGATAAGAGAAAAAACGATTCAAGAATCCGGCGAAGCAGAAGCCACGGCAATTTACGATGTTGAAAACCACGAGCATAACGATGCAAATATAAAAATATGTGCTTCTTACCAGGAGCTATTAGAAAGCGATGTTGATGCAATTGTAGTATCCGTATATGTGAAGTTTGCTGCAGATTACTCAATAAGGGCATTAAATGCGGGCAAGCATGTGTTTTGTGAAAAGCCTCCTGCGATAAATGCCGGGGAATTGCAAAAAGTAATCGCAGCTGAAAAAACCTCAAAAAAAATTTTAAAATATGGTTTTAATCATCGTTTTCATTTCTCGGTAATAGAAGCTAAAAAATTGGTGGATAGTGGTAGCATGGGTAAAATGCTCTGGATGAGAGGGGTGTATGGAAAAGCAGGCAGTATAGACTATCACCAAAACTGGAGAAATTATAAAAACTATTCAGGGGGTGGTATTTTGCTGGATCAGGGAATCCATATGCTTGATCTTTTCAGATATTTATCTGGATATGAGTTTGACTGCTTAAACAGTTGTTTGACCAAATCGTATTGGAAAACTGAATTTGAAGATAATGCCTTCCTGACTTTGAAATCTAAGGGTAATAATGTGGTTGCAACTTTGCATTCCACAGCAAATCAATGGAAACATAAATTTTTGCTGGAAATGACTTTTGAGCATGGATATATAAATTTGGACGGAATACTTTCTTCCACCAGAAGCTATGTGCCAGAAACGATGGTTGTGGGGCGCCGTGAATTCGAAGATGTTACATTTGCTATGGGAAAACCGAAAGAGTCGATAACTTATTTCGAAAATGATCAGTCTTGGAGTATGGAATTGCACGAATTCGTGGATTCTATAAATAAAAGCCGACCAGTTTTAAACGGAACAAGCAGAGATGCTCTGGAGATCATGAAGTTGACGGATTATGTTTATGGAAATTCACAATATCATGAATAGTTGAAGACAGTTTGTGATAGAGCATATCAACAAAGTTTTACATTATTATTTTAATGAGGCTTCCCAAAAATATTTCTTCGATTGGTCAATGTTTATAGAGTTTTTGAGAAAGCATAAGGGTTCACCACTTCTAAAACCTTTTGTCAGGACCAAATATCATTTATTGGAAAAAACCTTCTACCTTTTGTATTTGCTTTGCCCATCAATATATAGCAGTAAAACTTTGGCTCGCCATGTTAATGGAACTCAAGCCCAGATTGAGCACTGGACTAAATCAATTACGGAAAACAATGATTTTGAGTTAAAGCAGGATTTTTGCTGGGGGCAGGGGGAACTGAATCAATATTGCGATCATGATGCCATTAAGTCTATGGTGACGGATTTGATCGAAGAGGATTCGGTGGTGCTCGAACTGGGAGCTTATGATGGGGTTTGGACACAATACTTTCTCAAGGCAAAAAAAATTATATGTGTAGATGTGATGGCGGAAGCATTTGATTTGATCAAGAAAAGATGCGGGACTGAAAAAATAACCTTTTATAAGACCAGGGGGAATGAATTGGCAGGGATAGAGGGTGCGTCTGTAGACTTGGTGTTTTCAATCGATTCATTAATGCGAACGGACCTTGATGATATTGAAAGGTATTTTTCAGAAATTAAGAGGGTCTTGAAGCAGGGAGGGAAAGCTATAATTCACTTGCCAAGTATTTCTAAAAGAGGATGCCAGTTGTTGTTTACCTATTTGACGCCGGGCCAAATTAAGGATATGGCTAATAAAAACTTTAAAGAATTTCGCCTGCATCATGACCTTCTTCCTACTGGTATCATATTAGAGGGTGCTAAATAATACTCAATTGTCTGTGAGATACTTTGATGTGGAGATGGGCAATAGAATTTTTTTGGGTGGTGCGGTTTTAAAACAGGTTGTACCCGTTAATGAAAATTGGAGATTGATTTAATGAAAATTGTTGCAATGATCCCTGCGCGAATGGGAAGCAAGAGGGTAAAAAATAAAAATTTAAGAATGATCAATGGCAAGCCACTTGTTCAGTATATTATTGATGCTGCCAAGGGGTGTAGCCTTTTTGATGAGATTTACTTGAACTCTGAGGCTTTGGATTTTAAGGATATTGCCACCAGTTCGGGTATAGAATTTTATCAGAGAAGCGAGGCACTGGCTTCCGACTCCGCTACTAATGATGAGTTTTCCCTGGATTTTATAAACTCTGTGGACTGTGATGTGCTTGTTCAGTTATTGGCCACATCTCCTTTTATTACTACTGACGATATCGATGGTTTTGTGCGGGCCATGATTGATGGGAAATATGAAACGATGGTTTCTGTAACAAATGTGCAGATAGAATGTGTTTATAAGGGGAAATCGATAAACTTTGATCAAAGAAAAGTTACTCCTCCCTCACAGTTTTTGACCCCTGTTCAAGCCTATGCCTGCGGACTTATGGCCTGGGATTGTAATAAATTCAGGGAGAATATGGAAAAAGATGGTGCGGCATATCATGGTGGGGACGGAAGAATAGGATTTTATGAATTAAAAGGCTATGCGACCGTTGATATTGATAGGGAAGAGGACTTCATGATTGCTGAAGCTGTTGCTGAGGCATTAAGCAAGCCTGGTGGTCAACCAGAATACTATTCTCCCAAGAAAAAACAAATTGTTGATGCTGATCGTCAAAGGATTCTTAAAGAAGATGGTGTTTTGAAAAATGTAATGGGTGATTTTAATAAGGAAATAGCTAATATCGAATCGATCATTGATTCGTTTGGACGCGAATCGTCCTGGTCTCATACTCTGGTTAATTCTCCAAGTACTTGTGGAACTCTAATTGCTCAGATGCCCGGCGAGGGGAACCGTATGCATCACCACCCAGATTGGGATGAATGGTGGTACATCGTTGAAGGAGAGTGGGAATGGGATATTGAGGGTATGCCCAAAACGGTTAGCAAAGGTGATGTTGTTTTTATTGAACGAAACCGAAAGCATAAAATCACTGCCAAGGGCAATAAAATGGCGATTCGTTTGGCCATTAGCCGTGCAGATGTTGCGCATATTTATGAGATTGGTGACAGATAAGAGAAAAAGAAGTGGCGAGAACTGTATTTGATATTTCAATAGATTTTGAAAGAAGTCATGGGTCATATGTCTGTGACCGAAAGTCTGGAAAGCACTTTCTTGATTTGTTCTCAATGTTTTCTTCCCTTCCTCTTGGGTACAATCATGAGATATTTGATGAGGGATTTGATGAAAAAATAAAATATCTCTCTCGTTTGAGGATGTGTAATAACCTTTTTCACTCCGATGAATTGGAGGCTTTTGAGTCAAAACTGAAAGGCATCAGTTTTAATCCTAATTTCCATTTCTGCTCAACTGGGGCGTTGGCTGTTGAATCGGCCATTAAGTGTGGATATGAGTATTCTAAGGAACCCAAGTCTATAGTTGTAGGATTAGAAAATAGTTTTCATGGAATTAATAGCTGGGGTTTTATTACGGATCCTGAAATGCCCTCGGTAAAAAATAGGGTGATAAATTATCCCCGTAATGATTGGGTGAATTTATGTGTTGATAAAACCCCTGAGTATGTAGATGAAAACAGCAATAGAATTTCATCAGTAATCGTAGAGCCAATACAGTCCACTGCTGGAGATATTCACCTGGACGTTGGTAAATTAAAAGACATCCAGAATGTTTGCAAAAAAAAGGATATATGTTTTATCGTCGATGAAATACAGACGGGTTTTGGATCAACAGGCGAATATTGGTACTCAAGCAAAGTGGGCTTAGAGCCGGATATTTTGGTGTTTGGAAAAAAAGCGCAAATTTGCGGGATCATGACTAATGACAAATATTCGCTTGCGATTACCAGCGAATTTAGAAAACTGGAAGTGACATTTGACGGCGATTTGATAGATGCTGTACGGTCACAATATATTATCGAAGCGATAGAGAAGTTTTCGCTTCTGGACAAGGTTAAAAAAAATGAGGACACTTTAAGGTCCGAACTTTCTGGGATGTTTGAGAACTATCGTTCTGCCGGACATTTGATTGCTTTTGATTTTGGCAGTAAAAAGGAGAGGGACAATTTTGTTTCCAATGCTTATGAGAACCACCTGCTTGTAAATCCAACAGGTGAAAAATCCGTTAGATTGAGACCAAATTTGGCTTTTTCAGGTAACGAACTCGATGAATTATTGTTAAGAATAAGGAAAATAAAAGAATAAACGCTTGACCTCGCTCGTTTTGAGTAATTATGAATGTATAAGCTTCATTAAAATAGTCTCCGATTTTTAATTTCTCCTCATAATATGCCTCTAGCACTTAGAATAATTCCCCGATTAGATATTAAAGGTCCAAACCTGGTTAAGGGTGTGCACCTGGAGGGTTTGCGTGTTCTTGGCAAGCCTGAATCCTTTGCAAAGTTTTATTATGAACAGGGTGCAGACGAATTATTCTATCAGGATGTTGTAGCAAGCCTCTACGACAGGAACAGTTTGCACGACATTGTTTCAAAAACGGCCAGGGAAATATTCATTCCCCTTACAGTAGGGGGAGGGATTAGGAATATAGAAGATATCGCAAATATTTTGCGGGCTGGTGCGGATAAAATTTCTATGAATACCGCGGCGGTCAGCAACCCTGAACTCATAAGTTTAGCATCCAACAAGTTTGGTTCTTCAACCATAGTTGTAAGTATTGAAGCAATTCGCCAGCCTGATGGACAATATATGGCATTTACAGATAATGGGAGGAATATTACTGATAAAGAGGTTGTTTCTTGGGCAAAACAGGTGGAAAGCCTGGGTGCGGGAGAAATACTCCTGACCTTTGTGGATAAGGAAGGAGCAGGTAAAGGGTTTGATATTGATTTGGCAAAAAAAGTAACAGAATCCGTGTCCATTCCTGTTGTTGTTCACGGGGGAGCGGGGCAAATGCAACATGTTCTGGATTTGTACGAATTGGTTCCTGTTAGTGGGATAGCGATTGCCTCCTTGTTTCACTACAACTATATAATGCATAATCGGAAAACAGAGGGATATGAAGAGGAGGGAAATATTGATTTTCTCAAGAGTGATCGCGTTTTTTCAAGAATTGAAGACGCGTCAATTGCGGATTTGAAAGCGCTACTGATAAACCAGAATATTTACTGCCGAAAACATGAAAAAGCCCTATAAAATAGCGGTAATTGATTATGGCATGAGTAACATGTTTAGCATAAAAAATGCTTTGGACATGCTTGGTTTTGAATGCCAAGTAACTTCACAACGTGAATCTGTTCTATCTTCTGCGGGTGCTATTCTTCCAGGTGTGGGAGCATTTCCTGAAGCAATGATGCGCATTGAACAGTTAGGTTTGGATGAAGTTATTGGAGATTTCATTTCTTCTGGAAAACCATTCATGGGAATCTGCTTGGGATTCCAACTGCTCTTTAATGGAAGTGAAGAGATGGGAAAGACTAATGGACTTGGGTTGATAAAGGGGAAAGTGAAATATTTTGAAAAAGATAGTGAGGGTTTTCGAGTTCCACACGTGGGTTGGAATAGTATAGAAAAAAATAAATTGACAGATAGGAATAAAACTGATGGCCCTTTAAGAAATATTGATAGTGGCGAATATTTTTATTTTGTGCACTCCTACTACGTTGACCCAGCTAGCAATATGGATATATACACAACCACAGAATATAGAGGTTTTAAGTTTTGCTCTTCAATATTGAAAGATAATATTTTTGGTTGCCAGTTTCACCCTGAAAAAAGTGGGAATGAAGGGGTCCAGGTTTTAAAGGATATGTTTAACCAATAGAATGGAAAATTAAATGGCGTTCAAGCGGGGTAATCTAGAGAGGCAAGTAGATAATATTCCAAAAGAAGTTAAATGGTGTAAAAAGTGCGTTATATCAAACCAAAGGCCAAGGGTCATTTTTGATGAAGAGGGTGTTTGTAGTGGGTGCCACAATAACAATTATAAAAACCTGGTAGACTGGCAGGAGAGAGAAAATGAGCTGAAAGCTCTTCTTGATCAGCATAGAAGGGATGACGGGAGTTGGGATGTAATCGTTCCGAGTAGCGGGGGTAAGGACTCAGGGTTTGTGGCTCATCAATTACGTTATAAATATGGAATGAATCCTTTAACTGTAACCTGGTCTCCATTGCAATATACTCAAATTGGCTTTCAGAATTTTCAATCACTTATCGAATCGGGATTGTCCAATTTGCTGTGTACACCAAACGGAAAATTCCAGAGGAAGTTGGCAAGATTGTGCTTTGAAGAGTTGGGTGATGCTTTTCATGTGTTTGTGCTGGGCCAAATAAGTTATCCGTTTCAATTGGCGTTAAGGTTGGGAGTTAAACTGGTTTTTTACGGTGAGAATGGTGAGGCTGAATATGCGGGAGACCCCAAATATGCTGATAAGCCTTATAAACCTTCGGAAGAGTGGGTGGGGCAACATTTCAAGGGGGTAACATTTCGGGAGTTATTGGATTACGGCTTAAAGAATAAAGATTATCTGAATGAAGATGATTTCACCGAATCGGATTTGATTTTTTATGAGCCACCAAGTCTTGAACAATTAAAGAAAGCAAATATTCTTGGGAAGCACTTTTTTTCTTACTACCATAAGTGGATTCCTCAGGAAAATTATTATTATTGTGTTGAGCATACAGGTTTTAAGCCAAACCCGGAGCGTTCTGAGGGGACCTATTCGAAATATGCGAGCCTGGACGACAAGATGGATGGATTTCATTATTACCTCAGGTATATCAAGTTTGGGCTTGGCAGATGTATGGAAGATGCGGCTCATGAAGTGCGCGATGGGCATATTACCAGAGAAGAAGCGATTGCCCTTATGAGTCGCTATGAAGGGGAGTTTCCCAAGAAATACTTTAAAGAGTTTTTGGATTTCCTTGATATCACCGAACAACATTTCTGGGAAGTTGTTGATAGTTGGAGAGCGCAGCATTTGTGGGAAAAGGTTGACGGCAACTGGGTACTGAAAAATCCTATATCCTGATTTTTTATCAAGTCGATAACTGATGCTTGAATCATCCGCTAAAATTGATAAGTGTGGTTAAGAAGCCTCAGGAATAATATGTTCCCTATGGAAAAACATAATCGGGTAAATGTTTGATGATGAGCTTGCATGAAACAAAAACAAAAGTGATTCGTAAGAATCACCTTGCCGAGAAAATAGTGATTGTTGACGGGCAACCCGGGTGTGGAAAGACTATGATGTCTCCTATTGTTGCATCGTTGAACAGGGTTGAGCTTGTCAGTTATGGGTTTGAGATTGAATTTATTTGCAGGCTTTTTCATCTGAAAAAGATAGATGATGATGCCGCAATCGCCATGGTCAGAATGCTGACGGACCACAAGCTTTATCAAACCATGATGGGAAGAGATGTGAACTTTAGATTTACGGACCTTTCCAGCGTTTTTAAGGATTCAAATCCATGGAGGTACTTTAAAAGAATTTTTCAGGAAGGGGACTTGGTAATTCCTCAGAGAATTAAGAAGGAAAAGCCAATACTAAACTTGACGACTCATGATCTTTTAAGTGTTAGTGAACCAATTTATGCAGGCCTTGGATCCAGAGTGGTCCTGATAGAAGTGGTCAGGCATCCGCTTTATATGGTCAAGCAACAGTTCTTAAACATGACAAGGCTTATGGATAATCCCAGGGACATCCAGATTTGTGTGGAATACAATGGAAGACAACTGCCTTATATCGCTGATGGATGGGAGGACCATTTTTGCAAAATAAATGATATGGATAAAACCATTATTTCAATGCAAAAAATGGCCAGGTTGAATGACGAAAAAAGGAAAGTATGGAATGATGATGACGAGTTGTCAATAATTACTATTCCCTTCGAAAAATTTGTTATTGAGCCATCTCCATATATGAACGGTATTGAAAGGATTCTTGGTACCAGAAAATCTATAAAAACGGGTGACATAATGAAAAAACAAAATGTTCCTCGAAAAATGCTGGCTGATTCTCCAGCATCGGCAATTTACAAGAGATGTGGTTGGGAACCCCCAGGTAATGACTCTGAAAAAGTAGAGCTGGATTTGAGAAGAGACTATGTTGCCCAAAATGCATCAGCCGAAGGATTGGCTATTATTGATGAACTATCGGAGGAGTACACAGCTAAGTTTCTTTCTGATAAAAAATAACTATGTTTTCGAAAGTGTCTATATTTTTTAATGTTTGACCTCTGTTTTCCCTAGTCTAAATTTTTTCTTTTCTAGTTGCGATCACTTTTTGTGTTTTCTAAGTATTTTGCCTTGATAATGATGAATTTGTTTTAAGACCGTTCAACACTTTCCTGCCTTTATCGGCTGATTTAATGATTTATTTTGAATATATTTCCTTATGGAGTCTTTTGATCGGTCTACTCAGGACTAAGGGGTTTGCCAGCCTTTTTAAGAGAAAAGGTGTTTGTATCTATTATATAGATATATCCCACTTTTCCGATAAGGTAATTGTCCCTCTGCTGAAAATAGCTGGTGTTGAAATCCATAGATTAGACTTCAGGATGCGTGATATTAAAGACGATAGAGGTGAGCTTGTTAGGATTCGCATTACAAGGCGTGATTTGTTTGAGTTTCAGAAGAAAATAAAACAGAGCCCCGCATTCAAACTTCTTTATGACGAAAGCTGGCGGCAGAATCGTGTGGAAGACTATGTTATTGAGGGGTTGATGGATGGTTCTATATATGAAATGGAATCAATAAGTCGATTATTATTTGTTATAGAGGTAATCGACGGGCATATGAAATACCAGAATTATGCGGATTCATTTTTTATCGTTCGGAATAGACCTTGGCTTGATATTTTTAAAGAATGCGCTGATAAACATGGAATCAAGCTTGTAGGGATTAGCTGTTTGTTGATAGGACTTCCGGAAAGAGCTTTTTTTTATAACATTTTAATTAAATTTCCCAAGTTGTTCGGCATGTTAAAGAATTTGAAATATGGTAAAAGCCGGTCTTCAGCTTACGCTGTGGAAGGCGGAGCTCCCAAAATTTTTTTAGAAGGTCGTGGAGATGTTAACCTTGAGCATAATGGAGATCATTCCGACTTTTTTTGGCTCATTAATTCTGAGTGTTCTAGCAAAAACACTCTGTATGTCCACCATTCAGAGTCTGAGAAAAACTATCTTGAAAGTCACCAAATAGCTTCCACGGGTGAAGGGATTATACAAAACAAAAAATATAAATGTGACTTAAAGAAACCGCGATTGAATAGAGGTGCTAATTATAAGGATGAGTTCAAGGTTGTTGAATCACTCTTGGATTTTTATTCTCTGCATAGATATTATTGGGGTACTTTTTTTAATGCTTATAATGCTAAAATTTATTTGACTTGGAATAAATACTGGAACCACCATTTGTTGGTTGCAGACGCGATCAGGGAAAATGGCGGGATTTCTGCTGTATGGCAAATGGCATTTGACGGATATATTAATATTGAGTGTAAGGTTAATGCGGATATTTATTTCGGTTTTTCAAAGTTCAGTCATCAAATTGAAAAGGAATTGGGGTCGTCAATAAAATATGGTGTTATAACCGGGTATCTGAAGGATTATGTTCCTGAATTGAAAAGGCAACAGGCAATTGACCTGCGAAAAAAAATGCAATCTAAGGGGGCAGAAAAAATTGTTTTCGTGATTGATGAAAACTCTGTTGATGATGAAAGGTGGCATACGGGACATGGCTTGCAGCGTGAAAATTACAGTGAAATTTTGGAAGAGGTGTTAAGAACTCCCTGGCTAGGTGTGGTTTTTAAACCAAAAGTGGCTAAAACATTGCGTCGTCGCTTGGGTGGGGTGGCAAATCTATTGGAGACGGCAGAAAAAACAGGACGCTGCCATGTCTATGAGTCTTCATTGCGACACACAACCAGCGAGCCTCCAATATTGGCCGGGATGAGTGCCGATGTTTGTATTCATACTGACCTGTCTAGTGGGACCGCCGCGCTTGAATGTGCTGTAGAGGGTCTACCGACATTATTAATAGATAGGGAGGGTTGTCCTAATAGTAAGTTTTATGAATTACCCGAAGGAAAAGTGATATTTAAAAGTTGGTCCGAAACAATTGTTGCTTTAAAGGAACACTTTAAAGTTCCAAATGGCATTCCTGGCTTCGGAGATTGGTCTCAAATTATTGATGAGCTGGATCCTTTTAGAGATGGAAAGGCTGCTTATCGCATGGGAACTTACTTGCATTGGATGATTCAGGGGTTTGAAAAAGGTATGGAAAGGGAAGATATAATGGCTGATGCTGCAGAAAGATATCGGAAACAATGGGGGGCCGATAAGGTATTATCATATTGAATAAAGTTTTGATTACAACTATTCCTTTCGGTGATAAAGACCCTTTGCCTATAAAGCTTCTAGAAGAAGCAGGGCTGGCTTTCGAAGTCAACCCACTTGGCAAGAAGCTTGCCGAGCAAGAGTTGGCAGATATGGTGACAGATTTTGATGCTATTATTGCAGGAACTGAGCCTATTACTGATTTGGTAATGAGCAAGGCATCGAAACTTAAGTTTATTTCCAGGGTTGGTATTGGATTGGATAGTGTGGATTTGTTAGCAGCGCGAAAAAGAAATATTCAGGTTTCTTATACTCCAGATGCACCTGCTAAAGCTGTTTCTGAATTGACCATCGGTTTAATGTTGAGTCTGCTTCGTAGCGTCCATCTGGCTAATTCTCAAATGCACCAGGGAATATGGGAGAGAAAGTTTGGACGTAGGCTGGGGGAGATCACAGTTGGTTTGATTGGTTTAGGGCGTGTTGGAACAGGTGTGCTCAGTCGGTTGACAGGTTTTGGTTGCCCGCGAATTTTGGTTAACGATATACTCCCCAAGCGTCATTTAGAGACGGCATTTGGTTTTGAATGGGTGGATAAGAATACAATTTATAAAGAAGCAGACTTGATTAGCCTACATGTGCCTCTTACCCGCCAAACTAAAGGAATGATTCAAAAGGAAGAATTAGAGATGATGAAATCAGACGTACTTCTGGTAAACACAGCACGGGGAGGCATCATCCATGAGGGGGATTTATACAATTCATTGCGACAAGGAAAGATAGGGGGTGCTGCTGTAGATGTGTTTGAGAAGGAACCCTACGAAGGGCCTTTAAGGGAAGTTGAAAATTGCTTATTAACTTCGCATATGGGCTCTATGTCTGTCGATTGTCGCACGCGTATGGAACTTGAGGCCACTGAGGAGGTCATTCGTTTTTTGAGTGGCAACCCTCTTAAGAGTCTGGTTCCTGAGGAGGAGTACGAGGTGCGGCAATGAAATGGATTTATTTGAGTCATGTTCTCAGTGAATCAACACCATTATATGGTGGAAAAGGAAGAGTGGAAATTCAGCGAGTGCGTTCTATCTCTGATGGGGATACGAGCAATAACTCTGAAATAAGCTTGCCCGCTCATGCAGGAACCCATGTGGATGCCCCTTTTCATTTTGACCCTGATGGAAAGACTTTAGAGGATTACCCGGCAGATTATTGGTATGCGTCTAAACCTGCACTGCTGAAGTTCCCAGCTGAACCTGGAATGATATTAAAGTTGGAACATTTAGAGGAAAAACTGAAACAAGTTCCTAAGGATACAGATTTGCTACTTTTAAAAACCGGTGCAGAGAATTGGCGTGTTTCTCAAAAAAGTGCATATTGTGAGCAGGGTGTTGGTCTCGGAACAGATGTTGCGAATTGGATTCGTAACAATCTTAACCTCAAGTTTATCGGCTTGGACTTTATTTCAGTTTCTAGCCCCATGAACCGTCAAGAAGGTAGGTCGACTCATAAGGTTCTGCTTGGTGAATCCTCTTCCCATAGTGATCCAGTTATTATAATTGAGGATATGGCTTTGGCTGAGCTGACTTATGCGCCCGATAAAGTTTGGATTGTCCCTCTTCGTTTTAATGAGGCAGATGGTGCAATGGCAACCGTTCTGGCACAGGTATAAAATTAAATGGATAAAGAGTTAAGCATTGTTGTTTTTGGTGGTTCCGGTTTCCTTGGTTCCCACGTTGCTGATCACCTCAGTGATTTAGGTCACAAGGTCTGCATTTTTGATAGAGAACCATCTCCATGGCTTCGTGATGACCAGAAGATGATAGAAGGAGACCTGCTTGATTTCGATAAGGTCGTTGAAACAGTTAAAGGGGCTGATATTGTATATAATTTTGCCGCCTTGGCAGATCTAAATGAGGCGCTCTACCAACCTTTACAATCTGTCCGTATAAACGTTCTTGGTAATACACACGTTTTAGAAGCTTGCAGAATCCACAACGTTAAACGTTTTATCTATGCTAGCACGGTATATGTTAATAGCAGGGAGGGAGGATTTTATCGTTGTAGCAAACAAGCCTCTGAACAGCTTGTTGAAGAATATCAGCGTACTTTTGGCTTGGAATATACAATTCTGCGCTATGGCTCAATATACGGACCTCGATCCGATGAGCATAATGGAATATATAGAATTGTTACAAAGGCTTTGGAGACAGATGTTATAAGTTATGAAGGCGATCCTGAAGCAATGCGGGAATATGTGCATGTCGAGGACGCTGCCCGGGCCAGTGCAATTGCAATGGGTGATGATTTTCGTAATCTAAACGTTGTGCTTACAGGCCAGGAGCCGATGAAAGTGTATGACATGTTGCATATGCTGGCTGAAATAATGGGTATTAAAGATGGCGTTGAGTTTGTTGAGTCAAAAGTTGTGGGGCACTATGTTCGTACTCCCTATGCGTACCAGCCTCCTTATGCAAGGAAATACACTCCTCCTATGCATGTAGACTTGGGGCAGGGGTTGTTGCAATTAATAGAAAATGTTCGTCAAAATATTGAGAACAAATGAAGCTGATTCGTTTTCTGTATTCTCATAAAGTCTATTTCGGTGATATAGAAAGCGATTCGGTTACTTTATGGTCAAATGCTCCTTGGTTGGGAGGGCATAGATCAAAAGAAACAGTTTTGTTCAAAGATGTAAAATTGCTGGCACCCTGCCAACCGGGAAAAATAATTGCCACTGCCATAAATTATCCTGGAGCGACAGGTTTAAAAGAAGGAGCTAACGAGCCGCTTTTTTTTATTAAACCTTCATCTTCTGTTATTGGCCCTGATCAACCCATTATTTCCCCTTTTACGGATGCTCCTGTATGGGGTGAAAGTGAGTTGGGAATCGTGATAGGGAAAAGACTTCATCGTGCAAATACGAAAGAAGCGGAACAAGGTATATTAGGCTATACCATTGGTAATGATGTTTCTGCGGAAAATATTCAAGGTTGGGATCACCACCTTGCACGATCAAAATGTGCAGATACCTTCTGCCCTCTCGGACCATGGATTGATACGGATTTTAATCCACAGGAAAAAATGATAAGTGGTTACCATAACTCTGAATTAATGCGTAAAGGGTATCTGAGTGATAGGCTTTGGAAAGAACCCGATTTGTTGGTCGACCTTTCATCTTGGATGACTTTGGAGCCTGGGGATGTTATTTTAACAGGTGCCCCTACCCGGGTTCGCGAAAGGGTTTATTTTAAGGAGGGAGATCGTTTTACATGCAAGATAGAGGGATTGGGAGAATTGTCGAACCCATTTAAGAGTTTAAATGCCTGAACTAGAAAAGATCTATGTATTTGATTTTGATGGGGTTATATGCGACAGTACGAACGAATGCATGGTCACCTCTTGGAATGCCTGGGAGAAATGGAATGGCCGAAATGAATTTCTTCGTTCAATAGATCGCTTTAGCGATGATGATCTGGATCAATTCCGTAACCTGCGACCAAGAGTGCGTGGTGCAGGAGAGTATTATATTCTGCGACGTTCACTCGAAGAAGGTATATCGATTAAAGACCAGTCAACTTATGATGAGTATGAAAAAAAATGGCGTGAGCATCTGCAACCATTTAAGGAAGTTTTTTTTGAAATGCGAGATCTTTTGCGCGAGGAGGATCTTAATGGTTGGACAAACTTGCATCAAATTTTCAAGGATGTCGTCAAAGTAATTAAGTGGTTGCATTCGGAAGGACGTTTATATATTGCAACATTGAAAGATGAAGAATCTGTTCGACTCATTCTTGAGAAACAGGGGCTGAATTTGCCCTCAGGTCATATTCTGGACCAATCCCGGATAAAATCCAAATTGCAGGCACTCTATTGTTTTCTTGATCAAACAGGCTTTAAAAAGGACGGTTTAATTTTTATAGATGATAATGCTACTCACCTGCTTGAGCCAAAATCAGAGGGGTTTGAAGTTTATCTTGCCGCTTGGAATTATCCGGTTAAAGAATACCTGGATCTAGCAACGCAACACCAAATTCAGATATTAAAGAATTGTAATCTCTTATTTTCTGAAAAGCTTTCAAAGAACTGAAAAATACAACTTGGACTTGAATGAAATTTAACAAATAACTATTGGAATGATGAATGTACGATTTTCACTTTGGAGATAAAGAGCAAATTAAAAAGGACCCTGAAGGGTTTCTATTGTTTTGTAAGCGGCTGCTTCCAAGATGGATAAATGGTATTCCAGATAGTGAGTGTATTGCTATTTATAGAACCTTATGCTCAATCAAGAAACCAGAACCAATTATTTTAGAAACTGGTTGTGGAGCAAGTACTTTGGCTCTTTTTTTGTATGCGGTTTTAAATGGTGGAAAAATTTTTTCCTGGGATACAAATGGTAGTAAAGGTTCGTTTTTACGCTCTGTGATTTCAGAATCTATTTGTCGTCCCCTGGAGGTAGATCTTTATCGTCATTGGACTTTCATTGGTTTTGATAGCACAAATGAATATGTTGGCATACCCGTTATAAAGGAACTGAATTACAAAGCGGACTTTTGTTACTTTGATTCCTGGCATACCCTCGATCATTTAATGAGGGAATTGAAATGTTTTGAACTTGTTGCGGGTGAGGATTTTATTGTGGCTTTAGACGATGCTTATTATGCTAAAAAATCCAATAATTATTCATACTTAAATATGATAAGAGGAAAATTAGGCCTGCAACCTGTTCAAGAGCCAGCTTCAAATATTTGTGATCCTTTTTATATTGAAGCGGAAAGATATTTGAAAGGAACATTTAAGCAGGTTCAGAAAATTGATGATTCGTACAAAAAGGAATATCGCGAAGATATATTTTTTAATTATTTTTCCGGTGATAGAGCGGCCATGCAGACTGTAGGGATGGAGGATAAGGCCTCTTTAGAGCATCGGTATGATTGCTGGAGAATCACGAGATAATCGGGTATTTAGCGAACTTATGAAAATTGTTATTGGTATTCCAGCTCGAATGGGTTCGACTCGTTTTTCCGGCAAACCCCTGTGTGATATTCTTGGTAAATCAATGATTGAGCATTGTTATCGAAGGTGCTCACTGAGTAAATATGCAACAAGCCTTTTCGTGGCGGCATGTGATGATGAAATACAGCAGGAGGTCGAGGGATTTGGCGGATCTGTAATCATGACTGATAAGGAGATTCAGCGCCCGGGACTGAGGGTGGCGGCTGCTGCGGAGACCCTGGGTTTGGATGATAACGATATTGTTGTTGTTGTGCAGGGAGATGAGCCACTGGTGCACCCTGATATGATAGACTTGGCAATACAGCCTTTGTTGGATGAACAGGATATTTATGTGTCTAACCTGTGTGGGAACCTAAGTGTGGAAGAATGGAAAGATCCAGGTGAAATAAAGGTGGTTTGTGACCTGGAGATGAATGCTATGTACATGTCACGCTCGCCAATTCCTTCAATAGATCATGAGGAGAGGCGCGTAGAATGGTGGAGGCAGGTTTGTATTATGCCTTTTCGCTGGCACTTTATGAAAAGGTTCAATAATGAGCTTGAACCCACACCTCTGGAGATGCAGGAATCTATTGAAATGATCAGGGCTTTACAACACGGTTACAAGGTTCGAATGGTACCTTCCCCATATATATCTAAGTCTGTCGATACGGAAAATGACAGGAAAATAGTTGAAGATTTAATGCGCAAAGATCCGGTTTTTAAACTCTATGAAAAAAACTAATGCCTTAAAGCGCAAGATTGAACAAGGCGCTAATGTAATAGGGACATGGAGTAGTTTGTCCTCACCTAATGTTGTAAATGTTCTAGGGACCACTGGTCTTGATTTTGTCGTGATCGACATGGAACATGGATCCATGTCTTTTGAGACAGTAGAAAATATGGTTAGGGCGGCTGAGGCAAGTGAAATTTCTCCAATTGTAAGAGTCTGGGATGATCATGAGCAGACTCTATTACGTGCTTTGGAGACCGGTACGCGGTCTATAATGGTTCCCCATATTAGTTCGCCTGAGAAAGCGGAAAGAGTGGCAAAATGTTGCAAATATTTCCCTGAAGGTAACAGGGGGTTGTCTCCCTATACCAGGGTACATGATTTTACTCATGAAAATATTGCTGAAAGCCTCCAGCAGGAAAATCGTGAAACCTTTGTAGGTATACTTGTAGAGGGCCAGGTAGGTCTTGAGAACCTTGAACAGATTGTTAAAGTCAAGGGCATAGATTTAATTTATCTCGGGCTGTTTGATATATGTCAGTCAGTCGGTCTTCCCGGACAATTGAACCACCCAAAAGTTCAGGAAGAAATCAAGCGATGCAAGGATTTGATTCAATCGAATGGAATTGCGGCAGGGTCAATGTCTACGGATGTCGAATTTATTAAGATGCTGAAAGAACTGGATTATAGATTTATTGCTTACTTGAATGATGCCGCTGCTTTAAAAAATCATTATTTAGAGATTTTGAGAGAACTTGATGTGTAGATGCTTCAATATGCAAAATGTTAGTAAAAATGGATATTTTTGCTATGGAATGTGGTTGAAACAAACTTGAAATGAGTCAAAAAATAGAAAACCTGCAGTTCCCCACCAAAAATACCTTAAATATACATATTGTATCCTTCTTAAGATGCCGATAAGCTATGAATGTAAAGGCTTGTCGATAAATGCAAGTAATTAAATTATTTCCAAAATTTGATCCAGCCATTAATCAATCACTGTTTGATAGGCGATTTTTTTCGGCAAGCTTCTACCTTTTTGGCTTTAGTTATTTTTTTGGGTTCAATATTGAAGGTGCTTTTTGGGTCCCAAAAATGTCTTGATTAAGTTGTGAGAATTTAACCGTCTTATTTATTCGCCAAGTTTAACAGCTCAAATTCTTTGAAAGTTAAGCCTTAAAAAGGAATTTGATTACATTGTAATTGATGGAACTAATAATTGAACTTGTAAGATAGCATGTTATATTGTTGCAATGAAGGATGGTTAAAGGGGCTATATAAAATGGAGAAATTCATATGGGTATAAGGGTTTTGTTTGTATATCCCAACACCTATGGGATGAACATGCTGCCTCCTGCTGTTGCTTTATTTTCAGCTATTTTGAAGCAAGAAGGACACAAAGTTGATATTTTTGATGCCACTTATTATCAATCTGGATTTGGGGTGGACTCTGATGGCACAAAAGCCAAGCGCTTGAATGTAGTCCCTTTTGAAAATAATGGTCAGCAAATCAAAATGAAGACAACGGACTGGAGAGACGATATTCGTGAAAAAATCCAGTCCTACCGGCCAGAATTGATTGCAATATCTTCTACGGAGGATATGTGGAATCTTGGCTTACAGATGATTGAAGAAGTTGAAGATTATATTGTAAGTAATCGGGTTCCTGTCATTGCTGGAGGTGTTTTCGCTACTTTTGCTCCGGATATCGCAATTAAACACAGGCTTATTAATATGGTTTGTGTAGGCGAAGGTGAAATTGCCCTTAAAGATTTATGTGACAGGGTTGAAAAAGGTAATTCTTTTAATGATGTGACCAATTTATGGGTCAAGCAAAAGGACGGAACAATTTTAAAGAACTCGATAACCAAACCCTTCGATATTGATGATACTCCAATAATCGATCTGTCTTTATTTGAAGATCAAAGGTTATACAGGCCAATGTCGGGGAAATGGTACAGGATGATGCCTGTTGAAACTCATCGAGGATGTCCATATAAATGCACATACTGCAATTCTCCCGATCAGGAAACGCTGTATAAGGAGCAAACTCATGCTGACTTTTTTCGAAAAAAGAAAATTGACTTGGTGTATAGGGACCTTAAGCACTATAAGGACGACTTAAATATTGAATATAACTACTTTTGGGCAGACACTTTCTTGTCATGGAATAATCGTGAATTCGAAGAATTTTGTGACATGTATAAAGATATAGGTCTCCCATTTTGGATGCAGACCAGGCCTGAAACGATGACGGACTACAAGGCAAAGAGACTGGCTGAAGTTGGGCTTCATCGTATCTCATTTGGGCTTGAGCATGGAAATGAGGAATTCAGGACAAAAATGTTGGATCGTCGTTGGAAAAATTCTGCAATTATTGAAGCGTTAAAAATTCCTCATAAATACGGTATTCAATTCAGTGTTAATAATATTACTGGGTTCCCCACAGAAACCAGAGAGCTGGCGATGGATACAGTAGAGTTGAACAGATATATTGACGCTGATAATCAAAATATGTATCCCTTTGTCCCCTTTCATGGCACGCCTTTAAGAAAAAAATGTGAGGAATTGGGCTTGATTGACCATGAAACGATTACTAGAGCTTATATGGATGACCCAATGCTTGAGATGCCTCAATACCCGATAAAAGAAATTGCAGGCATTATCAAGTGTTTTGTCCTTTACGTTAAATTTCCCAAAGAAAGATGGTGGGAAATTAAGTTGGCAGAAGCCAACACTGCGGAAGGAAATAAAATTTTTCAGAATCTATACGATGAATATCTTGAAAAATACCTTCCTAACAGCGGTTCCTATTCTATAGAAGAGCAGTCAAAAACAGCTGACCTAGAATATGGCTTGGCGCAAGAATAAGACTCCCCCAAAAACGTATTTTTGCGAAATAAAAGGTTAGTGTTCTGAATTGTTATATTCAAGAAGGAAAAGGGTTTGCAGAATAACTTTTTGTTTAAGTTAATTGATTATGATAGGTCGGCTTGTTAAGGAAGTACTTGTCGAATCTTTAGTCAATTCTAGTTTTCCTTTTGACTTAGAGTGCATAAGGTTGACTGGTTTATTTTTGCAAAGGGTCATAGATATTTTCTGCCTCCCACCCCATCCCACCCCAAAAGGTTTGTTCAGGATAGCCAATTAAACTTGGAAAAAAGTGTTTGAATGGAAAAAATGGCGGACGAGAAATCAAAACTAGACCTAAGGTTTCACGGTAAGCTGACTCCAGAAATAAGTCAATCATTCAATAAGATCTCCTATGAACACCGAAATCGTTTTAATGAACTGGTTTCAGAATTGTCCGTTCCACATAAGAGAAACCTTGACTGGTGGGTGCAAGGCCCTGCCAGTCGAAACGCATATGCATCCCCTTTTTTTCATTCCTATTGTTGCCTGTGTTTGATAGATCATTTGGTAGGCGAAGGCAAATTCGATTTTAAAGAAGTATTAGTCAGTTCGCCGGTTTTTAGAAAGCTGGTAAAGAGGTTCCTTATTGATCTGGGTGTCAAGAATTGTCTGGTTCGATGTGACAGTAATTATGCGGTGTGGCTTAAAAAACAATATAGAAAATATCTGTCAGTTCCAGTTCTGTTTTTGAGAAAACTTATACAATTAACTCTTGCTAAGATAACAAGGAATACCACCTCAAATTTTGACGTGAGTAAACCCTTTGTTTTGATAGATACCTTCCTGACCCCCCAGTATGTTCATTATGATCGGTGGTATGGTTCTTTTTGGGATAATCTTACTGATGAAATGAAGGCAGAAGTATTCTTTGTTCCAACTATTGTTGAAGCACCTTTGGGTTCTTTTTATCCGGTCTATAAAAGCCTAAGATCAGATTCTAGAAATTTTTTAATCAAAGAAGACTACTTAAAATTAAGTGATATTGTTTATGCTTTTTGCCACAAGTTGCGGCTAAAAAAAATATTGGTTCAACCTGCAATGGCATTTGGTTGTGATATTTCAGAATTGGTCGTGGAGGAAATGTCGACGAACTCTGACTTTCTTACCGTTGTAGAGTCAATTTTGAATTATCGATTTATTAAACGATTGAGTGAGAGAGGTGCTAAATTGCGTTTAGCGATTAACTTTTTTGAAGGTCAGGTTCTAGATAAAGCGTGGAATAAGGCCCTGAAAGAGTTTTTCCCAGACACAAAAAGATTTGGCTATAGACCTTATGAAAGCTACCCTTTCTATTTATGCTCATATCCAATACCAATAGAAAAGGCAGCTGATGTTTTACCTGACACTTTAGCCGTTCATGGTCCAGGTACTAGGTCCAGCATTAGAGAATTCTTACCCGATCTGGATGTAATGATCGTTCCTTCATTCAGGTCAAAATATGTTTTGGATTTTATTTCCCAAAATCATAATACGAATGAGCTTGAAATTTTAGTCACACTACCTATTTCAGTGCCGGCATCCGTTAGAATGATCAAGCGTTTAATGGAGGCTCACAGTTCGATCAGCGTTCGGGGAAAAAACATTCATTATATTTTAAAGCCTCACCCCACCAATCCTATTAAGAGAATAATGGATCAATTGGGGCAGAATGTCGCGGGTGATTTTTCTTTCACAACGGAACAGTCATTTCCGAAATTGCTGTCTAAAACCCAATTATTAATCTCTGAAGGTTCAGGTTCTAGTTTGGATGCATTGGCATGTGGGGTTCCAGTGATAATAATAGAGAATGACGAGGGGTGGACAATGGACCCTATCCCAAAAGGTATACCCGAACAGCTTTATAAGAAGGTTAATTCCTTGTCTAAACTTACTGCTGGAATTGAATACTTTGCCAATTTGTCAATTAAAGAGCGCAAGGATTTAAAAGATTATGCGGATAATATTAAAAAGGACTACTTTGAGCCTATAACAAAAGAAGGATTATGTCGGTTTTTGGACCTTAGTGAAAAACAATAATGGATAATGGCCGGTTTTGATTTGTTTGTCAGATATTTTGAACATGTTAATCTTTGTAAGGGTAAAGATATCTGCAATTACCTCAGGTGTTTATCCCCCTTTAGAAACTGAATTCATGTGTTGATATTTTCCAAGTTGGGAGAAATGGTTCTGTGTCTGTCTATATGCAAGGTGAAGGGGTCGCTGTCTTGGGAGGGACTGGGTTCATAGGTAGGTACCTGGTTGATCATCTGCTTGATAAACAATTGGGTCCGATACGAATTTTAACACGCAACCTTGACTTGGTTGAGAGTAGACCTAATGTTACCCCTGTCAAGGGAGATATTCTTTCTGTTGGCTCGCTTGATGAACTTGTTGGTTCCCAGAAATTGGTAGTCAATCTGGTGTACATCAATGATGATCACGAAGCTAATTTAATCGGGGCGGATCGTTTGATTGAGTCATGTATTCGAGCAGGGGTTTCCAGGCTTATTCATTGTAGTACGGCAGTAGTGGTTGGTAGGGTTGATGCATCAATAGTTAATGAAACTACTACTTGTTATCCCGCAAATGATTATGAGCGGACGAAATTGGCTGTCGAGGAAAGATTGCTTGAGAAGTGCTCTGGAAAACTCGAGTTGGTTATTGTTAGGCCAACTGCTGTATTTGGTCCAGGTGGAAAGAATCTGGTGAAATTAATTACTTCAATAAAGTGTCAACCGCGATTTATGAATATGTTGTCAGTCATGTTGTTTAAATACCGTCGTTTACATCTTGTCCCTGTTGAGGATGTTGTTGGGGCTATCGCATTTCTGGCTACTTTGGATAAGAATCTGTCGGGAGAACGGTTTATCATCAGTCGAGATGAACATGCACAAAATAATTATTTTGATTTAGTTAATCATTTAGCGCAGAGACTTGGGAAAGGTGCATTCCCTTCATGCTTCATACCGTTTTCTTCCGTTATTATTAATTTGCTATTAAGGCTTATGGGTCGAAGCCAGATAAACTCTCAGCAGGTTTTCTGTAGTGAAAAACTGAGAAGCTCCGGTTTTTCAGGACAAGTGGATTTTGTTGAGGCAGTGGACCGTTTTGCTGAATATTTTATTTCTGCAGGTGCTAGCCCGGCGGGTCTATCGCCCCAGAGTTAATACCTGTGAGATCAGATTGAAACGATTGGGTATGGTTTATTCTTCCCAAGGATCAAAAGTGTGTGCCAATGATAACTTTCTCGCTACTGAATACAGGACTGGGATAAACCACAAATTCGAAGCTCAGCAATAAATTGCTGTGCCTGAATTTGATATCTTTATATGCATATTCTGAATGTTAATCAGACATTGGACCCAGTTAGCGGTGGTGGAACCGCTGAACGTACGTTTCAATTGAGTCGTTATTTAGCCCGTGATCCAGAAGTTGAAGTTTCTTTACTTACATTGGACATTGGCATGACAGAACAACGATACCGGGACTTATCTGCAGTAAACTTGATCGTTCTTCCTTGTCTGAATCGACGTTTTTATATACCTCCTATAACGGATTCAAAAATTGTCGATGTGGTCAATAAAGCTGATATTGTTCATTTAATGGGTCATTGGACCATCCTTAATTTGATTGTCTATTATTGGATACGCAAACTCCGAAAACCCTATGTCGTTTGCCCTGCTGGAGCGTTGCCGATATTTGGCAGGTCGCGGTTGCTGAAGAAGGTTTATAATAATTTGGGTGGAAGGAGCTATATCCGTAATGCAAACCTTCATGTTGCTATCAGTCAAAGTGAATATGAATCTTTTGCCAGTTATGGTGTTCCCGCAGACAAGGTCCATCTCATCCCTAATGGGATCGAACCTGAGTCTTATGTCTATCGTAATGATGAAAAAATACGAGATCAGTTTGGATTGGGGGCAGGGCCCTTTCTACTGTTTGTCGGTCGGTTAAACTTGATTAAAGGGCCAGATTTGCTTTTAGAAGCGTTTGTTAAGGTGGCGGAATCGTTTTCATCCCACCAACTTGTATTTGTTGGGCCTGACGATGGCATGCTGGGCCAGCTTCGTGCGATGGTGGCTAAATATGGTTTGCAGGAGCGTGTGAGATTTGTAGGCTATGTTGATGGAGCCCAGAAATCAGAACTTTATCATGCTGCAGATTTATTGGTTATTCCTTCACGACTTGAGGCCATGTCTATCGTCGTTCTGGAAGCTGCCATGACAGGCACTCCTGTGCTAATGACTGACAAATGTGGATTGGACGAAATGACGGGTGAGGCCGGTGGAGTTGCTGTTTCCCCGACTGTCGAAGGATTAGTTGCTGGTTTGCGACAACTGTTAACGGATAGAGATCGGTTGGTAGAACGTGGTCAGAAATTGCATCAATACGTTGAAAATCATTTCACTTGGGCAAATGTAGTTGACCAGTATCAAAAACTATACAATAAGCTATAACTTTATAATTGTGCGTTTGGGTTTATGAATTTGGATTAATAACAAGGTGCGAAAAGTGGATAAAATATATATGGCTGGGGCAGGTGGTATGCTGGGAGAGGCTTTTTACGACCAATTTAAAAGTAACTATGAGTTGAAATGCACTGATATAGATGTGAGTGAAGATTGGCTCTCTTATTTGGATTTTAGGGATTTTGAGGCATATAAAAAGGATGTATTCGAGTTTTCCCCCGACTGGATTTTTCACCTGGGAGCTTATACAGATTTAGAATATTGCGATTTGCATTCGGAAGATACTTACCTGACCAATACAAAATCTGTAGAACATGCTGTTGGTATTGCCAATGAATTGAAAATTCCCATGTTATATATAAGTACTGCGGGCATCTTTAATGGATTGAAGGATGTGTACGATGAGTCTGATCAGCCAGACCCTATTGGTCATTATGGAAAATCAAAATACCTGGGAGAAAAATATGTTCAGGAAAATGCAAATGAATACCTGATTTGCAGGGCTGGTTGGATGATGGGCGGTGGGCCCCGAAAGGATAAGAAGTTTATTCAAAAGCTGATGAAGCAGATAAAGAAAGGTAATTCAACTTTGTATATTGTCAATGATAAGCTGGGTACCCCTACATATACTCATGATTTTGCGAATAATACAGCATTGCTTATTGAAAAAGGTCAGAGGGGTTTATTCAATATGGTATGTGGTGGTGTCACCGGTCGCCTTGAAGTGGCCCGGGAAGTTTTATTGCTGCTGGGCTTGACGGACACTCTAAAAATAGAAGAAGTATCCTCAGATTTTTTTAAAAAAGAGTATTTTTCAGAGCGGCCGGCTTCTGAACGATTAATTAATAAAAGACTTAATAATGTTGGGTTGAATACAATGCGTGATTGGAGAGTAGCTTTAAAGGAGTATTTGCAAAATTACTACCCGGGTTACTTGGCATCACAATAGTAGCGAAAAAACCAATAAAATAGCATTATGTTAGAGGGAGTTAGAGTTTTTTGTTTTTACAAAAGTCTTTATTGTAAAGTATAATATTGGTTAGTTGGTCCCGGTTTACTTGACGATTTTTTAGCAGTTTTTCTTTTCCTTTAGTCCTCAATGTTCAATTTTTAATTCAATCTGTTGTGACCCCATAGATGAACGCTGAAAATTTATACGAACAAATGTATCTTATAAGGGCATTTGAGGAAATGCTCTTGCGCCTTTTTTCCCAAGGTTTATTGTCTGGAACCGTTCATACTTGCATCGGCCAGGAAGCTATTGCTGTTGGGGTTATAAATAACTTGAACGAAAATGATTCTGTGTTTAGTAACCATCGCTGCCATGGCCATTATATCGCTAAAAAGGGTGATGTTTCAGGGCTGCTAGCTGAAATTATGGGTAGAGAAGGAGGTGTTTGCGGAGGTAGAGGGGGGAGTCAGCACCTTCATTTTGATAATTTCTATAGTAACGGTGTGCAGGGAAATATGTTTCCTGTTGCCGCGGGAATAGCTTTGGCAGAAAAACTAAAAGGCACAAATAATATTGCTGTAATTTTTGTTGGAGATGGTACTTTTGGGCAAGGGGTTTTATATGAAACTTTAAATCTGATTTCTTTGTTAAAGGTTCCATTGCTTATAGTTGCTGAAAATAATCAGTACGCGCAATCAACTCCAATAGCCAACAATTTCTCTGGGAGTTTCAAATCAAGGGCTGAGGCCTTTGGTATTTCATTTGGTGAAATCGAAACAAATGACGCCAATGTGTTATATGCCAGGTTTAAGCCAATAATAGAAAAAGTTAGAGCCTCCAGTTGTCCGCATATGGAGGTTGTTCATACTTATCGACTAGGACCCCATAGCAAAGGGGATGATGATAGGCCAAAAAGTGAAATAGAAGGTTGGAAAGAGAAGGATCCACTAAAAATTCTAGCAGACCAAATCTCAGAAGAAAGTGTTGTGCTCGCGAAAAATAAAGTTTCTGAAACCTTGTTGAAAATTGAAGAAGAAGTAAAGCTTCAACCCTATGCCAGTATTAAAATTTAATATTTAGGCATTGTTTTTAATCCAAAATGACAATATGACCTACCTTGAATCTTTGAATAAATCCCTGAAGCGACTTATGGAGGATTCTGAAGATGTATATCTCTTTGGGGAAGACGTTGTCGATCCTTATGGAGGTGCTTTTAAGGTTACTAAGGGATTGTCTACATTATATCCGGGTAGGGTTATTAGTACGCCTATTAGTGAGGCGGCAATTGTTGGCATAGGTGCTGGTATGGCAATGAAGGGGTTACGGCCTATCGTGGAAATTATGTTTGGAGATTTTATTGCCCTGTGTACTGATCAAATAGTAAATGGTGCCTCTAAGTTTGGTTGGATGTATGGGGATAGATTTGAGGTTCCGGTTATTATTAGGACACCGATGGGGGGAAGACGTGGTTATGGTGCGACACATAGCCAGACGCTGGAAACTCTTTTTATGGGGGTGCCGGGTATCAATATAATTGGTCCGAGTATCTATCATGATGTCGGTCAGCTATTATTTGATGTTGTGAAGGGTGCGAAATGTCCAACCTTGTTTATTGAAAATAAAAGTTTATACCCTCAGTTATTAAAATCTCCTGATAGCAAGATGAAAACAGACGATTTGTTTTATAGTGAAATATGTGAGGAAGGGGACTTGTGCCCAACGATATCTTTAAAGTTTGATAAAACTGAGACCCCTGATGTGACTTTGATAGCATATGGAGGAATGGCGTCAATGGCAGTTGAGGCTGCGACCAACGTGTTTTATGAGGAAGAAATTCTATCAGAGGTTTTAATTCCCTCATCAATTAAGCCACTTCCTATAAATACTATTATGGAGGCTGTTGGAAAAAGTAAAAGAGCCATTATAGTAGAGGAAAGTGTCAAGGAAGGTGGTTGGGGTGCTGAACTTTCTAGTCAAATCTATGAAAATTTGTTTGATCTTTTAAAGTGTTCTGTAGTCAGGGTGGGCGCCGAAAATTTGCCCATCCCGAGCTCTGCTAAACTTGAACAAGAAGTTTTACCTCAAACTGGCGACATCGAAAAAGGAATTCTGGGAATATCAAGATGAATGATGACTTTAAAACAATAAATGTTCCTCAATCGGACGTGAATGATTTAATGTCGACACTGGTTGAATGGCATATTTCAAATTATGATTATATTAATGAAGGGGATCAGGTGTGTACAATGGAAACATCAAAAATGGTTTTTGATGTTGATTCTGAATATAAGGGGTATGCCTTTTTGCTCAGAGAGGTGGGCGAAGAAATCTCCACATTAGAGCCGTTGGTTCTAATTGTTGATTCAATCGATGACCTTAATAAGCAAAAAGATGCGTTCCTTAAAAATATTAAAAAAGAAGATTCGGAAAGCGATTCTCGTCCAGACAAAAACAAGGCTACAAAAAAAGCGATATTGAAGGCTGAGGAATTAAATGTTGACCTGAGTGACATAAATGTTGAGGGGATTATAAAGGAAAAGGATGTTGAGGATTATTTCAAGACTGCCAAAAAGGGCTCAGGTGAAGGGGAAACCTCAGGGCTCGCTGAAGACCTGATTGAAAAGAAAGTGAAATTTGTAGGGAACAGGAAAACTGGTAAAGACTTGATGCTTGAAAGTAGTAGGAATATCCCAGCTTCATATGTTGAGAGGGAGATAGACGTAACAGGCCTGGTGTCCTATGTGAAAAAGTCGATTGATGAGGGTAAGGGCTATTTAACTCCCCTGGCTATCATTCTCTATTCTTTAGGGCGGACATTAGCGAAGCATAAAGAATTTAATTCATTCCGTGAAGATGACAATGTGGTTTTTTATAGGCATATTAATGTTGGTGTGGTTGTGAATGTTGAAAATAATTTGTCGGTACCGATATTGAATAATATTGATCAAATGGACCCCCCGTCTATTATAAAGAAGCTGTTTGAGATGAGAAAAAACCTCATGACGGGTAAAACTCAAGTTAGTGACTTTGTTGGTGGTACCTTCACTGTTTCTGCAATGGATCATACCAATGTGGAAAGGTTTGTCCCCATTATACACCCTGGGCAAGCTGGGGTACTTGCCGTTCCAAAGATTTATGAAAAACTGAAATTGGATTCGTCTGGTGCTGTAACCAGGACAGATTGTATTAATTTGGGTCTTAGTTTTGATCATACTTTTTTAAATGCGATGCAAGGTATAGAGTTTTTGGATACTATTGGAAATGAAATTTGCTCATATATTGAGGGGTCTTAGTTTTGCTGGCACGGATATATGGAATTTTTCGTGTGTCATAGTTAAAAAAATATGGGGTTGATCATGAACAATGAGCAAAGGTTAGTTTCTATAGTTGCGAGAACTTTGAAAATGGACGAGTTATCAATTTCTGATGAAACTTCTCCAGCTAATGCGAAAAATTGGGACTCGTTTAACATGATGAATATGGCTGTGGAAATTGAAAAGGCTTTCAACATTACAATCGCGATAGATGAGTTGGTCAAAGTGACGTGTTTTGGAGATTTTAAACGATTGTTAGTGGGCAGTGGTATTAGTCTTGAGTGACAAGGCTGGAAGTATTTGGTGCCATATTCATAATGGAGCATTCCATAATTAGTGAGTGATATATTCAGTGGGCTCAGTATGAAGTTGTATTAGAGTTTGCTCTCTCCTGTTCTTAGCTACCTCCAGCTCGAAATAAATAGAGGAATGAACTTGGTTTTTTGCGGCATTGTAACGACTATCAGTGTTGTTGTATAGCTACCAGGTCTTCTTGGCGAATGTGCTTGTCGGTGTTGAAATTAGGTTCTTTTTTATGGGTAATGAAAATTTATTCTTAAAAAGAAGAATTATGGAGTGATTGAAGGACGGTTGCGATTAAAAGTTTTGCAGGGGTAGGTTTATGATTAAGGATGTTATTTCCTATTTGCAGTACAACTTAAAGGAAAAATGGGAGTTTGTGTATTTAGAGCGAAGGTTGGATGATCCAGCATTTTCTTTGCCTGAGATTGATAAATCCCTTAATATCCGAATTGCGACTCAAGAAGATTTGCCTAAGATTGAGAGCGATATTTATCCGCTTCTAACATCAGCAGAACAAAATGATAAGAAAAGTTTTGCTGAGATAGGAAAAAATGGACTCAATTGCTTTATTGCGGAAAAGGATAATAAGGTCGTTCACTACTTTTTAGTTCATGAAAAGGCGCGAGAATCTGGGTTGATGAAAACCCCTATTGATAAAGCAAAAGTCCTTGACCAGGATGCCTATTTGGTATCTACTTTTACCAGCCCCGATTCCAGAGGGTTATGGATAGTGCCGCATACCTTGCTGAGAATATTTGAATATTTGAAAAGTCATACAGCTGCATCAAGAGTTTTAGTTCTTGTGCATAAGGACACACTTGGTGCAGAAGCTTTTTATCGGAGATTGGGTTTTTCTGTTGTTGATGGTGCCTATACGAACAAACCGATGGTTTCAATAGCAAAGGCATTAGGATTGCTATGGAAAAAATGATTTGAAATCTGGTGTGAAGTTATGAAACCTGCCTTAACAGTCCTCACCACTGTCTATAATGGACGCAGTTATTTGACCGAGTGTATAGATAGTGTTCTAAATCAGACTTATAAAGATTTTGAATTTCTAATAATTGATGATGCGAGTACGGATGATTCTTTGGATATCATTAGGTCGTATAAAGACCCTAGGATAAAGATTATAGAAAATGAGGAAAATATAGGTCAGGTTCCATCTTTAAATAAAGGTTTAAAAATTGCTGAAGGAAAATATATTGCGCGACTTGATCAGGATGATGTCAGTTTGCCAAAACGTTTAGAGGAGCAGACTGACTATCTTGAGAGGCACTCTGATATATCCATTCTTTGTTCCTGGGAAATTACAATAGATTCCAATGGAAAAAAAGTGCGCCAATGGAAAAGTGAAATAAAGGATTATGGTGTATTTCTTGCCACTGTAATGCTTGGGCTGTGTCCCGTCTGGCATCCATCAGTTATGTTTCGCAAGGATGATATAATGAAGCTGGGTGGTTTTGATTCCTCGTATGCTCCTGCTGAGGACTATCAATTGTGGTCTAGAATGGCTCTAAATAGATTAAACGGCGCTATTGTTCCGCATTTTCATTTGCTTCAAAGAGTCCATGAAAATAGACAGTCTGTCCTTCATGAAGATAAACAGCTTAACTCTACTTATAGAGCTCATAAGGAATTGGTATCCAAGTTTATGCCGGACACAAATATAGATTGTCTCGCAGCGTTACTTCGTTTGGGGGATGACCCTTGTGGAAGAGCATATGACAAGGATCATATAAAAGATTTGGCCAGAAAATTGAATGAAGTAGTGAAAAATGTTAAAAAAATGCAAAATTTATCGTCCGGTGAATTAAAATCTTTTAGAAATAAAATTCACAACCGTGTTGGTTGGGGTGTTCGTTTTGCAGAAGTGTTGACTTGTTTGCCTCGGCCTTTGTTTCTCCCCACATTTTATGTTTTGTCTCCATTGGTTTTGCCAAATATCCGAATGGCCTTGTCAAAGACAAATTATTTTATCCGTAAATTGCGTTACGCTTTTAAAGCATAGGGTTTGTGTGTAATGACCTTTGCCTTTAGGGCTTGAGTCGTATGAGAAAATCTTCTCTCCTAAAAGGATAAGGAAAAATGTCTGTCCGTCATGCGCTTCTATCGCTAACATATAAGCCTTTAGCGGCTATGAACTATGTTCGTAGATCTTTAAGGTTTAAAGGTGGGGGCGGAAGGCTTCGAGTGCTCCTTTTTCATGATATTGCTCCCGATCAATATGTTTTATTCAGGGAAAAGATTGAATGGTTGTCAAAGCACTGGAAATTTGTGAGCCCAGATGTTTTTGCGGATATGCTGAATGGAAAGCTGCCTATTGAGGGTGATAGTTTATTGTTGACCTTCGATGATGGATTTTGCTCTGACCGTGTCGTAGCGGAAGAAATTTTAAACCCTATGGGTATTCGGGCTTTGTTCTTTGTGATTTCGGAGTTTGTGAAGCTTCAAGAAAAAGACGAACAGTTAAAATTTATTTCAAATAACCTTTATCCTCCATCAAGCGGAGAGCCGATTCCTGAACACTTAAAAGCTATGGGTAATATGACGATTGAAGACCTGAGATATCTGGTTGATACGGGTCATATTATTGGTTCTCACACCACCTCCCATCAACGCCTTTCAACGATTACCGTAGAAGAGGAACTTATCAAGGAAACTGTATCAGGTGCTGATTGGCTGGAGGACCAACTTAATTTAAAGATAGACCATTTTTCCTATAGTTTCGGGAATCTTGCGAGCTTTAGTAAAGAGGCGTTAAATATTGCACGCTCTCGCTTTCCATATATATTTACGGGTATGCGGGGTGATAACTCCTGTATGGTTCCCCCTTGGGCTATCCGTAGAGATACAATTGCCATCAATGACAGTTTGAGTTTGGTGGGGGCGTTTTTAGAAGGTGCGGCAGATTTTCGATACACACAAAGCCTCAAGGCATATGAATCTTGGGCGAGTTTATAGCTGGCTAGTGTGAAGGGCTGGATAATATGTATTTTATAAGTTAATAAATTGAAGCTTTGTGACAGGGGGGGAATAGTGCCGGAATCCTTTGTGAAAAAAGCTGATGGCATTTAAAATTTCATCCTCTGGAGTTTGGTTTTTACATATTTTTGGAAAACTTTAGTGAGAAAGCAGGAATCTTTCTAGTGCTAATTTAATGTTTGGTCTGACACAAGCTCCTCTTCCCGGGTGGGATGATATTGCAAAGGTTGTTACTCAGAAGAATGTAACAGATGCTTTGTTGGCAAAGCCTTGGCTGCGAGAAAACGAAAAAACGTACTGGTTTTCTCGATCAGCTTGGTCGCTTTATGCTATTGCTCAACTCAGGATGAGGGTAAAGGGACATGAGAATATCTGCGTATGGTTCCCCGACTATTTTTGCAATGCCTCCCTTGCTCCTTTGCGTAGCCTAGGCGTTAAGATTGATTTTTATCCTGTCAGCGATGCTGGTTGTCCAGATTTGTCCGTATGTGAATCCATGCTTGAAAATGGAAAGCCTGACTTCATTGTTCTGGTCCATTATTTTGGCTCGGAAGTGCCCGCTGAAGATTTCTCACATTTTGCTCATAAAAATGATGCCTGGTTAATCGAAGATTCGGCTCATGTCCTAAAACCATTTGGTAATGTAGGCAATTATGGAGACTTTGTCCTATACAGCCCACATAAGCTTCTACCTGTACCTGAAGGGGCATTGTTGTTGGCAAAAAGTAACATTTCGAACAAGATCACCGATGAGTTGCTGGTGAAATATGATTTTGAAGGATTATGCCATTCGCTTTCCAATTCATCTCAATCATCTTCGGTGCAATCCTGCAAATGGTTTGTTAAAAGGATATTGCAAAAGTTGGGAGTTAGGCCTAATAACTTCCAGTATGTGGGCTTTAATGACGACCCTATTGCAGGTTCAAATAGTATTCCACACCCGAAAATGGGTTCTCTGGCAAGAAGACTATTACTTGAAGGAATTGGCCGTTTAGATGAAGAGGCAAAGATTAGAAAAGTTAACATGAGAGAATGGTATACTAACCTGGAAAAAAATAAAGTCACCTGCGGAGCTCTGAAACCTCTTAATAATACGGGGATACCATATCTTGCAGCATTTAGTTGCGATACGTCTGTTGTTGCCGAAAAAATGTATAATTCTCTCATAAAATCCCGAATTCCTGTTACAACCTGGCCCGATTTGCCCCCTGAGGTGAAGAAAAATTCAGTGAGGCACAAGTTGGCCATATCTATGCGAGAAACTCGGTTATTTTTCCCTGTGCATAGTTCTATTAATTCTTCGATAATACAGGTTGCTCTAAAAGACGTTTTGAGTTAAGGAGGTTAGTAAATTGCATACCATTAAGGAGGTGGATAGTACAGAATGGAATATGCATTTTAAAAATTGTCATCAGACTAATATGCTGCAACATTGGCAATATGCTGCGGCAAAGGAAAGTACTGATAACCTCGAAGCAGTTCGGTTTCTTGTGTCTGATGAAATGGGAAACCCGGTTGCTCTGGCTCAGTTTCTAACTAAGACATTCTCTTTTATAGGTGGTGTTGCGAGAATGAATCGCGGGCCTATTCTGATTGGTGACTATCTAAACTCGGAAAATACAAAAGTTGTGTCTGAGGTCATGTCTGCATTAAAGGCTGAAGCCAAAAAGAGGAGATGGTGGTTGATGCAAGTTGCTCCAGAAATGCAAAACTCAGAGACCGCTTTCCAATCCTTGAACAGTATTGGTTTCCGTAAATTACCTATTGAGCCTTGGGCTTCAGGACTGCTATCCCTTGTGCCCAAGGAAGATGAGTTGCTAGCGGGCCTTCATGGAAAATGGAGAAACTGCCTTCGGAAGGGTTTACGTCTCGGAGTTGCTGTTAAAATTTCTAATGAGGGCAGTGGTGATGTTGACTTATTAATTAAGCAATACCAAAAGCTGCAAAAAGAAAAAGGATTTTCAGGTATTCCTGATTCGCTGGTTTATGGGCTTGCAGGCCAGAATTGTGAGGGTTGGAAATTTAACTTGTTTTATGCAACTGAAGATAGCGAATCAGATATAGAGAAAGCAATGGGAATTCTTGTGACCATTCGCCATGGTGACACTTCGACCTATTTCATAGGTGCTACGAATGATGTAGGTCGAAAATTTCAGGTAAATTATGTTCTGCTCTGGAAAGCTATTCTTAATGCCAAGGATGAGGGTTGTAAATGGTTTGATATTGGCGGATTGAATAATACCACTCCAAAAGGAGTTGCGCATTTCAAAAATGGATTGAATGCAGAGATGTATAGTTTGGTGGGAGAATGGCGAATATTTTGCTTCCCTTGGTGAACCAGCAAGAATCCGGAGTTATAAATCCTATTCTTAAAATTCAATTTTATATTTAATAGTATCTCTGTTTAGGGAAAAAACTTTGAACCTGAAAAATGAATTTAGTGAAAATAAATTAACTTGGCTGGGTAAGCTTTATATCTGGTCGGTTGTTTTTGAGCCATTACTTTGGTTTGTGGTGCAATCTGGCAACACATTTATTGGAATAGGAGGGAACTGGAGCAGGATACTGCAAATATTGGTGATTAGTTCCATTCTAATAAGGTTTCTGGTTAAGCAATCGATTTATAACATCAATCCATTCAGTTCTCTATATAGAGGGTATACATATTTTTTTCTTTTCGCTATTTTGTCGGCAATTTATGGTTATTTTTCGGGCGCATATATGGCCGAGGAATATCATGCGGGTGAGGGTTTTTCCAGCATCGCCAACTTATTGCTGAGCAATCAGGTTCGTCCCATCATAGAATTTTTTATAGCAATTTATTATTTTTTATATTTTGTAGTTTTGCCGCGTTACTTGTTGTTTAGTTCAGATGGAATCAATTACTTTTTTAAAGTATTTTTTGGAATGTTTTATTTAACGTATTTAGTTGGGATGATTGACTTGTTACTCATCAAGCTCTATGGAATTGAAGGGCTTTCTAGACATATTGGTGAAGCAAAGTACCCAGGTGACAGGTTTCATGGATTAGCGGGCGAGCCTCGTGAGGCATTTGTATATTTAGTTTTAGGCTTAACCATGTTGATGTTAAAGAATATATGGAAAAACAAGAGAAAACTGAGCAAGATAAAAGTTGCATTGATTATCATTGCGGCTTTGTTTACCCAATCAGCTTCGGGTATTTTTGGAATATTTTTTGCCGTTATTTTGCTAATTATCTTCTACTTCCCCAAAATTTCATTGATGAAGGTAATAGGGTCAACGATTGCAATCGCATTAATTTCCTCGGTAATCTTTCTGGCAGCCCAAAACTCATATCGAATTATGCTTTATGTAAACGCTTTTGGTGTATTGTATGAAACTTTGGAGGCCGGGGAAAAAGTAGATTCTGTACTTTTTGTTGTGATGAATAACATTTATCCTGTCTGGGAAAGATGGAGACAGGTAATGGAGTTTAACTTTACTCCGCTAATAGTTGGTACGGGTTTTGGTTCTGCCTCGGCTATCAATAATTATTATCTTGATGTAAATGAGTACATGAACCCTAACTCAAGCATTGTTCGGATCATTTATGGCAATGGATTGATAGGACTATTTTTATTTATCAGGGCTTTTCTGGTGCCAATTAAGAAATTGACTATTGATAATAAACATAAAAATAAGTTGATATTATGTATGTTATTGCTCCTGGGTGGATTTTTGGGGCATCGTACCGTTTGTCCCTATATATTTCTGGGAATAGCGCTTGTCGTGTTACAAAAAATCAGAATATACGGGAACTTAGGTTTCAGGAATGTATATTGCTAAAAACCAGAGTGGAACGTATTAAATCCGAAATAATTCTTGAATATTTCAAATATTATATAAAAGAAGGTTCATGACTAGTTAAGAGGCCCTTTTTTGATAATTTTTAATAGTAATTTAT
>CAYFNV010000022.1:60331-61860 GCA_964344595.1 uncultured Nitrospina sp. | reverse complement strand
CTTCTCCTGGAAGGGTCTCTATCTGTAAACGCTTTTCTCTACTTACCCAGTTTAAGCGCTGTGGACATTTTTCAATTGATGTTAAGCAAGACACTATTAAGTCTATTGACAGGCATACGAAAGAAGTACGCAAAATTAGAGGATTAAATTGAACAAAAAAGCCCACCCCGAAAACGGGATGGGCTACTGTTGTTTATCTCAAGAGTTCAGAAACACTACCTTCTTTTCCCTCTCCTTTTCTTACCTCTCTTCTTTTTACCTCGGTCACGATCTTTAGTCTTTGTCATCATCTTTACCCCTTCGGGTATTGAAGGTGACATTGCTTTCTCCAAAGTCGTTGCCAATGGTAACCGCAAACGGAATCGGCGTGCCAAATGAAAGTCCGCTCAGATCCATCCGCTTGACTTTCAATTTGAACTTGCCGTTTTCATCCACTTTCACCTCGGTCAAACCGGTGCGTCCCCCTTTGTACTTGTAGGTCAACCCACGGTCTCCATCCTTGTCCTTATCTCCGTCACCTTTTTTCAAGGTGAAGGAACCAGGAGGCAGGTTCCAGGTGAAGCCGTTCAGAACGATGGTGACTGGATCGGTGAGCCAGTTCAGACCGTCGCCATTGGAGAACTCGGTAAAAGTTCCAGCAATTTGCAACCAGTCTCTCGGACCACGATCACGATCCTTATCCTTGTCCTTGTCACCATCACCACGGTGAATCTTCAACTTGGTTTTACCAATGGACACTCCAAGGTCGAACGGCTTAACCGTTACAGTCTGGGTGGCGGTAGAACAATTTCCTGCCGCGTCACAGGCTGTCCAGGTAACCGTGTTGGTTGAATCAACCGGAAAACCTCCTGTAGGAGCGTCATTGGTCAGGGAAACCACACCTACCGCATCAGTGGCTACAGGTGTTCCCAGGTCAACCACTGTCAACGGACCTGTCGCATTTGCGGTCACATCTGTCAGTATTGTGATTTGGGGCGGTGTGGTATCTTGGACCGTTATCTGAACCGTATCGGGTGTAGAATCTTCTGTACCATCGTTTACGATAAGGGTTATGGAATGTGTTCCCGCAGGAAGGGTTACATTGGGAAACTCGCCTGTTGCGGTTCCGAACGGACCCGTCCAACTGAAAGTTAATGGATCATTATCCGGATCAGTGGATCCTGAGCCATCAAGTGTCACACTTGATCCAGCCGGATCTTGTTGTTCCACAATCTGGTCAAGACCGGCATTTGCCACAGGCGGTTTATTTGTCGTCAGGCCACACGTTAGCTGATACGTACTCGCTCCAAACGTCAAAGAATTTGGAGAGGTGGAACAAGTTTCTGAGACGTTAAAAGTTTTGAACGTACCCCCCCTCCAAAAGCGGTAGTTAACATTCAAAACAACCTTAATTAATTGGGTCCCGGTCAAGGTTAATGTGACACCTTGAATCGAATAGTTTTCAATCGACCCACCAGGATTGACCAAAAGATTGGCTGTAACAAACGTAAGCACATTTCCTGATACGCTGTAAGCTGCGTCCGTTGAAG
>CAYFNV010000022.1:0-60231 GCA_964344595.1 uncultured Nitrospina sp. | reverse complement strand
AAATATTCCCTGAAGCATCAACAGTGATAACCCTCCACCCCTGATGCCCTACCCACATACGATAATTGACATTAGGAACTACCCGAACCGTTTGGACTCCGGTTCCCCAATTGGATACACCTTGCAGTTGGTGCTGACCCAGGAAAGAGCCCTGACCAAAATCTGCCGGGTCAATAACAATGTCTGTTGTGTTAAACGTAAGCACATTTCCTGATACGCTGTAAGCTGCGTCCGTTGAAGAAATATTCCCTGAAGCATCAACAGTGATAACCCTCCACCCCTGATGCCCTACCCATAATTGGTAGTTCCCGCTGGAAAGATCAACAGTATTGACACCTGTTAACCAACTGGTTTTACCTTGGACTTGATACTGACCTTTAAATGTACCATGACCAAAATCAACAGGATCAATGGTTACTGGAAAAGCCGAGGCTAAGGAGACTTTGATAAATAAAACTGTAAACAGAGCTATTATAAAAGGTAGGCGTTTCATAATCTTTCTCCCCTAAAGATTAAAACTGAAAACTTATAATTATGATTTAGAAGATATATATAAAGGTACTTAACCTGCCGAAGCAGGAGGTAATTCGGAAAGTATAATTTTCAACATTGGGGATAATATTATAATTCCCGATGTAGGACAATCCCCTAAACGGGTTATTTATCGGAAAAGGCAATAAGTGACAAAGTTGTAACAGTTTTCAATGCAAATAGAATGGTGCCCACTTTGTGTGCAGGGAATAAAACGAGGACCGCAATATAATGGAGAAGAAATACTCGCCCCACGGCATGTGGTAGCTCCAAGGGGAATCGAAGCCCGCCACGCGGTCAAGGAAGAAAAGGAGACCCTTCGACAAGCTCAGGGTGACATTACCCCACCCCACCGCAAGTGGTAGCCCCAAGGGGAATCGAACCCCTGTTTCCGGCGTGAGAGAAAAGTAACACTAGCCAAGCAACCCCTTCACTCTCTCAACAAATCAATAGTTTAGAGCAGATGTCAAAATTCTAGCCCCCCCTATTTTCTTGGGGGTTTTGGAAAGTGACTCTGTTATGCAAAAATACTCTTCATTATTAGGGGCTGTTCACAACACGGTAGAGCATCTATCGGTTGCGGTTATAAGGCAGACCGCTAGCCCCTTTTCTTTTTCAAATAGCGGTGTTGGTATAAATGGCGGCGGCTTTGGTGCTGTCGTTTTATTGTTGTTCAAGGGTCATTCTCGTTTTGAGAGTGGCCCTTTTTTATTGGGGTAAAACCTATCACTTTCAAAGAAAGGAAAATTATGAACATGCCAGTAAGCGGGACTGTTGCAAGCGAAGAGGAAAGAAAACCTGGGGATTTTCTCCATCAAAGCATTATGGATGAAGTTTACAAAGAGCAGGACAAGCAAAATGACAATAAATGGATTTACGAACGGCTTGACCGGCTGGAATCTGCATTTAAAAAGCTTTGTCATGTTGTAGCAGATGCCATCGAGGAAAACAAAAAATGGCGAGAAAGTATTTCTGGTGATAAGGAGCCAGGTAAAACCGAAACACCACAATCTTAAAAACCTTCAGGGGAGGTCCGCAAGGGCTTCCCTGTTTTTTTCTACAAAATTAAGGACTAAAAATGCCATCTAAAAAATTCCCATATATGCCGTTTGATAGGTGGATAAATTTGGACCCTACCAACATTGAAAGCTTTCCATCGATAGGGTGCTGTTATGTGGTTTATGCCGATGGGGAACCTGTCTATATAGGACAAACAAACAATACGAGGCGCCGAATAAACAGTCACGGCTTCAATTCAATGCGCTACAGCAATCACATTAATACGCCCTGGGGAGCTTTCAAGAGCGTTTTTGTGAAGTGTAGGTTTGCTTCAAAGTATGGGGAGTGGGCAATGACAGAGTTGAGGTTGATAAGAAAAATTAAACCAAAATTTAACATGGTCCATAAAGAGAGGGCTGCATGAAGAATTTTCTAAAAATTAACGACTGGAAAACTTTTCAATCATACAAAGATCGCAAGCCCCCTTGGATACGACTCCACAAATCCCTATTGGATAATTTTACATTCCAAAAAATGAGTGTAAATGCCAGAGCCTTGCTTCCTATGCTTTGGCTTATCGCAAGCGAAGACAAAGATCCAACCTCTGGATTGATCCAGGTTGAAGAAGGAGTCGATGGTTACGAATTCGTAGCATACCGGATACGGGGAAACCTGGAAGATGTGAAATCAGGCATAAATGAGATTTGTAAGGCTAATTTTGCGACCCTTGAAAACAATGGATTAATCCAACAAACGCAAGAAGTTACAGAAAAAACACAAGATGGGTACGAAACCGTAACGCCAGAGACAGAGACAGAGACAGAGACAGAGACAGAGACAGAAAAACATACTGTTGAGAAAGAAATTCTTGAATACTTAAATCAAAAAGCGGGTAAGAGATTCAAACCTACCGATACAAATCTTAAATTCATTTCTGCTCGACTATCCCAAGGGTACACGAAAGAAGATTGTTTTCATGTCATCGATGTCAAAGTTCAAGAGTGGTTGAATGATGACGCCTGGGATAAATATTTAAGACCTTCAACCTTATTCAACGCCACCAAGTTTCCTGGTTATTTGAATCAGAAAAAAGGATTAACGGAAAAATCAAAAACAAGCGGCAGTTCTAAGCTTGCTCAAATTAAAAGACTGGTGAGTGAAGGTGAGCCTGATCCAAACAACTCAATGTTTCAAATTACGGAGACTGTCCAATGACCTATGAGGAGTTCATGAAGGGAATCACAATCTTGTATGCCTTTGGGTTGGCAGAAAAAGATGATTGGGAATTAAAGATTTGGTTCAGAGCTTTACAGTTCGAAATAGAGCCAGAGGAATATGAAAAGGCTTGCATTCACCTTTGCAAAAACAATCCGAAGTTTTGGGAAACAGACAACATACCGGCTCAATTGTTGGAAGTTATTGAAAGTCAGGAGATTGAGAGGAAAAGCTTGGCTTCCAAAGAAAGACTCTTGTTGGATCAAAAACGCCGTGATCAACAAATACAGGAAGCTAAAGATTCTTACGACAGCGAAGAAGACAGGCTGAAATGCATTGAGGAATTTAAAAGAATGAATCGTGAAGTTTTTAAGGGTTTCCCAGGTTAAGAAGTTTTTTTTGGAAGGGCTCAATACTGAGCAAATAACAATTCTATGCGAGGAAGAAAATGAAACAGCAAGATATGACTAGAATTTTGAGCGGTATCTCTGATCAGGTATCAGGACTTTTAAGTGAGCATGAAGATGAAATCATGGATGGTTATTTGTCTTCCGGTGAAGATGTTTTTCGAATCGATCTGGGCGCAACGCTGAAAAGCGGGAACGATGACATAACCAGGAAGGTAACGATCAGCTTTGCAACCGGCAAGGTCAAAGATCATTCGGTTGAAAAGACATCTTTAAACCAATTGGAAATGTTTGAAGACGGGGAGAAAGAACCGGCTAATGCTGCTCACTGATAACAACGGCAAAACGCTTCTTGATGATATTCGGAGGGAGCCAGTGGAATTAAAACTTCCCTGGCCTCCTTCTGGGAATCACATGTACTTGAATGCAACACGGCGGACCAAGACAGGGAAAAAGTACATGGGAAGAATATTGACTCAAATGGCTCGAGATTACTACCAAGAAGTTTTTGAGATTGTTCGAAAGGCTCAAATCAAATCCTTTGGAAAGCTTCGAGTGTTGTTGACTCTTAACTTTTATCCACCGGATAGAAGGGTTAGAGACACAGACAACGCTATGAAAGCTACCAAAGACAGTCTTACAAAAGCGGGAGTATGGCATGACGATTCCCAGGCGAAAAAGGGTAATTGGGAGTGGTTTGATCCGGTTCCAGGCGGATATGTTTTGGTGAAGATTGAAGAACTTTAACAGGGGAGGAACAGGTTTTTTATGGACATTAAGATTGAAGATGACATTCCCATTCCAAAACTCAGGAGTAATTGGGCTGAAGATATAAAAAAGTTGAAACCTGGGCAAAGCTTTGAAGTCGATGGTGAATCAATTTCACAGGCAAGACAAGCCATAGCTCAACTAAAAAAAAGAAATCCTGCTTTGAAAAACTGGAAGTTTACCACTAGAAAAACCTGTCAGGAGCCACCAAAGTTTAGAGTTTGGCGGGTTAAATAAGGAGAAACCATGAAAACAAAAACTGAATTGTTGGAATTATTGAAAGACTTGGTGTTTGAGAAGGAAGTCAGCAAAGGCACCTTTCAGCCTGTGATTAATCCAAGAGTGGCCGGAGAGATAATCACGGAATTGGTTAAGAGGATTGGAGATGAAATGGGGTTTTTATCCCCCGAGCATCTTAGACAACATGGAATTATTGAGGAAGGTATGGAGCGTAGGTTCTGGAAAACAGAAGTTGAAACGGACCGCAGAAAGGAGCCTCACAATTACATCGAGAAGCAAGATGAAAATCCTCAGGAATACAACAAGAAACAGTTGTTTGAAGAAATAAAGACGTTTCTTTATGGGGAAATGGAGATGGCAGGATTGAACAAAGAAGAGCCTCCAACGCATGCGCTTGAAGAAGAGCGATTGAAAAAGATTGCTCACAAGATGACCGCAGGAATCTTCCTTCACTTCAGCCAAAACAAAAACGCTATTAAGGTGCTTTGATGCCTGGAAACCATGAAAGCTTTTGGCAAAACAGTGTCGTTGTGAGGGAGGGGTTTCAGTTTGTTGGAGAAGTTTCGGAGTCACAAGCCAGGGAATTAGCTCGCGTTCATGCAGAAATAACTAACGATAGTGAACAAATTATGAGGCACATTGCAGAGCAAGTTAACCGGAACATGAACGAGCATATTGAGCAAGCCTTTTACGGCATTGATCCGGCTTCTGGTGAGGATTTCTCAGCTTCAATGATTACTGACGGAAGCCAGAGTGTTCCAGACCAAGGCCTTGCGCAGATTGCTTCAAATAATGCTCCGGGATTAACGGAAGAGCAGTGGAGAAAAATGATGGAGAAGGCAAAGCGCCTTTTCTACGGCGAAACACTGTCAGATTTATTAACCAGAGCCAGGAACGCCTACATTCTCTTGACGCATAATTGCCCAACGGAGAATTACAACTTTAATAGGTGGTGGTATCTCAAGGATGATATTGGAGGACTTAAAGACCTATTCTGGTATAGAGGCCACATGGAAGACCTGGACAGAAGAAAAAAGACTCTCGAAAAAGATGGAGTTGAACGATTTGTAGAGCGAGTTAAGGCAAAAGAATTCTTGTTTGAACGATTACACCAACAATATGCAGGACACGCCATTTATTTAGTTTGGGATGGAAAAACATTCAAACGAACACGAAAGGCATAACATGAACAAAGAATATTTTATGGAGTTGGTTGAAGAGCTTACACCAGAAATGATTGAGAGCCGGTATTTTAGAAGAGTATCAGAATTGCTTGGCTCTGATATTGCTGGGAAATTAATTTTAATCTACGAAGAAGTTTATCCTGGCTCGAAAGAGGACCAGAGAAAAATCACTGTTCCTAAAATGTCAACCTTCACACGCTCCGCACATAAAGCAAGGCTTGAGACTGTTTCATGTGAAACGAACCAGAGCCACTAACCAAAGTTCGTACAAAAGCTCGGTTCTTGTGGAAAAAATAAAACCTCACTATTTTGTTAGCAGAAAAACTTTCTCGGTGATTCTGCTTGCTCAACGTACTTCAGTTTAAATCCCAAATAATTATTCCAACCCTTAAGGCTGTGAAGTGGGAGGAAGAAGGGAAGATAAAAACCCTTTATTCCGAAGCCGCAGTCAACCTCATGCTGGGGACCGCCTTGGCTGAGTCTGACCTTCACAATCTCTTGCAAATCGGTGGTGGACCGGGACTAGGACTATTCCAGCCCGAACCAACAACCCTTGACGACACTTTTTATCGATATCTCGGGAGACCTGATAAGTCTGGGTTGATGGAGGCAGTTCAGCCATTTGTCACAGAGCAGGACGTTCGAGAACAAATGATTGGAAACATTCCATTCGCCTTGATCATAGCAAGGTTGAAGTATTGGATGGTTCCTGAACCGTTGCCAGAGTATGACGATGTACAGGCTTTGGCTGAATACTGGAAACGTCACTACAACACCCAAAAGGGATCAGGTGAGGTTGTGGACTTCGTGAGCAAGTACAAGATTCACGTTCTGGGAATCAGACCTTAAAAGAAGGAGAAATGATATGCCTTGGTTGGTAGGAAAAAAGACCTACATCATTGCAGGGTTGATGGCTGCAAAAGCCTTTATTGGTTACTTGTCGGGGGATATGACCCTTGTTGAGTTCATCGCATCGCCTGAGTCACAGACTGTTTTAGAAGCGAGCGGGTTGGCTTCTTTAAGAGCAGGTGTAACGAAAAGCAAATTGACGGTGAGCCACTAATGATGCTCATTCACGAAATGCCGGTTCTTGTTCCTGTGTCTTTATGGCCTAACGAGGACCAAAGACATTGGCAGTTCTTTCAGGATTGGGAATACGCCAAATGGACTGAACCGCTTTTTGTGGAGCAGGGATTTATTTTTAACGGTGCGAACATCCCTCGCCCTGCCCGTGTTGTCATGTCCTCGACCGGGATTTTGTTTCTTGGATCGGTTTTCCATGATTACGCCTACCAGAATGAGTATTTGACGTATCTGGTTCAGGTTCCTTTAGGGCTGAAGAAAGAGAAAAAGAAGGTCACTCGAAAAGAGGCTGACGAAATCTTTGAAGAGATTTGCAAGATTCATTATCCAGAACACAAAGAGTTAATCACCCAAGCTGTCAACATGGTTGAGTTGTTTGGAGGAGTGGCATGGGACCGATGCAGGGAAGAGCGAGAAAGACTATTGGGAAATGTTAAAGAGAGTTTTGACGTTACTGCTTAAGCCTGAAATGCCAACCCGGAGGAAACAATGCAGGGTTCTAGGGAAAAAATATGTATGGCGAAGCGTTACGAGAAAGCCGGATATCAAGCGCTCAAATATGTCTGCATAGTAGGAATCTTTGTTTTTATGGTGGCCATGACCATTCTAGCATTTACTCCAAAGGAACCTGTTTCAACCTCTTTGCCTTTGCCTAAAGACCCTTGGGAATACCTGACAACTTGCAGTTGTGACAACGCTACTTATTGCCTGAGCGATGAAGATTATATTCACATAATCGCATACAACGAGGCTTTGAAGGCCAGATGAACATTAAAAGAACGGTTAATAGGACCTTAATAACAGCTTTCACCGCTTTACTAGTAACTCTTGTCGTTGCCTATGACTTTGAGCGTGGGAACGAGTGTTTCCGCATTGAACGTGGAATGATTGACAATCTTTATTCCATGGATGAAGTGAAGAAGTTTAGAAAAATATATTACACAGGCCTTATGTTCGGATTTAACAAGGCAAGGCCTCACAGATACTACAAAGTAATTTCCAGGCGAGGAAAAACTTATGTCAGTAAATCAGGAATCCCCCACGAATCAAGTTGATGATTCAAAGGACACAAAATTTAAGCCAGGAGAATCCGGGAACCCCAATGGCAGGCCGGTTGGCGCGAGGGATGGACTCAGGGCGGCACTAAGAAAAGCCTTAAAGCGTGGTGGATACGAATGCGCTATCAAAAAAATGAAGGATAGAGGTGTAGACCTTGAAGATCCTTCTCACGCTGACTTGATGGCTGAAATATTAGTTTGGAAGGCAACCGAAGAAGAAAACCTTGACGCAATCAAAGAGATTTTTAAGCAGACAGAGAAACCACTTCCAAGAGACATAAACCTTGGAGGACAGGAAGACAACCCGATTAGGCACTCTGTTTCAGAAATGACCGATGCAGAACTCGACGACATTATTAAGAGAAGATAAAGAGCTTATAGCTCAAGCGATCATTGAGAAGGCGAAACGCCATTTCGAGGATTATTGCGTTTTGATCAATGATGGAATGAAGCCTCAAAGACATCATCGTATCTTGATTGACAAGCTTGAAGCTGTTGAGCGAGGGGAAATCAAGCGCCTTATGGTCTTCATGCCTCCTGGTCATGCAAAGTCAACCTATTCCAGTGTGTTGTTCCCCGGTTGGTACATCGGAAAGAACCCCAAGAATACTATTGTTTCCGCTTCCTACTCAGCAAAACTTGCGGAAAGGTTTGGCCGTAAAGTCAGAGACCAGGTATCCAGTAAGATTTATCCATTCCAAAATGTCGGTTTGTCAGAAAACACAAAATCCAAGGGTGAATGGGAAACCAATCTCGGGGGAGAATATTTCGCCGCTGGTGTTGGTGGAGGTATTACCGGTAGACGTGCAGACATAGGACTGATTGATGATCCGATTAAAGGCCGTGAAGACGCTGACTCTGAAACCATCCGAGACAAAACATGGGAATGGTATCTATCGGATTTCAGGTCCAGGCTCAAACCTGACGGAGCAATTATCTTTATTCTGACTCGTTGGCATGAAGACGATCCTATTGGTCGCATTCTCCCAGAAGACTTCGATTTCCAATCAGGAAAAATTCGCGCAAGGGATGGTGAGCTTTGGGAAGTTATAAGTCTTCCGGCATTGGCAGAGGAAAACGATTATCTGGGAAGAAAGCCAGGCGAAGCTCTATGGCCCAGCTTTTATTCAAAAGAACTTCTCGAGCAGGAAAGAATTGTCCAGGGAGAAAGAAACTGGTCAGCACTTTATCAGCAAAGACCAAGCCCAGAGTCAGGTTTTTATTTCAAAAGAGACTGGCTGAGATTCTATGACGAAGAACCAAAGCACCTCAGGAAGTACGGTGCTTCTGATTATGCAGTTACCTATGAAGCAGGAGACTTTACCTGTCACGGGGTTGGAGGTGTGGACCCTATGGACAATTTATACATCCTTGACTGGTACAGAGAACAGACAACAACTGATGTCTGGATTGAACAGTTAATTGATTTCATAAGAGCGCACAAGCCCGTGGAATGGGCTGAAGAGTCCGGTCAGATTGTTAAGTCCGTTGGTCCTTTTATTGAAAAACGGCAAAGAGAAGAAAACGCCTACTGTTACCGTGTCCAATATCCATCAGCAAGCGACAAGGCGACCAGGGCGCAAGCATTCAGAGGAAGAATGGCGCAAGGCAAGGTGTATCTTCCAAGTCCAAACTCACCTAACTACGGACCATGGGTTGAGAAATTGATTTCTGAGTTAATGGCATTTCCCGCTGGGAAAAACGATGACCAGATTGACGTTCTCTCTTTGTTCGGTCGGATGCTCGCAAAAATGAGAAAAGGCGAAGCGCCGGAAAGAAAACCAAGAGACACGATAGTTCCATTCACAGAGAAATGGATGAACATGGGGGAGCGTATTCCCCGTTCGCATTTAAGAGGTAGAGGTTAATTTTAACTTTAATCAGGAGCATTAGAACAAAATGGACATTGTAACTTTAGGAAGCGCAATTAACGCCGCAGGTGCCGGATCTTCTGTAAACATGGTGACAGCGCACAAAAGCCCTTTTATTCCTAACCAGAAAGTTAAGGGCGAAATCAATTGTAATGGGCTGTCCGGGCAAATGAAGATTCAGGGAAGTGATGATAACTCTTCATGGACTGATTTGCTCGATACAGGTTCTTTGACCACATCGGATCGGACCAAAACAGCCGTGTTCGAGTTGAAAAAATACATGCGTTACAACATGGTTTCTCGCACAGCCGGAGACGTTGACGTTCATATCCTTCGCGGAGCGTAATTCATGGCTCAAGCCGTTGCTGACAACAAGACGGACGAAGAAGACGTAGAGAACGCCGAAGATAAAAAAGAGCGTGAAGTCTGCGAACACTGGAATAATGCCTGCAAATCCCTTCTTGAGAACCAGGAAGATATTTTCAAGCTTATCCAGAATGGACGGGACTATGTTTCGGGGCAAGCTGGCGATGACAAGGAACCGGGATTAGTTCGAGCAAACTTCCTTCACTCTGACATCAAGGCGGACATAAACAGGATTTATGCAAAAGACCCTGAAATTGCCATAACTCCCCAGGAACAAGTTGACCCTGCAGGTTATGAGCAACTAAAAGGTTTTTCTCTCACTTCTCAAATTGTCGTAAACAGGTCCTTGGCTGATGCGGGTTTAAAACGTAAGGCCAAGGCTTGTGTCAGGGCGGCGGAGACAGCAAAGATCGCATGGCTGAAGGTTGGATATCAGCGTGACTACCAGACGGACCCGATAATTCAATCACGAATCAACGATGTTCAGGACAACATTGAAAAGTTGAATGCGGCAAGTCGAAAAATAAATGAAGACGATTTTGACGATAACTGGATTGAAAAGTTTGAAGCTGAGGTACTTCTTGAGTCTTTAAAAAAGAAAGTGGAGGTATTGACTGCTGAAGGCTTGGTAATCGACCGGGTATTGTCTGAACACATCATTTTAGATACCAGTATTATCCGGGATTTTGATTCTTACAAAGATGCTCCATACATCATTCACCTTATTCCAATGTCTGCAGACAAGGTTAAGGAGCGTTGGAATCAAGAACCATCAGAAACACATGGATTTGTATTTGAACAACTGAAAGGGAAAAAACAAGAGGATGATAAAAAGAAAGGAGACAAGGAGACCAAGATTGTTTTGGTCATGGAGACTTGGCACAAAGATACGCAGACGGTTTATACCCAATTATACGGTTCCCAGAAGTTTTTAGTTCCTCCCTACTCTCCTGAAAGAACTGGACAGCAATGGTATCCGTTTTTCCCTTTAGGCCTCGACAAAGTGGACGGTCAGTTTTACCCGCTATCAAAAGTTGAACGCTTAAAGTCTTTGCAGGATGAACACAACGCTATCAGGACCCAAGCAAAGTCTGCCAGGGAAAGCCATAGAGACCATATCATTATCCGCAAAGGTGTTTTCACAGATCAAGACAAGCGCAACATGGCCAACCCTCCTCCTGACGGAATTGTAGAAGTGGAAGGTCAACCCGGCACACCGCTTCAACAAGACATCGCTCCTGGAATAAATTTCCCATTGGACATCGCAAAGATCGACACAACGCCTATTCGTGAAGATTGGGAAAGAACTTCTGGAAGTGGAGACGCGAATCAGGGTTTTATCAATCAAGCCAAAACAGCTACAGAAGCCGCAATACTTGACGAATCAGTTTCCAAACAATCAAGCGGGGATCAGGACGAAATTGAGGACTGGATAAGCGATATCGCAAAGTACGTTTATGAAATCCTTTTGCAGGAATTAAGCATTGATCAGGTTAGAAAAGTTGCAGGTCCCGGCGCTATTTGGTTTGAGGGTTTGGAAAAAGAAGACATCTACAACCTTGTCAAATTGGAAATTCGAGCCGGATCAAGTGGAAAACCAAACAAAGGACTTGAGCAACAGCGATGGATACAGTTTGGACCGCAACTGAGAGAGTTAGCAACAAGCATTTTTGAAATGCGAGAAAAGGGTGCCGAAGATTTAGCCGAATCCTTAACCAAACTTTGGGAACACGGCCTGAGAGTGTTCGATGAAAAAATTGATATTGAGTCTTTCATGCCTAAGAAAAAAGAAGGGGATGGAATTGACCCACTAAAAGCCGAAGAGATTCAGCAAAAACTTGAAGCACAAGCCTTAGAGCTTGAAGCGTTGAAAGCTCAGATCCTTAAAACCAATTCTGAGACAGAAAAGAATTTAGCCGATGCGGAGCAGACCAAAACCGAAACGGCTTTAAATCCGGCAATAGAACTTAGCAAAAATCTTGCCGACAACTTCAGTCCTAGCGAGGGACCAATTTTAATTAATTAGAGGACTTTTTATGAAAATGGTGAAGAAAAAAATCTCATTAAAGTTTGAAAGCAAAGACAAGCCAAACAAGACGATAGAAAACGTCATTAACTTTCAACTATCTACCGGATGGGTAGAGTTGATGCTTGGCAACGATAACGGAACAGTAGAGCTTGTCTGCTATCCGGCTCATGCAATTAGCCAGGTAAAGGTTTTTGATTTAGAAGTCAAAAATCAGGAAGAGAACGAAATTGTCCTTCCTGACAACAGCATTATTCGACCGAATTAATATTTAAGGAGAAATGCCAATGTTAACACCCGTAAGTAGTGCAATTGAGGTCACCCCAAACGATAGCGCAGATTTGGCGCAGGTCTGCCGTGGATTCATGGTGGGGGTATCAGGGGATGTTGTAGTTGATATGGGTGATAACGGGGATACGATTTTATTAAAGAACTGTGTCCAGGGGACATTTTACGAAATGATCATCAAAAGAATACGAGCGACAAATACAACAGCAACAGACATAGTCGCTTTTTACTAAAACAATACGAAGGAGTTTGAGATGAATTTCTGGAAAAAATTAACACAGACAAAAAGGTGGATGGTCGGCTTCATGATCGTCCTTGTTTTTGCTTCAACCGCTTATGCAATCGTGCGCGAAGGTGCGCCGGTCAACTTTGAAAGCATAGGAACTGTTACGCCAGGGTCCGGCAAATTTACCACCGTGGAAAGCACTTCAACAGCGAACTTTGCCTCAGGGGTTATAGGAAGCCAAAACCAGTTTGTTAGCTTTGATATTGGTGGCCAGAATTGGGGTCAACCTGTAGGGCGCATGTTGAATGTTCACGCCAACAAAACACTTACAACGGCAGACTCCGGGAAAATCTTTACTGACGATGACGCAGGGGCGGCAACCATAACATATACGCTTCCTGTTCCTGAGGCTGATCTTGAATTTGAATTTATCATGGCTGATGGGCTTGGGCAGATGAATATAGATCCATTGGCCGGAGATACTATCCTTTGCGACACAAAAGAAACAGCAAGCGGTGCAACCGTTGAGCTAGACACAAAGGGCGAATACATAAGGATTGTTGGCGTCAATGCAAACCTATGGTCTTGCAGGTATAGCTCTACGATTGCCAACTTGGTATTTAATTGATGGAAGGATTTAGAGTCGTGACAATCACGATTCTATCATTGCTAACACCAGCAATTATTATTTTTTGCAGATGAGAGAAATTATTCAAATCATTCAGGACCTGGTTAAAGAAAAATTCACCGGGAAAATTATCCTGAAGTTTCACAATGGGACCATAAAGGTATCAAAAGAGTACCAGCTTAAGATTGGAAAAAACTGAATAGCGATTAGCTAAAACGTAGGCCTCTTATATAACGCCACGCTTGGAAGCCCTTCATTGGGTTCTCCGGGTGTGGCGTTTTTTTTTGAACATTTTCAGGAGAGCAGAAATGCCAGAAGAAAACGGACACGAAAACACCGATTCGTCCACGGAAAATTCCAGCGTAACTCCGGCATCGCAACCGGAAAGCGTAAACGAGGATTCGCAAACCTCAAAGCCAGAACCTAAACAAGACGATAGCAGTAATCCGGAATCGTCCTCCGAGGAAGGCACAAAGTCAGCGGTTGATGCCATCGAGAAAGCTTTAGAGGAAGAGTTTGGCCCAACGGAAGACCAGAAAAAAGAGTCGGAAGAAAAGGCCAAGCAAGAAGCTGAAAAAGCTGAAGAAGGCAAAACCAAAGACAGCCAGGAAGAAACGGCTAAGAAGGAAGACAAGATTGAAGACCTTTATGAGTTGACGGAAGAGGAAAAGAAAAACCTCTCTGAAAAATCTCAGGAGCGTTTTCAAAAACTTGTCTCTGACAACAAACAGGTTCGGGAACAAAACACTGGCCTTCAAGAAAGGCTCACCAGCATTCAAACCGTTTTCGAGCAAACCGGTTGCGATGACAACGAGCTAGCGCAATTGATGGATTTTGGTCGGATGATCAAATCCGGAGACCGTGCAGACCTTGAAAAAGCCAGAGAAATCTTAATAGACCGTCTTTCCAGCGTTGACCTTGCATTGGGGAAACCCGGAGGGAGCGCTTTAGACAAATTCCCAAAACTGAAAGAAGCCGTTGAACTTGGCGAACTCAGTGAAGAATACGCTCTTCAAATTGCACAGGCGGAGATAGCCAAAACCAGAACACAGGAACAGGTTGAATCCACTCAGGCGCAAGAAAAAGAGCAACAGGAAGCGACTCAACGCGAAACCAAGGCCGTCCAGGTTTTAAACCAGATGGACCAGAATTGGTTCGCTACAGATAAGAATTACCCCGCCATTAAGCAAAAAATCATGGAAAAGGTGGAAGGCATTAAAGCCCACTACCCACCGGAGCAATGGCCTCAGGTTGTTCAAGATTTGTATGACGCGTATTCGCCTCCTGCCAACCAAAAACCACAAACTCCAACACCACTTCGACCGACTCAGACAGGCCAAGGGAAACAGGTTCCCCAGACCGCAGAAGAGGCAGTCGAGCAAGCTTTGGGGTTTTCATAAGTTTGGAGGGCGATCATGCCTTTTACTGCAGAAGAGTTGTCAACAGCGAGTAAGGCCAGTCATGACCATCATGTGCGGGAGCGTCCCGCAGATCAGATAGCGAGTGACAAGCCTTATTTAAATTGGCTTCGAAAAAATCAAAAGTATTTTCCGGGTGGTAAGCAGTACATCACTATCCCCGTCCGGGATGGCTATTACAACAATGGCCAATGGTATTACGGAAACCAGCAGGTTTCTTATAACCAGCGTGACAGCCTTGATCAAGCTCAATGGCAATGGCGTTCACTGCATGACGGTTTAGCAATGAGTGAGGACTTCCTGGCTCAAAACGGAATCGTTATGCACGATGGGCCAGCAAAGCAGAACGATAAGGCAGAGCGTTTGCAGTTGGTGAACTTGTTAAAAGAGCAGGACGAAATTCTCGACCTGGGATTTGATGAGTTTTCCGACATTCAGTTTCACCTTGACGGAACACAGGACACCGATGCGCCTCCTGGCCTCGATGCGTTTATATCCCTGACCCCAGCAACAGGTGTCATTGGTGGTATCGATCCGTCAGTCAAAACCTATTGGCGTAACTACGCTGACGCAACTCTTACCTCAACTCCGACTTCAGGAACCATTCTGGATGGATTGCACACCGCATGGCGAGAGTGTATCCGCAACGGTGGCCGTCCTGACAAGATTTTCGTTGGGGAAGACTTCGAAGACGCTTATCGAAACTTCATGATGAAGACCTATGGAACCCTGAACTACAAGGGTGGGTCCGAAATCGTTGTTGAAGGCGGAACGAAGAAGCTTGCGTTCATGGGAGTGGAAATGGAGTGGAATCCAACTTTCAAAACTCTGGATGACACCTATTCGCCTGGAACTCCTTGGGTGAAACGCTGCTACATCCTGAATAGCCGTCATTACAAGCTGCATTCAATGACGGGCCATGACCGCATTCCTCGTAAACCCCCTCGCGTGTACGACCGGTACACCATTTACAAGGGTATTACCTGGAAGGGCGTTCCTGTGGGGAACCGCAGAAATGCTCATGCTGTTCTGGCAATTGCATGATTGTTTCCTCGCCAGCCCGAAAAGGGGTGAAAGCTCTCTTCTGTTTACGCAGATAGGGTTGGCGAGTTTTTCTAATACTTTAACAAGCGAGGTTTTATGCAAGGCAAAAAAGTAGACGTAATAATTCATCGAGGTCCAATGGATCAGGTTCCTAGAACGATCTGGTATCACGAACAACCCATTCTTGAGCAAATTCATGGAACAGGAACCATCATCAAGGCCAAAGGTGGCAAGACATACGAGCCAGAAGAAATCCCAGAAAACGGATGCTCTGAGTATGAACGATTGCAAAGAGCCTACGGAATGCACAAGAGCCAGGGAATTCCAATGGTGGAATACGTTTTTGGGCGTCCCGCTTTAAACGGAATCAAGCAGTTCTACGATACAACAAAGCTGGACAATTTGATTCCCGGGGAAACAAATATCCCTGAAAACGCTTTTTATATGGACCCTGAAGGAATGACCAAAGAAGGGCTTCAAAATGCTCTTGATCGCATTGGTCTTGAGTATGAGCCTTTGGCTTCAAAGGATGACTTGAAGGCCATGTTGAAAGAAGCCATGAATGGTCGAGTTCCTAAGCAACCCGAAACGGAGCCAGAGCATGAATCGACAGTTGATTCTGATTCCCTCGAAGCGTCAATGGAAGGCAATCAGGAAAGCCAAGAGCCTGAAGGCAATAGTCAAGGCCTTGGAGATGCAATGAGTGGAGCCAATTCTGAGGTTAATCAGTAATGGCTCTTCCATCAAATCCTACTCTGGGTTCTATGCGAAGTGAATTAAGGGATCGCCTTGGCTATCGAGCGCAAAGCCAGGGCGTTCTCATTACCTCTTTGAACAGTTACTTGAGAAATGCTCAGTATCAACTTTACTGGCATGTCGAATGGAAGCTGCTAAAGACCACGAAGGAAGTAACGGTTGGGAACGGACAAATAAATTACGACTACGAAGATGATTGCAATCCAGATCGTATTTTAAGCTTCTGGTCTGATGTTGTACCGCAGTCTCCCGTTAATTGGTATCCGATGCATGAAGGAATTGAACTTGAACATTACAACTCAGGTTTAAATTCTGATCGACCAAGGAGGTTCGAACTTCGAGACCAGATTGAGATTTGGCCTCCACCGGATTCAACCGGTTATAAATTCCGGTACGAATACATCAAGAGATTAAATCCTTTTACGCAAGATACGCACACCTTGACCGTTCCCGATGATGGAGCGGTTTTTCTTCATGCGCTTGCAAATGCCAAGGCTCACTACAAACAACCTGACGCGGCTGGGTATGCAGGACAGTTGCGTTCTTTGATGGACAAGCTAAGGGCGAAAAAAGCAGGAAACAAAGTTTATCAGAGAGGTAGATCAACAAACCAACCTCCTGACATGGTACGACCACTTTTGATTGAGTAATCAATGCCACGATCAATCACATTCACAGATTTTGGGACTGGTAAGGACCTAAGAAAAAATCCTTCCGTATCAGAAGCAAGCCGATTGTTGCAATTGCTCAATGGACGTGTAACGACCGGTAAGGCTATTGCTGGAAGACCTGGAACTTCTGTTGTTGCTGACCTTGAGACAGGCACAAAGGGGCTTATCCCTGCTTTGGGAAAGCTTCAGACCTTTTACCATTCAGGATCGATTAGCCATGCAAACTCTTTGTTCAATGCCAATAAAATTATTGGAAGTGTTGATGTAGAAACTTTTTCCGGTTCTGGGTTGGACGATGCCAAGTCCGGAGGAGAGTTCACAGGTGGAGCCGATGCAGTTTTTGAAGTCGAGATTGACGCAACCGGAACCCCAGACACTTTCAAATGGAGAAAAGACGGTGGAGCTTGGACAACCGGCGTCTCTATCACTGGTTCAGCGCAAACATTAAGCGATGGAGTGACCGTCTTATTTGGAGCAACCACAGGTCACACGCTTGCAGATAAGTGGACAATCAACGCCTACGTTGTTACCGGAATCAACGAAATAAATTATTCGGACACTTTTGCGCAAGCTTTATATGTGTCTGCTACCTACAGCAACAATAAAACCCGTCATCATTATCTTGATGGAAACAGCCCAACATGGATTCAGGATAGAAGCTGTCCAAATGGCATTCCCACGTTAAAGATCGAAGGGAAAATGTTTTCAGGGGAAAACGATAGCGTTCCCTTTTCTGCCTCAGAAAATGTTCGTAACTGGACCCTTGCAAATGATGCGGGTTCTTTAGGAACTGGAAGAAGGCAAAAAGGTTCTGAGACGGTTATCGCCCTTGGTCAGTATCAGAAAAAAGGACTTGTGGTTTTTCATATTGATGGAAGCCAACTTTGGGATGTTGATCCTGACCCTGCCCTTCATGTTTATAAACAAGGATTAGTTGGCACACAAACACGGTATCCCCGATCGATCGCTCCCTTATTTTCAGATCTTTATTACCTTTCAGACGCCGGGTTTCGATCTATATCAGAATCCGTTCTTTCTGATAATAAAGCAGAAGTCGATGTTGGTTCTCCTCTTGACAGTGAAGTTGTTCAAGATTTAGTTCCTGGCATTACTCCCATTGGGACCTTCTATCATAAGGGAGGCCAATATTGGTGTTGTATCGGAGGGAAGACCTACGTTTTCACATCTTCAAGGACAGCAAAGATTTCCGCATGGTCCGTTTACCAATACCCTTTTTCAGTCTCAGATGTCGCAGAGCTTGATGGTGTTTTGTATCTGAGAACTGCAGACCGGGTTTTAAAGGTCGATGACACGGTTTATAGAGATTCCGTTGAAACAGGAAAAGCGATTGTAGGTTTTGCTGACAATGGAAGCGGAGGAACCCGAGTTGAATCTACAGGCCACGGCAGAGCGGTTGGCGATGAAGTCATTATCGCAACCTCAGGAGCGGGAACCTATGCGGGAACACATATCATCACGGCTGTTTCTGACGCAAACCATTTTGATATTGCCGTTGCTTTTGTGGCTGACGATGGAGCAACGACCTACACGGCTGGAACCATATTTGAAACTGAGATTGGACTCCCCTTTGTAAATGGAAAGAAGCCCGGTCTTTCAAAACAGTGGTTGGGATTTGATTTGGTTGCAACGGGTACTTGGGATGTTTCTTTTAAGTATAACCCTAATGATCAAACCTTGGAGACACAGAGCGTTGAACTTTCTGGGGACACTTCTTTTGATGAAATGAACCCAATGGAAATGATCAGCACAAGCATTGCTCCGGTACTAAAAAACAACAGAAACGAAGAGCGTCAGTTTGATGCTTTGACCCTTTACTTTGAAACTTTGGGAAGCCAATGAGCGCTGCACTACAAACTTTATTGAATGCTGTGACAGCAAGCGGAGCGGGCGCAGAGCATGACTTGTCAGCCGTTGATGACTATCAGGGCGGACAGCACAGCATCGAAGTTTCCGGGATATCAGGAGACACCGTTCTTATTGAAGGTCGAATTGATACGAATTGGTTCACCCTTGGAACTTTTACTGCGGATGGTTTGTTGACAGTCCCAGGGGTGTTTAAGGGGATTCGAGGAAATGTTTCAGTCTATTCAGCCGGGACAATAACCATGAAGGCAAGGTATGGAACGCTCAACTCAAATATAGCGAGTGACCTTACAACCTTGCTAGGAAGGCTGAGTTCTGCAAGGGCATCTCTCATGGACAATCTCAGTCGATTGGATGTGAATGTTTCGACCAGGGCGACATCAAGCACCGAGACGGATATAAACAACATGGTTAAGCAGTTAAGAACCCGAGGCATTGTGGTGACATGATTCGAAAGCTTACAGAAGAAGGCCTTTACCATGTAGTTGAAAATCTTCGCGAAGTTGATTTCAAAGAAGTCATGTCTCTCAGAAAAAATGAAGACCGTCTCGCCCTTGCTGAAGAGATTCATCATTACCCAGGAATGAAATTTGAAATGATTAAAGGCGGGGGACCTGTAGCCATTGGAGGAATTGTTTTTTGGACGCCCGGTGTAGGTACGTGCTGGCTTTTGGGTACGGATAATATTTCAAAGGGAATTCTTGAGCTAAAAGACTTTTGGGGAAAGCTTGTTGAAAAAACATTGGAACGTCCTGAGGTTCACAGAATCCAGCTAACTTCTGCCTCATACCACAAAGAAGCTCATTGGTTAGCAAAAAAAGCAGGGCTGACCAAAGAAGGTCCAGGTTTAAAACAGTACGGGAAAAATGGTGAAACATTTTTTGTCTTTAGAAAAGTTAAGAAGCTAAAGAAGGAGAAAGCAAATGTGTATGGCTAGCGCACCAAGCGGGGGCGATGGCGGGGCCGCTGAACGACAGCGACAAAAGGAAGCAAGGATTAATTCCACAGTCAATGCTATTCGAGGCGTGTTTTCTGATCCTGCGAATGAAGAGCGGTTCAACGAAATAAGAGACAGTTCCTTTAATTTTCTTGATAAGGATCGAGAGCGACAATTAACTGAGGCACAACGTAAAGCGAAGTTTGCTTTATCCAGAACAGGTGGAATTGGTGGCTCACAGCAAAACGATGTTAATAGCGAGATTCAAAGGCTGAACGATGAAGCCATTATTAATATTGGATTGCAAGCTGATCAGCAGGAGCAATTGGCCAGGGAAGCAGATAAGGCCTCAGAACAAAACCTGATTGGACGTGCGAACCAGGGAGAAAATCAAGCTAACCTTGTTGCGGATGCCAATAACAGTTTACAGACAAACTTAAACCAAGCCCGTATCAATTCACAGAACCTGCAGTTGGGAGACTTGTTTGCGGGGGCTGGAAACCTTTTTGCAAATATTGATCGTACTGCAGGCTTGCGAGAAGGCGATGACAGGTTTAGAGGGATTGTGAACCAACAAGGAAACCTTGGAACATTTTTTAATAACCCCGGTAGATCAGGCCGGTTAATTAAGTTTTAAAGGGTAATTCAAATGTGTGATCCGCTTACATTGACTTCTGTTGGCTTAACGCTCGCTGGATCAGAAATACAACAGCGAGCTATAAATTCCGCTATCTCAAAACAACAATCGGTTCTGAACGAACGTGCAATTGAGAACGAGGGGATTGACGATCAAGGATTTAATTTGGTCGAAGAAAACTTAAAAGAGCTTGACCCTGCCCTCAGAAAAGAACGGCTGGCTGAGCAAAAGAAAGACCTTACTGAATCGTTGACCAATGATCTTATCAATCATAGGGAAAACAACTTAGAGGGTGAGGCTGGCACGGTTTCTGGGAAGCTTGGAGATTCTTTCATTGCCGATCGTGCAAAAAAGACAGCAGACACTTTAGAAGATTCTGTAAATCTTGCAAAGATGACTGCGGCATTTAACGCTCCCGCATTCAGAAAACTTGCTGAGGATCAGTCGGCAAGAGACTTCGCCACACTTGGACAAGGACTGCAACTTCGCAGACGTGGAAGAAACAATGTCTTTGATACCAGGATTGGCAACATCAGGCCAAATGGAGCAGGACTTTCTCTTGGTCAGCTTTTTCAAGGCGCTGGATTTGCGACAGGATTTGCAGGTGGAGGTGGCGGACTAGGAGATATGTTTGCAAGAGGAGGAGTTAAATCAACAGGTAACTTGATGAATTCTCCCGGATTTAACCCGGTAAAATTTTTCGGATAGAAAAGGACAGAGACATGGATTTTAGCAGATCAAGAAACCCGGCTTTTGATTTTGGCGCGGCTCTCGCGAATTTCGCAACTGGCAGTAATCGTGAAAAAATTTCAAACGCAAGGCTGGCTTCCAACGCTGATGCCTTTTTAAAAGTTCAGAAGGCGAATAGCTTTTCAAATGGCGGAAATCTGCCAAAGGGAGCAATCAAATCAATTGCTGATAATGTCTTTCTTGGGATGGATGTAACAGACCAGGATGACATTGAAAGAAGAATAAAAGCATTTCGGAATATTACAGGTGGAAGAAATTCCCAACAAAATGATCCGAATAGTCCACTTCCCGCTATTGGTGACATCAACCCGCAAAACCTGCCTCAAGAAGTAAGCGCAGAAGGCCAGGGAAATAGTTTCATCGACAAGGCAAAACAACTCGCATCAGATTTAATCGGAAACGCAGGGGAAAACCTCAGTCATGTTCCAGGTTTTGTAAATGAACAATTTGGAAAGACCAGAGAGATTGTGGCGGATGCCGCAGGAGACCTTGGAAGCAAATTCAGCAATTTGGATTTAGCCCAGACATTCAGGGATGAAGGATTTCCTGAGATTAAAACACCGACAACGATTGCTCGAGAGCTTGTGCCATTGAATGCGAATAATCAACAGGTTCAGCCACAAGGAATCTTTGATAATTTCCTGCGGAGCATTAAGGCTTTGAATCTTAATCAAACAATACCACAGCCAGCGCAAAGAAAATTGGGAAGTGGGGTAGTTATAGCAAACGACCAAGAAGTGTTTCAGAGTATGCCGGGTGCGGTTAAGGACGAAAACGGTTTTTTCTTTGTGCCAAACTCTCAATCTCCAAGCGGCAGACAATATCTTACTGATGGGAATGAAAATCGTGTTAAATCTTCAAGCTCTAAATAGGCTTCTCTTTAAAGCCCCGAAGAATTTGCAAATATATTTGTTCGTCTTCTGTGGTTCCTTGCGGGGTCAAAAGGAATTGTTGGTCGGACGCTGTTTCTCCAGGTCTGGCAACTCCTGCCTTTTGCCTGTGCCTAAGCGCTTCCATTCTAGCGTGGTATTCCGCTCTGACATGAAGAGTGAAAAGCTGACTATTATAATTTTTTTGATTTATTTCGCCAGATTTATACATCTCCTCAATCATTTTGTAGTCGCCAACAATTGTTTCAAGAGAGTCTTCGGGTTTTTTTACTGGCTCAAGACGAAACTTCTTACTCTCTTTTCCCGTTTCATTTGTTGCTTCGATCTTATGGTTTGCTTGAATGTTTTCAAACTGGCGAGAAATCGAATGATAGCGGTCAGATACAATTACAGGCCATTGCTCTGGGGGAAAAATGCTTTTAACAAAGCTTGCGTCTCGATCAATTATGGCTTTCTTGGCAGGCCAATTAGGATCAGTCAGGGACCATTCACGTTCCATCATTTCTAATTCTTTACCTGCATTATAAGCTCTTTCGCTATATGTAGCGGCGCAGGAAAGAAGAAAAATGGACGTGAGAATTAAAAAAAGTTTTTTCATCAAACAAATATAGCCCCATAAATTTTATTTGTAAATAGATATGCCGAAACAATTTTTCTTAGAGCCTATTGAAAGCATCAATAACCCTGAAAATGGGAGTGTTATTGCTCCGTCTATTCCTACCCAAAAGCCGCAGTTTTTCCTTGAACCTATTCCTGGCAACGCTCCTACTACACAGGAACCGGTTCAAGAGCCTTTGGATATTCCTCAAAGCCCTGTCGATTTATTCAAAAACCTACTAACCCCGATGTTTGAGCAGATGGAAAGCAGTGACGCTCCCATTACCAGCGTTCCAGGTGTAAAGGAATTCACATTAGAGCCTCTTCCAGAAGAGCCAATTCTCGAAGCTCCACCATTTAAGAGGGACCCGAATGTTGATGATCCATTTGTTGCTCCGCCGAGAACTAAGCCTTTCTCGACAACGATAAAGTTTGATCCAGAAGGCAATGACTTTGATTATGAAAGAGCATTAGCGGCGGGAATGACAAGAGATGAAACAGGCCACTTTGGTTCCGTTGTTAATGCCAGCGATCAAGAAAAGAAACAATTTAGCTTGCCAAATGAAAGCTATCTTGTATTGAAAGGGAAGAACCATCCTACTTTTCAAAAGGCAGTGGAGGCAGAAAAGCAAAGAGGCTTCCAGGTTAAAAAGTTTGGAGAAAGATATTTTTCCATACCAGAATCCCAGAATACCGGTATTCCCGGAAACCAAAATGATAAGCTTCCAGATTTGCCTGACGTTGATGCTTCCCTGACTCAAAAGATTGATCAGACGGCAACACGCAACAAGATACCCGCAAATATTTTTAGAAGTCTTGTTCAACGGGAATCTTCTTTTCGCGTGGATGTGCCGGACGGCAAGGACGGTGAAATTGGTTTGGTGCAAATCAAGCCAAAGACCTTTAAAGAAGTTTTTCCAAACGGGAACCCGAGGAATATTGATGACAATATTGAGGCAGGGGCCAGGTACTTTGGAAAGCATTTTCGTAATTTTAAAAATAAAGGTTATGAAGAACAGGAGGCTTTAAAGTTTGCCGCCGCTTCGTATAACGGAGGTCCGGGAAATGTCCACAAGGCGTTAAGAAGAGCGCAGAGAATATCTAAAAACAAGACACCAGACTTTAACACTGTTTCCGAGTTCATTGACCCAAGAGCCAGAGAATATGCTTTAAATATTTCCGGCGCTGTCACGGATAACCGATCAAGGGAAGAGCGGTTTGGGGTAATTCGTGCTGATAATGATCCCACAGTTTCAGAGTTTGTTGAAGCCGCAGGAAACAAAACCTTATCAGGAATTGTCCAGGTCCCTAAAACAGCCTTGGATTTGTTTGATATGGTCGGAAATTTGTTGCTAGGCGATGACTACCGAAAGACCACTTTAGGGGAAGCCTCTACTAATCTGCAAAAAAACTTTTTTGGGAAGAGTCAGGATATTTTAAGTGAAAATCTTCCAGAAAATTTTGTGAGAAAGATCAGGGAGAACGATGGTTTTCTTCCAAACTTTGAGGAAATATTTGGGGCCTTTTTTGAATTCTTACCGCAGCTTCCCGGGATGTTTACGGTTGGGAAGGGAGGTCAAAATATTGCCAAGGCCTTTGGTCTGGGCGAAAAAGCTTCTGCCAGAATCGGTGCTGTATTAACCGGGACAGGGTTTAGTTCAACGCAGGTTTATTCTGAAACCTTAGATGATGCCAGACACACATTATCTCAAATGAAAAATGCGGATGGAGTGTCTCGTTTTAGCGAAGACCAGATAGAGAGCATTGCTCAAAGAACTGCTTTTTATGCAACATCGATCAATGCGCTTCCCACAGCCATTTTGAGCGCCATGGGACTATCAAAGGCTTTAATGACAAAAGGAAATATTTTTAAAAGAGCATTTGATGGAGCGTTGGCAGACTTTTTCCCTGAAGCGTTGCAGGAATCCATTGAAGGTGCAAGCCAAGATTTTGCCATTCACCAAAACGTTGATCCATCTAGGAACGTTATTACCGGTGACGCGCTAAAGAGACGAACACGGGAAGCCGGTGTTGGCGGAGCCTTGGGCGCAACCACGGGTGGAGGTTTTGGTGCTTTTAATACCGAAACAGAAGTTAATCCAGAACCGGAAAGAGAAGAAGAGCCTGACGCAACAATTACGCTCAGGAAATCCCTTCCTCCGCAAAACATTCCTCCTGTTGAAGAGTTTCCTTCTGAGGTCTTAGGTAAAGAACAAGTTCGACCTGATATTCAACCAAGGCCGGTTAAGGAATTAAACATTCAAACTCAAGAACCTGTTGAACAGGTAAGGACTCAAAATCGCCGTTTTGAAGATGATGTTGAGCCAAGCGAACCGATAAACGTTGAAGTTCCCAATCGAAAACCTGTCCCGCTTGTAGAGGGGAGGAAAACAGAATTGAAAACGGTTTCAGGAGCGAAGCCTGTCTCTTACAGCATTGTTGAGATGAAGGACCTCTTGACTTCTCACAACCCGGAAACTTTTCAGCCCACACCGGAATATCCAAGCGGAGTTCAGGAGCGACAATATCACCAGGACAAACAAGCACAAGCCAGGGTGATTGAGCAGACTAAAGATTTTGATCCCAAGTTTGTTTTGACGAATGATCCTACTCCTTCAAACGGTCCACCGATTATCACAAAGACAGGGGTTGTCTTGGGCGGTAACAGTCGAGCAATGACACTCAATCGTTTATTCCGTGAAGGAAGGCAGGAAGAATACTTACGGGCTTTGCGTGAGAATGCAGAAAACTTTGGGATTGATTCAAACTCAATCGAAGACTTTGACAGTCCTATCCTGGTTAGAAAGGTTCAGGATGCTCCAAGCGATGTGGAGTCATTAAGAGCTTTGGGTTCTGATTTGAATCGAGGATTCACCGCAGAGCTTTCCAGTTTCGAAAAAGCGGTAAGTTCCGGGAAACGTGTTTCTCAAGAGACGGTTGACGTTATCAGCGAAAAACTGGACGAATCCGGGGACAACGCGACCTTGCGCCAATTATTTTCCAAAGAGTCTGCATTGATCTTAAATCGACTGGTTAAAGATGGAGTGATTTCCCAAAGAGAACTTCCTCAATTCATCGACCAAAAGCGGAACCTTTTAACGGAAGCTGGAAAAGATTTCATCGAAAAAGCCTTGTTGGGTTCTGTGATTGATGATCCGGTTATTCTCAGCAACACACCCGCAAATGTCAGGAATAAAATTACTGTTTCTCTTGCTTCGCTTTCAAAGATCAAAAGCCGTGGTGGGGATTGGGATATTTTGGCGGACCTTATGAAAGCCACAGAAGCGACCATAGAGGCCACAGCCAAAGGAATGACCGGCGACCAATTCTTATCGCAATCAGATTTGTTTGATGATGGGAGGTTGTCTGATAGATCGGCGGACCTGTTTAGAGCGTTGATGCATGATAAGCCTAATCTCTGGAAGAAAAAACTTTCTCGTTATGCGGCAGAAGCCCAGGCTGACATTGATGGACAGTCATCCTTTTTCGAGAAGAAGACACCGGAAGAAACTTTTGATGAAATCTTTGGCCGTCTGGAGACGGGAGTTGATGCAATTAAAATTCCCGGACTGCCCAGGATCGCAAAAACATTTAATCAGGCCAAGGAAGCAGTTAAAAAGTTTTTGAATAAAGGCATAAAAAATACCGAGACCGGCCTAGTTGCCTCTGTTTCAAATGAGAGCCTTCGAAAAATATTAAGCAATAGCTCAGTAAGCAGATCGGTTTCCCCAGAAGCACATTCTTTGGCTACGGCAAACATTGACCATCTTTTCAAAATTGCAAAGAGGACTGAAAGCCGTGGAGACAAGCGGGGCGATATAAATATAAAAAGCATTCAAAGGTTTTCCGCTCCGATGCAATTCAAAGGGGAAACACTACAGGCAAAAATATTAGTTAAGGAGTTTGCAAGCGAGGAACAAGGCGCAAGAATTTACAACGTGGAGGCGATACAAATAGAAAAGCCTTCACGTAGGCCCGCTTCCGAAGAAGGGATTGAGCCGGAGGACCTTGATCCACCCGGACGTGAAGGCTCTTTCAATACTAATGTAGACCAAGAACCTGGAAACGTCAAGAGAGCAAACAATGATCCCGATACCGATAAAAATCAAGGTGATAACGATAGTCTCAGAGCAGCAAGTTTTCAGGTTGAATTGCAGAAAGAGCCAACCACTGACCAGACCATAAACAAACAAGAAATTCTTGATTTAGTGGAGGCCACCTTCGGCATGGTGGTTCGTGGAAAAGCAACCCACGCCATGAGGGATGCCGCTGGATGGAGGGAAAGACATTCTGAGTTGATCCGCTTAAAAAAAGGCCGGTTTGCACATGTTGAAGTCTTGGCTCATGAAATAGCTCATGGTATCGATGCGGAAATTGAACGTGCATGGCCTAACCGGTTTAAGACAAACCAGCAATTGATAAACAGCCGGGTTGATAGCTGGAAGGTTCAATCTCTACCGAAGGAAATCAGAAAAAAAGCGATCCTTGAATTAAAAGACCTGGACTACGACCAGGAAAAAAGAAGAACGCATGAAGGTTTTGCTGAGTTCATGCGTCACTTTCTCACCACTGGCAAACATGAAGAGCTTGCACCAACCTATAGCAAGTGGTTTCAGGAAACATTCTTGAAGCAAGCCATGGTGAACGATGCCGGGAAAATGTTTTTACCTGCCCCAAAAGAAGCGGTTAAGAGTTTTTCATTGGTGAAAAAGACTGATGCGATTGAGAAGCCAAAAGGGTTCAGGCCTATTTCCGGGAAGTTTGGAGCCTTGAAAAAGGCGTTGGAAATCTGGTACGCGCAAGGCTCCGTAAATAGAATGAGAGCGCAGATTGATTTTACAGGGAAGTTGCAGAACAGCGAGGAGACAGCATCGAGGAAAGCATATAAAACCATTATTAAGGAATTTTATGATTCCAATTTTCTTTTTGAGGAAGTGACTCAAGCGGTCGAGAAAAAGACCGGGAAAAAAATTCCGCCGAATCGTGATCCTTTTGAGCTTGCTACTTTTTATAAAGGCAAGGTTGCCTCCATTGCAGAGACTATGATTCGAAAAACAATGGTTGATCCGATGGGGAACCGTGTCGGTCCTTCCTTGGTGGAAGCGATCAAGCCAGCAAAGTTAAACACAAAAAAGAAAATGGAGGACTGGATAACCTATGTCGTTGCTTTAAAGGCGAAGAATAACACCAGGAGAGGCTTGGAGACAGGTTTTGATATTGTCGATATCGATAATGTCATTAAAGAATTTGAGGGGAACGAGGGGTGGCTTGAAGCCGCTAAGGGTGTCACCGAATGGAGTAATCAGTTGATGGACTGGTATGTGTGGTCTGGTGATATAAGCCCAGAGTTAAAAAATCTATTCCGGGATTTGAATCCAATCTACATGCCGTTTTCAAGAATTTTCCGGGAAAGCCTTCAGGTAGGAACCGGTGGCGGTGGGAACTTTGAGCAGAAAGCCCGAGCAATCAAAAAACAGAAAGGTAGCACCCGGCCTATCAAGAACCCAATGGATGCTTTTATTGAATCTGCGGCCGCGATTGTTTCAAGATCCATCAAAACAAGAATTGCAAACTCATTAGCTGATTTTTCTCGAGAAAAAGGCGTTGGGGGAATAATTACTGAAATTCCCTCTGCGTTGCATGTCAAGAAGTTCAAAGCCGAAAAGATAATGGATCAGCTTGCAGAAATGGGGGTTGATATTTCCGAATTGGACCCGGAAGAAGTTTTAAACCTATGGTACAGGGACGCAAACTTTTACGGGAAGGATAATGTTTTTGCAGTTTGGAGAAGAGGAGAATTAAAACTTTTTGAGGTCCATCCTGAGCTATATCAGGCAATAAAGGAGACAGATACGCATCGCATAAATAGTATCGTATTCCGGGCATTTGCCGGTGTAGCCAGGTTAATGAGATTGGGCTTTACAGGATTGAACTTTGGCTTTTCATTTTTCACTAACCCGATCAGGGATTTTGTTTGGTCTGCAGTCACTACCAAGAAAAAGTTTTCAACGCCGCTGGCTCCTTTCAGGGGCTTGGTTAAGGAGTGGACCGCTCCAAAAGGATCGATCACAGACAAGGCCTTAAATTCTGGTTTGCAAATGGCAACCATGATGGGCTTTGACCGAAAGGCAACAACGGCAATGTATGACGATCTTGTGACTCAGCAATTGTCTCCATTCGAGAAAACGCTGAAGGTCGCAAGCTCCCCAACACTCTTACTGGACAAGATAAGACAGGCTTTCCAGGTTGCAGAGTTAGCCCCAAGGGTGGTTGAGTTGGAAACTTATGAAAGAATCCAAAAAGAAAATCCTAATTGGTCTCCGGACGCAGTTTTTATTAAAGCATTCAATAATGCTCAGGATGTGACGGTGAATTTCACTAAGAGCGGGAGAACTGGAAAGTTTATCAATCAGTACACAGCGTTTCACAATGTTTCCTGGCAGGGGCCAAATAAACTATTTCGTGCCTTCAAGGAAGCGCCGATTCGTACTCTTTGGTTTGGTTTCCTTTGGGTGACGCTACCAGCAATGATTGCATGGGATCTGGAAAAAGATAAGGAATGGTACAAAAATATACCGCCTGAGTGGAAGTACATGAATATGTGGATTGAGGACGAAAGCACAGGAAAAGTTATTCGAGTCCCAGGCGCACATGAGCTTTATCTGCTTTTAGGGGGGTTGCCCGTTGCAGGGTTAGACCAAGAGCATTTAAAAGACCCGAAAGCAGTAAAAGGGACATTGGAAGCTATAAAGAAACTTCTAGTTGCGCCTCTTGATGTTACCCCATCAGCATTAAAACCTTTGCTTGAAGTTGGCACAAATTCTAACTGGCTTGGACATCCGATAGAGCCTGAATGGATGCGGGACAACAAAACCGGCTTGCCTGTTGAAGACAGGAAGTTTTTCTTTACACCAGAACTATCAGAGATTGCCGCGAAAACTATAAATCAATTTTCAGACACAAAGGTTTCACCAATTCAAATGGACCACATCTTGAGACAAATGACAGGTGGACTTTATCAGAAAGGATTGGGGATTCTTGATACAGAGCGAGAGAGTCACAAGCATCCTCTTAATCCAATGGCTGTTTTGAAATTCAAGAACCGCCCCACCCGGCAATTAAACGATTTTTTTACGTTACGCACAGACCTACAGCAAAAGAAAAATGCAAAGAAAGCAAACAGTAAAGAAATAGGTAAGTTGAAATTAATGGAGCGATTCTACAAGGGACAGATTAGGCCTTTGCAAACCAAAATCAGAGAACAGCAAAAACTGAAAACACTCAAATCTATTGAAGCGATCGACCGTATGTATGGAGTTATGGCAGACAGGTTTAATAGATTTAATAAAAATATCTTGAGCAAGGAGAAGTGACATGGCTTGGCCTCCAACATATACACCAGCAAAAGACTTTAGCGAGGACGAATCAAATAATCTTGGTGGTCGTTCCACGGTTGACACCGCTGGGTTAGATAGTGAGCATGATAGCATAAAAGCCACTTTAGATTCTGTCATTGCAAATATCAAAGCTATTATTCGCTCAGATGGAAAACAACAAGACGGTTTTACAGAGCTTCACGCTCTAGCCTCAGACGTTCTTGCTTTAATTAATTCTGGTGTCAGTTATCAGGGAAGTTGGGCTACAGCCACAGCCTACACAGCCGGTCAATCAGTTTTAGAAAGTTCGACCTTATACCTTTGTCTGGCTGCTCACACTTCCGGGGTGTTTGCTACGGACCTGGCATCGAACAATTGGATTCGATTGACCTATGACGACATAGAAACCAATGTTTCAACTTTAACAACTTCTTTAAATTCTCATATTGCCAATACAAGCAATCCTCATTCAGTAACTAAGTCTCAGGTAGGGCTTAGCAATGTTGACGATGTTAAACAATTACCGATAGCGGGTGGAACTTTAACTGGAAGATTGACCTACAAAAAAGGTGCTTCCATTGCGAGTGCGGCCACCTGTGATATTTCCGGAGCGACTGGTAACGTGATTCACATTACAGGCACAACGGGAATTTCTGCTTTCACCATGACTTCAGGGCAATTGCAGGAGATCATATTTGATGCTGTTCTTGCTCTTACCCATCATACAACCAATAATAAATTATTATCGGGAGCAAATATAACTACTGCAGTGGGGGATAGAGCATTATATTTTTATGATGGAACAACAGTCAGGATGCTGTCTTATTCTAAGGCGGATGGAACTCCAGTTGTTGCGGGTTCTTCTGGGAAAATTTTACAAGTTAAACAGGCAATACAGGAAACGGGTACATCGACAAGTTCTTCAACCTATTCAGATATAATTTCAATACCTATTACCCCAGCATCAACAAGCAATAAGATAGCAATAATTGTATCAGGTAATGCAAGCATTAATGGGACCAGTCTCGCTATGGGTGCTGGAATGAAGGTTCTTCGTGATTCAACTGCCATTTTGACTAAAGATTATTCAATGTATCGCCAGCCGACTGAAACCGGATTTGTCAATCAAGCCAGAACTTACATTTTATTAGACAGCCCTTCTACAGCATCGGAGGTTACTTATAAATTACAAATGAATAGTAGTGATAACAGTACAACCCATATCGTTGGAGCAGATGCCACGATGATAATTATGGAGGTTGAAGAATAATGGATTGGACAAGAGATAGCGCAATAAGAAGATTATATCCAGAGGTAAAGATTATTAAGCCTGATGGCAAGGCTTTTCAAGGTGATGGAATTACAGAGGTGGTTGTTAATCAAAGTGATATTGATGCTGAAATTTTGGTGTTGAAGTCTGAAGAAAAAAAGCAAGATGTTAAGAATGAAGCCAATAAGCGCATTGTTGCAGTTTTACCTGAATGGAAGCAACGAAACTATACGGCACGATCAGTTGAGCTAACAGAAAAGATTGCTACAGGTGGCACGTTAACCACTGATGAACAAACTGAGTTGACCAATATTAAAGGGCTCTGGGCTCAGGTGAAAGACATCCGCAACAAGTCAGATACCCTTGAGGCCTCAATTGATGGTATGACACCTGAACAGGTAGAGGATTTGGTTGTTAAAGATAATTCACACTGGCCGTAGAAAGGATCCGGTAGAATGGCAGAGAATTCAGACATCAAAGCCCTGATCGAATCAAATACACTGCTTGCCAGTGAAGTTAGAAGGCAAAACGATTCTTATCAGGAAATCCGCAAAACTTTATTCGGTGAATCCGGAACGATCGGTGAAGGATTGGTTGGGAAGCACTTGGAGCTGGCAAATAAAGTGGACGGGCATGAAGTTGTTATAAACGGTCGGAAAAAGGAACCGGGTTTGGTCCATAAAGTAGCTTGCATCAAAAAACAAATTAATCATGCACGAATTGCAATATGGAGCGTCTTTGCCACTGTCACCGGTATGGGCGCTCTCGTTGCTTGGCTGGCAAAAGCCAAAGGGTTGTTTCTGGATGTTTTTAAAGGTTCTTAATATTCTGACATAAAAAAACCGGAACCCGAAGGCTCCGGCTTTAGTTGGTTGCCAAATAAAAAAAATTATGGTTTGACAGGGCTGACTCGGGGTGCTTTTTCTTCTGGGTTTATAGTTACCCTTCGTATTTTGGTAACCACCACTTTTTTGTTTTGCTTCAGTGCTTCAAAGCTGCAAGTTGGGCTGGATGTTGAGCCTGTATAAACGGGCCTTGCAGAAGATGAGAAGTTTAAAAAGTTTATGTTTTCGCCGCTGTTTCCCTTATGGTTCATGTCGCCATCCCTCAAAGTTTTTTTCTTCGTTTAGTGTGATATTCACAACACCTTGCTGGCTTTGTGTCTGCACCTTCCTAAACATTCCTTCAGTCGAAAAGGCATGCGAACCCCCTTCAACGGATTCAACCAGAGCTCTTTTGAAATTATAGCTTTTTTGATTAGCGCTTCCAAGAAACGATGCCGGTTGAAAAGTAACGTTTAATTCAAGTTCTTTTCGGATGTCTGAGAAAATATCTTTAATCACATTGTAATTATTATCATCTGGTTTTTCAATAGGCAGTTTTAGATCCTCCTCTGCCTCCCTCCTTGATATTGTATAATCGTGACTTCCGGACTCACTGCAAAGCACATTTATAATATTTTTAATTTTTGTATCATCTGACATGTGCATTTTTAAGAGTTTGTTGGCAAGCATTTGTATTTGCTCCCTTGCTCTATAGACCTGACCTAATGCTATTGGGTGTACATGATCTGACAGTTTTAAAAAGATAGATGCCAATTCACTTTGATTTTTAATTTTTAAACTCTCTTTAGCAAGGCCAAAATATCCGGCTATGGCCTCAACGCTGACAGGAACCCTTGCTGTAGCCGGTAGTCCTGGATGCTGGGGGTTTAGTGGAGAATTTATGCTTGGATCAATAGGCCCTAAATTGGATTGTTTTGTCATTACAATCTTATCCGCTCCGATGCATATCAAGGTGCCTGTACTGAGTGCTCGAGCGGGTACGATTACTTCAAAGTTGTCAGTATACTGCCTGATAAGGTTAACAATGCTCCAGCCCGCAAGGGTATCTCCACCCTTACTGTGTAAAATGAGAGTGATTTTCTGTGGGCTTTCAAAAGAATCAAGATGGTCAGAAAAGAAGTCTAAGGTTTCATTATGAATTTGCGTTTCAAGGCTTGGGCGGTCTCCCGTGACATAGGTTATAACCTTTGACCCTCTAATTTCTTCAAGCTTTTTATAAAATTCTTTTCGCTCCGCGTACATACCAACTCCAATAGTAAAAAGTATTAAATGTTGAGCATCTTGATTGCTATTACCTAATAGCCCTCCTAAACCCCGCTGATTCGGCCTGCTCTTCTTCACAAAACCAATGTTCGCCCTTAACTTCATCAATAGCTATTTGTTCATAATTAAAGTCTCCAGGCATATGATAAATCTTCACGCCCTCGGCATTGATGTTGCCCTTGATGTTGCAGAGTTCGGCAGGGATACTCTTTGTTCCAACTTCAGTGACATCAGTGATTTTTTTTATCCTTGCTTCGCGCTCATTCTCGAGAAAGAATACGGCAAATGCGATAAGAAACATCGCGGCCACAAAGCCAGATAGGAAGGCCATTGCCATGGGTCTTTTCCTGGTAGACTGGATTTCTTTTCTCTCCGGCGCTTCTGTAAAAGCTCTCTCTATATCCTGGTCAGCCCTTTGTGAACGGGCTTGTTCATAAAACCGGTCAATAGTGTGATCGAGAATCTTTTGAAGATTATCGGGGAGGTATTTAGTTATAAATTCAAACTTCTGCCATCTGTCCATATACAACCTATAGATGCTCATTGTTCGATTTCTCAGAATTAAGCCTAGCAAGCCAATCCCCTCCCCGCCTGAACTTGGCGCACTTATGGAACGGCTTCAATTCTTCATTGCAAAATATGCAGTATTTTTTTATTTCTGGTTTTTCAACCACCACCTTTCGGGAACTTACGACTTTGGGCGCTGATACTTTTGAGATAACTTCTGTTTTTTGAACTGCTCGTAGGTTTCTTGCACGAAACCTCTTAACTCCCGTTCTTTGGACTTCGGAAGCTCACCAAGCATTTCATGGAGCATGGAGTGGATGTCCACAGCGAATTCCTCCGGCGTTTGAGTTTTTTGAATATCGGCATTACCCCTGTCAAATTCCTTATACTCAATACCCTCTTTTTGGTAATTCGCCTGATTTTCGCTGTTTGGATCTGGGATATTTTTAGGGCCTTCCATGATATCTTCAAAGGAAAGTCCATAGCTTTTAGCTATTTTTTGAGCCCATCTGGGAGGGAATTTTCCCCGTTTCTTAGCCCCTGACACACTAGGTTGGGTTATATCTAAAGCCTTTGCAAGGTCGATATAGTTATTAATTCCCCCGCCCGTAAGGGCTTTGATCCTATCAAATGCAAGGTCAAAGTGTGTTTTCTCTTCTTCCATAAAAAATTAGCTTTTTATTAATTTTTCTGTTGACAAATTAGTTTTAAGCTATATATTGCATAACGTGACGCAAATAAAGCGTCCAATTATTAGTCTCGTGGAAGAGTTCAATGTATACCAAAACCTATAAAATTGCAAACAACGGCCTCTGCGTTTCAGCGCTCATAGGCCTTAGTTATGCCCCCGGAGCCTTCCATCTTTCCACGAGACTGGTTTTTCTTCCGGGGGCTTTTTATTTCGCATGTCGCAGGGTGGAGCAATGGTCGCTCGATGGTCTCATAAGCCATTTACGCGGGTTCAATTCCCGCCCCTGCTACCAAATCGCTCGGGGTGATCAGACCCGTACGTTTGTTTGAACCTGTGGGGCTGGCCAGTGCTGGCCCCACCTCCTTCAAAGGTGGAAAAAATGAGACCTGAAATTTGTGAAGCGTCTTTACTTAGCTCAGTCCGGTTGGATTTGCGCCGGTTGAAAAATGGTTACGCAAAAATGTTTGAAGAGTTCGATCAAGTTATGGCTTTGCCAGCCAAAGAAAGAGCGGATCGATTAGAGCTTTTCATGAATGAGTTTAAGGGGGAGAAGTCACAGTTTTTCGATTTGGATGCGCTTGCGGAACGTATCGCCGTTGAGGCTGAGGATGGAAAAATTTACGACCTGCAACGTCACGCCATTCACGATGCCGCAAGCCCTGAAATGGTCGATGAATTCAACCTGGACGGGTTGCACCCTGATTATGCAGGAGCCTTGGAGGCTATTGAAAATGGCCATGATCCGGTAGGAACTTTCGACTCTGAGCATGAAAAGCTTGCAGAGTTTGGACACAAAGAAGGGGATTTTTAAACTCTCTGGATATTGTCACCCTTACTTTGTCCGGGGTCTATGTGGAGAATTCAATCATGATCCAAATAGAAGTTTTTGAATACATCGCAAGACTTGTCAATGAAAACCCGTATCAAGCCGGTTTCTATGGCATGGCAATTGGCCTTGTTGGTGTTGCGGGTTTGACGGTTGGATATTTAAGGGAAATGAGAAAGGAAAGAAGATGAATAAGCCGGTTCAGCAAGTCAAAGATGTAGATTGGAAAAAAGCATTTCATGATCTTGAATTTTTAGTAAGAGGTCACGGCTTGTCTGAGGAAATTGAAGACATTGTAAAAGAGGCCACGTACTTGAGGCCTGTTCCTAGTTGTTGCATGGAAAATAAAAAAGGAGAGAACCCATGAATGAATTAGTCAAACGGGATCAACATCAAATAACACCAATCATCCCAAGAAACTATGAAGAAGTTTTTAAAATGGCTGAACAAATGGCCTCAACTCAAATGGTGCCTAAAGACTATCAAGGCAAAAAGGCAAATGTAATTGTTGCTATCCAAATGGGTATGGAGTTAGGACTTTTGCCAATGCAGGCAATTCAGAACATCGCTGTTATTAATGGGCGGCCTTGTGTTTGGGGCGATGCTCAAATTGCACTTGTGCGCGGCTCCGGTCATCTTGAATGGATGAAAGAAACTCAGGATGATAAATCTGCAACCTGTGAAGTCAAAAGACATGGCGACTCCAACCCGGTTAAGCAGACTTTTAGCATTGAAGATGCCAAGAAGGCGGGCCTGTTGGACAAACCCGGCCCATGGAAACAATACCCCAAGCGAATGCTTCAAATGCGGGCGCGTGGTTTTGCCTTGCGTGATTTGTTCCCGGATGTCCTAAAAGGAATCATTTCGCGTGAAGAAGCGCAGGACATCATAGATGTTGAAGTTGTTGCCCCAAGCAACGGAGATAAAAAGACAACAACTATCCGCGAAACTGGATCATCAACGGACAACCTTGATGCCTTGAAGGAAGACCCAAAACCAGAAGAATCAAAGCCCGATGAACAGACAGGCGAAACCAAAACGCCAATCCGAAAAGATCAAGATGACATCCCTATTGATGGAAGCCCGGAAGAAAAAGAGCCGGAGCTTATTGGGCAAGAGCAATTTTCAGCCTTCCTTGCAAAATCGAGGGATTTGAAAATCGTAACAAAAGACCTTGTTGCTTTCGTCAAGAAAAACGGGTTCGCGGATGCAGAAAGAATCACGGTCGATAAATACGAATTAATGATGCAGGGTTTGGAAGAAATCGCAAAAAAATAATTTCCCCGGCAATCAAACATAAAATTCAGGAGTTGGTTGAAAGTCCCTTGTTTGATGGTTGCCTTTAATGGGCATTGGAAGGCCTGTGATAGTAGGGAGGCAACCAGCCGGAAACAAAAAAAGGAGAGAGGAAATGAAAATAGCGAAAGTTCAAATAAGTAATATTTTAGGAATCAAAAGACTAGAGTTTAAGCCCGGAAAGATTACAACCATAACCGGGCAAAACGGTAGCGGCAAAACTTCTATTCTTGAGGCAATCAAAGGCGTTGTTGGCGGTGGACACGATGCAACGCTTTTAAGAAAAGGCGCGGAGGAAGGGATGGTTGTCCTTGAGTTTGATAACGGCGAAACCCTCATAAAAAAAATGAATGAAAATAAATCCAAGGTCATTCTTGAAGACCCTAATGGTCGCGAGGTAAGCAGGGCCGCAACCTACATCAAAGAAATCATTGACCCGATTGGCCTCAACCCGGTTCAGATATTAACCGCCGATTCTAAAAAGCGCGTCAATATGCTCCTTGATTCTGTTCCTATGGAATTGCCTGTTGAAGAAATAAAAATGATTACAGGCCTGCAAACTGAAGAAGATGGCAGGCATCCATTAAAGATCATTGATGAAAAACGAAAGATGATTTTTGATGATCGGGCGGCGGTCAACAAGGAAGTTGAAAAGCTGAACACTATGATTGATGAAATGAATAAGACCATCCCATTCAAACCGGATGAAAATGATTGGGCGACTGAAGCTGATAAATTGCGCGGAGAGTTGCAGAAAAAGAAGGAAGAAAATGAAACGCAAAAAGCGGCTCGAACTAAACTTCATAACAGTGATATAGCAAAAGCAAAAGAGGCGGCGCAAAAGGAAATTGACGAAATAAGAGAAGCATTGCAGAGCCGACTTGATTCCCTTCGTGAACAGTATGGCGAAGCTATAAACGAAATTACTTCGGCTAATGGCCCGGACATTGAGGGTTTGATTGAAAAACTAACTCAAGCTGAAAACAACGCAAAAATTCAGACAAAGATTTCCGGCGCTGTTGAGTTTGTTGAAAAAAACAGAAAAGAAGTTGAGCTTCAGGAAGGCCAGTCTAAAAGCTTCACAGAACAACTTAAATCTCTGGACAACCTGAAGGCTGAACTGCTTGCCAATCTTCCTGTTGATGGTCTGGAAATAAAAGACGGTGATATTTTAATTAACGGCGTTCCTTTTGACACACTCAATGAGGCGGCAAAAATAAGATTCGCTCTGAAGATTGCCGGACTCCGCAAAGCAAAGCTTCCCCTTGTCTGCGTTGACGGCCTTGAAGCGCTCGATAAAAGTGTTTTTGAGGCCTTCAAGGAAGAAGCGGAGAAAACAGATATGCAGTTTTTTGTTACGCGAGTAAGTGAAGATCGTGAATTAACTGTAGCTTAAAAGCGGCGGTCAACCATAGCCAAGCATGGGGCCGAAACCGAACGGACGGATGAACCGTACTCGCAGGGTCATTCCCTGCGGGTTGCCCGCTAAATTTCAAGAGAGGAAGCCATGACAACAGAAGAAAGAAAATCAGCAATCATTCATCACATTGAAGATATTCACCCGGCTTCAGAAGACCTTCAATTGAAAACCTTGAGAGACTTAACCTTGTTAGCCGCTCCTAGTGTTCGCATTGGCGGAATAAACAGCATTGATGACTTGCCGGAAACGGTCGTTGTCAAAGTCTTTGAATGCATTCAAGAGGATTAATTTCTTATGAGCAAACAAACTCTTTATCCCGGCGATCCCGGTTATGTCCCCGATCATGAGCTTGGAATGTTCAGCCCGAAAAACCTAGCCAAGTCAACCGATCCTGATACTTCAAAACAGGCGGCAAACGGAGCAAGAGAGCTTATAAAAAAACACGAATCATTGATTCTTGATTGCCTGCAAAAACATAAAAGCGGAACGGCTGAACAGATTGCCGCCTATATAAATCTTGACGGACATCGCATAGATGGTGTGAAGGTTTCAAGAAGAATGAGAGGCCTTGTCTTGGCTGGCAAGGTTATTGATAGCGGTTTGAAGGGAACAACTCAAAGCGGCAGACAAGCTATTGTTTGGAGGATAAAGGAAAGCATTTAACTATGGATGATTTTAAAGAGGCGTTGAGGTGAGTATGAAATGTATACACTGTGAAAAGAATATGGATTTAATCGGGATACAAGTTAATCCATTTGTTTTGTTCTGGATGTGTGTATGTGGACTGAGAGTGAGAGCTTCACAATATTCAACTTGCACTTGGTTGCCAGATGGTTCTGAGGATGCGGAGTATATGGACTTATGAATATTTTAGCTGGGTTAGCATGTTTTCTAACATTTGTTGTTATCCCAATAGGCTGTATCAATCAAAGAATGAAAGAAAAAATAGAATGGAATAGCGGTATTTGCAAAGCAAACGGATTGCCGTGGGAGTTGAGAGATATGAGCAGTCAGGGTTGCAGGTTGTATCGTGCTGGCAATGAGACGTGTTGGATAAGTTGGGGAGTAGATAAATGACTGAGCCGAAAGTTTTGAGTGAGGAAGAGTTTGAGGAATTAAGGAAAACTTGCTTTCTGCAATTAACCGAAAAAGACGTTTCTATACGAGTGGAAACTTTGAATAGCCTATTTGCAACAATCAAGCATAGGGGAGATGTACTACTTGAGCAGACCAAATTTAACACAAAAGTTATTAAAGAAAATGAAGCCCTGCGAGAAGAGAAGAATCAATACTATGAAGCTGTAACAACAGCTACAAGGGCGTTGGAGTGCGAACAGCATAATAAGGCGGTATTGGAACGACAAAACAAAGAGTTGCGAGAAGAGAATAAGAGGCAACAGGTATCTTTAGATAGCTATGAAAATTCTAATGATATGTATGCTCAACAAAACATTGAGCTAAAGCAAAAGGTGGAGGAGTTGGAGGCTGACAGGGACAAATGGAAACGTATCGCACAATTTGTATGAACCACCACACCAACCAGAGAAAGGGTAGGGGATGAATTTTATTTCATTGGGCGCAGGTGTTCAGTCAAGCACTATGGCGTTAATGGCGGCTAAAGGGGAAATTACACCTATGCCTGATGGGGCTACGTTTGCTGACACCGGGTGGGAATCGCAAGAAATTTATAGCTGGCTTGATTGGTTGGAAACACAGCTTCCTTTCCCTGTGTATAGAGTATCGGCGGGGAATATTCGCAAGGATTTAGAAGATCATATTAAAGGGGAAAGGATGGCTACTCCTCCATACAATACGACAAGCCCAAGACCTGATCGTGATAAAGGGAAGTTAGGCAGAAAGTGTAGTGATGAATATAAAAAAGAACCTCAGTTAAAAAAAATACGAGAGCTAATGGGGCTGAAAAAAGGTCAATGGGCAAAAGGGAAAATCCACGTTACACAGTGGATTGGTATTTCTTTAGATGAAATTTCCCGGATGAAGCCAGCTAAAGAAGAGTGGATTACTATTCGCTGGCCTTTGATTGAGCAAAGAATGACAAGATGGGATTGCCTCCGATGGATGGAGCGAAATGGTTACCCAGAACCAAAAAAATCTTCCTGCATCGGTTGCCCGTATCACGATGATGTGGCGTGGAGGGAAATGAAAATAAACAGGCCAGAAGAATTTGCTGACGCTGTGTTGGTGGACAATTTAATAAGAAATGGGGTTAAGGGGACTACGGAAAAAATATACACTCACAAAAGCCTAACCCCTCTGGAGGATGTTGATTTTAGAAATTTAGAGGATTTGGGGCAGGGGAATATGTTTAACAACGAATGTGAAGGGATGTGCGGAGTATGACCACTCACATGTTACAACCAGACCAGATAGTTATTCAGCCGGATAGGAGGCAGAAAGGCTCGAGATGTTATTTTGATGCTCCGCTGACTGATTTACGCAAAACTCCCCACAACTACTCAAAGCCTCAAAGGATTGCTTATGTGAAGGTTGAGCCTGTGCCGAAAGCTGACACAGCGTTTATTAAGAAGCTTTGCAATGGCGAATATTACCCGATGGATAAAGATGAAAATGTTAATGGTTACCCTTATGTTTGCCCCTACTCCCCCAATGATTTGCTTGTTATTGCGGAAGAGTGGGTAAGCCCATACCCAGATAAATACACAGTTTCGGAGTTTATGAAGCAAAGCCAATTGGGGAAGCCCCATGAATTAAGGGATATGGTTCGCTATCTTCGTGCCAAAGGGCAAATTCAACCTCCATCAACAATGCCCCCTGAACTAGCCCCTCATTGCAAAGAGCAATTCAAGGTCGGGAAGATTGTTGGGTGTGAGTTGCGCAAAGAAAAAAGATTCCCATCAGACACAGTTTTAGGGTTTTCAACAGGAATGCCAGCTTACATGAAACAATGGCATTTTCAAATTATAGAAAGTGAGGAGGGGTGAGGTGAGAATAAGACTTGAATTTAAAAAAGAGGATTGTTGGATAGGAATGTTCTGGCGTAAACAATACTCAAATATTGGAACGTGGATAGATATATGGATATGCTTAATCCCTATGATTCCAATTCACATAACTTATTTAAAATCACTAAAACAAAATGACTAACTCAGAACGAAGAAAACTTTTTATCGAAGCATTAGAAGCAGACGCAAAAGTAGAGCCAAAGGAAAATTTTGTTGGCTCAGAATACTTTTTTGAAAGACTTTTTGCGTTGAGTGAAGAGGATATGAACCACGCAAATGATCTTGAAAAAAACATTGTTCACAGCGGCCAATTCACGAATCCGCATACAGCCGTTGCTGAAATACTAAAGCAGGATTGGGGGCTAAAATGACTAACTCAGAAAAGACAGAGATGGCAACACACGTTGACGATTTTATAGATGCCCCATCTTTTGATTCAGATAGAGAAAGGTATGCTAAGTGGGTGCTTCATTTATTCAGATTGCCCGCAAGCTTAAAGATCACATTTCAAGATTACATATCACAATACAAGCTTTTCGGGACCTATAAAGGCAATAAGTATCGAATAACTGGAGCGAGTCGGTTAGGTGACGTATGGCTTACTTCTAACTTTAACCAGCATACGGGTTACGAACTACGAGTTAGTGTGGATGATATATCAGATTGGAGCAACAAATGACCAAAACTAAATCAGACCGGGAGCTTGCGGAGAAGGTGGCGGGGAAATATTAATGATCGAATCATTCTATCTATTTTTAATATTCATGATCGTTTTATCTTTCGCAAATTCCGGCTTGTCTCTATACAAAAAATATCTTGAATGGAAGCGCAAGCGCGAACAAGAAAAGAGACTGAATGAGTTATTCAGTATTTTTATGCCGGACAAGGGCGGCTCATTTTTGAATGAAGAACCTGTTCAAGAAAAAATGCCGCCTTGCACCCCGTACAACAAAAGACGCATTATCCCCATTCATTATACGCCCATGGGCGCGTTCATTGAGTGGAATGCAGAACTAAAGAAAATATTAAACAATCAATAACTTAAAAATGTCTTCCTTGAATCCCCAAAATAATATGATAGAGTCTCAACACCGAAACATTGAGACTTGCCTTGCCTTGTTGAAAGGGGGTGGAAAACCTTTGAAGATGAGGTTAAAAGGCAATTCATATTATTCAGCCTTTCGATTCACTTTCCCGGATGGAAGAAAAGAGTGGATAGGGGTTCCTCTTAACGCAAAAAAAGGGGAAGAGCTAACCGCTCTTGAAAACCTTGGGACTTTGATCGGGGCATTAAAAAGGGGGGATGATCCGAGACTATTTAATAAAAAGTTGGAACTCGTAAAAGATATTTATTTTAAGTGGTTGGATGAAGAATCAGAAAAATCCAAAGAAACGATTAAGTCAAGCAAGCGCATTGCTGAACTTCATATTGTTCCTTTTTTTGGTGAAATGATTTGTTCGTCTATTGACGAAAAAACCGCAAAAGATTTTGTCAAGGATCAGGAGGCTAGGCTAAAAACTCCGAGAGACACGCTTAAAAAACGTTTGCGGGTTCTGAAAGACATGATGCAGAGGGTTAATGGTGATTGGTCGCTTCCCTCCCCGATCAAGTTTAAATATAAGGGAAATACGGAAGAAAGGGCATTGACCTTTGAAGAAGTTAAAAAAGTTTTGCCTTATGTCGCTAAACAATCTAAAGGGGTTCGGTGGAAGACCAAAAAAGGGTATGGTCATATTTACGAAAAAGCTTTTTTGGTTTTGACTTATTCCGGGATGCGCCCAAAAACTGTTGTGAACCTCACTCCAAAAATGGTTGATCTTAAAACCAATTGGATTGACACAACACAATCAAAAGTATTTGAGCGCGTTCGGGTTCCGATTAGCAGGGGATTGAGGAAAGTTTTTGATTCGGTTCCTTGGCCTATTGACCCTGGTACTCCAATTTTTCAGGTTCCATCTTCAAAAGCTTTTTGTCGAGCAGTAGGAAGGGCTTTTAAGGATGCCGGAGTTAAGGGTTCTGCGAAAAGTCAAAGGCATTTCACGGCTTCTGCGATGTTCAACAATGGCATTGATGAATCCATGGTAGGTATGGCTATCGGTCATTCCAAAGATTCACGGTGTACAAGGGTCTATATTCATCCTTATGATGAAAAATTAGTAGAAGCTTTTGACATTGTAGGCGACTTGGATTTTGAGAATGAGGGTGAAAAGGGTGGGAAAAACGAGGCAATTGTTGCCAAAACGTTGCCAAATGGTATTTTTAGCATTCTCAAAAACGATGTAGTTATTATTAAAAACAGTCCTTTATCGGGCGGGGTGAATTTGGCTGTCGAGCGTGAGAGGCCAGCGTCCTAACCGCTAGACGATGGGGCCAAATTGAATCTGGCATGTATTACTTTAATTGGTCGAAGAAATTTTTTCCTGTAACAAGACCGCTAGAACCCGTCTTTTTCCATGATCGGCGGGCCGGCTCGTTTTTTCTTCTTCTCTTTTCGGACTGCGTCTTCCGCTTCGAGATCGCGTTTGTTCACTCCAAAAATCAGGAATACCATCATGGGATATGCTGGCAAGGTTAAGATCCCCCATGTCAACATGAACTTACCGCCTGCCGAAATTGTGCCTCCGTCAGTGCCTTCATTGCCCCCTGTTCCAAAAGCCAAAAAAAGAATGAATCCCAAAAGCATGCCCATTAAAGAAGAAACTGCCGTTTTATGGACCACTTCATTCATATATAGTGTTGACAACACGGGAAAATCGCCCACATAAGCACCGAGAAGTCCCAGGGTACCCATGATAAAAATCGCCATCATCAAAAAATCGTTAGTGATAGCTATGGTCGCCACTAATTGATAAATGGGAGCCCAAAGGGCGACAATAAATGGATTGCGATAAATATTCATAATACCTCTAATAAAAAAGCCCTCCCCCAGGCAGGAGAGGCAGATAGCAATAGTCAGTCAGGCAAATTATTGTAATTTTGGGTAATTAGTGTTATTTCCAGTTGGCTCTATGCCTAATGGCCCATATCAGGGATGGCTCGGGTACAGGGATTCGAACCCCAACATTCAGAACCAGAATCTGACGTCCTACCGTTAGACGATACCCGAACACTAATTCCCTGGAAACATTGTTTATAATAGTTTTAGATGCAATAACTGTCAAGGGCGTTCCACCAGACGTGTAACCCGTAAAAAATGACCTGCAGGCTTGCAACGAATAGTCCCGAATTATTGCTTTCAGACTGAACATCGATCGAATAAAAAGGTCCTTATTATATGCGAGTGATATCAGGCACAGCTAAAGGCACTAAACTTGTCAGCCTGGGTACTGCCAGCATCCGCCCCACCCTCGACAGGGTCAAGGAATCGTTTTTCAACCAGATCGGCCCCGGGCTGGATGGTATGAACTTTCTCGACCTCTTCGCAGGTAGCGGCAGCATGGGTATTGAAGCACTCAGCCGTGGTGCTGAAAAAGTTGTGTTTGTGGAACCCAACAGGGAGGCTCAACGCATCATCTTACAGAATCTGGAAAAGTGCAAAATGACTGCAAACCCGATTCGCTGGAATTTGTTGAAGTCTCCTGCCCTTACAGGGTTGAAAGCTTTAAAGGAACAAAAACTAAATTTCGACCTGGTTTATGTTGACCCGCCTTTCGAAGACAACCTGTATGAAGAGACCTTGCTGAAACTACCTGAAGTTCTTGTCCAGGACTCAATAGTCGTTGTAGAACATTTTCATAAAACAGTTTTAAAAAAAAACTATGATAAACTTATGGCTTATAAAGATCGGCGTTTAGGCGATTCCTGTCTTTCTTTTTTTCGTATAAGCGATTCCCTTTAATTATGACAGACACTGAAAAAATTGTTGTGGCCATGAGCGGCGGAGTAGACAGCTCTGTAGCCGCCGGGATCATGAAAGAACGAGGGTATGAAGCCGTCGGGGTTTCCCTGCAGTTGTGGAACTATTCGAACTCGGACAACCGGTTCGGCACCTGTTGTTCCCTTGATGACATGGCCGATGCCAGACGGGTGGCAGAAAGAATAGGCATTCCTTTTTACATCCTGAACATGGAAAAAAGGTTTAAAGAAGAGGTAGTGGACTATTTTATTTCTGAATACATGCAGGCTAGGACACCGATTCCTTGTACGCTTTGTAATCAAAAACTGAAGTTTGAAGAATTGATCCATAAAGCAGAGTCGTTTGGAGTCCACCGGGTTGCCACCGGGCATTACGCCTCTATCGTCAAACATCCTTCAGGAAGATTGATGGTACGTCGTGGCCGGGACCGCTTTAAAGACCAAAGCTATTTTCTGTTCAACCTGTCACAGGAACAACTGGCTCGTTTGGAGTTTCCCCTAGGTGAAATGGACAAAAAAGAAGTTCGCGAACGTGCCCGGGAACTGGGACTGAACGTGGCTGAGAAGGCCGAGTCGCATGAAATCTGTTTTATTCCTGACAATGATTATCCCCGGTTCATCGCCAAACAGTTAAATGGAAAATCCCTGCGGGAGGGGGAGATTGTCAATTCTTCCGGCGTAGTTCTTGGCAAACATCCCGGTTATCCTGCTTTTACCATCGGGCAGAGAAAAGGGCTCAATCTGGGTGGACTCAAAGAACCACATTTTGTCACACATATTGACCCGGTGAATAACCGCGTCACTGTTGGTACCAGGCAGGAACTGTCCCGACCTGACTGCACGGTGAGTCAAGTTAGATGGAGCCTGGACTTTGACAAACCATTTAAAGCTGATGTGCAAATCCGCTATCGACATCAAGGAGTGACCGCAACGGTAACACCGCTTGATAATATGCGTGCAAAGATTGAGTTTGACGAACCGCAGATTTCCATTGCTCCAGGACAGTCTGCAGTTTTCTATCAGGATGATTGTGTGGTCGGCGGCGGGTGGCTGGAATGAGCGAAGCGATTCAAGTAGCTGTCGAAGCGGCTTTGTCCGCAGGAAAGATTTTAAAGGAACGCAAAGACTCCATTGGGGAAGTATCTTATAAAGACTATCATGACCCGGTCACTGAGATCGATCTCCTGTGTGAGAAAACAATCATCGACAGAATCAAGCAAACGTTCCCCGACCACGATATTCTTGCAGAAGAATCAGGTAATGACCAAGGTAATTCTTCACCAAGCAAGTGGATCATTGACCCGATTGACGGAACCCTGAACTTTTCTCATGGTTACCCTTGCTATTGTGTTTCAGTAGGGTTGGAACACGAAGGCCAACTGGAAGTGGGTGTTGTATATAACCCTTGTCTTGATGAGTTGTTTGTTGCCGAGCGGGGCAAAGGCGCCACCCTTAATGATAAGCCTATCAAGGTTTCTACAATCCCAAGTTTAAAAGAAAGCCTGCTCGTTACAGGTTTTCACCCAAAAGTAATAAACTCTCTGGATGATAATTTGAATCATTTTTGCCGTTTCATGAAGTTGTGTCAGGCAGTGCGACGACCTGGCTCTGCCGCAATGGATCTGGTTTATACAGCAATGGGACGGTTTGAAGGATTTTGGGAGATCAAACTCAGCCCTTGGGATGTTGCCGCTGGAGCATTGATCGTAACGGAAGCTGGTGGAACCCTATCGAAGTTTGATGGGACACCAGTAACAATCTACGATGAGGAAATACTGGCGACCAATGGACTGGTTCATCAGGAGATGATAGATGTATTTCAATCCATTCGAGATAAAAAAACCACTTAGGTTTTTTTCCACCACTGAGTCGTGAAACAATTTTTTCTGCTGATTGGGATTTGTTCAATTCTGGCAGGGTGCCAGACCACTCCGGACAAGGACTGCGTAGGTTGTGCCCGTGACCTCTATTTATGGAAAACAGCGGTTGATACAATAGCAAAGGCCAACTTCCCTGACGAAGAATACAATGCTGTGGTGCATTACGCAGATTTCTCAAACGCCTGGGTGACAACCGGAAAAGACATTCACATTACCGATGATCTTCTACATCAGTTAACGCAGGAACAGAGAATGGCTGTTGCAGCACATGAAATTGGCCATTTAAAAGCGGGTCATTATTATTCAAGTATGGGAGTCTCAATTCTGACATCCATCGCCTTTTCAGTGGCAAATGTGTTTGTTCCTGGGCTGGGTTATGCAGAATATGTAGTTAAACCGGCTGTGGTCGGCGGGTTCTCCCGTCCACAGGAACTTGAAGCAGATAAGCTGGGAGTCGGTTATTTGGTTAAGGCCAATATTCCACCTCATCATTTGATCGAAGTGTTTAAAGTTTTCCGCAAGGACTCTGGAGGCAAGTCTGATGAGGCCAGCTATTTCTCAACTCACCCGACCACGAGCGAACGTATTAAACAGATAGAAAGTTTTTACGAAAAACCCTTATCACAGGAGGAAGACAACTAACCTTTCTCATTATCATCCGGCTTTACAAGATAGGTGTAGCCATTCAGTCCCTCTTTATAGAGGTTAAGAAAGTCATCAGCCTCCTGCTGTGTGACCACACCACGTTGCACGCATCCGATCAGGAAACCATCTATACGCCCTGCCAGTTCGTCCGCGCTGAACTGAACATAGTCAAGAACATCTGTCACATCCTCACCTTCAATAATTTGCTCGTAGTTCAGGGAACCATCATCGTTAAGTGAAACATGTACCGTATTGGTGTCGCCGAACAAGTTATGCAAGTCTCCCAGGATTTCCTGATAAGCACCTGTAAGAAAAATACAAAGGGAATAGTTTTCTCCGGGTTTTAGGGAATGCACCCTCAATGTACTTTCAGTTCCACGGTTAGTGCCTATAAAACTGTCAATCCTGCCATCGGAATCACAGGTGATGTCTTCGAGCGTTGCATCACGGTTTGGCTCTTCATTCAAGCGTTGTAGTGGAACTACCGGGAATACCTGGTCAATCGCCCAAGAATCAGGCACGGATTGGAAAACAGAAAAATTACAAAAATATTTATCGCAAAGTTTGGTTTTAAGAGTTCGAATATCTTCTGGCAAAAACTTCAGCCGGGAACTGAGTTTTTCAATTTTACGGCATATACCCCAGTACATACGTTCGACAATAGCCCTATCAGACAGAGTAATCAAACCAAGCAAAAATTTGCTTTGTGCTTCATCTCTCAAGTGAACTGCATCGTGCCAGGATTCAACCAGATTTTTGTTGGATGTGGAATCGAGCACATCAAATATTTCTTTCACCACTTCCGGTGCATCATCAGCGATATTTATATGACCATTCCATTCAGGAAAACTTGTCACGTCCAGCACGTTGACAACGAGAATTGAGTGATGTGCAGTCATGGCTCGACCTGATTCAGAAATGATATTGGGGTGGGGCAGGTTTTCCGCCTCGCAAATTTCTAAAATATGGTAGACCACATCGTTGGCATATTCCTGAACAGAATAATTTGCACTGGAAGCAAATGTAGATCTCGACCCATCGTAGTCAATACCCAATCCACCTCCCACATCTATGTACTGGATATTGCATCCAAATTTCATTAGTTCAGAATAATACCTGCCAACCTCCTTTAGGCTGTCCTTGATCCTGCGAATATTAGTAATCTGGCTTCCCAGGTGAAAGTGGATCAGCGTGATACAATCGAGAATGTTTTTACTCTTGGCGATTTCCAGGGCATCCATCAACTCCATAGTGTTCAGGCCAAACTTGGAATACTCCCCAGCAGAAGAGGACCATCGCCCCTGCCCCGAACTCACCAGCTTGATACGCAGCCCAATGTTTGGTTGAACCCCCAGTTCACCGGCCACTCTCTCAATCAATTCTAACTCATCAAGCTTTTCAACAACTATGAACACCTTTTTACCCAGTTTCTGGCTCATCAATGCCAGACGAATGAAGGATTCATCTTTATAACCATTACATACAAGCAAGGCTTCCGGGTTGTCTAGGATAGCAAGTATGGCATGCAACTCAGGTTTGGATCCGGCTTCCAACCCTATATTGAAAGGCTGTCCAAACTTGACAATCTCTTCCACCACCTGCCTTTGCTGATTGACCTTGATCGGATAGACTCCGTGATATTTTCCCTCAAATCCATATTCATCAATGGCTTTTTGAAAAGAGTTCGCAAGGTTGGTAATACTAGCCCTGAGAATGTCTGAAAACCGAATCAAGACTGGCAGTGAATGCCCCTTGGACTGGATATCATCGACCAGTTTCTTGAGATCAATATGATGTGCGCTTTTTCTGTCAGGACGAACAATAATATTTCCATGCGGGTTGATATCAAAATATCCCGCACCCCAACCATAAATATTGTAATGTTCGCGAGCTTCATCAATCGTCCATTTTGTCATTGCAGAGATGATTCCTGATAAATTTTACAATTATTGTGGATAATTTAAATTACTCCATCGCGAAGAAATGTCAATTGAAAACAAAGAGATTTTTTGATCTGAGAAACTGTGTTATAAAACCGAAACCATATTATTAAACCACCTGTTTGGAGCTAAAAAATATTCATGAAAATTGAAAATGTAGCAATACGGGATATTGCAAAAGAATTTGGCACACCCGTTTATGTATATAGCCTGGAAACCCTGCGCCGTGCGATAGATGAGATTAAGCAATTGGCTCCTGTTACCCGTTACGCCATGAAAGCCAATTCCAATTCACACATTCTTAAAGAAATGCTCAACAACGATGTCAAAATTGATGCGGTAAGTGTGTTTGAAGTGCAGCGTGCAATGCGTTCAGGTTTCCAACCTGATGATATCTGTTTCACCAGCGATGTATTTTTCAACGATGACGATGTAAATTTTTGCCTCGATAACAATATTTACTGCAATTGTGGCACATTGGGAATGGTAGAAGAATATGGCAATGCTCTTAAGTCAAAAAGAACCGGTTCCCCTAAAATCTCAATCAGAATCAATCCCGGAGAAGGTGCTGGCCATTCAAAAAAAACCAACACCGGCGGGCCCTATAGCAAGCACGGAATCTGGTACCAGAACTTAGATGAAGTTAAGCGCATTGCCAATGAGTATGGACTAACTATTTCAGGGGTGCACATGCACATTGGCTCCGGTGGTGATATGGAACATCTCAAACGCATAACAGGAAAGCTCGTGGAGTTTGCCAAACAGTTTGATGAGGTCGAAACCATCAACTTTGGAGGGGGATTGCCTTATCAATATAATCCCGAGCTGCCGCAAGAAGATATCACCGGGTATAAAACCATACTCGATGAACGTGCAAAATTGCTAAAAGATCATTTTGGAAGAGACATTATCTGCGAAATCGAACCGGGAAGAAGATTTGTGGCAGGTTGTGGAACCCTGATTGGAGAGGTGCGCTCTCTCAATCATACCTTCGATGAAGAGGGAAAACGAATCGACTATGTGCTCACCAATGTAGGATTTTGTCACCTTCTTCGCCCCATGGCCTATGGATCGTTTCATCCCATCTGGTTTGATGGCGATAACCTGGGACCTGAACAGGATCTCATTATTGCTGGCCCGGTTTGTGAATCAGGAGACGTGCTGACACAAAAAGACGAAGAACCTGTTGCCCGAAAATTACCCCTGCCGAAGCCAAAAGACTGCATCGTGATTGGTGGCGCAGGGGCATACGGTCACGTTATGTCATCTAACTATAATTCCCAGCCATTGATTCCTGAAGTTCTGGTAGATGGAGACCGATGCATTCAAACCCGAAGCCGGCAGACTCTTGATGATATCTTGAGAGAAGAAGTTAGTTAAGTAATTGCTATCAAGGTACAAGGTTTCAATTTCTAGAGATCAAAAACACCCGAAATATTTCTCATCGACTATATAGTAAATTATTCCAGCCGCTTCTCTACCCCTAACCCTACTCTGATCAGCATCAAGTAAGAGCACTTAATTATTTAAAAACCAACCAGCAAAAAATCCCCATGCCAAACTTACAACCACATCCTATAAAATTTTTTATAGCCAAATTTGCTATATCATTTAGAATAGATTATGAGCTTAGTTTCTAAATAAAAATCAAAGCCTCATGCAGGATCAACACAAAGCCCAATCAAGCAACAATGTGTTGCCCATAGCAGGGCTGGCCATTGTTTATTTTATCGCAGGCCGACTTGGCACCTTGTTAGCCTTACCTCCGGGTTATTCCACAGCTTTATTTCCAGCATCTGGTTTTGCCATGTTTGCAGTACTCCGTTATGGATACAAAATCTGGCCTGGAATTTTAATCGGCTCATTTCTTCTAAATGGATCAATTTCAGTACTGCAACAAAACTTATCAATACTAAAATATATTCCCATAGGAATCACAATTGGTCTTGGTGCCAGTGCGGAAGCTCTGATAGGGGCCTATTTTTTATTTAAATTTACCAAATCAAATGATCCTTTTTATCAAATAAAGAACATATTTATTTTTATAATTTTCTCTTCGGGGATTAGTAGTTTAACCAGCGCACTATGTGGAACTTCGACACTAATAATCAGCGGACTGAGCACCTGGGACAAATATAACGAAACTTTTTTAACCTGGTGGCTGGGGGATGCGATGGGCATACTGATTATCACCCCGATTTTAATTTTATCTTCCACCCTGTCGACAAATCGCTTCCATCGAAAACTGTCTTTAGAAGGAATCATTCTTCTTATTTCCATAATTATAATTTGTAGCATTGTTTTTTCAAATTGGATTGGGAACACTTCCTATCCGCTTACTTTCCTTCCATTTCCTTTTTTAGTATGGGCAGTATACCGTTTTGACAAGCTCGGAACATTCCTGTCAGTTTTGCTGATATCCATCATTGCCATATGGGGAACCATAAACGAGACCGGCCCATTTGCAATTTTTCAAGAATCAAACACGTCTCTGCTATTAGTACAAACCTTCCTGGGAGTTGCCTCTTCCATGACATGGATCCTCTTTACTGACCTTTCTGAGAAGAGACGTATTTCTGAGTCTTTAAAGAAAAGTGAAGAAAGATTGAAGCAAACCGAGGACCTTTCCCTGGTTATGAGAACTCATGTAAGCCTTAATGGAAAATGGTTAAAAGTTCCCTCAACTTTATGCGAATTACTTGGATACACCCAGGAGGAGTTTTTAGCAGGCAGCTTTGAGTCTGTGGCTTACCCAGATGATTTTGTGAACTCCTGGCATCAAAACAAGCGATTGATTCTAGGAGAAATGATGTCTCTTCATCAAGAAATGAGATTAATTAAAAAGAACAAGGAAATCGTCTGGGTAGACTTGTATTGCTCTATCGTTCGAGATGATCAGTACAACCCTATTCATTTTTTAACTTACATTCGCAACATAACCAAGCGTAAAAACCTTGAGGCTGCTTTAAAACAGTATTCCAAAGAACTTGAAGACAGGGTACACGAAAGAACCCGGGCGCTAGAAATGAGCAACAAGAATCTGGAGGAGTTCGCCTATCTGGCGTCTCACGATCTACAGGAACCATTACGTAAAATCATAACCTTTTGCGACCGTATCAGAGAAAAACAAGATACTTTAAACAACGATTCCAAAGATTATTTAGGACGGATGCAGAAAGCCGCATGGAGAATGTCGAATTACATTTATGACCTGCTGGAATATTCAAGGGCTACGCAACAAGCAAAATACTACGAACGGGTATCCCTGAAGCAAATAGCTGCCCAGGTTCTGGAGGACCTGAGCGATCAGGTTAAAATGAAAAATGCCAGAGTTTACATCAACGATCTACCAACAATTGAAGTAGATCCTGTTCAATTCCCCAAAGTGCTCCAGAATTTAATATCCAATTCACTGAAATACCACAGAGAAGATGCTGCCCCCGACATAATAATAACGAGTTCATTTTGTGATAAAACGAAGGAATGGAAAATCGCAGTTTCGGATAATGGAATCGGAATCAAAGAAGACTATTTCAGAAAAATATTTAAGCCTTTTGAAAGGCTTCATGGCAGGAGCGCATTTGAAGGAAGCGGAATCGGTCTGGCCATTTGCGAAAAAGTTGTCAAGAGACACAACGGAGAAATCAGTGTCCAACAAAACCAGCCTCACGGAACAACTTTTACTATCACGCTCCCTGAAAGACAAAACTAGAGCAATAAACTCTGGTGTTGTTTAAAAAAGCGGGTCTATTTTCTCTGCCATCTGCACATCGGCCAAAGTAACACCACTCGCAGAATGGGTCCAGTAGCGAACAGAAATGCGTTTGTAGTTTATAATGATGTCTGGATGGTGATTGTTATCTTCTGCCGCCTGAGCAATCTTATTTACAAAATCAATCCCATCCACGAACGTTGAGGCATGGTGCACCCTTTCAATATAGGGCACCCCTTTATCGTTCCTGTTTGTTTTCCAGTCTGGCGCCATCTCTTTTAACTTTTCTTCCAGTTCTTGCTCAGTCAAGGCAGTTTTTTCTACCATTTTTACAACTCCATAAGTTTATCCAGCTTTTTACGAAGGGTGGTTTCATGTGTCTTGTAAACAAAGCTTTCATCACCATTAATTCGTACCACCGGGATTCGTTCTTTATAAGTTTCATACAAAACAGTATCGGACTCAATATCCTTTAGAGTCAGGGTTGCCGGATAATCAGTAATAACCCGTTCCACTATTGCCTTCGCATCGTCACATAGGCAGCAGTCTTTTTTTGTCAGGATCTCAATTTGTATTTCCATGATATAGCAGCATCCATTGCCAGTGGAAGTTCACCACTACATGGAGTGGGTCATAGTTGTTATTTTTCCCCAGATAATAAGGCCGGTAAAAAGAAGAATGAACCCTGCCAGAACCGCCATAGCAACAGGTCGTTTTTTCCAGTAGCGTTCCTTATTTTGGTCAACGAAGGGAATGGCAACCAAAAACAAGATAATTATAGGTGGAGCAACAATCAAAAAAGGCACCCACAGGTTTTCCAAGGCATAGATCCATACAAACTGCCAGGGTGGCTTGGTCACCTCCAACCCTAACACCGGCTCTTCTCCCAAGGGAGGAGCGATAGTAAGGGCCAAAACACAAATCACAAGAAATACCCCTGCACCCGCTCTTTGCAAATATGCCATATGGCATGTAAAGGGCATTTCTTTACTTTTTCCCTCTGGTTCAGGTAGAGGCGAAAGTTTGTGGTATTTAACGTAGAAGAGGTGTAGCCCCAACATCAACAGAGCGATTATCGGGAGCAATGATATATGAGCCATATAAATCCGGTTGAGCAAAGGCACCCCTGGAGCAAAGGCTTCAGTCAATGGCAGACCCAAAATACCAATCTGATCTGCCACCCAGAGAAAATGCGCCAATGCTTCATAGGCTTCCTGATCCCATTTGATCACTGTACCGGTAAATAGTAGCGTAACCATCAGCAGCATTAAGCCTATACCTATCAACCAGTTTATTTCACGAGGGTTTTTATAAGATGCTGTAAAAAAAACACGTATAGCATGCAAAGTCATGGTCACGGTCAATACCTCAGCCGCCCAAAAATGAATGCCTCTCAGGAACCAGCCTAAATATATCTGGTCAACCAAATAATGAATGCTCTGGTTGGCCCGTTCAGGATCGGGCACAAAAAACTGTGCAAGCAAAATTCCACTGACAACCAGAACCATGAAGGATGACAGGGTCATACCACCAAGAGAATATTTTATGGAGTTGGCATGTTCCGGAATTTCGTATTCAAGAAGGTGAAGGCCTAACCGGTCTCTTAATAATTTTGAAAACCCGTTAGCCATCAGGTCATTCTCCTGGTCGCATAAATGTGAGACCGGCAAAAGCTAACCCCGCAAACAGGGTTATGCCTACTGCAGCACCATATCCCTTGTTTGAGGAAGAAACCCTCTCATGGTGGGCAAGCTGAACCTGAGGTTTGGAGTGCTCATTATGGCTTCCTTCCATTTTTTTATCTTCCATTGGAATCGGCTCGACCAATTCGTCTTGTGTAAAAAGGTCTGTAGGAGAAAATAAATTATCTATGTTATTGTCAGAATCCAATAACATATCGCCTTCCTGGTCTTTCACCGAGTACATCGAGTCAGTGACCATCGGTTCTTCCATTTTTTTTCCTTCCATCTTATGCCCTCCACCATGGGCGAAAGTTTTTGACACTGGAAACAAAAAAAAGACAGTCAGAAAAGCAGCAGACAAAAAACGGAAAGTATTCATGATCAACCCCCGAGTACTATTTGAGCAAAGGAATCCAACATTTCATCACTGGCCCAGTCTCTCGGACCGATTGCTTTATGCACAATAAGTCCCTCACGATTGACAATAAAAGTTTCAGGCACACCAGTAGTCTTATAAACTTTCTTTGCAACATCGCTTTCAGGATCAAGCAAAACTGGAAATGTCAGATTAAATTTTTTCATGAAAGGTTCAATCAGACTTTGATCAGTGTCAACACTTATAGTTAACATCTCGAACCCAAAATCTTTATATTTCTGGTAAAGTTTTTCCATAGATGGCATTTCCACTTCGCAGGTGCCGCACCAGGTCGCCCAAAAGTTGATGAACACAACTTTACCGCGATAGTCAGAGAGCTTGACCATACCTCCCGCCAATGAAGGCAGTTCAAACTCAGGAGACAAAAACGCCTCAGCCGGGTATTCCGTTTCATAGGGCTTCAGTTCGACCTTATTGATCGACATCACAAAGACTGACAAAAGTGCCGCAACCAAAAAAGTGTACGGAATATATGTGCTGATCGGTTTGTCTTGAGCTATGTTTTCCATAACTGGTTTCAAGTCCTACGATATGGCCGATAAAACTTTTTATCTACGGCAATTACAATTTCGTCCAGGGTCTTCCCCTGATTATATAAGTCATAAGCGAAGAACACTTCTCCCAGGCAGACATCACATTTAGAACCATGTTTATTTGTATAACAGGTCAACAAAGTCTTGTGTCCGTGATTTTTTTTGCAATAACAATAACAAAAAAGGCTATCAATTACTTTGGGGATTTCTGCAGCTATTCGATATGCCTTTGCCACCCGACCCGTGAACAAAGCATCAGACATTACAGGACGAGTTTCAATCAAAACACCTGTTGCCGGTGCAACGGGTGGAACCTTCACATTTCCTTTGGTCCCCACATAAACACCTCCCACAATCAGGCATACCAGAAGACCCAAGGCAATTGACGATATACGTTTTTTACTTACAAATGACTTTGATTTTTTCTTTCCCATAGCTCCCCTGTCGTTATCATCAAAACTGTGAACCTGTAAATTCCAAATGAGATGCAGCCTTAACCAATTGGTCAGAGTTTTTCCATTGCAGCTTGTCTTGAGGAATAAGAAAATCGCCTTCGGAATTACGGAAGGGTCGCCATTCCCGGTCCAAATATACCTCATTGGGTCTAAAGCTTGCCTTGTAGACCAGTGAAGCGTTTTCAGCTATATAATAGCCGAGGTAAAAATATTTAATACGGTTTTCCAGCGCAAAATCCATCTGCTTCAATACGCTGAAAGTTCCAAGGCTCATTTTTTTGTCAGGAACCTCATAAAAAGTATAAATAGCGGAAAAAGACTGGGAGGTTTTATCACCCAAAGCAACCCCAATTAGCTTTCCATCATAATAGTATTCAAACTCAATTCCGAAGGGGGTGTTAACATAAAAAGACAGCCTGAAGTTTTGCTCGTCTTCCACATCATCCTGTAAAGAAAAAAACCTTTCCTTATGTTTGAGATAAAGCTCAAACTTCTCATGAGTATACTTAGGATCGCCAATTTTAACCTCAACATCCTTACAGGAAACCAAAGCCCGTTTCTGGTTCCGGGACATTTTAAATTCTTCAGTTCTCACTCGAATAGGAATGCACTGGTAACAGTCCTGACACTTCGGGCGAAAAAAATAATCTCCAAAATGACGCATTCCATGAGCAAGCAAATATTCAAACTCTACTTCAGAAACATCTTCAAGTAGATATTCCTCGAAAAAGGATTTTCTATCCTTAAAATATCCACATTGAAACGATCTGGAGTCTATAAAGTGGGCTAGCATAACGAACTGCCTCCGACAAGCGAAGGATTATCTTTTAAAAGTTGTTCTTCTATATGGTCTTTACATTCTATAATATTTTTTTGCCAGATTACATAAAAGGATAAAAAACTTGCCTTCAGACCATATTTTTTCCTCAGTCATTGTTCAGCTTGTTTGAAATTCAGCTTGTTTTATGATTAACTTCCCTCGGAAAGAAAAGCTTCTTTAAAATAACAAACTCCCTCTCCCTAATTATGGAGATTTATTGATTTGAAGGTATCAATAATCGTTCCCACCCTCAACGAAGAATTAGTCCTTGAGAATACTCTGACACAAATCCAGCAACTTTCTCCTTATGAGCTGATTGTAAGTGATGGCGGAAGCACAGATTCAACCAGTCAAATTGCTAAAAAGTTTACGCATATCATCGTATCAGGGCCTGCCAGTCGTTCTTTGCAAATGAATGCTGGCGCAGAAAAAGCAACAGGAGACCTCTTACTATTCTTACACGCAGATAATCGGCTTGAAACTGAAAGTTACCGGAAAATGACAGAATGCATGGAAAATCCCAAATGGATTGGGGGTGCCTTCACACTTTGCATCGATTCCGATAAATGGTCGATAAATTTAATTACCTTGTTAGCAAATATCCGTGCAAAATATTTTGATCTTGCTTATGGTGATCAAGGATTCTTTGTCCGTAGAGAAGTATTCAAAAATATGAATGGATTCTCCCCTATCCCTATTTGTGAGGATCTTGATTTCTACCTTCGTTTGAGAAAAAAAGGATCTGTGATCATGCTAAATGAAAAAACTCATACATCTCCAAGACGTTGGGTGAAGGAAGGAATCGCCTTCACTACAGCCAGAAATATCCTCATAGCCTTTCTGTTCAGGCTCGGCTTCTCTCCACGTATCTTGACCAAATGGTATCTTGCCATCCGCTAAGCCCACTCCTGTGGGAAGGGAAATATATAGCTTATGGCTGGCCAAAATGCTCTCGGCTTGAGAAGACTTTTTAATTATCTAACTGCATCCCTCGCCAGAGGGCTAAATGACTTCTGTGAATACCAGAATCATCCAGATCACCAGAATGACATTGAAAATCACCCCGATATGAAAGAATATATTGAAGAATCTGCTATAGGTGAACTTATAACTGTCTTCTGGTTCTGTCATGGCTCAATCCATCACCAAAGTGGTTAATCTTTTTGCCAGCTCCGATCCACGAATGATCTTGCGCACAGGCCGCTCTATAAGGTTTAGACTCATATAGAGCCGTTCCAGGTTCATAAAAGTTTGCGACTCGGCGATCGCTTTACCGCCCTCGTCTCTAATTTCATTACGCCAGATACTCAAAACATTCAAGTTTTTCAGGCTTACAGAGTTTGCAAGAGCAATGGCTCCTGCATCTCCCATTTTATTCGAGCACAAGTATAGTTTCTTCAAATTAGTCAAATTGGGGCTTTCAGCAATTGCCCTGGTACCTTCATCACCTATACCAGTACTATCGAGATGCAGAGCTTGCAATCCAGGTAATTGATCCGAACATGCCACAGCACTGGCCCCTTGAGGGCCAATTGGATTCGAGTCCAGAAACAATACTTCAAGGTGCTCAAGGTTCGGTGAACTGGCCAGGGCTTTTGCTCCTTTTGGCCCAATATTATTTGCTTCCAGCATCAGACATTTCAGGTTCTTCAACAAGTCTCCATTTGCCAGGCTTTCGACTTCCTCATCACCAATGATATTGTGATTAAGATACAGAGAAACCAGGCCGGTGAATCCCTTTACCTGACTGAGAATATCAATAGATTCTCCACAAAGCTGGTTCTGGCTGAGAAAAAGTTGCTCGACTGAAGACAGGTCTTCTGCATCAGAAAGTAGGCGTAACTCATCTGGACCAATATTTTTATCTTCCAGATCCAGCAATTTCCCGTCAGGAGTTAAATTTGCCAGAATGGTTTGCTCAAATTTTGACTTCACAGCCTCTTGCAACAGGTATTTCCCCCATTAAACTGGTTCTATGATCTTGTACTTTAAAGGATTTCATTTAAAAGATCAAACACCCGTTTGGCTTTCCTTATATAATATAAATATAACGCTGAACCCAATGAATATGGCTATTACTCAGTGACCTAATACCAAGCGGAGGAGGCTAGAAATGATCGTAGGAATTCCCAAAGAAATTAAAGCAGATGAATATCGCGTATCAATGACCCCCGCTGGCGTTCACGATCTGGTAGTCCGTGGTCATAAGGTCTTGCTCGAAGATCAGGCTGGTGAAGGTAGCGGAATTACAAATCAGGATTATTTGGATCAGGGAGCAAATATCGTTTCACGACAGGAAATATTTTCCCAGTCAGAAATGATCGTAAAAGTAAAAGAGCCCCTTCCGGAAGAATATGGCTTACTGCGTGAAGGACAAATCCTATACACCTATCTTCATCTGGCACCGGCTCCCGAATTGGCTCAGGCCCTGCTGGAAAGAAAAGTAGTTGGAATCGCCTATGAAACAGTACAGTTGACCGACCGTTCTTTGCCTCTACTCATCCCCATGAGCGAAGTGGCTGGACGTATGGCGGTTCATGAGGGTGCAAAATATCTTGAACGGGAAAATGGTGGACGAGGCATTCTGCTGGGAGGTGTACCAGGTGTAGACCCAGGCCATGTAGTGATTATCGGCGGTGGTATTGTTGGAGCCAATGCCGCGAAAATGGCTATCGGTACTGGAGCGCAAGTCACTTTACTGGATATCAACCTGCAACGTTTACGCTATCTTGATGATATTCATGGGAGCCGGCTTAGAACACTGATGTCAAACCGGTTCAATTTACTTGAATCATTGCGCACTGCCGACCTCGTAATTGGCGCTGTGCTTATTCCCGGTGCCAAAGCACCACGACTCGTCACACGTGAAATGTTGAAATCAATGCAAAAAGGTGCGGTTGTGGTCGATGTAGGTATTGATCAGGGAGGAATTCTGGAAACTTCACGCCCGACAACTCATAGTAATCCTATTTTTGAGGTTGAGGGAGTGGTTCATTATTGTGTCGCAAATATGCCTGGTGCTCTGGCAAGAACATCTACTTTCGCTCTCACCAATGCGACTTTTCCATACGCCCTGGATCTGGCAGAAAAAGGGTACAGGCAAGCTTTAAAAGAAGATCAATCACTGAGATCCGGACTCAACATCTGCCTTGGATCTGTAACCCACCCGGAAGTGGCAAACGCTCTGGGCAAGAAATTTTCTCCTCCAGAAGACTTTTGCTGACCACTCGGCGTTAAGCATATATGCCAGCTGCCTCCCCCTGTCAAGGAGACCTTTGCATAAGGGGTCATTTTTAGCAATGTTTTTAAATCGGGACTTG
>CAYFNV010000021.1:28007-63964 GCA_964344595.1 uncultured Nitrospina sp. | reverse complement strand
AGGAAAAGGCCTATGCCTCTTAACTTACTGTCCACTAAAATGGGGGAAGTTCAGGGTAAACCCAATGCCACCACTTTCTCAGAGTGGGACGGGAAATACCGCAACGTAGACACGTCTGCCCAAAATTACGATTGCACTCATAAACTCGAATCCAACCTAAACGCTTCCTCATATCTGCATCCATAAACATCCTCCTCATCCCAGGTTTTAAATAACTTTAACCTGAAACCATGTCTATGAATCACACATATTGCTATATCAAATTTAATTCTCAGCCATTAATATTTATAAAACGGGATATTTTAGTTAGGTATTCATGACAACCATTTCTCATGAAGAAATACTAAAAATTCAAAATCAGGCCTTGAAAAAACTGGCTACTGGGAAACCATTGGCTGAAATCTTCGACATCCTGACCCTAGGTACTGAGCAAAATGTAGAGGATGCATATGCTTCGATACTTTTATTAGACAACTCAGAAGCCAGGCTAATTGATGGGTCAACTCCAAGTTTTACTCAAAGCATGAGGAACGCTTTCAATGGGATGGTTATCGGACCGTTAGAAGGTTCATGTGGTTCTGCGGCATACAATAAACAACTCACCATAGTAGAAGATATAGATATTGATCCTAAGTGGGAAAAGTTTAGGGACTTTGCCCAATCTCAAGGGTTAAAATCATGTTTTTCCGCTCCCATTCTTGGTGCTGGAGAAAAAGTACTGGGAACGTTTGCTCTGACCTTTACTAAAGCTAACTCACCCAGCGACAACGTATTGGAAATTATCAAATCGTCAGCTTATATTGCAGGTTTAGCAATCGAGCGAGTACGATATGAAGAAAACTTGCAGCTCTACGCGAAAGAGCTTGAAGAGTTTTCCTACATCGCTTCTCACGACCTTCAAGAACCTCTTAGAAAAATTGTAACTTTTAGTGAACGATTGGAATCCACCCTTACCAATTCTGATAATCAATCAAAAGATTATTTACAACGAATTAAATTGGCAGCATCAAGGATGAAGAACTTAATTAACGACCTTTTGAAGTTTTCCAAGGTTGGATTAGATGGACGTAGTTTTGAACATACTGATCTTAACAAAGTGGTCAGGAATGCCCTAGAGGATTTAGAAAGCAGGATAAACAAAACTAATGGCAAGGTAATAATTAAGAACCTACCGGCTATTGAAGCAGACCCAGTTCAAATGAGCCAAGTTTTTTTGAATCTGATTGGTAATTCCCTGAAATATCATAGAGAAGGAGTTCCGCCGGTTATCACTATAGACCATATTAGCGAAAACAATGGGAGGCATACAATATCTGTTGAAGATAATGGGATCGGTATAAAAGAAGGTTATTTTGATCAAATTTTTAAACCATTCAAGCGCTTGCATGGAAGAACCTCTTATGAGGGAACAGGTATAGGGTTGACTATTTGTAATAAAATTGTATCGCGTCATGGTGGCACCATAACTGTGAAACAAAATACTACTGATGGTGTTACTTTCCATATATCCTTGCCTGATAGGCAGAACTAATAATATTCCGTATTTTCAAATTTCATCATTGCTTCTAACTGATCGGAGTGAGAGGCCCACGAACTTCAAAAATTCAACGTCCGCTTTGGACCGTCAAGCCTCTGTTCAAACAAAAAATATACCGCAGTTCAAACTTCAACTGAAATAAATGGATAGTTATAACCGATGCAACCTAGCGGCAGGCTGGAAGGGCAACGTTAATGAGATCGGGCCAGGCTTCTTCCCACCCTTTTGAATGGTTGGCTCCATCTACAATTTGTATTTTGATACAGTTCTTCCTGCTTGCCCTGGAACGAAAACTTTTAGCAACATAATGACCAATAATCTCATCTTCGCTACCAACGTAATGGACCTGAGGAATGTTGACGACCTTTTCCACAAAATCTGCTGCATTCAGCGAACCGCGTAACGGGTCAACCTTATGATGTTCTGTCCAAACCTTGTGATCGAGGTTCCCTGCGACAGTTCGTATACCAGTAACATCTGCACGTTGCGCAGCCACTAGCACAGCCACTGCACCACCTCCTGAAAATCCAATAAGTTCCAGGTCTCCTGCACCTGCCTTTTTCTTTCCGATATCAATCACAGCCGATATGCTGTTTATAATCTCCGGGGAAAATCTTTTACCTGTCCAATAAGGGTATTTACATTGTGTATTTTTCTTTAAAGATACGTACTGGCATGGACGAGCTATATACATAATATTTCCTACCGGTTCACTTGCCGCTAAATTCAAACCCACAGGGTTTACAGGTGTCGGGTTCCGAGAAGCACGCGTTCTGCTGAGCCAGGCTTTGCCATCCCCTTCCAGATAAATATGCAGTGGTGTGTCAGGTTTTTCAAAGCGATAATAAACCCGCAGTATAAATTCTCCTCCTTTGATATCTTCCATCTTCAATCCTGCCATGCTGGAAACTTTTTCAGCGGTGGCTTCATGGCTATGGGCCGCACAACTCTGAGTTGCAAAAGAAATCAGGACAAGGCTTATCCAAAACCTGAAACATCTCTTTAATTTATCTATGTTCATATCATTAAAAATTCCAACGACCTTTAAGCAGGGTAGAATGGCTGACAAAATCTTGCTTGACTTCAAAATCATAAGTTGCAACCAGGTCAAAGTTGTAGCCTGAATAGGAAAGGCCTGCTCCGCCTATTGCACTATGGTTTGCGGGATCAAATCCCGTCGACTGGAAAGTGTTCCCACCACCAGTAAAAGCCGCAACGGTTTGAATCTGATCATCAATGGCCTCAAAGTTATAACCGAGATGGATTTCTGGTGTCAGGCTTCCTTGGCCAAGATCCACTGTATGACGAAGCTCTCCAAGTAAAGAAAAATTGAGGATGTCATAATCCTGATTGTTCACCATAAGGTTCGATGCACCTGCACCCGTTTCCGTGTAGTCGTTAATTTTTACGTGAGTCCAGGACAAACCCAGGCTGGGATTAAATTCTATCTCGTTAGCCAGAGAAATATCCCGTCCAAGTTCAAACTTTGTAAGAAACTGATACCCTTCATAGTCTGCATTCGCTTGTCGATCAACGGCCCCTACTGAAATGAAACGTTTTGCATCATAATCGTTGTAAGCGAATCCAAACTGGGCATTTAGGTAGCTATCGCCAAAATTATATGTCCCGTAAACCGTTCCCTGGTAACTGTTGATATAAGTCAGATTTTCCGAGAGACGGGAATCTACATCTGTATAAGAATAGCTACCGGCCAAGCCTAAAAGTAACGTATTATTGATTTGCTTGTCCGTACCAAAAGCAAATCCCCCAGTACTTGCTTCAAAACCTTGAATGCCTTGACGCTCGCTTTGGTCCACATAAGTCCCAAACCCCTGGAGCCAAAAATTTTTTTGTTCATCCACTTCCTCGCCAGCTGAAAGCCCTTGTCCCGCAGAGATTCCTGTTCGCAGGCTGGCAAGTCTAAGAGACACCGTGTTCAGAGGAGCTCTTCCAGCCAATACAGTGCCAACAACAGATCCACCATCCACCACCGGCGCTAACGACTCCAAAGCCGTGTTCTGTGCAGAAGAACCTGCTAAACCATTCAATGCTGATGACAAAGTGGTATCGTTGGCAAAAGCCACATCAACAACATCATTTACAGCGGAAGCATTACTACTCATGTTTGTTGAAACTGCTGTGGGAGTGAGTTCAAGATTGTTTCCGTTCAATGCCAGGGAAAAATTGAATTGCGAACTGTTATCAGTCACAACAAGATTTTCCACAGCCGTTCCCAAATTCCCGTCATCATCTTTAAGGATAACGATGGCTGTCCCAGAAGTGAGGGAGCCGCTGACAGTTGGCACAATGGTGGTTCCTGAAGACAACGTAACTCCTGAGGTGGAAGCGTCTAACTGGCCATTGCTGTCCCCTATGGTGACTGCAAGCTTGGAGTTTGCCCCAAGCGTTACTGTGCCTGAGGCAGTAACGGTTGCCGTACCCACATCAATGGTTCCTGATGTTCCTGAAGCTGATATGGAGCCAGTTACCGTTGTCGCAGCTTTGGTAAATTTCAATGTAGCTAAATTTGCGATAGTGGTTGTCGTGGCATGGAGGTCACCCGTTAAGGTTACTGTATCGCCGCTACCATTAACATTGATAGCTTTTAGAACATTGGCATTGGTAGCAATATTACCAGTCAGGGTTGAAGTACCGAGAAATGTCAAAGTACCTGTATTGCCCGTTCCAGTTGTTACCGATGCAGTGATGTTTTTATTATCTGCCAGCGTTGCAATGCCATCAGAAGAAAAGTTGAGGGTCGTTGCATTGACATTTCCGCTAAAAGCTACCGTACCAGAGGCATTGCTATTTGCAACGGTCACAGTAGTGGCAAAAACATCACCGCCGAATGTAGCTGTGATACCCGATGCAGCACCAGCCGTCACCTGCTTTAACAAGGCACCACTGGCCCCTACCGAAGAGTTGACGACCGTAGTATTTGTTGCGGAGGTTGCGAATGTCAAAGTACCCGTGTTGGTGGTGCCAGTGGTTACAGAACCAACAATTTTTTCATCAGCCGTTACCGTTGCAGTTCCATCCGCTGTGAAGTTGACCGTTCCTGTCACATCGTTATTGGTAAAAGCCGTTGTCCCTGTCCCACTAAGAGTTATTGTTGTAGCGTTCACCGAACCGGTGATAGTTGAGGTGCCCCCGGTACTGTCAATGGTCACACTGGCTAGACTGTTGGTGGCTCCAATATTTCCAGTAAAGTTTGTGGCGGTTCCTGTCAGAACCAGGGTTCCGGAACCGTCAGAACCTGAAGTGTTGTCAACATTGGAAACCCCACCTCCCCCAACAGAACCAGCGATATTCACAGCACCACCAGAAGAAATATTGATGTTGGAAGAAGCATTGGCCCCGACGGTGCTTCCAAAAGCTACAGTTCCCGCCCCGGAGTGTGTCGTTGTGATAGCATCATAAGCCCCGCTAAATGTTGAAGTAACACCGGTATTGGGGGCAACATTAACAACTTTAATTGCATTTGTAGCACCTGTTGTTCCACTGACCAGTGTTGTGTTTGTTGTTGTTGCCGCGAATGTAACCGTTCCAAGATTGGCGGATGTGGCATCGAGATTACCTGCAATTCTTTTATCTGCAGCCATTGAAACCGTACCATCGGCAGTGAATCTCAGTTGACCTGATACGGTCACATCATCGTTGAACGTAGTGGTTCTTGTCGTACCCAATCCAAAGTTTCCAGTATTATTTGTAACGGTTACCGTACCATTGAAAGTCACTTCTGTATTAGCGTTGAGGGTAATCGTACTTAGACCCACACTGGAACCCAAAGCACTTTGAAATGTGACCGTGTTCCCTAAAGTGCCATCTGAATTTTGAACAATGATATTGGCGGTATCCCCTGTATCTACAGCATCTATTGTCGCTTCAATGGAAAGGTTTTCATTGTTGGCTGTATCCACCGTCATGAAAAGGTTTGGGTCAGCACTACCCGAACCTATATTGATATCGGCAGCAGTGGTGCCGACTGTTGACTGGATGTTCCCACGAAATGTCACACTACCCTCGTTGGTGATGTTGATGGTAAGGGAATTGCCCGCATTACCTTCCGCATCCAGGTCATCGGCAAATATCACCCCATTGGGCGCACCGGATGTAGTGATATTCAGAGTTACGTCTGCATTCGCATCATTAGAGGTGATAGAAAGGGAGTCTGTACCATTGGCTCCTAAGGTGATTGCTCCAGCACTGCTATCTAATGTCACATTTACCGCCGCAGTGGCGTTGGATTCGAGAAGCCCATTTGCGAGATTTGGAGTTGCGGAGGTAATTGTTTGAGAGTCAGCAATTTCAGTCGTTCCATTTCCTGCTATAACTTCATCAATTAGGAAAAAGGATGATGCCAGAACAACTGAAATGCTGATATTGAAATTGATTTTATTAAACAAACCATTTCCTTCTCAAAATTCCAAGATTATTTTTAGAAAAAATAATTTCTATTTTGTGTCATAAAATTAATTACACTATTTGCGGGGATTCCAAGATCATTATACATTGAAAAGGCATGTTTATCGCAATAAAGATATCTATTTTCATAGATATCCCATTTTCAATAATCAGGGGAAATATTGATTTTTGCCTGATTTAATCTGGTGATTGGTAAATCTGTGCAGAGAATTGCGGAGGGTTTTTGAGCAATACTTTTGAAGACCCGATGATAAATCTGCTTTTCAAAAACAGACATAAAAGAGGAACAATTGCAGAACAAATAATGTAGCTAAAAGTCAGATTACAAGCAGTATGAACTTTAAGTCCCCCCTCAAGGGGGGACTCAGCAATAAAACCTTTATTCTGCTAATTTGGAAAACTGGTAAGAAAAGAATCTAAAAAGACTTGAGAGAGGATTGAAAAATCTCAAGCATTTTTAGCTGCAGCTTTTGCGGCTTTTGCTTTTTTGCCACGGGTCTTGGTCTTTTTTGCCTTGGTCGTGGGCCGGGCAGTCTTAAGCTCTTTCAAGCGAGCTGCTTTACCACGCAGTTCGCGTAGATAATACAGTTTAGCCTGGCGCACTTTGGCACGTCGAACAATCTCAATTTTTTCAACTCTTGGGGAATGAAACGGGAATATGCGCTCAACACCAATACCAAAAGAAATTTTACGAACTGTTAAAGTTTTGCGAACGCCACCGCCACGCATCTTAATGACCACACCTTCGATCACCTGAATACGCTCTTTTTCTCCCTCAACGATGCGCATGTGCACCTTGACGGTATCACCGATATGCACATCGGCAATATCCTTTTTCATTTCTTTTGCTTCGATCTGATCAACTAAATTCATGAACCTCTCTCCTTGGGGTACTATATTAACTAATTGATTATTTTTGATTCCTTATCAAGATCCGCTTCTACCTAAAAGGCGGTCTAATATAATTGCTATCGCTCCTCGCACCGGCAGGTGATTGAACTCGCTATTACCTTTAATGGGTTCCAGAACACAATCAGCATTGAGGATCAGGTTTTTTTCCAGCCCCCACCCAGTACCAAAAACAAGAAGCGTCGGGTCACCCTTTTGTAATTGTTCCTTCAGGGGTCCAAACCCAATGCTGTTAGGCACCTGCTTGGCTCCAGTAACTACCACGCAGGGTTTTTCTCCACTCTGTTCAGTCACTTCAGCAACTGCGTCATCCAGGCTTTTTATGACTCTGGTTTTCAGCAAAGCTTCTTTTCTACTCGGGTTGTATTCCGCCCCATGTCCTTTAAGCCAGTGACCCACCAGCCTTTCGACAAGTTCCTGCTGGGTCTTTAAAGGCGTTACCACATAAAAACTGCCTATACCATATGTCCGGCATATGCGTGAAATATCGTGCACATCCAAAGTTGTGACGGATGATACAACCACTTCCCCAGATTTGTTATAGACGGGAAAGTGGACCAGCGCCAGATGAATATTCGAGTAGTGCGCCTTATCCAAAACCAACCTGCATCAAATCCGTTTATCTTTGTCGAGCAGGTCGGGCCTAACCTGCGCGGTTTTTTTTAACGCTTCCGCTTTTTGCCAGTCACGTATTTTTTTTGGGTCACCGGAAACCAGAATTTCCGGAACCTTGTAACCCTGATAATCGCGAGGCCGGGTATATTGCGGGTATTCCAGCAAACCATCGTGGAAAGATTCTTCCACCACCGATTCCGGATCGCCCAGAACTCCCGGCAATAACCTTGATACCGCCTCAACGAGAACCATAGCCGGAAGCTCACCACCGGTTAAAACATAATCACCTATAGAAATTTCCTCGTCTACATAATGCAGACGAACCCGCTCGTCAATGCCTTCGTAGCGACCACAAACCAGAGTCAAACCAGGTAAGCGCGAAAGCTCCCACGCTTTTTCCTGATTAAAAGGCTGACCTGCCGGAGATAATAGTATTGTCCGGGTTTCGGGTACTTCCTTTTTAACCGCATCAATAGCACGGGCAATGGGTTCAACATTCATGACCATCCCCACCCCGCCCCCAAAAGGTGTATCATCCACCTTCCTGTGCTTATTCAGACTGTAGTCGCGCAAATCATGAAGGTGAATATCCAGCAACCCTTCTTCGCAAGCCCGCTGGATAATACTATCTCCAAAAGGAGACTCAAACATTCCCGGAAAAATACTGACAATGTCAAACCGGAGTGTCCTCAAACAAACCCTCAATACGATGAAAAATCAGTTTTTTCTTTTCCAGGTCAATGGACTTGACCACTGAGTCGATCATGGGAAGCATCCATTCACGATCCCCGTTTTTCACTACATATACATCATTGCTCCCCGTAGGGATAATTTCATCGATGACACCATAGAGTCGGCCCTCATCATCGAAGACTTCGAGTCCTTCTATCTCGAAGCGGTAATACTCACCCTCCGGCAAAGGCTTAAGACATTCCCGATCCGCCAAAACTTCTTTCCCGGTAAGAAGTTTTGCCGAGTCAATGTCGTCAATCCCTTCCAGCTTGATAATGAAAGGAACGTTTGCTCCACGAATTGATTGAACCTTGAATTCCTTTTCTTCTAACCGCACAGTCTGACCAGAAAGAGAGTCTGTCTCTTCCGGGTCATGCGGGAAAAACTTTAACTCCCCTTTCAGGCCATGGGTTCGAGCAAGCTTGCCAAACGAAATCCACTTCATATCACTCAATAATTTCCAGCACAGCCCTTTTTTTCAATTTAGTTGCCGTTGCATTCAGGATCGTGCGCATGGCCCGGGCAGTTTTTCCCTGCTTGCCAATGACCTTTCCCAAGTCTTCTTTTGCGACTCTCAGTTCCAGCACGGTAGTTTTTTCGCCTTCCACTTCCTGCAAGTCCACTTCATCAGGCTTGTCCACCAAAGACTTCGCAATCATCAAGATGAGATCTTTCACAATAACCTCCCAGTTCACAGGAAACGAACTTTTGCATGAAGAAGAGCAACAGAAACTATTGATCCCAGTTCGCGCAATTGCGATAATCGCGGTTTTGCGAAATGATTGAGCCTACGCTTCGACCCCGGCCTTTTTGAACAGAGCACCCACGGTTTTGCTGGGCTTGGCACCTTTTTTGAGCCACGCCTGAGCTTTTTCCGCGTTAACCTTACAGCCCTCTTCTTCCTTTAGAGGATCATAGGTTCCCAAAATCTCAAGAAACCTACCATCTCTTGGCATTCGGGAATCCGCAGCCACAATCCGGTAAAAGGGTTTCTTTTTTGCTCCTCGTCGAGTTAATCGAATTACAACTGCCAATGTACTTTCTCCTAAGTTACGGGCTTGGCCCGGTACAGGCGGTATCCACAAACCGCCAATGAATAAAATAAAAAAACGTATATCATTTCAGGTGACAGGGGGATCAAAAAATTTTAAGAAAACCTCCCCGGCATTCCTCGACCACCCATCAAGCTGCCAAAATTCAAACCACCGCCACGAGAAACTTTTTTCATCATCTTTTGCATTTGTGCAAACTGCTTCAACAGTTTATTCACATCATTGACCCGGGTACCGCTTCCCTGAGCAATCCTTCGTTTCCTGCTGGCATTGATGATGTTATGCTTTTCGCGTTCCCTAACGGTCATGGAGTTGATAATCGCTTCGACCTGAACAAAAGCGCGGTCATCAATTTTCAAACCTTTTGTCAGCTTTCCCGCTCCGGGAATCATCCCCAGCAACTGTTCCATGGACCCCATTTTCTGGACCTGTTTGAGCTGGTCTCGAAAATCTTCCAGGGTGAAGGCGTTTCGCTTGATTTTTTTCTCTAACTTTTCCTGTTCTTCCTTTTCAAAATTCTGCTCCGCCTTTTCGACCAGTGACATGACATCACCCATGCCGAGAATACGGGAAACAACACGGTCAGCATGGAACGGTTCTAACGCATCGAGTTTTTCACCCATTCCCATAAAACGAATGGGTTTGCCCGTCACCCTTTTGATTGAAAACGCCGCTCCTCCACGGGCGTCACCGTCCATCTTGGTGAGGACAACACCATCAATACCAACTGCGTCATTAAATGTCTTGGCAATGTCTGCAGACTGCTGACCCATCATTGCATCGGCCACAAATAACACTTCATGTGGCTCAACTGTTTTTTTGATCTGCTTTAATTCCTCCATCAAAGCATCATCAACCTGCTGACGACCGGCGGTATCAATGATCACCACCTGGCTCATTTTGTTGACAGCTTCATCCAGAGCTTTTTTACAAATCGTTATCGGGTTCTTCTCTTCCCCTGCATCATAAACTGATACATCCAGGTCACGCCCTAGTATATGTAACTGCTCAATTGCCGCCGGGCGGTAAACATCTGCTGGAACAAGCAGACAACTTTTGCCTTTTTCTTTGAACCTCTTTGCCAGTTTACCCACAGTGGTGGTTTTACCCGACCCTTGAAGTCCCGCCATCAAAATAATAGTAGGCGGCTTTGAGGCAACTTGAATATCAACAAACTCTTCACCAAGCAAATGCGTCAAGTGATCGTTGACAATCTTGACCATCTGGTGCCCGGGAGTCAGGCTTTTTAAAACTTCCTGGCCTACTGCTTCAACACGGACTTCCGCAATAAAATCTTTGATAACCGGAAGGCTGACATCCGCCTCGATCAATGCAACTCGAATTTCACGCAGAGCTTCATCGACGTCGGCTTCCTTGAGGACACCGCGACCCTTTAACTTTTTATAGATCGCTTCAAGACGATCGGATAAATTATCGAACATGTAAAATCGGGCTAAACCCTTTAATTTTAAGGGGACTATCCACTTTTATTGTAAGCCGAATAGTATATAATAACAACCCGCAATGCGCAAGCTGATAAGATTAACCCTATAGCTCATAGAGCGCAATAGAAAAACACCCGGAAAACCTATGAAATCAGTAGTTTTATTAAGTGGCGGGCTGGACTCCACCACCACACTGGCCATAGCCCAGAAACAGGGGTTTGACCTTTACTGCCTCACTTTTGATTACGGTCAACGTCATCGGATAGAGCTCGATCGGGCGCGGGGAATTGCCCAACATTTTGGGGCCATCGACCATCAAATTGTCAACATAGACCTTCGCCAGTTCGGTGGCTCGGCTTTGACTGACTCTATAGATATACCAACAGGTCGGAGCCAAAAGGAAATGGCATCTGAAATTCCGGCAACCTATGTTCCTGCCCGCAACACAATTTTCCTTTCATTCTGTTTGGCATATGCTGAGGTTAAAGAAGCCAGCGATATTTTTATAGGAGTCAACGCTGTTGACTACAGCGGTTATCCCGATTGTCGACCCGAGTTTATCAAAGCGTTTGAAACACTGGCAAACCTCGCGACTAAAGTCGGCGTGGAAGGAAAACAGTCCATCAAAATTCATACACCCCTGATCAATCTTACGAAAGCTGAAATCATAAGAAAAGGTTTAGAGCTTGGAGTGGATTTTTCCTTAACCCATAGTTGTTATGATCCGGCAGAAGGGGGACTGTCCTGTGGCGTTTGCGACAGCTGCCAACTGCGACTAAAAGGGTTTCAGGAAGCGGGGGTCGATGACCCGATTTATTATGTAAAACTTGATTAAAACACCCTCACCTCAAGGTGGAGGCTCAACCCCAAATCCCCCCAGCCCCCTTCGTAAAAAAGGAGGGATAATAAAAAACCCTCTTCCCGAAATGGGAAAAGGGTTTTAATTTGCTACCCGCGAGGCGGGTTACATTCTTGAACCTTCTTCTTTGCGTTCATGGCGTTCCATCATTTGGTGAGCATCTTCTTTCATGCCGCTACCTTCTTCTTTCATCGAATGCTCCATCTGATGTTTTTCATGGTCGTATTTGCCATATTTCTTTTCATAATATTCTTTGGAATGTTCACCGCTTTCCCTGTATTCATGAGCCATGCCACTTGCTTCATGACCCATGTCCATTGAAGAACCACTGCCTTCTTCATATCTTTCCATAGGATGCTCTTCACCATCATGAGCAAAAGCAGCAGTGGAAAACAACATTCCCATAACAAGCAACAAAATTGCGAAAAGCACCTTTTTCATTTTGATCTCCTAAATTTATAAGTCAGATATGAAATCTAACTATAATGACAACCGTTTATAATTTGCCAAATCAACCTGAGTAAAAACCGAGAAAATTAATTGCCAGTCAAAAAAGTAATAGCTAACTGGGTCCAGCGTCACGCTGGTTATTTTTCGAGGAGGCGCGGCATCAATTCTACCAGATTACAGGGCTTATGGGTGCTGTCTAACTGATGCACAAGAATCTGGTCCCAACCATCCTTGCAGGCTCCTGTAGAACCCGGCAAAGCGAACAAAAAAGTTCCGTTGGCTACCCCCGCAGTACATCGGGACTGCAGGCTTGATGTCCGGATGGTTTCATAACTCAACATGCGGAACAGTTCACCGAACCCTGGAATGGATTTTTCATACAACTCCTCAAAAGCTTCGGGAGTGATATCACGGCCTGTAACACCAGTACCCCCTGTAGCGATCACAGCATCGACATCGGGACTGTTGATCCATTTTTTTAATTGCTCCTGAAGCAATGCTTTTTCATCTTTAATGATTTTCTTTTCCACCAGATTATGTCCAGCATCTTTGATCCTGTCGACTAAAACCTTGCCAGACTTGTCGTCTTCTTCGGTGCGAGTATCAGAAACCGTTAGCACGGCTATGTTCACGCATTTTTTCTCACTCATTATTTCTCACTCCTCTTACCTGAAATTATTACGAGAACTCAAAACGGTTTCTATTAAAACGCAGAACCCGGTTTATGTTAAATTGACGATTAGCAGGTGAGTATACCATAAGCAATTTGTGAGGATCAAAAGTGCCAACAGCTATTGTAACAGGAGGAGCGATTCGCATAGGCCGGGCGATGGCTCTGCATCTGGCCCGTAAAGGATTCAACATCGCCCTGCTTTATCATAGTTCGGGAACGGCCAGTAATGAAACCATCGCAGAGGCCCGGTCTCAAGGAATTCAATGTCAAGGTTATGCGGGAGATCTGAGAAACCTCGAAGAGACCGAATTGTTCGTCGAAAAGATCCTTAAAGATTTCGATGATGTGGAACTACTGGTCAATTCCGCTGCCAACTTTATTCAGGAAAACGTAGAGCAAACCCGATTGAATACACTGGTCGATACGTTCAACCTCAACCTGATGGCACCTTATATACTGATGCGTGAGTACAAGCGCAAGGTGAACAAGGGTTTGATCGTCAACATCCTTGATGAACGTGTGGCCAGAACCGTTCCAACCTTCGCAGCTTATTCTGTCAGTAAAGCAGGTTTGAAGCATTTAACAGAATTGGCAGCAGTGGAATGGGGAAAAACCATCCGGGTCAATGGCATTGCACCGGGACTCATCCTCCCTCCCCAGGGTGGCCCTCCTGATTATCTGGAAAAAGCAGCGGAAAAAGTTCCCACAGGAACTCATGGTAGTTTAGAGGATCTTCTTAAAGCACTGGACTACCTGATGGAAAACGACTTTGTGAATGGTGAAACCCTTTTTGTTGACGGAGGCGAGTCCCTCTAACAATGGAACAATATGAATTCAAAATAGATTCGTCTTCCAGTCGAGAGCGATTGGATATATTTCTCTCAACTCAACTGAAAGAGATCAGTCGATCCAGGTTAAAAAAGCTTATTGCTGAAGGCAAGGTAACAGTCAACAGGTTGAATCGACCTGCCGGTTACAAAGTTCGAGAAGGAGACCAGGTCATGGTCCAGGTCCCTGCTCCAGTTCCCCTTGATACTGTTGCAGAACCCATACCCCTTAATATCATTTTTGAAGATGAACATTTGATTGCACTTGATAAACCTGCAGGCACTGTCGTTCACCCTGCACCGGGACATTCTTCAGGAACACTGGTCAATGCCTTATTGCACCATTGCAAAAATCTGTCTGGAATAGGAGGAGTAGAACGACCCGGTATTGTTCACCGGCTTGACAAAGACACTTCGGGATTGGTTATGGTCGCCAAAACAGAATCTGCCCACAAAAATCTTGCGGCACAATTTAAGAAACGCGAAATTCACAAAGAATATCTGGCGATCGTTAAGGGCAATGTAAAAAAAGATTCTGGTTCGATTCATACCAGCATTGGCCGCCACAAGGTTCATCGTAAAAAAATGGACACAAGAGCACCAAAAGGCCGTGAAGCTTCCACAAGATATGAGGTCGTGCACCGACACAAAAACTGGTCTTTTCTTAGACTATGGCCCAAAACAGGCAGGACACATCAGATTCGGGTTCATTTAGCTTCAATCCATCACCCCATAATTGGAGATCAGCTTTATGGAGGAAAATCAGCTGATCTCAAGATGCCAAGGCAAGCCCTGCATGCCCATATACTGAAACTGAAACACCCGGTTACCGGTTTAAATCTTTCTTTTCAGGCCCCGCTGCCTAAAGATATGATTAACTTCTTGCAATCCCACGATATGACCTTTCTGGAAAAAATTGACACCTTGCAGAATTAATTTTCTCACTCACTGCCCAAATTAAAGCTTAGTTTTTCAAGCTCTACTAAAAAATTTAATTGTGAATTATCTGTGGAAAGTTTTTTCAATAACATATCTCCAATATTTTTAAACCTCTCATTCAAAGAAAGTTTGCTTTCCAAAATAGTGAATAGCCCTTATATTTCAGATGATTGAGAAAATCCCCCCAAAATGTCGAAAAAGTATTTACAAAAAAAATTGAGAAAATCCCCCCAAAATGTCGAAAAAGTATTTACAAAAAAATAGGTAGGCTTGGTTTTTCCACAACTTTAAAGTCTAAAGACATTTTCGAGCAGAGGCTTAAAATAAAGGAGAAGAATGGGTATCAAAATCCTGTCATGTGTTTTTCCTTAATATTAGCGTGTCAAAAAACATTACATAACCAGAGTCGTAACAAGAACCTTTGTAAGGCTAGAAATAGGGAGGAATTCAGTACATGAATTTTGACGCTGCCATAGCCCTTAATATATATGAATAATCCTTAAGCAAGAAATCAATTGCCTTGGCACAACCAATGATTTTAAGGTAAAACGAAATCATCATCGGCTTTTCCCTTATAATCGGGGTTTTTTCTGCATACTGCCCCTCATTCTCTTACCAGACAAGGACTTTAAAGGGACACTAACTGAAATCAAATCTTTTCCACATAATTTGTGCAAAACCTGTGGAAAACAACGTGCAGTTATTCTCTAACATCCGATAACCAAAGGCTTTTAGGGTCGCCGATTAGAAAGTACGCAGAACTTATAACTCTATACTTTTCAAAGTAATTCAACATTTTTTTATATTGTAAGACTATACTGAAGCAGATGAGAATCGAATATCAATGTAGTTAGCCCTGAGATCTAGCCACAGCATTTTTTATATTTTTTTCCACTTCCACAAGGACAGGGTTGATTGCGACCAATTTTGGCTTCTCCACGAACTACGGTTTTTGGTTTTTCTCCGGATGAAACTGGTACAGGGGGTAGAGTGGAATCATTACGGCTATAAACCCAATGGCCATTGATTTTATAGAAACGGGATGATTCTCTCAGGGTTTGCTCCGTATCATCCTTAATATAATGTGCGACAAAATCCACTTGTCCTTGAGTATCGTTATGACCTCCGGCACGGGTATTTATTATTTCCAGTCCCTTCCATACCACCTCGTCATCGATCAGGTTTGATCCCAGCCTGGCCATTTCCTTTTTTTCTTCCGGGTGGCTGGTGATGACCAGATATTCCCAGTTTTTCTGGGTGAATGCTGTATAGCGAGACCGCATCAAATCTTCAGCCGTATCCGGAAAAGCTGTTCCCCGGATCAAGGGACCACAACAGTCTGTATAAGGGAAGTTTGAACCGCAAGGGCAATCAATCATTACTGGATAATCCTGTATTCTTTGCTTTCTCTTCCGTATCTAAAAAAATGAGTGGATAGTTCTAGTGGAACTCAAGCCTTCTCAATGAACAAGGCACTCTTAAACCGGTTTTCTTTTGAAAGGAAATGCAGGTCTCTGGCCTTTACGTTCTGCTAAGCGCGAAGGTTTTTTTTCAACTTCCTCACCATCTTTTGCATTTTTGTCAATAGGAGGTTTAACCTTCTCAGCATCCTTATTCTGGTTCAGGTTACTCATTTTCATTCTCCAAATCTTTCAAACGTTTCATTCTTAATATTTAATAGCATACGCAACCCTGACACGGCACTCCAAAAAATTCGTTCGCAACTCAACTTTGTTAATTGAGCAACAATCCATCAGAATAAACCTATCATGGAAATATATATTATTTATCCAGAACTCCTTAACAATTGAACTGTATTTTAGATGGTACTTTGTCCTCATAATCACAACTAAAGTAATTTTACAAAGTTTTTGAAATGAAAAATTATTACAATAATTTGTAAAAGCTGTATAAAATAAGATGCTATGCCACTTAAGAAAACCCCCTTTAGAATCTTCCTGTTTGCGGGGGAAAATAATTTTTACCCTGCAAATAGTTGAATATAAAGACTTATTAGATTAAATGGCGTTTTGCCTTATTATTTGGTCTCTATATTGCTATGCCATATATTGAGTATTATTGTTAAAGAGAATTTTATTTGCAGAAAGACTCAATGGTTTAAAACAGCAACATATATTTAAGAAGGTTTTTCTTTAATTGAAATCTTGATGGTTTAGCGGTTTTGGGAATAATCTTCACAGTTGAGGCTCCAAAATTTTCTAAATGGAAAGAAAAGCTCTGGATAAACGGTCAAACGCAATGGATCATTTAAAAAACAATTCCGGTTTCACTCTAGTTGAGGTTCTTATTGCCGCTGTGCTGATAGTAATAGGATTGGTTGGCATGGCAGTTTTATCAGGAGAAGTAGTGCAACGGGACAGTCTCAGTGAAAAGTCAAGTATCGCAACCACCCTTGCCCAGGAAAAAGTTGAGGATCTGAAAAACCAGGCTCTGAATGCCGCGCTGGAAAATACGGATAGCGGAAACGATACTGTAAACACTATTTATACCCGCACATGGACGATTACCAATGGTGGGGCAAATAACTTAACTCAGGTTACGGTTACTGTCAGTTGGCCCACTAACAAATCGGTTTCTCTTTCAACCCTTATTCGTCAATAAAGTTATGGTCAGGCAGAAAAACATTTTGAAAAATAATTCCGGTTTCACCATGACGGAGTTGTTGGTGGCCGCAGTCATCGGGATAGTTATGATGGGTTTGGCGATTTCCGTTTTTGTGAGCGAGGAGAATTTATTGGAGGATGAACGGGATGACACCAACGTAAGGGGTGTCGGACGATTTGCAATCGAGGTGTTAGCCAAAGAACTGCGTTTGGCGGGATATGGAATTCACCCGTCTAACGCAATCACCTCAGCACAAATAGGTACCATAACTTATCGAGCCAATACCGATGATACCTCTTCTTTAATTTCTGCGAATGTATCCAGTGGAACCAATGTCTCTCTCAGGAATTCCAACGGATTTACCGGAGGAGACGATGTCATTATTTACAGCCCTATCGATACAACAGTCTCTGCCAATTTTAGAACCATAGACAGCATTTCAGGAAATGATTTAACCCTGACTTCCGCGATCAACCAGAGTTACGAAACTTCAGATCTTGCGCAAGTCAACCGCTATCACACCATTGTGATTGCATACGATGCTGGTGCTGATACGGTCACTAAGAGCGTGGATGGGGGAACCGCGGTGGTAATTGCCGGGATGGTGACAGCTTTTACCTTGTCTTTTGAAGATGAAACGGGAACAGACCTTGGGAATCCAGTCTCGTCCGGAGATTTGGACGATATCCGTAAAATAAAGATTAACTTCACTTTGCAGGACCCGACCAATTCCAAGGCTACGGTTTCTTTTGATACAGAGGTTAATTTGAGGAATATGGCATCATGAATAAACCAAACTTTGCCAGAAAATTCATGGAAAAACTTTCAACACCACCAGGATATCTGAAAAATGAACAGGGAGTGGCCATTTTTCTAGCCCTGCTTTTTCTGGTTGTCATAGCGGTTTTTGTTCCGCTCACTCTGAATATGACAACCACTGATGTTAAACGGACAGGTGATTACGAAGACTCCAGAAAAGCTTTTTATGTTGCCGAGGCGGGCCTTCAACGTGCAATGGATGATTTATTGTCAGGGTTTAATGACACAAGCACCTACAGTACCATCGATGATGTCCTGGGTGCTGCCGATGCTACCACCAATGTGATCGAGAACCTTGAAAACATCGCGTTTGGGAATGGCACCTATACGGTCACCGTTGTCGATAACTCCGATGGTGACGGTGACCAGGCTACCGATGTCGATAACGTGATCTTTCTGGTTGCCACAGCTACTGTAGATGGTGAAACCAAAACCCTGCAGGCACGGATCACGGAACAGACTTCAACGACAACAGGCACATTTAGTGGAACCCATGCGGTTGCTACGGAATCGGATTTAACCATTAATGGTAACCCCACTATTCAGGGAACGGGAGGAAGTGTTCACTCAAATTCGAATCTCACTATAAGTGGGAACCCTACCGTAGAACAAAGCGCGACCGCTTCCGGGAATTATACTGTTACAGGCAGCCCTTCGGTGGGTTCGGGAAGCGGAGGTGGAAAGGCCACTGAAGCACTTCCCGATGTCAACATTTCTGACTACAAACAATATGCTGACTTTGTGATGGGGTCAGACGGTATCGTCAGGGACAGCAACGGCAATCAACTGTTCGATGCCAGTGGTGGCGACAAATACAACGCGGGCGGATGTAATGGCAACAAAGGCTGGCAATACAGTCCAGGTCCGCCGGTAGAATGGAGTTTGGGTGATGATTGCGGTGGTACTGGAAAATATTACGTAGAAGGAAATATAGGTGTTGGCGGTAATCCCGGAAGTCAGAATAACCCATGGCAGACAACTCTTATGGCCGAAGGACACATCAAAATTAATGGAAACCCGCAATTTACCAATTACAAGGACCCCAGTGATTCAGTTGGGGTGCAGAATATTTTCATGCTGGCGGGCACCGATATCGAGTGGTCGGGAAATCCATCGAACACCATTGAGGGCTTTATCTATGCCGGGGAACAGATCAAGTTGAACGGGAACCCGAGCATTCAGGGTTTCATCGTTGCCAAAGACAAAGCCAACACTGACACACTTGTGGATAACAACTCTATCAGTGGTAATCCTACGATCACATATACTGGCGGCTCCACAGAAACTCCGTTTACGGTCAACGTTGCAGGTGATACAGAGTTGACAATAATATCCTGGAACGAGACAACCTAGGAACCTATTTTAAGACTTCAAACGACTTGGGTGTCCGTCCTCTCCTGGCAGAAAACTTGAAGCGGGTTTTATGCTGCCCTGCTGAAAAACTCTCCACTTGCCTAACCCAAGCCGGCTGGCGCAAAAACAGTCCATAACTTTCAACAGGTTATGTTAAGATCATGGCATGATTGATCGGCGCCTTGTTTCCAACTTCAATTGGTGGTTTTTCCTGACATGCCTGGGAATTTCTATTCTAGGCGTTGTGACTATTTACAGTGCCAACCATGGTCGTCCTGAAGCTTTTTTTCGAGGACTTTATATAAAACAAATTTACTGGATCGGTTATGGGCTGGTGGCCATGCTCATTGCATTGGCCCTGGATTATCGCATTTTCAGCCGTTATGCCTACCTTATTTATGTTTTAACCCTGCTTGCTCTTGGCTATGTGCTGGTAAATGGAGTGATCGCATCAGGTTCCCGGCGCTGGATACATATAGGCTCTATCAGTGTTCAGGTTTCTGAGTTTGCGAAGGTGTCATTGATCATTGCCCTGGCTAAATACTTCGAATCGGGAAAGATGTCGAGTCAATACACGTTGAAAGACCTGATCATTCCGGCCCTGCTTACAGCAATCCTGGGAGGCCTCATCGTAGTCCAACCTGATCTCGGCACCACCATGATGATCTTTTTTATTTTTCTGGTATTCGTAGCCGCCATTGAAATGGAAAGAATGACTCTGATAAAACTTTTCACAGGCGGACTCATGCTCGCTCCAGCACTCTGGTTTTTTTTGAAGGACTATCAGAAAACCCGACTATTAACCTTATTCAATCCCGAGCTGGACCCACTCGGAGCAGGCTACCATTCTATCCAATCCAAAATCGCAATTGGTTCAGGTGGTTTCTGGGGCAAAGGCTTACTTGCTGGAACACAAAGCCGGCTTAACTTTCTTCCCGAAAAACATACAGATTTTATATTTTCAGTGTTTGCAGAAGAAACAGGTTTTTTAGGGGTGGTTATTCTTTTATCCTTATTTCTTTATGTAATCTTGAAAGGTTTAAACATTGCATTTCGAGCCGCGGACCGGTTTGGTTTTTTTCTTGCCCTGGGGCTTGTTGGTTCCATAACGTTTTACGTTATCTTTAATGTTGGCATGACTGTTGGTCTTTTCCCCATCACCGGCATCCCCCTGCCTTTCCTGAGTTATGGTGGTTCTTCCCTCATTACTCATTTTTTTGCCGTCGGCCTCTTGCTAAATGTCGAGATGCGAAGGGCAATGCATTAGGAAAAAGAGTGGTGTTTTTTTCAAGGCCCGCTCACTTGACATGTTATAATTCTTCGATCATCAAAACTTAAACAGGAATCCCATGTCTTCTGAAATACTGATAAATTCCAACCAGCGTGAAATTCGAGTTGCGCTGATGGAGAACAATCAGGTCTCGGAATTATTTATCGAGCATAAAACCAACAAGGGTATTGTTGGAAATATTTATCGAGGTAAGGTCACAAAAATTCTACCTGGAATGCAAGTTGCCTTCGTTGATATCGGAATGGAAAAAGCCGGTTTTCTATATGTTGGAGATATTGACGTTGTTGACATGCTTGGGCTCGAAGATGAGGTAGACCCTCCTACTCTGGATGAAGAAATTGAAGACCCTTTTTCAGGAAAGCCCGGCAGGACCAACCATGGAATCCGTATTCAGGATATTTTACAGGAAGGCCAGGAGATTCTTGTTCAGGTTGCCAAAAATCCACTCGGAACCAAGGGGGCTCGAATCACCAATTACATAACCCTTCCGGGACGATATCTGGTCTACATGCCAACCGTCAATCATATAAGCGTTTCCCGTCGTATTGAAGAAGAAGATGAAAGAGAAAGGCTGAAATCACTGGTCAGTGAAATTGGCAACCCTGGCGAAGGCTATATTGTCCGGACAGCCGGACAAGATGCCACAAGAGCGGAGTTTGACTCCGATCTAAAATTTCTTCACCGCCTGTGGGAAAACCTGAAACAAAATTCTGAGAAATTAAGCGCTCCGCATCTGGTTTATGAAGACCTGAACCTGATCTTCCGGTCTATCAGGGATCTCTTCACCAATGATACTGAGAGATTGGTGATCGACTCCAAATCAGATTTCAACAAATGCCTTGAGTTCTGTTCTACATATCTTCCTCATTTATCAGATAAAATTGAACAGTATAAGGACCCAATGCCGATTTTTGACCACTATGGGATCGAAATGGATATCAACAGGGCTTTGGGCAGAACGATCTGGCTGAAGTCAGGGGGTTATATCACAATTGATCAAACCGAGGCGCTGGTTGCCATTGACGTCAACACAGGTAAATATGTTGGCCATAGCGATCCTGAAGATACTATTCTGAAAACCAATCTGGAAGCGGTGAAAGAAACTGTATACCAGCTTCGCTTAAGGAACATCGGTGGCATCATCATAGTTGATTTCATTGATATGGCAAAAGAGGAAAGCAAAGAAATGGTCTCTAATGCGCTAAAACAAGCACTAAAAGCAGACCGGTCAAGAACCCGCATTCTCAAAATTTCTGAATTGGGACTGGTAGAAATGACCCGCAAGCGAGTGCGCGAAAGTCTCTCTCAAACCCTTTGCGATCCCTGCGATTACTGTGAAGGAAAAGGCTATATCAAGGGAACGTCTACTGTCTGCTATGAAATAATCCGTGAAATTCAGCGCCGTGGAACCGACAATATCACGAAAAAGAAAATCGACATTGAAGTACACCCTACTGTTTATGACATGCTGTTTGAAGAAGAAAGTAGTTTCCTTGAAGAAATAGAAAAACAGAACAATATAGAGATCACCTTTCAAGTAAACCCGAAACTGCATCGCGAAAAATATGTAATTGTGGCATCTTGATGGAGATCAAAAAAATGCAGGTGAATAACCATCCAGCACTGAATATTCTTCTACTGGCCTTTTTGCTTTTTGTGTTTGGCTGCGGCAGCACGGGTAAAGATTTTGACGAGGCTCTTTACAAAAATATTGTTGTGGGAACAACGACTCATAAAGAAATCCAGGCAATGTTTGGACCACCCTTTAAAAAGGGAGTTCAAAATGGAAATAAAATCTGGACATATGAATATAACGTTTACAACGCTCTGGGAAAAGATATCACTAAAGACATGATCATAGTTTTTACCAAGAACGGAGTAGTGAAGTCCCACCAGATGATGTCTAACAAACCATAAAGCTGTGATTGTAAACAGAAACCATCGTTTGCCCCACCGTTTTCTTTCCTGCAATAATTCATTCAACTAAACTGGAATATAGCAACAAGATGTTCGGTTTCAACAAAACCCAATGGGGCACACTGCACCTGACCTGGGTGGCATTTTTCCTGACATTTGTGGCATGGTTCAATCTGGCTCCATTCAACACCACAATCATGCTTACTCTTGGTCTGTCTTCTGACGAGATCAACGTGTTGATGATTTGTAATGTGGCTCTGACCATCCCAGCCAGGATTATCATTGGTTTCTGGGTGGATAAGTATGGACCTCAAAAAGTGTTCAGTGGATTATTGGTTTTCTCAGCATTGGTGTGCTTTGGGTTTGCCCTGGCGAAAAGTTTTGAGGACATGTTGATCACCCGTTTGCTGATGGGAGTTGTAGGTGGCGGTTTCGTAGTGGGTATAAAAATGATTGCCGAATGGTTTCCCCCCGAAAAGATGGGAACTGCACAAGGTATTTATGCAGGTTGGGGTAACTTCGGTTCAGCATTTGCGGCGTTTACTCTTCCATTGATTGCATTTTTCTTTCCCGAAGACATCGGGTGGCGGGTAGCAACGGGTATATCAGGGCTCTTATGTCTTATCTGGGCAGGTATCTACTACAAGTATTGCCAAGATGCTCCCGGGAAAGAGAAAAACTTTTTAGTCGACCTGCATGGGGTGGTTGAAGTCAACACACGATGGGATCTTGCGTTACAAATCATTATTCTCATGCCAGTTTATGGGGCAATGGCCCTACTCATTTGGAAACTTTCCGGGCATCCCTTTACCCTGATTTCCCAAACCATTTCCGTGGCTCTTTCCCTGGGCATAGCCTTGCTCTTTTTATTGAATTCAATACGCTGTTGGCAAGTCACAGTACTTCGATTGCAAAACCCCATTCCTGATAAAGAAAAATATTCGTTCAGTCAGATCGCCATATTGAGTCTGGTATACTCTCTGACTTTCGGTTCCGAATTGGCAGTTGTTTCAATGTTCCCACAGTTCATGGAAACAACTTTTTCACTTTCTGTAGGATTTGCAGGAATGCTTGGAGCCAGTTATGCTTTTATGAACCTGGTAGCAAGACCTGGTGGAGGATGGATTTCTGATCGGTTTGGTCGCAGGAGAACCCTTTTCTTTATGATCCTTGGAGGTATGTTGAGTCACTGGTACATGGGAGAAATAGATTCTGGCTGGAGTCTAACCAGCACCATAACCTTGGCAATAGTAGGGTCCATTTTTTTTAAGGCCGGTAATGGCGCGTGCTTTGCCGCAATACCTCTTATCTCCAAACACCTGACTGGCAAACTGGCCGGACTCGCAGGAGCCTATGGCAGTATCGGTGCGGTAATTTTTCTAACCCTGTTCAGCTTTGTCACCCCACAGATGTTTTTTAAAATAATCGCTGGCTATGCTTTTCTGGTATTCTTATGCCTGTTTTTTTTAAAACCTTTCCAGGCCGCGCCCGGAGGAAATAGATCGAAATTTTAAAAATGAACTTTTACCGTTGTGCCTCTGGATTTATTTTCAATCCTTTTCCGCTAACAAGGGGAATCAAGGAGCTTTACTCAAACCAAAATTATAAAAAAGGAACTTAAGTTTTATGGGATTCACCTGCGGCCTTGTCGGCCTCCCCAATGCGGGGAAATCAACCCTGTTTGGTGCGTTGACACGCACCAAAGCCCAGGCGGGGAATTATGCGTTCACCACCATCGAACCAAATAGCGGCATCGTACCGGTTCCCGATAAGCGCCTGGATACCATCACCCAATATATCAAGACCAATAAAGTTGTTCCCACAACTATGGAGTTTGTTGACATTGCCGGACTCATCAAAGGTGCTTCCAAGGGAGAGGGACTTGGCAACAAATTTCTTGGCCACATCCGTGAAGTAGATGCCATTGCTCATGTAGTACGCTGTTTCGAAGACGGCAATGTTCCACATGTCAGCGATGTGATTGATCCGGTTTCTGATATCGATACGATCAACACCGAGTTAATGATCGCCGACATGGAATCCCTCGATCGCCGAAAGACCAAGATAGAAAAACTGGCAAAATCAGGAGACAAGGAAGCTCGCATGCAAGTAGAGGTTCTCGACAAACTTGCAGAATCCCTTGATCAAAACCAACCGGCGCGGACCGTCACCGGTTTCAATGACGAGCAACAAAAATATTTAAAAAGTTTGACCCTTTTGAGTGCCAAACCGGTTCTTTATATCTGCAATGTCATGGACCCCGGAGATACAGAGAATGAACTGGTGCAAAAAGTAAAAAAAATTGCAGGACAGGATGGCTCATCGGTCGTGGCACTGGCCGGAAAAATTGAAGGTGAAATTATGGAGATCGAAGACCCGGAGGAACAAGCAATGTTCATGGAAGAAATGGGCCTGACTGAAACCGGGCTTGACCGTATGATCTCAGCCGGGTACGGGTTGCTCGAACTATCTACCTATTTCACAGCAGGAGAAAAAGAAACCCGGGCCTGGACCATCCCAAAAAACTCTAAAGCACCAGAAGCGGCAGGAGTGATCCACACCGACTTTGAAAAAGGATTCATCCGCGCCGAAGTTTACAGCCTGGAAGACCTGGTTCAATACAAATCAGAGGCCGCCATTAAAGACGCCGGGAAAATGAGGGTTGAAGGTAAAGATTATGTTGTCCAGGACGGAGACATTATGCATTTTCGATTTAATGTTTAAAATTAAGCCTCCATACTCATGTTAACTATAATAAAAAATCGTATATTTTTTTACCATGGATTTCCTGTCAGGACGGAGGATCTAAAACATTTTTTGAAAGTGGAGAGTCTATGGAATTTCACAAAGGACGTCTAATCGATCACGTTCACATTCGCGTAAAGGACCTCGAAGCCAGCAAGCGTTTTTATCGAGCAATTTGCGATATTTTCGGAATCCCATTTTGTGGTGAAGGGGAAGGATGGTTTTCGGCAGATGAACTTTTCGTAAGTCAGGAGGATCCGACAACCAAAGGCTTTCATTTGGCTTTTCAAGCGGCAGATCGGGAAACCGTCCAACGGTTCTATGAAGCGGCATTGGCTGCAGGAGGGACCGACAACGGAGAACCTGGTGAGCAACCTTACCATCCTGGATATTATGGAGCTTATGTTTTAGATCCCGATGGAAATAATATTGAAGCGGTTTATCATGGTCCCGCCCACCGCTCCTCACCATCGGTTGTTTTCACTTCTGATTTCCAGGACTGAGCAAGTATTAATTTCCCCAAGAGGGCACCAGGCAACGCGGGGTTTTACCTGCCAAAGCATCCAAAACATTATCTGCAACAAGGACCGCCATTTTGTCCCTTGTTTCATAACTCGCGCTGCCTATATGAGGGAGTAACATCAAGTTCTCCAACTCGGTCATACCCTCAGTGAGTTCTGGTTCGTTTTCATATACATCCAGTGCCGCGCCGGCAATTTTTTCTTCTTTCAGAACTTCAACCAGAGCTTTGTCATCAACCACCTTTCCACGGGCTGTATGAATGAAATAGGCTGTAGGCTTCATCATTAAAAATTGCTCCTTACCGATCATGTATTGAGTTTGTTCGGTCAAAGGAGTATGAACGCTCACAAAGTCAGATAGGCGGAGCAATTCCTCCAGCGGAGTATAAATCGCATTCAATTCCTGCTCCTTTTCTGCAGGCATTCTATTTCGGTTGCAGTAAAGGACCCGAATTCGAAACCCCGATGCCCTTCGGGCAACCGCGGAGCCAATTTCCCCACAACCAATAATGCCGAGGGTTTTTCCATAAACATCGCCTCCCAGATACATTTTCGCCTGCCAGCCTTTGAACCTGTTTTCACGGGTAAAACGTTCAGCAGGAACAATTCGTCTTGCGATTCCCAGAATCATCGCCCAGGTTAAGTCAGCAGTAGTTTCATGCAAAACTCCAGGAGTATTGGTCACCCATATGCCTTTTTTAGACGCATATTCCACATCAATATTGTTGAATCCAGCTCCATAATTGGCAATGAGTTTTAAATTCACCGCACAATCAATAATGTCCGGCCCAATCTTGTCCGATAAGTAAGTGACAAGCACCTCACTTTCTGAAGCATATTTTTTCAGTTCTTCAGTTGTAGGCAGATTTTCTGTTTGATTGGTCCGTAAGTCGCAGTGAGGACCCAGTTTGTCCAAAGCGACTTCGGGAAACATATTGGTAACGGTAACAATGGGCATCTTGCCATCCCTTCAAATTTCTGTGGTAAAATTAAGGGCCTAATATTAAAGGAAAAAGTTGTTCAATCCCATGAAAATTTTATTCCTCGTCCCCCCCGAAACCATTTCTCTTGAATCTTCAGTTCCAAAAGCACTGGAAGGAGGTAAAGGCTATTATCCCAAACTAGGTCTCCTCTATGTTGCTGCCTATTACGAACGAGAAACAGGAAACACAGCGGCCTTCATAGATTGTCCTCCTGAAAATGTTTCAGAATCAGATATGCTTGCACGTGTCAGGGAAATAAAGCCGGATATGGTCGCCATGAGCATCATGACTTTCAACTTGCTTGATGCACTGCGAACCGCAAAGGTACTGAGGCAGGAGAATCCTGATTTAAAAATCTGCCTGGGTGGGCCACATGTCAATTTATACCCCAAAGAAACTCTCAACCTTCCGGAAATCGATTATGTGGTTTTTGGTGAAGGAGAAAAAATATTTACCCGTCTGGTGCTGGCTCTGGAAAAAGATGCTGAGCCATTGTCTTCCATCAACGGCCTGGGTTGGAAACAGGGCAATATACCGCATATCAACCCGGCGGAAACTGAGCTTCTTGATCTGGATGAATTGCCATTCCCCGCGCGTCATCTTGTCGATGTTTCAAGTTATCAGCACATTATTGGAGAGGGCCGGCAGTTCTTCACCATCCAGGCGACAAGAGGGTGCCCGGCGGCTTGCACCTTCTGCGATATTCGCAAAACAAAGTTCCGAATCCGCAGCCCTGAAAGTGTTGTCAATGAAATCGAAGAGCTGGTCAAAATGGGAGTGGACGATTTATTTTTTGTTGATGACACCATCACTATCGATAAAAAAAATGTATTAGCAATTTGCAAGCTGATCGCTGATCGAGGAATTAAAATTAATTTCAAAATTTCTGCAAGGGTAGACACCATTAATCCGGAAGTTGTGGCAGCACTCAAAAAAGCAGGATGCTACCGTATTCATTTCGGTATAGAATCCGCGACTCCAAAACATTTGCAATATCTACAGAAAGGACAAACCCTAGAAAAAGTTGAACGCGCTGTCAAAATGACACGTGAGGCCGGTATCGGATTTTTCGCCTACATGATGATCGGCATCCCTCATGAGACTAAAGAAGAAATGTTCACCACTGTGGACTTTGCTAAAAAACTGAAGCCTGATTATGCGCAGTTTTCTATCTGCACACCTTATCCAAAGGTAGAACTTTATTATCAAATGTTGAATGAAGGAATTGTTCCAGAAGATTATTGGCAGAAATTTGCCGAAAACCCCACTCCTGATTTTAAAATCCAGTTCTGGAACAAAGATTTCACCGAAGAAGAGTTACGACAGATTCAGGATGAATGCCATGCCCGGTTTTACAGCAGCCCCACCTACATCATGAAGCAGATCACCAAATTAAGATCCTGGTCAGACTTCACAGCCAAAGCCAGAATGGGAACCAAAATCCTCGCAAACCGTCTAGGGGTTTAAGACTGTATTCGAGGAGGAGAATCCGGCTATCCGGAGGAGACTGCAGTTAACAACTGCTTCTTCTGGAAGGCACTAGCTTTTCACCGGAATTCTCCAAAATAAGACAACTGTCCCAACTGAAAAATAAACCTTCTCCTCCCTATTCCAAAAGAGCTAATAATATTTTTTGATTATCATTATCATTTAATTAAACAGACAATATTTTAGCTGTACAAATCATTATTTCTTGTACATGGCAAAATTATCTACCAATAAATTGGAGAATATTAAACATTAACCATAAACACATAATTTTCAATATCTTATTATTACAAAACTCTTAATAATCCCGCCTTATCATCGTTTAAAACCCGTTGTAAATAAGAACTGTAATAATTTTCCTTTGACAAAATGATAGTTTTCGTTCTATATTTTGATAATGACAATCATTATTATAATGATCCGCGGATCTATTTCAATGTCTTTTTTGGCATTTATTAACTCTGCATAACTGGGAGGATTGAAGCATGGGTTTATCAAGTTTCAAGAGTTTACAATGTTTGTTCCTGGCAATGGTCTTGTTAGTCAATCTTTCTTCGATACCACTTGTCCACGCCGAGGAAGAAGAAGCAGATCCTGCAGAAATCGCCATAGGCGAACGCCTGTTTTTAGAAACCCGGTTCGCACAGTTTTTCTTTGCTAATTCAGGTGGAGATGCCAATCACGAATTGCTCCAAGGTGATCCGACCATGGATGTAACAGTAACTACCGGCGCGCCTTTACCCGGACCTTTTGCGGGACAATCCATGAACTGCTCCGCCTGTCATCTGGTGGATGCTCAACTGGAAGAGGTCGGAGGTGGAATGAGGACTTACACAGATTTCGCCCAACGAAGCCCTATTCCAGATCGGGGAGATGGAAATTCTCTGACTGTCAGGAATTCTCCTCCCCTGGTAAACGCATCCATTCCACGCAGGGGCGGTTTCTTTTTTCACTTTGATGCCGAATTTTCCACCATGGAAGACCTTGTTAAGGGAACTCTTTCGGGAAGGAATTACGGCTGGTTGGCAACTGAAAGCCAGCAGGCCATTAGCCATGTAGCCTCAATCATTAAAGGTGATAATGGACTGGGAGAACTGGCTCAAGAATTTGGAGGGCCATACCGGGAAGTATTACGAGGAAACCCTCGTGATGGGGATGGAAATTTGATTGAGGATTTAATTTTACCGACCAATTTGCAGATCGATGTTGACGATCCCGCCACATCGGACGAGATGATTTTCTCTATCGTCGCACAGATCATATCCGAATATGTGTTGGACCTCGCATTCAGTACGGATGAGATAACAGGTGAGTTTAACCTGTCTCCCTATGATGTATTTCTTGAGAAAAACGGTCTGGATCGTAAACCCGAGGAAGATGAATCGGAACTTGAATACAGCCAACGGCTTTTGGAGGAGGTGAATGATTTATCCAATCCCACTTTTGTTCAAAATGGTATTGATGGATCATTTCAATTCCACGACCAAGATTATGCATTCGGTGCAGAAGAATTGAAGGGTTTAAAAATATTCCTGGCCCAATCCAGTAAAAAGAAAATACGCGGTCCTAAGAAAAGAAGCGGTATCGGCAATTGTGTCTCATGCCATCCTGCTCCCAATTTTACGGATTTCAACTTCCACAATACCGGTGCGACCCAAAAGGAATTTGATCAAGTCCACCGACGCGGTGCTTTTAAAAGGCTGAAGATTCCTGGATATTTTAAACGGCTGAGAAGGCATGACAAATATCTCCCGGCCACTCCTCAACACCCCAATGCTTCAGGTAGATTCCGGAGCATACCTGAAGAAGATAACAAGAAAACGGATCTCGGGCTTTGGAATGTATTTGCAAATCCAGATTTCCCGGGTCCCCAGAAGCGACTTTGGAAGCTGTTATGTGAAAAACAGGTAGGTCAGGAAATTGACGATGACGATCTTTTCGATGACCGAAAAGTTGCGAGAAAGTGCTGGAACCCCAAGTTGCTTAAAACTACAGTCGCACTTTTCAAAACTCCCGGCTTGCGTGATCTGGGTCATTCCGCTCCGTTTATGCATACCGGACAGGAAGATACTCTGGATGATGTCATCCAGTTTTACAGAGATTCTTCAGATCTGGCTCGACAAAGAAAATTACGAAATGCCGCGCCGGAGTTGAAGGGCATTTTCCTCAAAAAAAGGGATGTACAACCTCTTGTTCGTTTTCTTAATTCATTGAATGAAGACTACGAATAAAAACCTCACCCCTCCCCTGCTGAAAGGCCCGGGTTGTCTGGAATATCTCTTTTCCACCAACTCGGGCCTTAAAGCGAAACTCAATTTTCAGACAATAAATGATGGGGGTCTAGCCAGTAGGCTACAAATATCCCGAACAATTCAATCAAAAACTCTTGTCGGTTTTCCATCAATACTTATCTGGTTTTTTTCTTTCCAGTAGTTTTTTACTCCCTCATCACCAATTTTTTCTGTCCAATAAACCAAATCGCTCCTGTCCTCCTGATACTTAAAGTTTGGCACCGCGAACCCACAGGAGGTTTGCGCTGAATCAATATCAAGCAGAAAAATCTGGCGCGATCCGGGGTAATCTGGAAACAACGTGATCCACTTCGACCACTCTTCATCTCTTGGGTGAATGGCCCGGGCCTTTCCATAAATTCTCAGGATCAACGGCTTCCCTTCAAACGAACAGAACATGAGAGTCATGCGGGATTTCTCAAGTAAATGCGCAGCAGTCTCATTGCCACTACCAGTAAGGTTGAGCCAAATCAACTGATTCTCGCTAAGGATTTTAAGGCTATCCATACCCTTGGGAGACACATTGACACGTCCATCAGACGCTGCTGTGCCAACAAAAAAAATTTTTTGCTCAACAACAAACTCCTGCAGTTTGTCATTCAATTCCATATAAAATTTACTCAAAGTTTAATGAACCTCCATCTATAAATATTGTAAAATTAAAGGGCACCTCTAAATATTACATTTGTCCATGAGCGACCCTTATAAAATAAAGGGTCGCGAATTGACTTAATGTAGAATCATCGAATAATTTGAGGTCCTCTAAAATAATCTATTTAAGAGATAATATCTATACTGGATTTCAGGAGCCGAATGCTTAAAATTAATGAAATTTATGCCAGCATCCAGGGTGAGTCATCTCATACTGGCCTGCCTTGTGTGTTTATCCGGTTAACAGGTTGCAATTTACGATGTTCATGGTGTGACACCGCTTATGCTTTTCATGAAGGCAATGAACTCTCTGTGGAAGAGGTCGTGCAACAGGTAGAAACTTTTTCTCTGCCCCTGGTCGAAATCACCGGCGGGGAGCCTTTAATGCAGGAAGATGTATACCCACTTATGGAAGCTCTTTTGGAAAAAGGTTATAAAGTGATGCTGGAAACAGGCGGATCCCTGCCAATCGACAAAGTCCCGAAAAAAGTCATCAAAATTCTCGATATTAAATGTCCTGGAAGTGGCGAGAGTAACAGGAACCATCTTGAAAACCTGAATTTTCTTTCCGTGCATGATGAAATAAAATTTGTCCTTTCTGATCGTGCCGACTATGAATGGAGCCGAGACTTGATGAAAACATTCAACCTCACTTCTACCGACCAAGTTTTGTTCTCTCCGGTTTATGACAAGCTCGGCTTAAAAGATTTGTCTGAATGGATTCTGGAAGATAAATTGCCTGTGCGTCTGCAGACTCAACTCCACAAAGTTATCTGGAGCAAAAACGCTATTGGCGTGTAAGGTCTCTCCATCCATGAATGACATTGCCAACCCACCAAAAGGCACCTATCTAAAAGCTCTTCAGAAAAAATTACTGAATTGGTACGGAGAAGAAAAGAGGGAAATGCCCTGGCGTAGCAACAGGAATCCCTACCGCATTCTTGTTTCAGAGTTCATGTTGCAGCAAACCCAGGTAAAAACAGTCATCCCATATTTTGAGCGTTGGATGAAATCATTCCCCACATTGCAAAAGCTGGCCAGAGCCCGGGAGTCTACGGTATTGAAACATTGGGAAGGCCTGGGATACTATTCCCGCGCCCGAAATTTGAAAAAATCCGCTCAAATAATCCTTAAAGATCATTCTGGCAAGGTTCCTGATTCGATGAATGAAATTCTGAAACTACCCGGTGTCGGTCGTTATACAGCAGGGGCTGTTTTAAGCATCGCCTTTGACCAAAAAGTACCTGTCCTTGATGGAAATGTTAAAAGGGTTCTGTCACGAATTTTTTTGCTCAAGGAAAATGGAAACAACCGGAAATCAGAAAATATTTTATGGGATACCATGCAAAATCTTCTTCCAGAAACAGGGGTCGGCAATTTTAATCAGGCCTTCATGGAACTGGGTGCCACAATCTGCCTGCCGCAGAATCCCCTTTGCCTGCTCTGCCCCCTGAAACAAAATTGCAAAGCTCAGAAAAGCGGGGAACAGGATCAATACCCACCTCAAAAACAAAAGTCACGTTCAACTAAAATTGAAGTCAGTGCAGCCGTCATCTTGAGACGCAACAATATCTACATCCAGAAAAGGAAAGTTGGCGGACTTATGGGTGGATTATGGGAATTTCCGGGAGGAAAATTTAAACCAGGAGAATCACCTGAACAATGCCTGCATCGTGAAATCAAAGAAGAGTTGGGAGTAACTCTCCATATAGACGAAAAATTAATGGTCATTAAGCACAGTTATACCCGCTTCCGGGTAACCTTACACGTTTTCCTTTGCCGACTGCGTTCAGGTAAAGTTTCTCCTTCACAATGCGATGAGTGGTCCTGGGTCCAGGCAAAAGATTTGGACACGTATCCTTTTCCAGCCGCCAATGTTAAAATTATTAAGAGCCTGACCACCAGGCGTGGGTCCATCGAGCAATAGCTTAATTTGTTAGACAACAGATTATCTCGGCAATAAAAGCTATGATCAGTTGCCCGCAGAAGTTACTACGCCACTAGGCGTGGGGCACCAGGGTGACGCTGAACCCAATTGTAATAGCCGGGTTGAGCTGACATAGAGATGGTCTCCGCTTAATTCGGTCTTATCCAGTTGCTCCCTGCAATTAATTTAAAATTTTGCCCTGGTTGAAACCATGACCTCCGGAATCAAAGCCATTATTATTGGTGCAGTTGCTAATTTACTGCTTTCAATATTCAAGTTTGCTGGAGGAATTCTGGGGAACAGTGTTGCCCTGGTGGCAGATGCCATCCACTCCCTTTCCGATCTGGTGACAGATGTTATTGTCCTTTTCACCCACCGAATAGGAAAGATACCTCAGGATGAGAACCATCCTTATGGACATGGACGTGCAGAGACCATTGGGGCCACCGTTATCGGGGTGCTCATCATCGCAACCGGCATAGGCGTCATCCATGAAACATGGGAAACCATCAACAACGATTCCAGGCAAATGCCGAACATGCTTGCAGCAATTGCCGCAGTGCTTTCAATAATAATTAATGAAGGACTTTTTCAATATACCCGCCGAGTCGGGGAGAAAACACAAAGCCCTTCTTTGGTTGCCAACGCATGGCACCACAGGACAGATGCTATTTCATCCATTGCAGCTTTGATCGGAATTATTGGTGCAGCACAGGGCTTTGCTTTCATGGACCCGCTGGCTGGATCAGTGGTCGGGGCAATGATTGTGAAAGTTGGATTTGACATAACCCGACAAGGAGTGCGGGATTTGATGGACACAGCCCTGAGCAATGAACACACCGAAAAAATCCACGCAATATTAAATGACATACCAGAAGTTCTCCACTTCCATGATTTACGAAGCCGTGTCATCGGAGGGGAGTTTCTTATAGATGTACACATTCTGGTCGATCCAGAAATGACTGTAACCGAAGGTCACCGAGTTGCTGAAATTGCACGGAGAAATCTTATTAATGCTTTCGATAATATTCAGGATGTGCTCGTTCATGTAGATGGCGAGTCCGACACAGAAGTCGAGACCATTTACCCCATTACCAGAAATGAGTTGATAGATATTGCCCGGCCATTGATATCAGAGTTGGAAGGAAATATTATGCCCCCCGAATTCCGGGTGCATCACATTAAAGGAAAAAATATTTTAGATGTCTTTATTAAGGTTGAACCGAACCAAAGTGTGGAAGACTCACGCACCTTGGTAGCAAACATCAAGTCCAAGCTTGAATCCGCTCCACAAATAGACCAGGCGCGCGTATATCTCGACCTTAACCACTAGGCGTGGGGCCAACGAGCAATAACTTTAATTGGCTACAAGGAATATATCTCGGCAATAAAGGCCAAGATCTTTTGCCAGCGGAGGCTACTCCGCCACTAGGCGTGGGGCCACCAGCGTGACGCTGGACCAATTGCAATGGCTTCTTGAGCCGTGTAAATTCATTTTTCCCGAGTAAGCCTATTTCCTACCAGACGTTGTCCGGAGGCGGGAAAGTTTTTTCAAGGTATCACCTTCCCATTCATAATCCATTCGAGGGCGATCCCTATAAAGACCTTTTTGAAACGCATAACCAAAAATTAATGGAAGGGAAACGCTGGGCTCAACGAACGCCATGCAATGTGTTGCCTCCTTATTGACTTTACCCCACGACTGCGCCTCAGCAAGTGTACTTCCACTCAGTCCACCCCAGTGGGGGGAATCAGTCGTCACTTGCAAGGCATATTTGTGCCCACCTGTATCCTTACCAAATATATAAGACATGACTACAGAGTCATTGACATAGTTTTTAGGCACACCTCCCGCAACATAAAAAGCCGCTGTACGGGTAGAATTCACCACAATCTGTGTCAGTTCGTAGTTATCACGAATGGAATCAATTGTAATTGGCTTGCGGCCTTCTTTACGGGCCGAGTAATAATGCTCCGTCAACCCTATCCCCAGGCTGGAGTCATTGAGTGCAGGACAAAAGATCGGAATATTATTTTTTCGGGCAGTGACTAGAATAGACTCATCATCATCAATGGTCTCTGAAAGCCTGGAAATAAAATCTCTGCTGGAGTAGTTTCCGGGTTCCAAAGTATCAGCAAACTTGCCAACCAGGGTATCGTCTTCGACAAATAACTCATCATCAACATATGTGTCATAAATGCGATTGATGAAAAGTTCCCTCAGTTTAGTGTCATTAGCATTTGGACTGCCATAATAATGGCCACCTCCGAGAGCATTGTAATAGTCCTGATACAAAATCGCGCCGGTAGAAACAATAACATCCACCATATTGTAATGCACCATATCGCGGATGACTTTTCTAAGACCCGCCGCTATAAGCGGACCCGCCAGACCAAGGAAAATAGTGGGCTTTTCCTCATCCTGAAGCATTGTTCCGAAAATTTTAGCGCATTGTCCGAGGTTTCTCGCCTGTATAGAAGCAGATTGATACGACTCTACCAGGTCACCTACATCATTAATATTTTCAAAGTCGATAGGAGCAATCTTGGTGTTCAAGATTTCCTTTTTAACCTTCTTTTGTCCCTCATCCAAGGGTTCAGGCATATACGACTCTTTGTATCCCATCTTTCGCTCCCTGCCGAAATTTCAAGAAAGAAGAATCATAACGCTCCAGCCCTCTCCCGTCAACCCACTCGGCGTGGGGCCAATTAGCAATAGCTTTAATGGACAATAAGAGATATATCTCGGCAACAAAAGCTATAAATATTTGCCTGCGGAGGCTACTCCGCCACTCGGCGTAAGGCCAATTAGCAATAGCTTTAATGGGCAATAAGAGATATATCTCGGCAACAAAAGCTATAAATATTTGCCTGCGGAGGCTA
>CAYFNV010000021.1:0-27907 GCA_964344595.1 uncultured Nitrospina sp. | reverse complement strand
CTCCGCCACTCGGCGTGAGGCCAACTTGTTATAAAGGGTTTTGGCAAATTGCAGGCCATCATGGTTTGAAGAGCTGCTAATTATCAACTCTAAAAGATCAAAGCCGGGAACATAAGTCCTTAGAGTGAGTCTTGGTGTCGACGTTTTCGATGCTTTCGAGAATCTTTCCATCTTCTCCAATCACATAGCTGATACGGGCTGCATATTGCTCCTCAACACTCTTTACAGCATGGTAACTCAGAGCAACTTCCCGGTTCACATCACAAAGCAAGGGATAAGGAAAAGAAAATTTTTCTGCGAAGGCTTTATTATCCGCTTCATTATCCAGGCTGACTCCAAAGATCTGGACATTTTTTTCCTCGAAACTTTTAAAGTCATCACGAAAACCCTGCCCCTCCATGGTACAACCAGGGGTATCGGCTTTAGGGTAAAACCAAAGCACAACTTTTTTACCCCTGCAATCCTTAAGGTTGATCGTATTACCGTTATGATCCTTCACAGAAAAATCAGGCGCATCGGTTCCGGGTTGCAACATTATTTATCCTCCCTGAATAAGATTAATTGATATCTCTAAACGTGTATTAGATGATCTGAAAGGTATTGGGGAGCAGACTTTTTAATTTTATAACGATATTTAAATATTCAATCTTCCGGGAAAAGTTTCGCCACAATGCTTTCACCCAACACCAGGTCTTCCGGACGGGTAATTTTGAGGTTCCATTCGGAGCCATCTACGACCCTTACCTGTTGTCCCAGATATTCGATCAAAGCGCCTTCGTCCGTGCCATAAAAGGAATGTTTTTGGGCATTATTAAAAGCCTCACCGAGCAAATCATAGCGGAAAGCCTGCGGAGTTTGAACACGCCACAAACCCTCACGTTCAATGGTACGCTGAACCTTGCCGGATTCATCTACCTGTTTGATGGTGTCATTAACAGGAATAGCTGTGATCGCCGCTCCAAATTCTTTAGCAACATCTATCGTTTCCTGGATCATTTTCTTCGACAAAAACGGACGCACACCGTCATGAACCAGAACAATATCCGTATCCTTTGGAAGAGCCTTATATCCGTTAAAAACAGAGTCCTGTCTTTTTTCACCTCCCACTACAACTTGTTTCACTAATGAGGGATTCCCCAACCAGTCGGTACAGGCATTTTCTAATTCCTTCTCTGGAACCACAAGCACCAGAGAATTAATAAGCCCTGACTCTTGAAACGTTTTCAAAGTGTAGTGCAGGATTGGCTTACCCCTCAATGCCTGAAACTGTTTAGGGACTGTTCCTCCCATTCGGGTTCCCTGTCCCCCTGCGGGAATTATCGCGCATACATTCATATCTGATCATTCAAACAGGTGTTCAAAAAGTTCAGCAAGGTTTTTCACAAATATTAACTCAATATCTTTATCCGGCAGGTTCTTTATTTTTTTTGAGGCATGCGGAATGATACAACGTTTAAATCCCAATCTTCTTGACTCTAAAATGCGAGCTTCTAATTGCATGACCGAACGAACTTCCCCCGTCAAACCTACTTCGCCTATCAGAACAATTTCTGGGTCTACAATCCTGTCTCGAAAACTGCCTGCAATGGACGCCACTACCGCAAGGTCAAGAGCAGGCTCTGTGATTTTTATGCCTCCAGCCAGATTCACAAAAATATCTTCACCCTGTAATTGAAACTCCATTCGTTTTTCAATAATAGCGATTAGCAAAGACATACGGTTTTGATCAAAGCCTGTAGCCATCCTTCTAGGCATACCTATGGATGAGGATGTGCTGACCAGGGCCTGCACTTCAACCAGCAATGTACGGCTCCCCTCCAGTGTTGCTGCTATCGCAGAGCCTGATGAATTTTCAGGTCGCTCCGACAAAAACCATTCAGATGGATTTTCCACTGCCATCAGTCCTTCAGGCGCCATTTGGAACACTCCTATTTCCGGAGTAGGACCAAACCGGTTTTTAGTCGCTCTAAGAGCACGGTAGGCATGGCCACGTTCGCCTTCAAAATAAACCACCGTATCCACAATATGTTCCAAAGATTTAGGTCCGGCTATCGCCCCGTCTTTATTGATATGACCAATTAAAAGGGTAGGGAGACTACGCTGCTTGATAATCTGAAAAATTTTAAAAGCTACCTCCCGCACCTGGCCTATGCTTCCCGGAGCGGATTGCAAATCTGAAGTAAAAAAAGTTTGTACTGAATCCAACACCAGTACATCTGGCTCAACTTTATCTATCCATTGGATAATATCTTCAACACAGATCTCTGAACAAACCAGAAGATTGTCTGATAAAGCATCCAAGCGTTCAGCACGAAGCTTGATCTGGGAGCCCGATTCTTCACCCGAAACATACAGGACTTTTTTCCCACTCCGAGCCAAATGCCCCATACTTTGTAAAGTAAGTGTCGATTTCCCTATACCAGGTTCTCCTCCAATCAGGATCAAAGAACCTTCAACCATGCCCCCTCCAAGGACTCTGTCGAACTCTCCAATGCCGGTGGTCAAACGATTTTCAACAACAGACTGCACTTCTGTGATTGGGACTAATGGTGAGGGATCTGAGGTTCGTTTCGAATTTCGAGAAGTTGATGATGATCGTGATACTTCTTCGACAAAACTGCTCCAGGCCATACATTCTGGACACTTCCCCATCCACTTAGGAACCTGGTGCCCACATTCCTGGCAAATAAAAATGGTAGTAGTTTTAGCCATATTGAGGCAGAGCAATAAAAATCATCAATCGGTCAATTCCTGTTTTTTTGCCCGGCCATCCAGTTGGCTGACTGTGCTATTTTTTTGCGGGACTTAATTGACCAATAGCTTTCTTAATATCATCGTTTCGTGAAATATTGACATTCGCTTTTCGGCGCAAATCGGCGAGTGCTTCGGTGATTGCTTTTTGATTTTTCACAAAATCAGATTGAGCCTTTTGTAAAGCCTTCTGCTCTTTTTGTATATCGCTTAAAGTAGTGGCAACCGGGTCTAACTTTGACTGCTCCTTAACAATCGTTTTCAGGATTTCTATCAGACGGGAAAGCTTCTCATTAGCCAAGTCCACCTTGGTGGTACGAGCATCTTCGTTCTTCGCAGAATCCTTTAACTGATCCACAACCGAGCTTTCAAGTTCTTTTGAATTCGTTGCAAGCTTTGAAGAAAGGTCTATAAGTTTGTTGAACTTTTCATCTGCAAGTTTATTAAACTCCCTGGCCTGTCCTAAATCAGCTTTGAGGGAAGCAAGCATTTCATCAGTTGTTGAGTTTTGAGCTTTCAAAGCTTTCAGGCTTTCCGCCAACTTGTTCGCTTTTTCATCTGCAACAATCAGATTTTTATTCGTTACGGATATGGCTGTTTTAAGATCTGCAATCGCCGAATGGCTGTCTGCCAAATTTTGATTGGTCCCCACCAGGCTTTCCTGAACTACACCCAGGTCTTTTCTGATAGCATCCAACAAAACTTTGGTGTCCTGTCCTTGCTTCAGACTTTTCTCAAGAATTTCGATCAACCCCTGATTCAACTGCTGATTTTTAATAGAAAAAGCCTCCAGGTTTTTCTGGGTTTCCATGCCAGTCTGGCTCAATTGTTTTAACATCAATTCACGACTTTTCTCATTTTCTTCAGCCATAGCAGGGATGACTTCCGTTCGAAATAGTGCAATCGTGTCATCGAACCCTTTTTTGTTAGTAGCACTCTGTGTTTCAAGTTGTTGAGCAACTTGCCTCAAAGTCTGCTCATTTGCTGCAGCAAATTCCTTAAAGTTTGTTTTGCTACTCTGTTCAAATTTTTCCATATCCTGCGCCAGAGCTTCTTTCAGGTTTTCCTGCTCCATCCTAAATTGTTCGAGAATCTTGTTTTGCTGGTGGATTTTACTCAAAACCTGATCTTTAACTTCCGCCTGTAAATCATCCAGTTTGACATTGGTTTTGTTCAGACTAGACAGGGTTTCAGACTTGTTCTGTTCGACAGCTCCCTGCAAACTTGGAAGGACTTGTAAAATACCTTCAATCTGCCGTGCCAGACCTTCCTGCTGTTCTCTCAGGCCAACATCTGTGTTTTTTAAATTTTCCAGGTGAAAATTCAGCTTTTTTAATTCATGCTCTATTTTTCGCAAATCTTCATCATCGGCACCAAAAAGCTGGGCAAAGGAATTTACAGGAAAAAAAAGTATAAGGATTAACAGAAAATAAACTTTAAAGGTGGACTTTGCCATCATAAATAGTGTTCTTTTGTTAAAAGTCTGTAGTTAACTCTATTAAAAATTATTATTCTCAAAAAAAACAGGCCACGTCAGGGATGAATCCCCAACGCGGCCATATTATATACGATTCTATCCAGAACCGTTAAATGGGGAATGGTTATTTTGAAACCATAAAATGCGCCCGGCGATTCTGGTACCAGCAACTTTCACCGCTGGTAAAGCAGAAAGGCTTCTCTTCGCCATAGCTGATGACATGCACCTTTCTGGAATCCACACCTTGGGATACAAGGTATTGTTTAGTGGAATGAGCCCGTCGTTCACCCAGTGCAATATTATAATTATTGGTGCCCCGCTCATCACAATGACCCTGGACTTCTACATGCAGGTTCGGATTGTTTTTCAAAAACTCTGCATTTTTCTTGAGAATCTCTCTGGCATTGCTATCGAGATCATACTGGTCAAATTTGAAATGAATATCTGTCAAGTCCGCAGATGCCTGAAATGACCGCAACCGGGACTCTTGAATGCCGGAACCCGTAGACCCTGAAGAACCGGAACCCATACCTAAATCGCTTCCTGAACCACTTCCTCCAACGCCAGAATCACTCTTGGAGCCACTTCCAAATACATTTCCAGAACTACTAGAGCCTCCAGTAGAGCCTCCAGCAAACGGATTGGCACTGAACGAGCCGGTCGAACCGTTGCCAATATCTGCCCGGCCGGCAGAACCAAAGTTTCCGTTACCAGAACCACCCAATGATCCGGGCCCAGAATCTCCGATACTTGCCAAGTTGTCTGACCCCGTAGAACTAGAACTTCCAGACGAAGATCCCCAAGAACCACCTGGACCTTTTTCCAAAATTGGCTCTTCACTAAAAAAACCTGAATCTGCGGATCCGCCAGAGCCTCCGAGTGTTTCACCAGTATCTCCCTCTGTTGATGCAGAAGCCGTAAACTCTGTATCATCGATTGCATTCCCAGAAGTTTCTATCTCAGGTGGCATAAGTTGCTTCGAACATGCCGCCGTTAAAAAAATACAAAATACTGTAGTGATACCTGCCTTCCAATTCATAGTTTTCATAAGTAATCCTCGCCTAAAATTTTTCCCCGATATTATTAAATCAATCAAAAATTTATTAAACCAAATAGCTCCATAAATAAACAAAGCGGAACTAAGTTTCAGAATCTATTGAATTTAAATAGTTATTGCGTACAAATATGATCTTATAATTATATTAAAATTACAACAAAAATTATAGAGATTCCTGTAATTTTTTCATAATCTCCGATATTCCAAACGTTTTGATTTTAAAGACAAAAGTAATAAAATTGGCATTTAAAAATGGTAAGACAAACTTTTTAGGAAGACAACCCTAAAATTTTAAATTTTCACACAGAATGTAAATCAATTCCTTGAATAAGGGGACCATGCAGGGCTATGCCCATTGCCTGAGAAAGTCAATTGCCTTGCTTTGCCATTCCCCACTTTCTGGATAAAAAGGTTATATCTATTATTTTCTCTCTTGCGATAGATAATGAATCTGCCATCGGGAGACCAACTTGGTTGTTCAAAGCTTCCAGACCCTGAAGTTAGAATTGAGCTCTTATGTGTGCCCAGGTCATATAATTTGATTTGAAATTTTTTTCCCACCCTTGAAGTGTAGGCAATTTGGTCACCATTGGGAGACCATGCTGGGTTATCGTTATAAGATGATCCAAACGAGATACGAGTTACCTTTGCCTGGTCACCTTTAGCGGAGTCCATAATATAAATCTGTGGAGCACCTGTTCCCGATCGGTCGGATGTGAAAGCAATTTTTTTTCCATTAGGCGACCACGTAGGCGAAGTATCAATATTGAAATGACGTGTTAAACGTTTCAGTTGACGATCTTTGTTTAAAATATATACTTCAGAATTCTGGTCCCTGCTTAATACCAATGCGATCTTCTGCATATCAGGAGACCAGGCTGGTGCAGCATTCAGTCCCGGAAGACGGTGGAGAGTCTGCCTTTGCTTCCCGGAAGAGTCTATCATGATCAAATCAGGGTTACGTGCCGCATACGAAGTATAAAGAATCCAGTTTGCGTCTGGAGACCAAGCCGGACTCAAGTTTACAGTATGGTCAAAGGTTATCTGCCTCAGGTTATGTCCATCAAAGTCTATCATATAAATTTCTTTACCTGAATTTTCCTGATTCAGAAAAGCAATCTGAGTTTGTGCGATACCGCGTTTCCCCGTCAACTGCAGGACCACTTCATCTGCAAAGCGATGAACTGTTTTTCGCAACAAGTCTCGCGAAGATTTATAACGCTTACCAAGAAGAAACCTTTTATTCACCGCATCATAAAGCCTAAAGGTAAGAACCTGTCCCTTACCGTTCGCCACATCGCTAAATTCAGTTTTGATGAGCCACTGGGCTCCTACTTGACGCCAGCTTCTATAGTCCACTTTAGAAGTTGAGCGTTCCATCTTTTCCAATTCCTCAAACACCGTTTCCTGCAAAGGAGAAAACCATTCGGAAAGCTCCAAATCCCTTTTCAGAATTAGTTTCGCCTCCTTGGCAATCCCCATGACATCCACACCTTTCACAACGAAATCTGCAATCGCCAGATTTACTTTTTTCCTTGTTTCAAGTTCCAGATCAATGCGGGCTCTGGGTGCTGCAAAACCAGTCTGCATCGGTAGTAACACCAACAAAATTAAAACCAGAATGAAACAGAAACGAGACCTAGTCTTCTTTGGGAACATATTTAAAGTACATTTCTAAATGAAGGTTAGATGCCTTTAACCCCTCTGGGAATTCGGGGAAAGGCACGGAGTCCAGAATCGCTCTGACAGCAAGAGTGTCCAAGGCTTCTACTCCGGAGCTTTTTTTGATAACAGGCTTATCAGCATTTCCCTTCGGGAAAATATAAAACGAAACCACTGTTTCCTGATTGTGTTCTTGAGCTAGAGGTTCCCGCCAGTTTTTAAAAATTTTCTCCTTAATCATCCCTACATACAACGATTGTATATCAGCACCTGGAACACCATCTTTTTTCGCTAACACAAACGAATCCCCAGTTGATGATTCCGTCCTCGTTCTTGAAGGTTTGGGCAGGGAACGAAGTTTACTTTGAAAACTGGAAGAATCCAGCCTTGCACTGGATACTTCAACTTTCACAGGTTCAGACTCAACTGACAAAGAACTGAACTTATCTGCTAAAGAGTTAAAGGATTCACTACTTTTTTGAGCACTTGTCTGAGGTTCCCGCTCACGCGACTTGACTTCAGAAGCAGGACTAGAACCCAGCATGGCCAATTGCTGTAATTCCTTAAGCAAATCATCTTCAGGGACAACGGTTTTCTGAAGTTTCTTTTTTTCAGGAACCGGTTTTATTGGACTCTTTTTTGGAATTTCTTTTGAAGGGGTTTCGATCAGGCTTTTTTCCATCTTAAGTTCATCAAAGTTTTTCAGTATATCTTCTTGCAGGGGAGCAGGAGCAACAGCTTTTACTTCATTGATCTTTTTATTTTTTAAAGATTCCAGTTCACGAAAAGTTTCCTCGGAAACAGACTTGACAGGTTTGGTGACCACGGGTTTTCGTTTAGGTTTTTCCAAACGTGTCAACTGCAGGACCACTTCATCTGCAAAGCGATGAACTGTTTTTCGCAACAAGTCTCGCGAAGATTTATAACGCTTACCAAGAAGAAACCTTTTATTCACCGCATCATAAAGCCTAAAGGTAAGAACCTGTCCCTTACCGTTCGCCACATCGCTAAATTCAGTTTTGATGAGCCACTGGGCTCCTACTTGACGCCAGCTTCTATAGTCCACTTTAGAAGTTGAGCGTTCCATCTTTTCCAATTCCTCAAACACCGTTTCCTGCAAAGGAGAAAACCATTCGGAAAGCTCCAAATCCCTTTTCAGAATTAGTTTCGCCTCCTTGGCAATCCCCATGACATCCACACCTTTCACAACGAAATCTGCAATCGCCAGATTTACTTTTTTCCTTGTTTCAAGTTCCAGATCAATGCGGGCTCTGGGTGCTGCAAAACCAGTCTGCATCGGTAGTAACACCAACAAAATTAAAACCAGAATGAAACAGAAACGAGACCTAGTCTTCTTTGGGAACATATTTAAAGTACATTTCTAAATGAAGGTTAGATGCCTTTAACCCCTCTGGGAATTCGGGGAAAGGCACGGAGTCCAGAATCGCTCTGACAGCAAGAGTGTCCAAGGCTTCTACTCCGGAGCTTTTTTTGATAACAGGCTTATCAGCATTTCCCTTCGGGAAAATATAAAACGAAACCACTGTTTCCTGATTGTGTTCTTGAGCTAGAGGTTCCCGCCAGTTTTTAAAAATTTTCTCCTTAATCATCCCTACATACAACGATTGTATATCAGCACCTGGAACACCATCTTTTTTCGCTAACACAAACGAATCCCCAGTTGATGATTCCGTCCTCGTTCTTGAAGGTTTGGGCAGGGAACGAAGTTTACTTTGAAAACTGGAAGAATCCAGCCTTGCACTGGATACTTCAACTTTCACAGGTTCAGACTCAACTGACAAAGAACTGAACTTATCTGCTAAAGAGTTAAAGGATTCACTACTTTTTTGAGCACTTGTCTGAGGTTCCCGCTCACGCGACTTGACTTCAGAAGCAGGACTAGAACCCAGCATGGCCAATTGCTGTAATTCCTTAAGCAAATCATCTTCAGGGACAACGGTTTTCTGAAGTTTCTTTTTTTCAGGAACCGGTTTTATTGGACTCTTTTTTGGAATTTCTTTTGAAGGGGTTTCGATCAGGCTTTTTTCCATCTTAAGTTCATCAAAGTTTTTCAGTATATCTTCTTGCAGGGGAGCAGGAGCAACAGCTTTTACTTCATTGATCTTTTTATTTTTTAAAGATTCCAGTTCACGAAAAGTTTCCTCGGAAACAGACTTGACAGGTTTGGTGACCACGGGTTTTCGTTTAGGTTTTTCCAAACGTGCCAACTGGTCAAGCTCTTCCATCATACTTTTATTTGGTGGTACAACCATCTTTGTTTCCAGCTTACCCAGCTCTTCAAGAATTCCCTTGGTATTGGGAGTTTGGATTGCAAGAAGTTTATCGGGTTTGGAAACAGCAGTCTTTTTTGCAGCTGGTGCTTTCTTTATAGCCGTTTTCTTCTTTATCGCTGGCACTTTTTTTGCCATTTTTTTTGCATTGGGTTTTTTAGCTTTTGCTGGAGGCTTAGAAGGTTTTGCCGCGGCCGTTTTAAAACCTGTCGGTTCACTGACCAGATTCACCATAAATGCTGGAACTATCGGTTTGTCCTGAATACTGGGTTTGGGAAGAAACAAGACAACCGTTAAAAGCAGAAGATGCCCAAAAACAGAAAAGACAAGCATCTGGTTAAAATCAACAGACTGGAAAAACTGGACTCTCATGACGTAGAAGGTTCTGTCACCATCCCAATATTCTGCACCCCGGCCTGCTTAACAGTAGATAAGACGTGCATGACAAAACCATAGTCCAGAGTTTTATCTGCTCTCAGATAAACCCCGCCGTCTTTATTTTCTCCAATATACTGCTCCACCTTCCGGGTTAACCCCATAAGGTTCGTCAACTCCTCCTGTTTCCAGAATATTTTTTTACTACTCTTTAAAGTAATGGTGGGAATTTCTTTAATGCTTATAGGAGCAATCGATTCTTTAGGAAGCTGGACTTCCATACCGTGTTGCATGAGTGGCGCTGTGATCATAAAAATTACCAGCAAAACCAGCATAACATCCACAAAGGGAGTCACATTTATCTCTGCCAGAAATGGTCTTCTTTGCTTTAACATAAACTTTTTTCAGGAACTGGAAAAAACTTTCACGAAAGATCAAAAGAGTTTTCTTCCACTGGATCCCGCACGAAATTTTTTTCCGCCATATAAACAAAGTCCTGCGAAAAATCATCCATAACGGATGTAAAAAGTACAATTTTATTATTGAAATAATTAAAAAAAATAACAGCCGGGATTGCCGCAACCAACCCTGCAGCAGTAGCAATAAGAGCTTCCGCTATTCCGGGAGCCACACCCCCTATGCTGGCTGTACCCTGTAAACCGATAGATCTGAATGAATGCATAATTCCCCAAACTGTCCCAAACAATCCGATAAAGGGAGTTGTGCTGCCAGTTGTAGCCAGAAAATCCAACCTGTGCGACAGTCTTCCCACTTCCCGATTGATGGCTTTATTGAGAGCAAGACCAATGCCCTTCAAGTCTCTTGGAGTTACCAGTTCCCCTCCTGTTGGCGGAGGCTCGCCACGTTTTTTGCGCTCTTCCTTTGCCATCTCCTGAAAAACATAAAGTTCCCGATATCCGGTCAGGAATACTCTGGCCAAAGGGCTTGTCTGCAACTCTTTTGAAAAGTTGTAAATATGGGTCAGGTTCTCAGTTTTAGAAAAGGTCTCAAGAAATTGAGTGTCTTCATTTTTTGCCCTGCGATAGGTACTGAGCTTGTTAAAAATAATCGCCCAGGACACTACGGAAAAAACCAGGAGCAGAAACAAAACACCTTTGGCCATTAAACTCGATTGCATGACCAACTCAACAACACTTAATGGATTTTCAGAAATTACATTTTGCACACGGAACCTCTATGTGGATAAAGTGAGGCCCAAAGGCAGGACGCCAAAAGGGATATGTTTATTTTCTTCTAATTAAATCAACAATTTACTTTAATTAAATCCCCGGTTTAAGTCAAATATTATTGCCTCCTGATGGCAAATATACCTGAAGCAGGTTACAACCGGTTTATAGCCAGTTTTCAGTACTACAAAGCGGAGGTTTATTTTTTCGCGCGTTCCAGATATTCTCTTGATGTGGTCGAAACACGTACCACCTCACCTATCTGGATAAATTGTGGCACTGTTACAACCAGGCCTGTTTCAAGGGTTGCAGGTTTTCCTGAACCGGAAGCAGTAGCTCCTTTCAAGGGAGGTTCTGTATCGGTCACTTTAAGTTCCACCGCTTCGGGGAAAGAGACACCAATGGGGCTATCATCGCAAAACTCAATGATTACCTTGGCATTTGGTAAAAGAAATGCCTTATCATCACCGATTACTTTTTCTTCCAGAAATGTCTGCTCATAGGTTTCGCAATTCATAAAACATAACCCCGCAGGGTCATCATACAAATACTCCATTTCGATCTGTTCCAATTCGGCGCGCTCTACCGATTCATCAGAGCGAAACTTGATTTCTGTTTGCGTTCCGTCCTTTAGTTTTCTAAGCTTGGCCTGCATGGATGCCTGTCCTTTTCCTGGAGTGCGATGTTCGGTCACCATGACACGATATAAATCACCCTTAACCTTGATCACATAACCGGGACGAAGCCCGTTTCCTTTAACAAAAGCAACCATTCGACAAATTCCCCAAATTTATTGATTAATTGAAACAGGATAAAACGATTTTTTCACCCTTGGAGTTGATGATTATCATTGAGCAGATGGCAAGAATCAAGCAAAATTCCAATCCAGACCGGAAAGACCTATGAAATGTCCATTATGTAATTCTCCAGTCCGTTTCCTGACCAGTGGAGAGAACCGTGAGTACTGGCGCTGTTCAATATGTCGGGCAATATCTGTGCCTGAAGATTTTCATATTTCCAGAGATGAAGAAGTCAAACGCTATCTGCAACATGAAAACAGCATTGAGAACGATGGTTATGTACAAATGTTTCAGGAGAAGATTAACATACTTAAAGCCTATGACATTCAAACGGCACTGGATTATGGCTGCGGGTATGAACCTGTTCTGAAAACCCTGCTTGAAAAAGAAGGAATTAACACATCTGTGTACGATCCCAATTTTTTTCCGCAACCCTGTCTGGACAAACTTTATGATCTAGTCATCTCCACAGAAACCTTTGAGCACCTTAGAAAACCTGCTGAAGAATTAGAGCGTGTATCCAGCAGGGTGGCACCAGGAGGATTTCTCGCAATCATGACCCGGTTTTATCCAACTGAAGAAAACGCTTTTTCAGACTGGTATTATAAACGCGACCCGACCCATATTATTTTTTACTGCTCCAAGACCTTTGAGTGGATCGCGGAAAAAACGGGATTCAAATTGATCTTCAACAATGAACACGATTTTGTGGTATTAAATAACTCCGGGCCTCGCCCGCCCTCTAGCAAGGGAGGCTGATAGCAACCGGCTACCGTAGAGGGAGAATGCGGCAATAGCTTGATGGAACTCAACAACTATTTGCCAGCAAAATAAAACCATTAATCAACACCGACGATTCGTCGGCTATAAAAAGAGGCATTATGGCAGGAGAATATATTTTTACCATGCAAGACCTGATAAAACGTTACGGACGTAACGAGGTTCTAAACGGCATCAACCTTAGTTTTTATCATGGTGCGAAAATTGGAATCGTTGGCGAAAACGGATCGGGCAAGTCCACCATCCTTAAAATCATGGCTGGAGAAGATCAGGATTTTGAGGGTCGTGCCCAACCTTTAAAGGGAACAACCATTGGATTCCTGCCCCAGGAACCGGTATTGGACGGTGAGAAAACGGTCCGGGAAAATGTCGAGCAGGCGTTTGGCGAAATTAAAAAAATGATCGAAGAGTTTAACGAAGTCAGCGCGAAAATGGCTGAACCCATGTCGGATGATGAGATGGAAAAGGCTATGGAAAAAATGGGCCGGCTTCAGGACCAGATTGACGCCGCCGATGGCTGGGAACTGGACCGGCAGGTAGAAGTTGCTATGGATGCCCTTGTCCTTCCCGCCGATGACCAGAAAGCCGGAACCCTGTCTGGAGGCGAAGCCCGTCGCGTTGCACTTTGTAAACTGCTCCTGCAAAAACCCGACATGATCCTTCTCGATGAACCCACCAACCATCTTGACGCAGAGACCGTTCAGTGGCTGGAAGATACCCTCGCCAATTATCCCGGCAACGTCATCGTGTCCACCCATGACAGATATTTTCTCGATAACATTACCAAGTGGATTCTTGAACTGGAAAGTGGAAAAGGCAGACCGTTTGAAGGCAACTACAGTTCATGGCTGGAACAAAAGGCAGAAATCCTGAGGCGTCGTGAAAAGTCCGCTTCGACCCTGCAAAAACGTTTGGAAAAAGAATTGCAGTGGTTGAGAGAAACTCCCGGGGCACGACGCAAACACAATAAAGGCAGAATCAATGAATACGAAAAACTTTCTGCACGCAAAGTGGATGTGGAGGATAACACACTGGAAATCCAGATCGCTCCCTGTCCACAACTCGGCGAACAGGTGATCGAGGTCGATTCAATCAGCAAAGGTTATCAAAAGGATGACCCCATCATCAAAGACCTGACTTTCTCTGTCCCTCGTGGTGCTGTTGTCGGACTGATCGGACCTAACGGTGCTGGGAAAACTACTTTGTTCCGCATAATCGCCGGAGAAGAACAACCTGATTCAGGGGCTCTCAAGCTCGGCTCCACCGTAGAACTTTCTTACGTTGACCAGCACCGTCATGACTTGAGTCCTGACAACACTGTATTCGAGGAAATTACAGGAGGCACCGAGCACATCGAAATAGCTGGCAAGACTGTTGTATCAAGAGCCTATGTCGGTAGGTTCAATTTTAAAGGTCCGGATCAACAGAAAAAAGTGGGAGAACTTTCAGGCGGTGAACGCAACCGGGTTCATCTGGCAAAACTTCTCCGAAGAGGAGGCAACGTCCTTCTCCTCGATGAGCCCACCAACGACCTGGACGTGACCACTTTGCGTAACCTGGAAAACGCCATTATGGATTTTAGCGGATGCGTGCTGGTGATCAGCCATGACCGGTTTTTTCTCGACCGCATCTGCACCCACCTCCTGGTCTTTGAAGGGGACAGTAAAGTGAGATGGTTTGAAGGGAATTTCGAAGAGTATCAGGAAAAACGTAAACAGGAACTGGGAGGGAGGGAAGAAAACAAACGCTCCAAATATAAAAAACTCACCATCCACCACTAAGCGTAAGGCTAAATTGTCAACACCGATTTCACTCCAAAAGCGTTTGCCAGCAATAAAAGGACATGACTGCCAGCAGAGGTTCTCTGCCACGCCACTTTCAGCGGCTCGCGATAACGAACTTATGTATATCCGATTACAAAATCACCCTGAGCCTGTCGAAGGATCTGGCGATTATGCAATGTTTTCATTTAGGATCCAGCGTCACGCTGGCCGAACTGGCGGATATAGTGAATCAGCACCCAGATTTTCCAGTTCTCCAGGTCGGGGTAGGCGGGCATTGCGGTTTCGGGTATGCCGTGTTTGATGGCCCAGAACATTTGTCCATCGGAAATGTTTTGCATGGTTTCAGAACAGGTGAAGTTTCGTGCTTGTGGGTTGGCTTCTAACCCCATATGCCCTGTTCCGTCTCCACCCAGACCATGGCAATGCTTGCATTGAAGCGGGGATGATTTGGTTTGGTAAATCAATTTACCTTTTTTGATTCGTTTCTCTGTGGCCGCTAAAGGGTTGATCATTTTCAAAAACTCATCAGGCGCCTGAGGAGTTTTTCTGGCCTGTGGACACTGAGCTTTAGCAGGATCATGATCGGCATAGGCCGATGACACCCCTGCAGGAACCAGCAACATCGCTAACAAAAAAATTCGGTGCATATAGTTTCTCTCCACAGTCCATCACATAGTCCAGTTTACTCTTGAACCGGGAAGATAAAAATATTTTTTCGGAGAAAATCCGTTGTAATTACTTTTTGATTTCTTCAACCTTATTGGCAGGGAAGGACAGGGAGAATGTGGTTCCCTTTCCTTCTTGAGAAGAGACATCAATCTTTCCACCATGTTTCACCACCAGTTGATGGACAATGTTCAGTCCCAGTCCCGTACCTTTACCCTGTTCCTTGGTGGTGAAAAATGGATCGTAAATTTTAGACAGGTATTCTTTCGGGATGCCCGGCCCCGTGTCTTGAATAACAGCCAGGACATTTCCATTTTGCCCTTCCGTTGAAATTTTCAGTTCTCCTTTTCCTTCCATCGCCTGCACTGCATTAGTCAGCAAGTTGGTGAATATTTGCTGGATTTCCTCTGGCTGGGCTTTGATGGGTGGTAGTTCTGAAAAGTTTTTATCCACCTTAATATTATTGTTGTAGGAAGTGAGAATAGCAATCTCAATGGCGGCATTGATGCGTTCATTCAAGTCAATGTCTTTTTCTTCCTCCATACCTGCAGAACGACTGTAACCTGACATGTTGAGAATGATCGAAGACATATGTTTAGAACGATCAAAAACCTTACTGGCATAATTGTGAATTTTGTCCTTGTCCCTTTCACCAAGGATGGCTTCAGTAAATCCCATGATGGACACCAATGGATTGTTCAACTCGTGAGCGATTCCTGCCGCGAGTGTTCCCAGACCAGAGAGTTTTTCCGCCATCGCAAGCTGGTTGTGCAATTCGACATCTTCTGTGACATCCCTTAAAAGCAGTCCCAGCCGTTTTCCACTATCATCGTGAATAACAATATCAAAAATCTGGTAGGCGAAAACCTTTCCATCCAGCTTGATAGTCTGCTTCATACTTTGCAGTGGTGAAGATTCTTTAGGGGCAAGAGGGTCACGGGCAGTGTAGCATTGAATGACCTGATCCCCCAAAGATCGGGAATCAATAGGGATCACTTCACTATAAAAGTTTAAAAGCGCTTCTTGAATAATCATCCAGGTTTTTGCGGATTCAGGCTCCAGTTCCAATAGTGAGCGACCAAGCATTTGGTCAGCTTTCTTTTGTGCAATATTCTCAAATGCCTCGTTCACGTATTCTATCTTCATGTTGGGATCGAAAATGACGACTGCATCGGGAACACTTGCCAGAATACTATCGGTGTATTCTTTCAAATAGATGACTTCCTCCGTTTTTTTGCGTACCTGGTTTTCCAGACCTGAAAAAGATTTCTGCAGGAGATCGTTCATCTGGTTCACTTCATTGGCAAGCGCCTCTATTTCGTCTCCGGTTTTGATCTCCAGTGTCTCAACTTTTTCCCCTTTACCAATGCGCTCTGCAGCTTTCTGAAGCCTGCGAATAGGATGCACAATTTTCTTGGCCGCCATGGAACCCATGCCTCCTATTAGAAGTACGGACAGCACTCCTGCCATGGATACCCACATAAAAAGTTTTTGCATGGGGGCAAAAAGTTCATCCGAAGCTTGCCATGCAAATGTGTACCAGTTTTTCCCATCCGATCTCGTGATCCATTTTCGGGTCCGTTCCAGAGGTGAAAACCCTATGATAGAAAGTTCTTCTCCACCATGACCATCACCCATGGTTTTAACCCAGTCTGGGCTTTCTCCTGTAACACTTCTTACCAGAACCGGATCTGGCAACATAAATCCTGTTGGCAATATGGGGCAATCAATCACCATACCCTTTGAGTCAATCATCATGACATGACCAGTTTCACCAAAGGTGATGGGTTCAATCGAACCGGAGAAAAACTCCTTCGCATCAAATACATGGTGCAAAACTCCTATGGTCTTTTCCTGGTCATCAAGGATCGGGAAGGCAAAGGTCATCAGGAAAGAACCGGTCTTTTCATCAAAAGTAACAGGTCCGATGTATACAAATTCTTTACCGCCGGAAATGGTTTTTTTCCAATCAGGATTATCAGCGTGGAGGAATTCAGGGAAGTCGTTGATGCTTGCCCTGAGAACACCGAAAGCATCGGTAATATACAAAGCCTTCGTCGCTAGAACAGACAGAGTCTTTCTTTTCTGAAAGTTTTTCAGTACCCGGCTTGCTTTTGATTCAAGAATGGGTTGGATTGATTTGTTACTCCATTCCCGAAAAAACTTTTCGCGGGTTTCAGGATTACCAAGAGTCAGGTTAAAACCGGAAATTGTCGACCTGATAGAAGGGTGGGCCGCATGGCGGATATTACTTGATATCTCCCCATCAACCAGCAAATCTATCTTGGTAGAAGTTTCATAAGCCAGCGCCTTGAAGCTGGCTCCGATCACTCCCTGCAAGGACTTCGTTCCCTGCAAATAGGAAAGGATCATAGCCAGCATCAAGGGCAAAGCCCCAACCCCAAGCATCGTCCAGATTAATTTATTTTTTAATCCGGTACGTATGCCCTTCCGTTCCTTATTTTCCTCTGCTCCACTTTCTTGAGCAAAGGACGTGTCTTGAGTTGTATCCATACATTAAACCTCTTAATGGATACAGGGTTCAGACATAATCAAATTCTTGAGGAGAGGCAAGCACCTCTGCAACTTTAGCCAGCAGTTTTTCTTTCTCTATAGGCTTGACCAAATAATCTTTCACACCTTTTTTCATTAGCGATACGGCCAAGTCTGAATCCGGATAGCCCGTTACCACAATGATGGGAATAGAAGGCGCATTCGTCTTTAAATAATCAATGGCCTCAATACCGTTGACCTTTGGCATCCTGATATCGCACAGGATCAACCCAACCTGAACCAGGTTGGAACCTTCCTTCATCATGCTGATCCCCTCTTCTCCATCTGTAGCTTCAATCACATTGTAATTGCCAGATTCAAGATGAATCCGTAACACCTCCCTCACTTCTGCTTCATCATCAATGACCAGTATCTTACCTTTGGTACTGGAAGCGTTTTCAATAAGCGACATGGTGACCTCCTTCTCAAGGGTTGGAACTAAGCCCAATGCCTGAGAAAGAATGCAATTTGTTTTTTCACAAGCATTGAGCTTAACCACTAACTTTAATGGAATATAATTCCCCAAAAAGGATCCTGCCATGTTTTTCAGAATAAATTTTTTTCATTAACAGAATTCAGGGTCAAAAACCGGCTTTAACCTTCTGTATTTTAAGGGTCGTATAAAAAAATGAAAAGATGGATGGATTTAAAAAGGCATTGTGTCTTGTATAGACACAATGCCTTTTTAACATTATTCCCCTTTGAAAGTGGAGCGAACAAAAGCAATAACATCGGCCAGGCTTTGTTCAGGCAATGTCAAACCCCAGTCTGGCATGTTGGGAGATTTGCCAACACTCTTTCCCCCGTAATAAATCAGGTTATACAAATAATCATCGGGATAGTCTGAAAGAGGCAGGTCCGCATGCACGGCGGGTTTTGGATCTAGCCCTTTTGCTCCCGGTCCATCTCCCTTACCTTTTGGTCCATGACACTGCACACAATATTCTTTGTAAACTTTTGCTCCGCGTTTTGCATCAGCATTTTTGAAGGCCGCTGAGTTCCATGGCTCATAAAACTTAAAGTCCTTCACTCCAAGTGTCATGAGATAACCAATAATGTGACGTGCCTTGCGCGGACTGATATCAGCAAGATATTCTCCGCTATGAGGAGTGAAGTCCTGGGGATTTTCTGCGAATCGGCTCCACCAATCCAACGTGTAACGGTTTCCTGCATCGAAAAGATCAACGCTGATCGGGCCACCTATTTTTTTACCTTCATCATCCTTGATCTGATGGCAACCCAGGCAGGAATATTGCCTGTAAATTTCCGCCCCCAGAGTAGCCTCCATTTCCGTGAAAGTGGACATGTCGACAAAACTTTTTTTGATTCGTGGATCTTTGTATGTCTTTTCCATGTAGCCCGCAATCGCTATGGCTTCCTCTTTCATCAAAACCATATGTTTGCCGGAGAATGTGGACTTATCCCAACGGTAACTATTCGGGTAGAGGTTATCCTCCTGACCCATCAACCAACGGAGCAACCAGGGACGCTGATATTTGACACCGCTCCACATCAAGTCTGGAGCTTTCAGTTTAAATTTGGAGGTAGGCTTGCCTTCAAACCTGTGACAGTTTTTGCATTGGCTGTTAATTATTTTTTGGGCAAACCCGTCATCTCCGGCCTGCAGAATAGAAGGTATTGACAATAAAACAAACAACAAAACTGCAGAGAATTTAACTGATAATCGCCACATAAAATTTCTCCTTTAGAAAAATTACCGGTACCGTGGTTTTGAAAACTGGCGCAAATAATGAACAATCTGCCAGATTTGCTCGTCCTTCAGATCCTTAAAAGCAGGCATTCCAGTTCCCAGAGAACCATTGCGAATAATCCAGAATAACTGACCATCAGATATTTGGCTCATAGTTTCCTTACAATTAAAGTTTCTAGGTGGAGGATTTAGTCCCTGCGCCATGATGCCCAGTCCATTGCCATTCACACCATGGCAAATTTTACAGGCAACAGGCTGAACATCCACCTGAAACAGGGTTTCGCCGTTGTACAAAATTTCCTGGCTGGGCTCCAAAGGATTGGGCATATTTCGGATATCATCGGGAGCCTGAGCTGTATACCGTTCCTGCGGACAAAATCCCTGCCCCGCAAATCCTTGACCGTGGTGTCCACGATGGTGACGTAAATGATGCCGACGTCCATGCCCCAATGGCGGGCCCGCCAAAACATCCGATGCCATACCAAGTACAAATATTCCCAGGATTATCCCGGCGAGAGCCTTACCATTCCATTTAAATCCTTTTTCTATTTTAATCACCTGATATTCCCTCGTTTTGATAAAACGTACGGATATAGTGGATCACATTCCAACCTTCTTCTTCAGTGATAACCTTGCCCACCCGAACGGGCATTTCTGTTCCCGGACTCCCGTTTCTCAGCACCCACATGAGTTCGCCATCAGTCCGGATCTCCTGCCACTTTCTATCCGTGAAATCCCTTGGCGCATGCCCGGGACGTTTCACCCCTTTTCCATTGACGTTGTGACAGGTGACACACTGCCCCTTGCCAAAATATATGTCCTGCCCAGCTTCTATCCGCTCAGGTGTGGCAGGGTAGGGATTATCCATATCCTGAAGCTCCTCCAATAATTCAGGAGGAACCCTTGGGACATAATTATCCAGATGAAAAGCAACAGCATACCCCGTCAGCAAGAACAAAAAGACCCCTGTTATGATTAAATGAATCGTTCGCATCGTTAGTAGGTTCATTTTTAACAAAAAACAGGGGCTGATGCCAGCCTACTTCCCTGCTTCTATGCTTTTGCAAGAAAAGACCGTTCATAAATTCAGGTGAGCGCTCAATGTTTAATTCAGTTTCCAAATGATCGAACATACAAAATTACATGCCAGGCTTCTTCTTCAGAAAAAACTGTTGGAACAAATTTAGCCATGGCTGTTCCCTCGCTACCATTCTTCAATATCCACATTAATTCTCCATCTTCACGAGCCGCCTGCCAGCTTTTATCAGTAAAGTTTCGCGGAAGCTTTCCGCGCAATCCCTCAATATCGTATAATCCTCTACCGTCTTTTCCATGGCAGGTAACACAAAACCCTTTGCCATAAAATATTGCTTTTCCTTTTTCGATATTTTCCGGAGTGGCTGGAAATGGATTGGCCCACGACCTCGCTTCCTCAATCTGGTCAGCCGGAACTCTTTGTTTCAGCACTTCAGGGTCAGAAGCAACACTCAACCCTGTCATTACAAAACCGATCGCCATACTTAAAAGTGATACACGTAAAATCTGGCTTGGAATTTTTTTGTTCATTCGACATCTCGATAAAAAGGGGGCTAAAAAGCCCCCTTTGATTTGTTTTATTCAGGTTGTGGAAAAGAATGTCCCAGAGATTGTGGAAAGGTCACAGTTCCATCAGGAAACTCCTGCCCCTTTTGCCACAGGTGATAGATCACCCCATCCGTTTTGGAGGCAGCTTCAGCTATGGCTTTGGCTTTATCCTCCGGCACACCTAAAACCTGAACCCGACCCGTTGCTATTTCTACTTTGTGATCGTGGAAAAACCTGTGCCATTGGATTCTAGGCAACTTGCGCGCAAGGTCTTTTGCTACGAAATATTCAATCGCCCTAAGCGGAGCATTCGGTTCTGTCGTTTCAAACAACAGACATTGCAGAATTTCATCTGAAATCCCTTTGCAGTAATGGTGAAATGGTCCGCCTACCGTCCCATCTGCCATCATATGAGGTGCCTGGACATGGATATCGTATCCCTCCGCAGGCCCAGCACTCATAGCCGGGGTGGCAAGAAAACCAAAACCCACCAGACTCAACATACTCATCATTAAAACCTTTTTTATTGTTTGTTTCATTGCTACCTCCTCAATAGATAATGAAAAGAATTAGACATATATACTTCATTAATCATCTACAAAGACTTGCACTACAAAAAATTTAAAACATCACACATCAAACATTCCAGGGTCAATCACTACGTTGATGAACCCTGATTGTTTTTTCCCAACTTTCCAGAGCGATTAATCCTGCAACAGCAATAACCATTAAACCGACAATGAACCACCACGGTGAAAAGCCAGTTAATTCAGGAAAGGTGATTTTTCCCAAATTTCCGACATTTAAAATATGAGCCTTTATCCAGTGATAAGTTTCTGAAAACAACCCTGCACCAACTATCATCCCCAATACTCCCGGTATGGCGTGGCGGGAACCTTCACCAATGGCGGCAACTGCTGTTCCAGGGCAATAACCTAAAATAGCCATTCCAGTCCCAAAAATTAGTCCACCCAAGGCGTTTCCCAGAAGTACCGTGGTCTTGACATGCAGGTTGATATCCAGACCCAAAGTCCGCATACCATAAATACCGACACTACCGACTATCACTGCCATCAGCATTATTTTTAATACAGTAAAATCTTTTAACAGGAACTGCCCTACAATTACATTGTAACGAGTCACACCCCCTTTTTGTAACAGGAAACCGAATAAAAAACCTGCGCCCCCTCCCATTAGAATCGTGTCTGGATTTGCAAAAAAATTTTCAAACATGATCCTGACCCTTCTTGCCGTACAACAACCAGGCTGTGACAATTCCAGAAGCAAACAAAGAAAGAAAAAAAATCCAGGAGGAAACAGATAATTGAAGCCCACCGGAAATTCCATGCCCGGAAGTACAACCTCCCGCAAGGCGGGCTCCAACAATCACAACGATCCCCGATAAAAAAGCAACTGAGAAACGAACCCACTTTGATGGACCAAACCTCCATTTCCAAAGATCTGGAACTGTTTCGCGCATGCGGGAAGAAGAGAGCCATGACGCACAAAAAGCTCCTAATACCAACATCACCACCAAAGCAAACTGCCACTCAAAAACTGGAAGAGGTTCATCCATGGTACCAAGATATTTTACGAAATAAGGGTTTGACCTAATATGGGTCTCGGACACCAATCCTTCAACCGCACCCGCGGCACGAACCATTGTCGTAGAGACACCCAAAGCCTTATTCATTAAAGCGAAGGTAATCCATGATAGCAATCCGATTCCTGTTCCTACCACATAAGGCGACCAACGTTCCTTTTTAAATATTGAAAACATATCCTTAATGTTTTTAGAGTTTTCTTAATGTGGCTGTGGCTCAGGAGCTTGTGCATCCAGCTTTCTTCTCATTTCAGAAGTTAAAGTCTTAATCTTGTTCAGGCCTGGATTTAACCCCAGATCATTTTCTTTAATCTTTTTCCAGTATCTGCGGCTAAGTTCCTGACTCGAAAATGTTTTTTTTAGTTTCTTTTTTGCATCATAGATGCGAACTTCATAGAACATGCTCCACCTCCTTATAGACAGGATCAATAAGCAATCTGGTTTCCCCTCTCTTCTTCACTCAACTGGTTCAAAATTTTCACAATCAACTCAAACTCCAGCGATTTATTTAAAACATAATCTGCACCTGCAATCTTTAACTGGGCTTCTATGTCTTCATAAGGTTGTTCCGTTAATATAATCAAAACAGGTTTGTTTGAGGAAAACGCCAAATCGTTCATCACATCCATGACCGTTCCATCAAGCAGATATAAATCCATCACCAATACATCCGGACGCAAACTACGTAGCGACTCCGTAATCTCCTCCGCTATTGTCAGCGTATAAATGGGTTCCACTCCGGGAATTTTTTCGATCAGTTTGAACACGCGATCCAGCACTCCTCTGGAATTATCTATGGCTAGCAAAGTTTTCATCAATCCTGTCTCCTTTAATCCCATTTACGAAACCAGTATGGACGACAGACTGAATGGATAATATCGTTTAGCTTGGGGTTTTACGGGTCATAAAACACGGGTTTGTGCTGTCGTAGAATTACGACAAAAAGGAGTGGTAACAATTTGCTTCAGAATGTTATTCGATGAGTTTGTTCTTGAGCGCGTAATGAATGAGGTCGGCATTGGACTTCAGGCTCATTTTTTCCAGAATACGTGACCGGTGGGTACTCACTGTGGTAACACCCACAGAAAGCTCTTCAGCAATATCTTTTAGGGATTTACCCGCCGCAATGGAGCAAAACACCTGAAATTCCCGGGGAGAAAGCATTTCATGTGGAGATTTGTCAGTGTCCTTGCCCAGTTCATCAACCAGCTTTTCGGCCATTTCCGGGCTAATGAATTTTCCACCACCAGCAACTTTGCGTATCGCCTGCACAAGTTGGTCCGGGGCTCCAGCTTTGGTCAAATATGCCGAGGCCCCCGCCTTGAGAAATCGCATTCCATACATATCCTCCGAATGGATACTAAGAATGATGACCGGAAGTTTTGGGTATAGACTTTTCAACTGCGGAAGAACCTCCCAGCCACTTTTTGTCGGCATTTCAATATCCATGACCACAACATCGGGCATTTGGTCTTTTATTTTTTCCAGCACCTCATTGCCATCTTCCGCCTCATCTATGACAGAGAGGTCCTGCGTCTTGGACAATATCTGTTTAATGCCCTGACGAACAACAGCATGGTCATCTGCCACCAGCACTTTTATAACACCTGACTTGGAATCGTTTTTCATAACTTAAATGGAACTTTGACAACAACACGGGTTCCCTGTCCAGGTTCACTGAGAAACTCTACCTCCCCGCGCAGAAACAATACCCGTTCACGAATTCCTATGAGGCCCAGGGATTGACAGTCATTAATTTTTTCTGGAGGAATGCCTTTACCATTGTCTTTAATTTCCAGTGTTAATTGTTTATCGTCCTGGTTCAGGCATATTTTAACCCGGTCTGCCTTGGCATGCCGCACAACATTGGTCAACGCTTCCTGAAATATACGAAACAGCTCGGTAGTAAGCTCTTTATTAATCTCAACCTGTTCGCAATTGAGGTCAAACTGAAGGTTTGTTCTTTTCTGATATTCCCTCGCCTGCCATGAAATGGCCTCACACAAACCCATAACGTCCAAAATCTGTGGACGCAGTTCTGAAGATATACGCTGCACCGATGTGATAGTAGAGTCGATGAGACCAGACATGGTCTGCACCCTCTCATGTAACTCCGACTTCTGATCGTGTAACTCTTCCTTCAAACAGGTCAGATCCATTTTAAGTGCCGTTAGCGATTGACCCAGCTCATCATGCACTTCCCGGGCTATGCGCGTTTTCTCCTTTTCGCGTATGTTTTGGAGATGGTTGCCAAGGTTACGTAATTGCTCACGAATGAGGGTTAGCTGATTCTCTGCATTGGTTCTTTCCACAATCTCTTTTCTAAGTGTGGAGTTAGCTTGATTCAAGTCTTTGGTTCGCTCTTCAACAAGCTTTTCCAATTGGTTACGATAACTGGCCAGTTCTTCCTCCACCAGGCTATGTTCAATCGCATCTGCCACCAGTCCGCCAATCGAAGTAAGCACTTCCTGGCTATGCTGGTACCAGGAGGGATTCGTGTCAGTGTACAAAAACATCACCCCAAGAAGTTTTTCTCGCGTCTTTAGAGGAACAATGTAGTGGCCGTGAGCCTTCATCCCCTCATATTGACGCTCATGCCGTGCATCACTGAAGCAACTTTCACTCATCAACAACTCACCAGACTCAGCCACCCGTCCGCATAGACAGTCACCAAAGGGAACCACCTGTTCCTTTTCCAAAAATTCTTCAGTAAACTCACCTAAAGTGCAATACAGGTTCAGGACTTTTTTTTCAGGATCTGCCAGAAAGATGCCGGCTTTTCTTTCGACTTTTAACCCCCCAAAACCAGTGATGACAGAAAGAACTTTCTCCAGCATGTTCTTCACCCCTTGAGATGAGTGGAGAACGCGAGCCACCTCATGAAGAATTTCATATTCCTGGGTCAGGAGAAGAGATTCGGATTCATTCGGTTCTTTTGACATAGTTTTTTATATTAAAATTTACAGGATAAGTGAGCCAATTACTGGTGGGCAATGTAGCCATCGCATGCAACTTTTAATTTCTTTATTTTTCCGTCAATCGTCATCTCGGCTCTATGGGCAATTGCTTGCTGGCATCACGCCTAGTGAGCATTACGGACCAGTCTCAAAAAAGCATCCACCCCGGAAATTTTATCCTGATAAGACTGGCCGCCTTCATCCTTATAAGAAACGGTCACAGCTTTATTACGTTTTTCCTCACTGGTCCAGGTGCTCCAACCTGCTCCCTTGGGAAACATGCTATCAATAAAAATTTTATCTCCGTCTTTGTCCAGATTACGCTTTCTCCGGTCATACAGGCTTGCGGCCTCTTCGGGTGTGGGCAATCGCCAGTCACGGTAACCGGCGAAATCTTTGTTGTTCATACGCTGGGCATACTCGTTAGCTGTGTACCAGTTGACCCATTTGGCTTCCCTTTGCCAGTAGTCCTGAGTCATCCAGAGCAAACCTGTTTTATTATCCAATGTTGTGCCATCGGCATAATTGAAAAAACGTTTGTCAGCCGATTGGGCTATCGGCTTCTTGCCTGGCAAGCCATCGGCCCAGGCATTTAAAGAAAAGAAAAGGAAAAAAATACCAAGTGTTTTTATTGTGATATTTCGTGATGACATATTTCTGCTCCATTATTTGCGGAGATACAATTTTAGGGGGACTCTAATAATTCAATGATTCTACATTGTGGCAACTTACGACCCTTTTTCTTCATAAGGAGGGTCGCTCATGGCCAAAGGTAATATTTTTTGGTGCCCTTTAAATTTACCAATTCTACCTGCTCGCAAAACCCAAGTAAACGGGAAATCCCCTTGAACGGATTCTGTGGTTCCGGTAGACTGGATCAACAACCCAATCAAGGCCCTTGCCATGAAAATATTATACGATACCAAACGCGTAGCGGTTATAACCGCACTTTTGTTCCTATGTTCCACCAGTTCCTTACTTGCTAAACCCAAAGATAAAGAACGCTGGAACAATAAATATAAAACAGATGTTTACCTTTTTGGCGAGCATCCTATTCCTTTCCTGGTCAATAATGTCCACATTCTGCCAAAGGGAAAAGTTCTGGATATCGCTATGGGGGAAGGAAGAAACGGGGTTTACCTTGCCACTCAGGGGTTCGATGTCACCGGTCTGGATATTTCCGAAATGGGGCTGGAAAAAGCCCATAAACTTGCGGAAAAAAATAACGTCACAATCAAAACAAAAGTTGTTGACCTTGAGACCCATACACTGGAACCCAACAGCTACGATGTGATCCTCTGCACTTATTATATGCAAAGGGATCTTTTCAAACAGTTCGAGTCTGCCCTGAAACCCGGCGGAATGATTGTTGTTGAAACTTATAATGTTGACTACCTGAAATACGCCCGGTTCAGCCGAAAGTGGGCGCTGAACACCAACGAACTGCTTGATATCTTCAAAGGCCTGAGAGTCATCCGTTATCAGGACTTCGACAACGGAAAAGAAGCTTATTCCAGCATCATCGCGCAAAAACCTGAGTGAATCCGGTCGAACGATTTTTCATCACTCTGGCAAACCTTTTTCCTGTCTGGGTACTGATCGGTGCAGTCCTGGCCTTGTGGAAACCAGAAACTGCCACGTGGTTTCAACCCACATGGATTCCCTATTTCCTCGGCATCATCATGTTGAGTATGGGACTCACGCTGGACTTCGATGATTTTTCCCGAGTCCTCAAGATTCCAAAATCCATTCTGTTGGGGGTAGTACTTCAATACACCATCATGCCGGGGCTGGGCTATGCCTTGGCTCTGGCTTTCAACCTTTCCATTGATTTTGTGATTGGACTCGTTCTTGTTGCCTGCTGCCCGGGAGGAACAGCCTCGAACGTTGTCTGTTTTATTGCGAAAACCCATGTCGCTCTTTCAGTCAGCCTTACCACCTGTTCAACACTTCTGGCTGTCCTGCTCACACCACTTTTAACAACCTGGTGGGTGGAGTCTATCTCGATGGAGCTGACCGGACTAAAGGTCCATGTAGACACTTTGGGTCTTTTGCTCAAAACTTTGAAAGTGGTTATACTTCCTGTTCTAGCGGGGGTTTTCCTGAACCATTATTTTCACCGCCTGGTTAAGAAAGTGGAGGCCTACACACCCTTTCTCGCTGTACTTTCTATCGTCTTTATTGTTGATTTTATTCTTGCAGCAAAGAAATCGGCGATCCTGGAAATCGGCGCATCATTAATTTTTGCGGTAGTCACACTACACCTGTTTGGATTTGTATTGGGATATGTTTTGTCGCGCCTGCTCCAGTTCACTGAGAAGGACGCGCAAACCGTATCCATTGAGGTTGGGATGCAAAATTCAGGTCTGGCGACAGAACTAGCCAGAAGTAATTTTTCAAACTATGGGCTGGCTACTGTTCCCGGTGCGATCTCTGCTCTCACCCATTGCATATTAGGAAGTATCACTGCAGGCCTTTGCCGCTGGCGTAATAATAATTACTAACAGTACCCTCAAAATGGAAATGTGTCTTGCAGATTATTTTCTTTTTTTGGATAAATTATTCCTAAAATCAAAAAAGATAAGGGACCTCCAAACTGGTTTCCAACTATAAAATGCGGTAAGAACCATTCGCATGTACAGTTGGTCTCTCAGCTAAGATATTTTAAC